>NZ_JBHSKG010000006.1:0-306685 GCF_042657905.1 Actinomycetospora rhizophila | reverse complement strand
CGGCCATCGCGCTCCACTCCCGGTCCCGACCTGCAGTCGGGCCCGAGAATGAGATCTTGCTCCCTCACAGCGTTGCACCTACGAGGCGTGTCGCGAGCCCGGCGAACCTTCGTGGTCAACGCACTAGCTCACGGCGGGCGGCTGGAGGTCGGCCGTCGCCGCGGGCTCCTGCTCGTCGGGACGGGCCGGGGGTTCCTCGCCGCGCAGGACCGCGAGCTGCTCGGTGATCCGGCCCATGATCCGGTCGGTGGCCTCCTGCAGGGCCTTGCGGCCGATGCGGCACTCGCGGAGGTCGTCGAGGGCGACGGGCGGGCCGGCGAGCACCCGCAGGGTGGGCCGGGGGAAGAGCGTGGGGCGCGTCGCGGTGGGCGGCAACAGGTGGTTCGAGCCCCACTGGCCGACGGGGATCACCGGCGCGCCGGTCTCGAGCGCCATCCGCGCGACGCCGGTGCGCGCGGCGCGGGGCCAGCCGTCGGAGTGCTCGGCGAACCCGCCCTCCGGGTAGACGACGACGATCTCGCCGCGCTGGACCGCTTCGACCGCCGCGCGGTAGGCCTCGATCCCGGAGGCCTTGCGGTCGACCGGGATGTGCCGGCCCCCGCGCAGGGGCGCGCCGACCACCGTCTTGCCCCACAGTTCCTTCATCGCGAGGAAGCGGGGCACGCGGCCGTTCGCGAGCACGTAGGACACGAGGACGATCGGGTCGACGTGCGAGAGGTGGTTGACCGCGAGCAGCGCGCCGCCGCGGGTGGGCACCTGCTCGCCGCCGCGGAAGTCCCAGCGCGCGACGGCCATCAGCACCGGCCAGAGCAGGTCGATCGCGAACCCGTACCAGAAGCCGCGGTCGGTGCGCGGGTAGAGCACCCAGATCGCGAGCTTGCGCCAGAGCCGGATCGACCGCCCCGGACGCCGACGGTCGTGGGACTGGGAGATCCGCCGGAGTCGGTCCTGCCGCGCCATGCCCCGGATCATGTCTGGCCGGGGCGCGTCGTGCATGCGTAGAAGTGCTCGGCGCGTCAGTCGCGTCCGGCCTCGACGGTCTTCTGCGCGAGCAGGCCCGGGTTGGTGAACATGACCTCGTGGCTGCCGGGCAGCTGCACCAGGCGGTACATGCCCAGGCGGCTCGACATCCGCGGGTGCCACCCCCACTCGCCGGGCGGCAGGGCGATGTCCTCGGTCGCGTTGATGTACGAGCGCGGGATCTGGAGCTCGTAGAAGCGGGTGAGCGCGAGCTTGTCGCGGAAGGGCTGGGCCGGCTCGGGGGAGAGCAGCTCGTAGGTCGACTGCGCCAGCTCCAGCGGCGCGTCCTGGATGAACGCCTCCCGCCAGATCGGGAACGGCAGCATGATCGTGTCGTCGTCGGTCGACGCGGCCAGCTGGGCGAACAGCTCGCGGTAGTGCGGCGGGGTCTCGTCGTCGAGGCAGTTGCCCGGCGCGGGCACGAAGGCGTTCCAGAAGATGAGCCGCCGCAGCCGGTCGGGGATCTCCTCCGCGACGCGGGCGATCACGGTGCCGCCGAAGCTGTGCCCGAGCAGGACGACGTCGGAGAGGTCCTGCCCGACGATGTGGTCGACGATCGAGGCGACGCAGTCGTCGTGGTTCACGGCCTTGTCGACACCCTTGCCGTGCCCGGCGACCGTCGGCGTGTGGACGGTGCGGCCCTGCGCGCGGAGGGGTTCCGCCACCCCTTCCCACAGGTCGCCGGTGTGCCAGGAGCCGTGGACCAGGACGTACGTGCTCATCGGGGTGTCCTCCCGCGCGGTCGAGAGCCGGCTCCCGGCGCCGCGCCGGGAGTGGGACGAATCCTGGCGGGATGCGGCACGCCGCGGAAGTCCCGGCTAACCGATCCCGTAGCCGGGGCGGAGCAGGAGCTGGCCGCCGACGATCAGCGAGACGACGCCGATGAAGAGCCAGACGAGCGACCAGACGAACTTGGGGATGAAGGTCATCTCCGCCAGCCGAGTGGCGTCGCTGGAACCGCCCAGCACCCGGATGATCCGAAGGAGACCACCGAGCAGAAGCCACCACGCGATGCCGACCGCTACGGCTGCCTGGACCGAGGCCGAGCCTGCGAGGAGCGCCCAGGCGACCCCGATGGCGATCAGCGCCGGGATGAGGAACGCGAGTCCCTTGGTGGACAGAGCCACTGCGAGCACGGATAGGAAGACCGTCCCGAGCAGGACCGCCCACGGATTGCCGGCATCGATGAGAGCTGCGGCGCCCAAGCCCAGCAGGGGCGGAGCCGGGTAGCCGACGAAGGTCACGATGAGCCGTTGCAGCCAGTTGCCCGGGCTCACGGCCTCGGTCGCGCCATCGGCGTCGTCTTTCAGCTTCCAGGACTTGTTGCCACGAAGTGTTGCGAGGTTGGCGAACATGTGGCCCCCCTCGTGCGCCAGGGTGATCGGATATCGGGCCAGAACTGCCGAGAAGCACACGAGCAGAAACACGAGAAATCCCACGCCGAACGCGACCGGTTCCCCCACGATCGGGACGTCGTTGACTCCTAGACCAACCCCCAGGCCCCCCATGGTGTGAATGCCACCACGGTCCGTAGGCGGATCACCCGGTCGACACGCCGTCTACACCTGATCGCGACGAGGCGACTGTGACGGACGCGAACCGGTCGAACCGATCCGCGCTGCGGTCCGATGAACGCTGCGACACAGGCGGAGGGAGATCGGCGTGGGTGCAGGCGCAGCGCAGCGGGTGGCGGGGGCGGTCGGGGCGTTCCTCGACGGGCCGGTCCCGGTGCGCATCCGGGCGTGGGACGGCAGCGAGGCCGGGGCGGCCCCCGGGCCGGGCGTGCCGACGGTGGTGCTGCGCTCGCGGCGGGCGCTGCGTCGGCTGCTGTGGGAGCCGGGCGAGATGGGGCTCGCGCACGCGTACGTCTCGGGCGACCTGGACGTCGACGGCGACCTCGCCGAGGGCCTGTCGGCGATGTGGGTGCTGATCAACTCCGGGACGGTCACGAAGCGCCGGCCCGGCGCCCGCGAGCTGCCCGGTCTCGCCGTGACGGCCGCGCGCCTGGGACTGCTCAGGACCAAGCCCGCCCCGCCGCCCGAGGCCATCAGGGTCCGGGGCCGCCTGCACAGCCGCCGGCGCGACCGCGACGTCATCGCCCACCACTACGACGCCGGCAACGCCTTCTACTCGCTGCTGCTGGACGACTCGATGGCGTACTCGTCGGGCTACTGGACGGCGCCGGAGAACACCCTCGCCCAGGCCCAGCACGACAAGCTCGAGCTGATCTGCCGCAAGCTCGACCTCGCGCCGGGCCGCCGCCTGCTCGACATCGGCTGCGGCTGGGGCTCGCTCGCCGTCCATGCGGCCCGCGAGCACGGGGCGCAGGTGCGCGCGGTGACCATCTCCCGCGAGCAGCGCGACCAGGTCAACGCCCGGATCCGCGCCGAGGGCCTGGCCGGCAAGGTCCAGGTCGACCTGCTCGACTACCGCGACGTCGCCGAGAGGATCACCGCCACCGACGGCCCGTTCGACGCCGTGAGCGCGATCGAGATGGGCGAGCACGTCGGCGACGAGCACTACCCGACCTTCGCCGCGACGCTGCACGGCGCGCTGCGTCCCGGCGGGCGCGCGCTGGTGCAGCAGATGTCCCGCGGGGCCAACGCCCCGGGCGGCGGCGCGTTCATCGAGACCTACGTGACCCCCGACATGATCATGCGCCCCGTCGGCGACACCCTGACCTTCCTGCAGCACGCGGGGCTCGAGGTCCGCGACGTGCACGTCATGCGCGAGCACTACGTGCCCACCATCCGGGCCTGGCTCGCCACGCTCGAGGAGCGCTTCGACGAGGCCGTGTCGCTGCTCGGGGAGCGCGGGGCGCGCATGTGGCGGCTCTACCTCGCCGGCGGGGCGCTGGCGTTCGAGGAGAACCGCATGGGCGTCGACCAGATCCTCCTGGCCCGCCCCACCGACCGCGGCCGCAGCGGGATGCCCGCGACCCGCGACGACTGGTCGGTGTCCTCGCGCGCCGACGCTGGTATCCCGGAGTCGTGAGTCCAGCGTTCGACCTGGCCGCCTTCGGGCTGCTGCTCGTGGGCGCGGTGGCGACGGTGGTGGCGGCGTTCAGCGTGACGCTCGCCGTCGCCCGCGCCACCGGGCGCCACAGCGTCGTCGACGTGACCTGGGGCCTCGGCTTCGTGGCCGTCGCGGTCGTCGCCTACGTGATCTCCGGCGTCTTGGGGGTGGGCGACGCCGGCGTGCGCACCGTGGTGCTCGCGCTCGTCGCGGTGTGGGGACTGCGGCTCGCGATCTACATCGGCTGGCGCAACCACGGCAAGGGCGAGGACCCGCGCTACGCCGCGATGCTCGGCGACGACCACGCGCCCGGCGCGGTGACCTCCACCGTGCTGCGGCGGGTCTACCTGCCACAGGCGGGCGTCATGCTCGTCGTGTCGCTGCCCGTGCTCGCGGCGATGGTCCGGGCGTCGACGGTGCTGCCCGTGGTGATCGCCGGGGTGGTGCTGTGGCTGGTCGGGTTCGTCTTCGAGTCGGTCGGCGACGCGCAGCTCATGGCGTTCAAGGCGGATCCGGACAACCGGGGGAAGATCCTCGACACGGGTCTATGGCGCTACACCCGCCACCCGAACTACTTCGGCGACGCGTGCGTCTGGTGGGGGATCTTCGTCGTCGCGGCCGGGCACCCGGTCGCGCTGGTCACGGTCGTCGGGCCGCTGCTGATGACGTACCTGCTGGTGTCGGTGACGGGCAAGGAGCTCACCGAGAAGTCGATGTCGCAGCGGCCGGGGTACGACGAGTACGTCCGCCGCACCTCGGGGTTCCTGCCGCTGCCCCCGGGCTCGCGTCCGGCCCGCGCCACCTGAGCGGCGCGAGCCGGCCGCGAGCGGGGATCAGGCGCCCTGACGGGAGCGCAGCAGCTCGAGGGCGTCGTCGGCGTGCTGGTCGAACTTCATCTCCCCGCCGATGACGCCGAGCACGGTGCGGTCGGTGTCGATGACGAAGGTCCTGCGCTTGACCGGCAGCGCCGGCAGCCACGAGCGCTTCGCGCCGAACTGCTTGGCGACCGCGCCGTCGGGGTCGGAGAGCAGCGGGTAGTCGAACGAGTTCGCGCTCGAGAACGCGTGCTGCTTCTCGACGGAGTCGGCGCTGATGCCGACGCGCTGGGCGCCCACGGACGCGAACTCCCCGGCGAGGTCGCGGAAGTGGCAGCTCTCCTGGGTGCATCCGCCCGAGGAGGCCAAGGGGTAGAAGAACAGCACCACCGGTCCGTCGGCGAGGAGCGTGGACAGCGACCGGCGGGTGCCGGTGTCGTCGGCGAGCTCGAAGTCGGGGGCGGTGTCTCCGGCCTTCATGCGGTGTCGTCCTCCTGGTGTGCTGGGTCGATCCGCGTTCGCGCCCGGAGCGCGGGCGGTTCGGCGATGACGGCGTGGGGCCCGGGCTCCCGCGCCGGGACGGGCCGCCGGCCGCAGGATGGATCCGTGACCCTGCCGCGCCTCGACCGCGTCCGTCCCGCCACCCGGCGCCCGGTGACCGGCGCCGTGCTCGTGCTGCACGGCGGCCGCCCGGAGGGGCGCGATGCCGCGGACGGGCTGCGCCTGCCGTTCCTGCGCATGGTGCCGTTCGCCCGCAACCTCGCCGCCGCCGGCGCCCGCCGCGGCGTCGACGTCGGGCTGCTGCGCTACCGCTACCGGGGCTGGAACGCCCCCGACCTCGACCCCGTGCAGGACGCCCGCTGGGCGCTGCGCGACGTGCGGGCGCGCCTCGGCGACGTCCCGGTCGTGCTGGTGGGGCACTCCATGGGTGGGCGTGCGGCGCTGCGCGTCGGAGGCGACGACGGCGTGGTCGGGGTGGCCGCCCTCGCGCCGTGGCTCGAGCGCGGCGAGCCGTACGCCCAGCTCGCCGGGCAGACCGTGCTCATCGCCCACGGCGACCGCGAGCGGATGACCGACCCGCGGGCCTCGCTGCGGTTCGCCCAGCGCGTCGCGACGGTGTCCGACCGCGTGGCACGCTTCGACGTCCACGGCGACGGCCACGCCATGCTGCGCCGGGCCGGGGCGTGGCACGACCTCGTCACACACTTCGCCCTCGGGGCCCTCGGGCTCGAACCGTTCACCGAGGCCGTCGCGAAGGCCATGGCGGCCGGGGACCCCGAGGGGCTCGCGGTGCCGTTGGAGGATCCCTAGAGGAGTGGTCACGTGCGGGAACGGGTCGCGGTCGTCGGTGCGGGCGTGTCGGGGCTGACGGCGGCGTACCTGCTGCAACGGCGCCACGACGTCACCCTGTTCGAGGCCGACGCCCGGCTCGGCGGCCACGCGCACACCCACGACGTCGGCCCGCTCGCGGTCGACTCCGGGTTCATCGTCCACAACGACGTCACCTACCCGCACCTGCTGCGGCTGTTCGCCGAGCTCGGGGTCGCCACCCAGGACTCCGAGATGAGCATGAGCGTCCGCGACGAGGCCACCGGCCTGGAGTACGCCGGCGCCCGCGGGGTGCGCGGCCTGTTCGCGCAGCCCCGCAACCTCGCGAACCCCCGCTACGTGCGCATGCTGGCCGAGGTCCTGCGGTTCCACCGGGCCGCGCGCGCGGTCGTCGACGGGACCTCGCCGCTGGGCGAGGACGTCACGTTCGGCGAGTTCCTCGACGCCGGGGGCTATTCGCGCTTCTTCGTGGAGACCTTCGCGGTCCCGGTCGTGTCGGCGGTGTGGTCGTCGGGCCCGGAGCTCTCGCGGCAGTACCCCGCGCGCTACCTGTTCGCGTTCCTGGCCAACCACGGGATGCTCTCGGTGGGCGGCTCGCACCAGTGGCGCACGGTGGTCGGCGGCTCGCGCACCTACGTCGAACGGGCCGCGAAGGGGCTGACGGCGGTGGAGGTGTCGACGCCGGTGCGGGCGCTGGCGCGCTCCGGTGACGAGGTGGTCGTCCGCGACGACGCCGACGTCGAGCGCCGCTTCGACCGGGCCGTCGTGGCCGTGCACGCCCCGGACGCGCTGGCGCTGCTCGCCGCACCGACCCGCGAGCAGACCGACGTGCTCGGCGCCTTCCGCTACTCGCGCAACGAGACCTGGCTGCACACCGACACCTCGGTGCTCCCGCGCGCCGCCGGCGCCCGCGCGGCGTGGAACCTGCTGCGCGTGCCGGGGGAGGACCGCGTGCTCGTCAGCTACGACATGACCCGCCTGATGCACCTGCCCGGCCCCGACACCCACGTCGTCACCCTCAACGCCACCGACCGCGTCGACCCGTCGACGGTGATCGCGAAGATGGTCTACGAGCACCCGGCCTACACCCCCGCGTCGGTGGCCGCCCAGACCCGGTTGCCGGACCTGAACGACGACCGCCTCGCCTTCGCCGGCGCGTACCACGGCTGGGGCTTCCACGAGGACGGCTGCGCCTCCGGCGTCCGCGCCGCGGCGTCACTGGGCGTGACGTGGTGAGGCTGCGCGAGCGTCAGCGGAGTGCCGTCGCTGACGCTGAACGTCCGTATCGCCACGCGCTCGCCCCGGCGATCTACGAGGCGGAGGTGACGCACCGTCGCCACGAGCGCCTCGACGACGCGTTCACGCACCGCCTCTACCTGTGGCTCGTCGACCTCGACGACCTGCCGCGCCTGCCCGCGCCGCTGCGGCCGTTCGCGCGGTTCCGCGCCGCCGACCACATCGGCGACCCGCGGGCCTCGATCCGCGAGAACCTCGACGCGTTCCTCACCGCGCGGGGGATCGGGCGCCCGGCGCAGGTGCTCATGCTCGCCCACGCGCGCGTGCTCGGGTACGTGTTCAACCCGCTCACCCTGTACTGGTGCCGCGACGCGGCCGGCGCGCTCGTCGCCGTGGTCGCCGAGGTGCACAACACCTACGGCGGGCGTCACCACTACCTGCTCGAGGTGGACGACGAGGGCCGGGCGCGCGTCGACAAGGACTTCTACGTCTCGCCGTTCTTCGAAGTCGACGGCGAGTACCGGATGCGCGTCCCCGAGCCCGGGGAGACGCTCGCCGCGACCGTCGTCCTGCGCCGCGAGGGCGCCACGGCCTTCGTCGCGACGCTGCGCGGGCGCCGCCGGGACGCGACGCCGCGCACGCTCCTCGCGGCGCTGACGCGACATCCCGTGGTGACCGTGCGCGTCGCCGCCGCCATCCGGCACCGCGGGATCCGGCTCTGGGCCCGCGGCGTGCCCGTCGTCGCCCGTACCCCGGCCGACACCGACCGCGGGCTGGGCCAGCTGACCCGCTGACGGGCAGACTGGCCCTCCGTGACCGCCTCTCTCACCGTCCGCGTCGCCGAGGCCGCCGACGTCGACTCCCTGCTGGCCCTCGTCCACAGCGCCTACCGGGGACCGTCGGGCCGCGAGGGCTGGACCTCCGAGGCCGACCTCATCGACGGGCCCCGCACCACCCGCGAGCTGCTCGCCGCCGACGTCGCGGACCCCGCGATCACGGTGCTCGTGGCGGGCGACCTCGTCGGGTGCGCCGCGGTGACGCTCGCCGAGGGCGCCACCACGGCGTCGTTCGGCATGTTCGCGGTGCGCCCGAGCGGGCAGCGCGGCGGCGTCGGGTCGACGCTGCTGGACGCCGCCGAGGAGACCGCCCGCCAGCGTGGGGCGAGCACCCTGGAGATGTGCGTCATCGACCGGCGCACCGAGCTCATCGCCTGGTACGAGCGCCGGGGCTACGTGCGCACCGGCGAGTCCCGGCCCTTCCCGTACGGCGAGGAGGGCGTCGGGGTGCCGCGCGACGACGACTTCAGGTTCGCCGTGCTCGAGAAGGATCTGCGAGGCTGACACCGTGCCCGAGCTGACCCTCGCCCAGGACGCCGAGGCCGACGCGGTCCTGAGCGCCAACCCCCTGGCCCTGCTCATCGGCATGCTGCTCGACCAGCAGTTCCCGATGGAGCGCGCGTTCGCCTCGCCCGCCCTGCTCACCGAGCGCCTGGGCGGCCCGCTGACCGCCGCCGGCATCGCGCAGTACGACACCGAGGCGCTCGTCGCGGCGTTCACCGGCCCGCCGGCGCTGCACCGCTACCCGCGGTCGATGGCCGAGCGGGTGCAGGGGATGTGCCGCCAGCTGGTCGAGGACTGGGGCGGCGAGGCCGAGCGGCTGTGGGCCGACGCGTCGTCCGGGCGCGAGGTGCTCGCCAACCTGCAGTCGCTGCCCGGCTTCGGCAAGCAGAAGGCGCAGATCTTCACCGCGCTGCTGGGCAAGCAGTGCGGCGTGCGGCCCGAGGGCTGGCGCGAGGCCGCCGGCTCCTACGGCGACGAGGGCTCCCGGCGCTCGATCGCCGACGTCGTCGACCCGGTGACGCTCGGCGAGGTCCGCGACTTCAAGCAGGCCCAGAAGAAGGCTGCGAAGGCCGCCAAGGCCGAGAAGGCCGACGCCTCCTCCTGAGGACCGGGTCCCGGTGGCGCCGCCGCCCCCGGAGGTTCAAGGTGGTGTGCGAGGGCACCCGGTGGGGCGGCCGGTGCTCCGAGGAGGCGACACACGTGGTGAACCGACGTCAGGACGACGACGGACCGATCCTGATCACGCAGGCGGCGATCTCGTACGACGAGGAGTTCGCGGCCCGCAAGAAGCGCTACTCGCTGATCATGGCGTGCCGCATCCCGTGCCTCGTGCTCGCCGGCGTCGCGGGCATCGGGTTCAACCTGCCGTGGGTGGCGGTCGCGCTCATCGTGCTGTCGGTGCCGCTGCCGTGGGTCGCCGTGCTCATCGCCAACGACCGCCCGCCCAAGAAGGCCGAGAAGGCCAACCGCTACCGGCGCAGCCACCGCGAGCTGGACGCCGTGCCGGACGCGCAGATCATCGAGGCGGCCGAGGTGCTCGACCGCCGCGACCAGCGCACCGAGAGGCCGCGCCAGCCGCAGCAGGACGGCGCCGGGCACGAGCCGCCGCGCACCGTCGACGCCGAGGCCCCGCGCACCGGCAGCGAGGGCTAGACCGCCGCACCCGCGATACTCGCCCCACGGTCCTCGACCCGGGGGGAGCAGATGACGATCGCGTTCGCGCGTCTCGGACGCTGGTTCCTGGCCGGGGCGGTCCTGTGCCTCGTCGCGCTGGTCGCCCTGCTCGTCGTGCCGACGCTGCTGGCGGGCACCGCGCGGTGGGCGACCGCCCTGGCCCTGGGGATCGTCGGAGCCGTCCTGCTCGTGCAGGGCGTGGTGTGGACGACGCTGCAGCGCCGCTGGTTCGGCAGCCCCGCCGCCCTGCGGCGCACGGCGCGGCGCGGGACGCCCGCGCTGGCCCGCATCGTCGGCGTCACCAGCACCTCCAGCGCGATCGGCCACGAGGCCATCCCGGTGCTCGACCTGGACGTCAACGGCCGGGTGGTCCGCCGCCGGGTGCGGGTGCCGTCCGCCCACGCCGCCGACGTCCGCGTGGGGCGGATGCTGCCGGTCCGCGTCGACCCCGAGGGCTCGCCGGTGATCGTCGTCGAGTGGGACGCGGTGCGCTGATCAGGTGCCCTGCGAGTCCGCCCCGAGCGGCGCCGCGAGCCCCGGCAGCCGCGTGAGCCCGGGCAGCGGGCCGAGCGCGTCCGAGGGGTCGGCGGCCGGGAGGCGCCCCGGCCCGCCGGACGACGGCGGCTCGGGCCCGGGCGCGGGCGGGGCCGGGGCCGCCGGAACGTCCGCGCCGGCCAGGCGGGCGGTGGGCGCGGCGGGCCCCGGGCCGTGGTGCCCGCCGCCGCGGTGCGCGCGGTGGCCGCCGACGGCGGCGCCGGCCGGCGCCCGGTGGGCGTCCGCGTGCGTCGCGAACGCGTGGGCGAACGTCTGCGAGCGCGGCACGCGGTCGGCCGACGCGGTGGAGCCCGACGCGATCCCGTCCTGCTCGGGGCCCTGGACGCAGCGGCGCGCGGCGTTGATGCACTCGACGCCCTCCTGGGCGCGGCGCTCCGAGGAGAGGTACTCGAGCAGGGCGTGGTCGGTGATCGGGTCGTGCTGCTGCTCGGGGAAGCTGTCGATCGCGAACTGGCGGTCCGGCGGCGGGTCGTCGTAGCTCACCGTGATGCGCAGCGCCGGGACCGGGACGAGGTCGTCGTCGCACTCGCCGTTCTCGTCGGGGTAGACGATGTGGGTGGTGTGGTCCTCGGAGTCGATGTCCTGGCCGTTCCAACAGCTCGGGAAGTCGTAGATCCGCTGCAGCGACGACCCCTGGGGGCACATCGGGTAGAGGTCGGTCAGCCGCCCGCCCGCCCCGGTGCAGGTGTACTTGGCGTTGGCGCCCTCGCCGTCGTTGGTGCCCGCCTTGGCCGACCCGGTGACCAGCGCGATGTTCAGCGGCAGCGCCTCGGCACGCCGGCTGCCGTGACCGTGGAAGGTGAAGTCGACCGCCGTGGGCTCCACGATCGAGCCCACGTTGCCGTCGAGGCTGCCGCCGTCGACGCCCACGTCGGGGCCCGGGGCGCGCAGGTCGCGCAGCACCGGCCAGAAGATGGGGGAGCGGTCGCCGTTCGAGCAGGTGGTCGCGGTCTCCTCGAGGACCTCGCGCTCGGAGGCGAAGTTGGTGCCCTCGTTGCCGGCGTAGTCGTGCACGTGCTGGGCGCCGTTCCGCTTCCCGGGCGTGATCAGGTAGTTGTCGGAGTTCTTGTGGTCGCTGACCGCGCACCGGATGGTGTAGCTGCCGCCCGAGAAGGCCCCGCCCTCGCCCGAGAACGCCCCGCGCTGCACCCGCTGGATCTCGACGTACTCGTTGGCCGCGGCACGCCCGATCTGGTCGCGCCCCGGGAACTCCTCGTCGTCCTCCTGGCCGCCGCCCTGGTCCTGATCCTCCTGATCCTCCTGCTCCTCCTCGTCTCCCTGGCCTCCGCCGTCCTGGTCCCCGCCGTCCTCGTCCCCGCCCTCGCCCGACTCCTCGTCGTCGGCGACCGACACCAGCCCGCCGTGCGACACCACCGGCGTACCGCCCCCGCCGACGGCCACCCCGACGACCAGCACGGCGACCGCGACGAGACCCAGCAGCATCACCGGGACCCGTCGCGGACCGGCGCGGCGCCGGTCGAGCGCGGCCCAGGGGCTCTCGGCCGGCGGCGCCGACGACGGGCGCGCGCCGCCGCGCCGCGCCGTCCCGCGGCCCCGCCCCGACCCCCACGCCGACCCGCTCATCGTCCTCCGCTCGTCCGGCTCCGCTCGTCCGGTCCTGCCCCCGCGTCGCGGACGCTAGCCACGCGTCACCGACGCCGGGTGCGCTTTCGCGGAACTGCCCGCGCCCGCGGCCGGAGCACCCGGGCGGGCGCCGAGCCACGGGTCGGCGCCGTCGCGCGGGACCGCGTGCGACCACGGTCCGGTCACCCGCACGGGCCCCGACACCGGCCCCCGGGGGCGCGGTCCCGTGGCTCGGGGCGGCCCCGGGCGGGTGGCGGGAGCCCCCGGCACGGGGATCGGGTGGGAGGGCGTGCCGACCACCCGGACCGGCCCGGAACCGGGACCCGTGGTCGGCGGCCCCGAGGGCGGGCGGGTCGACCGGCCGGCCCGTCGGGGGGCCGGGCGCTCGACCCGGATCTCGGTGATCTCGCCGGGCGTCTCGGGGACCGCGGTGCGCGTCGGGGCGGCCACGAGGGCCGGCGGCCCCCAGCCACGGTCCTCCCCGCCGTCGCCCACCCCGCGAGCCACCCGGGGCGCGGCCGGCACCGCCGGCACCGGCAGCCCCGCCCACGGCCGGTCGAGCAGCGGCGGCCAGGGCCAGCGCTCCTCGAGCCCGCGGCAGCGGGCGCAGCCCAGCCCGAGCACCAGCCCGAACACGAGGTGGCCCAGCAGGGAGAGCGTCACGGTGGTGACCGTCAGCGGGAACATCAGCCGCTCGCCCCGGGGCGCGACGGCGACCGTGGCGATCAGCCCCGTCCACACGGGGAACACCGCGAACACCACGGCCGCGGCGACCGTGGCGCGCTCGCCCCAGCGGCGCAGCCCGGTGGCCGCGACCAGCACGAAGAACACGACACCGATGCCGCCGCCGTCGCCCACGTAGCGCCACAGGTAGCCGACGATCGCGCCGACGGCGGTGGCCCCGCCCTCGACGCCGAGGATCCAGGTGCCGACCGTGGGGATGAAGTCGCCCCACCACCCCAGCAGGTACACGGTGTCGAGCCGCACGGCGTCGTAGACCAGCGTCGCGATGACGCCCCAGACCGCGCCCATCAGCACGATCCGGTCCTCGCCGACCGGGGCGAACACGCACAGCAGCAGCACCGCGAGCGTCAGCGGCACCACGACCAGCCCGGCCGTGACGTTCATCGGCGCCAGGCCGAACACGTGGGCGGAGATCGCGAGCAGCGGCAGCGCGGCGAGCAGGAGGTGCAGCCCCAGCCGGCCGAGGCGGGCCCGGTGCTCGTCGACGAAGGCGAGCACGTCGCGTCGGAGCGATCCCGGGTCGCCGGGCAGCTCCTCGGGGAGCGCGGCGCGCCCACGGGCGCGGGCCGGATGGGTCACGAGGTCTCCTCCACGCCGCCGGACCGGGACTGCGGTCACCGTGACAGCCGCGGCGAGGGCGTGGGTGCCGTTTCGCGGGATTGCCCGGGCACCCGGGGACGACGGCGCGGGCCCGCCCGGCGTGGGTCCCGTGTCGGGGTCGTGGGGCATCATGGGGGCATGAGCCAGACCGCGGTGCTTCCCGACACCCGCCCGCAGGGGACCGACCGCACGGGCGACGACGACCCGAAGATGTTCCACTACGTCCGGAAGAACAAGGTGGCCGAGTCGGCGGTCACCGGTTCGATGGTGGTGGCGCTCTGCGGCGAGACCTTCCCGGTCACCCGCTCGCCCAAGCCCGGTTCTCCGGTCTGCCCGAAGTGCAAGGAGATCTTCAACAAGATGCCCCGCGGCGGTGACGACGGGGAGTAGGCCCGCTCCGGCAGGTACCCGTCCGATCTCGCCCCGGAGGGCCCTTGACCCGCGCGACCGGTAGCCCGACCAGCACCGATCCCTCGGGAGCACGACCGCTGCGACAGTGGCAGCGGCGCGCCCTGACCCGCTACCTCAGCGATCGGCCCCGCGACTTCCTGGCCGTCGCGACGCCCGGCGCCGGCAAGACGACGTTCGCGCTGCGGGCGGCCACCGAGCTCCTGGGCGACCGCACGGTCGACACGGTGACGATCGTGTGCCCCACCGAGCACCTCAAGCACCAGTGGGCCGAGGCGGCCCGGGGCGCGGGCCTCGCGATCGACCCCGAGTTCTCCAACAGCGTCGGGCGCACCTCGACCGACTTCCAGGGCGTCGCCGTCACCTACGCGCAGGTCGCCGCCCACCCGGTGCTGCACATGAACCGCACCGAGGGCCGCCGGACCCTGGTGATCTTCGACGAGATCCACCACGCCGGCGACGCCAAGTCGTGGGGCGAGGCGACGCGCGAGGCGTTCGCCGGCGCCACCCGCCGGCTGGCGCTCACGGGGACGCCCTTCCGGTCCGACGACAGCCCGATCCCGTTCATCACCTACGAGCCGGACTCCGTGGGCGTCCTGCGCTCGCGCCCGGACCACTCGTACGGCTACGCCGACGCGCTGGCCGACGGGGTCGTGCGCCCCGTGGTGTTCCTGGCCTACTCGGGGCAGGCGAGCTGGCGCACCAGCGCGGGCGAGGAGATGACCGCCCGCCTGGGGGAGCCCCTCACCGCCGAGCAGAACTCGCGGGCCTGGAAGACCGCGCTCGACCCCAAGGGCGAGTGGATGCCGGCGGTCCTGCAGGCCGCGGACACCCGCCTGACCCAGCTGCGCCAGGGCGGCGTGCCCGACGCGGGCGGACTGGTCATCGCCACCGACCACACGACGGCCAAGGCCTACGCGGCGCTGCTGCGCCGCATCGCCGGCGAGGAGCCGGTGGTCGTGCTCTCCGACGACCCCAAGGCGTCCGGACGCATCGCCGAGTTCTCCCGCACGAACGACCGCTGGCTGGTCGCCGTGCGCATGGTCTCCGAGGGCGTCGACGTGCCCCGCCTCGCCGTCGGCGTCTACGCCACCAGCGCGTCCACGCCGCTGTTCTTCGCCCAGGCCGTCGGGCGCTTCGTGCGCTCGCGGCGCCCGGGCGAGACCGCCAGCGTGTTCCTGCCCAGCGTGCCGTCGCTGCTGACGCTCGCCAGCGAGCTCGAGGTCCAGCGCGACCACGTGCTCGGCGAGCCGCACCGCCCGAAGGAGGGCTGGGAGGACGACCTCCTCGAGGCGGCCAACCGCACCGAGGACGAGCCGGGCGAGCAGGAGAAGGCCTTCGAGGCCCTCTCGGCGGAGGCCGAGCTCGACCAGCTGATCTACGACGGGTCCTCGTTCGGCACGGCCGCGGGCGCCGGGAGCGCCGAGGAGCAGGACTATCTCGGGCTCCCCGGACTCCTCGAGCCCGACCAGGTGCGCGCCCTGCTGCGCCGGCGTCAGAGCGAGCAGCTCGACGGGCAGGCGGCCCGCGAGGCGGCGGCACCGGCCCCGGTGACGACGGCCGAGCAGCCGGCGCCCACCCGCGAGTTCCGCCGCGACGTCGGGGTGGCCGAGCGGCTCAAGGATCTGCGGCGCGAGCTCAACGCGCTCGTCGCGGCGCAGCACCACCGCACCGGCAAGCCCCACGGCCAGATCCACGGGGATCTCCGCAAGTACTGCGGCGGACCGGCCACGCCGATGGCCTCGCTCGAGCAGATCGAGGAGCGGATCGCGACGCTGCGGTCCTGGCGCTGAATCGTCCACGCTGCGTGTCCAAGCAGTGACGTGTGGTGCACATCACACACCGTGGTGATCAAACCGTGTCGCCGCCGTCGCCGTCCGACACGACGACGACACAGCGTTCACCCTGCCGTCACGATCGAGTGATCGGCGGGGGCCGCCGGCGGGCTCCGTCACCGGACGAAGTCGCTGGACCGGATGCGCAGCCGCAGTGGTCCGGAGGCGGACGGGACGTGATCGGCGGCGCGATGAGGACATCCGGACAGATCGGACAACGGGTCGGGGCCGGGCGAGGTCGCCGTGATCGCCGGACGCGACGCCGGGGATCCGGTCCGCACACGACGACGGGCGGGGACCCTGGGGTCCCCGCCCGTCGCGGTGTTGGTCTCGGTCGCGCTGTTGTCGAAGAAGCTGCTGGTCAGGTGGCTGTCATGCGGTCTCTCCGGCCTGCATGTCCACCGACAGCTCCTTCAGCTTGGCCTCGTGGGCCCGGGCGTGGTGCCCGCAGAAGAGGAGTTCTCCACCGGAGGGCAGTACGGCGCGCACCTTTGCCGCTGCACCGCAGCGATCGCAGCGGTCCGAGGCGGTGAGTTCTGGCCGGGTCAGGGTGCCGGGCATCGTCATCTCCCTCCGTCGAGGCTTCGGAGCGGAGTCCGAGCCCGCGAGCTCCGGTCGAGCGACCGTCGCTTCTCCACTGTGTCAGACGCTGCGCGCGACCGCTCGTGTTCACGCGCCGCTTTGTCGTCCGTCACGTACCGCTCATCGTCGGTGAGAGACCGCCCGTTCCTGGGTAGGGGCGGGGACCACCCGATCGGGAGTCGATCTCGAGCGACGAGTGGTGGGCGCCCCCGCGCGCGCCGCGCCACGGCGGCCGGTCACGCCCGGACGTCACCGCCGGGCCGGCGTTGCCCACTAGCCTGTGCGCCACCATGCGGCCGGGTGGAGGGGAGGCTTCGGTGGGCGACTCCGGGGTGGGCGAGCGCGCGGCGGGGCTCGTCGAGCAGTTGCGCGAGCGGGGCGTCGCGGGCGTCACCGTCGTCTGGGCGGACAACAACGGCATCCCGCGCTCGCGCACCGTGCCGGTGGGCTCGCTGCCCGAGGTGGCCGAGACCGGGATCGGCGTCAGCACCGTCTTCTCGATCTTCGACACCAACGACGGCATCCAGTACGGGGCGCCGGGGCGCGAGACGCCGTCGGGCGACGTGCGCCTCGTGCCCGACCTCGACCGCCTCACGCCGCTCGCCGGCCAGCCGGGGCTCGCGTGGGCGCCGGGCACGCAGGTGACCGTCGACGGGTCGCCGTGGCCGTGGGACCAGCGCTCGCTGCTCGCGGCGACCGTCGACGCGCTCGCCGAGCGGGGCTATTCGGCGCTGGTGGGCTACGAGCTGGAGTTCGCGGTCTCGCTGCCCGACGAGGACGGGGCGGTCGTCCCGGCCTACGACAGCCCCGCGTACAGCCCGCACGCCCTGCTCGAGATCGACGCCTTCGTCGTCGACGTGCTGCGCGACGCGGAGGCGAACGGGCTGCGCATCGGCCAGCTGCACGCCGAGTACGGGCCCGGCCAGGTCGAGCTCTCGCTGGGCGCCGCCGACCCTCTGAGGGCCGCCGACGAGCAGCTCCTGGCCCGCCAGACGGTGCTCGCCGCCGCGGCGCGCCACGGCGTGCGGGTGAGCTTCGCGCCGCTGCCCTCGGTGAACCTGGCGGGCAACGGCTGGCACGCGCACACCTCGCTGTGGCGTGACGGGGTCAACCTGCTCGCCGGGGGCGAGCAGGGACCGGGGACGGCGGGCCGCGGGTACGTGGCGGGCCTCCTGCGCGACCTGCCGGCCCTCGCGGCGATCACGGCACCGTCGATCGGGTCGATGGCCCGGCTGCGGCCCGGCTTCTTCGCGGGCGCCTACGGGTTCTGGGGGATCGAGAACCGCGAGGCCCCGGTCCGCTACGTCGCGGGGTCCGCGCTGCTCGGGGAGGACCACGCCAACGTCGAGCTCAAGGTCTCCGACGCCTCGGCCAACCCCTACCTCGCGCTGAGCGCGATCCTGACCGCCGGCGTCGCGGGCGTCGAGGAGGGCCTCGTGCCGCCCGCCCCGATCGACTCCGATCCCGGGACCTGGGAGGAGCAGGAGCGCGCGGCCGCGGACGTCACCCTGCTGCCGACCACGCAGGCCGACCAGGAGGCGGCGCTGCTGGCCTGCCCGCGCCTCACCGAGCTGCTGGGCCCCGAGCGGCTCGGCGCCTTCCTCGCGGTGCGCCGTTCCGACGCCGCGTTCGCCGCCGACCGGGCGACCGAGGACGTGCTCGCGGCCTGGCGCTGGCGCTACTAGCGGGAGTCAGCCCAGCAGGACGTCGAGGACGGCGTCGTGCACGGCGGGCCGGGCGATGAGCAGGTCGGGGGAGTAGGGGTCGTCGGCCCCGAACGGCAGCGGCGAGCCGTCGAGCCGGGTGACGCGCAGCCCGGCGCCGACGGCCACGGCGGCCGGCGCGGCGTTGTCCCACTCGTACTGGCCGCCGGAGTGCAGGTAGGCGTCGACCTGCCCGTCGACGACCGCGAGGGTCTTCACGCCGGCGGCGGAGAGCGCGACCGTGCGCACCGGGAAGGCCGCGGCGAGGCGGCGCAGCTCGACCGGCGGACGCGACCGGCTCACCGTGATGGTCAGGCCGCGCTCGGGGTCGACGGGCGTGTCCGGCAGCGTCGCCACCGTGTCCGAGTCGGCGAGCTCGCCGCGCGCGGGCAGGGCGACCGCGCCGGCGGCGAGGGCGCCGTCGACGACGAGCGCGACGTGCACGCCCCACTCGTCGCCCCCGCGGCCGTAGCCGCTCGAGCCGTCGAGCGGGTCGACGATCCAGAGCCGGTGCGCGCCGCGCCGCGGCGCCGGGTCCTGGGTGCCCTCCTCGGAGAGCACGGCGTCGTCGGGGCGGTGGCGCTGCAGCGCGCCGACGAGGAACTCGTGGGCCTCGGCGTCGCCGCGGTACTCGCGGTCGCGCCCCGGGCCGGTGTCGTCGCGGAGCTCCAGGAGCAGCGCGCCGGTGGCGTCGGCCAGCTCGCGGGCCAGCGCGGCGTCCTCGGCGACGGTGGGCTCGGCGGCGGTGGCCCCGGCGCCCGTCGGCTCTTCCCTGGCGGCACTCACCCCTCGATCCTCCCCGACGCCGTGCGGCGCCACCGGGCGGGAGGGCGTGATCCGCGTCGGGGCGGGATCAGGGCTGTTCGGCGGCGGCGAGGACGCCGGCGAGCTCGTGCAGCACGGCGGCGCGCGCCTCGTCGGCGCCGGGGGCGGTGTCCTCGCGCTGGTCGAGCAGCAGCCGCGCGAGGCTCGCGAGGCTGATCACCTGCGCGGCGAACTCCTCGGGTCCGCCGAGCTCGCCCAGCAGGGCCCCGACGGCGTCGAGGTCGCCGCCGTCCATGCCCTGGATCAGCGCCACCGAGCGGCGGTGGACCTCGGCGGGGTCGGGGGCGGGCAGGTCGCTGGCGGGGTCGGGCTGCACGGCCCCCAGCATGTCAGCCGCCCCGGTGCCCGCTGCTACCCGCCGCGCTTGCGCCGCTTGCGCTCCCGCCGCTCCTCGCGGAGCTCCCGCCAGGTCTCGTGCCCGGCGTCGAGCACGCCCTTGGTGATCCCTTTCGCGGCGCCCTTGGTCACGTTCTCGGTCATGTGGCCGCCGAGCTCGGCGAGCCCCTTGCCGCCTTTCTCGTGCAGGTCGAGGCGGTTGGTGGCCTCCGCGAAGCGCAGGTAGGTGTCGACGCTGGCGACGACGATGCGCGCGTCGATGGTGACCAGCTCGATGCCGACGACCGAGATCTTGACGAAGGCGTCGATCACCAGGCCCTTGTCGAGGATCAGGTCGAGCACCTCGGCCAGCCCGCCCTGGGGCGAGCGCCGGACAGCGGGGGAGGTCACGGCGTGGAGTCTAGGAACCGCGCGCGGAAGGTGACCATCGTCCGGACGGCCCCGCGCACCCCGCCGACCGCCACGGGGTACCGCAGTGCCGTGAGCACCGCCACCGGTCCCCGCACCGACGTCCGCCCACCCCCGCCCGCCGCCTGCGCGACGCCCTCGAACCGATCGCGATGGCCCACGTGCACGCCGACGAGGCGCGCCGGGAGTACGAGGCGCTCGGCCTCGAGCGCTTCGCGGGCTACGTCCTCGGGCGCGCCGGCACCCTGGGGACGCCGCCGCCGCCCGTGGTCGTCGCCGCGTTCGGGGCGTTCGCCCCGGGGATGCTCGGCGAGGTCCACGAGACCGCGCGGGCGACGGCGTCGGTCCCCGACGTGCTGGCCGCCAGGGAGCGGGCGGCGACGCGGGCGCTGCACCGGGCGCTCGGCGACCCCGGCCCCGAGGTGGACGAGACCGTCGCCGCGCTGCGTCCGGGCGTCGAGGCCGCGGAGCTGCTCGGCAAGCCCCTGTTCGCCGGCCTGCGGGCCCTGGACTGGCCGGACGACCCGTGGGCGCGGCTCTGGCACGCGGCCAACCTGCTGCGCGAGCTGCGCGGCGACGCGCACGTCGACGCCCTCGTCGCCGCCGCGATCGGGCCGCTCGCGTCGAACCTGCTCACCGAGGCCCACGTCGGCCTGGCGGGCCGCGACTACACCCGCACCCGCGGGTGGAGCGAGGCGGAGATCGACGCCGCCGTCGCCGACCTCGCCGACCGCGGCCTGCTCGCCGCCGACGGCGCGGTGACCGACCGGGGCCGGGCGCTGCGCGACGACGTCGAGAAGGCCACCGAGGCCGCCCTCGACGACGTGGTCGTGGCCGTCGACGAGGCCCTGGACACCGTGGTCGAGCGGTGCACGTCCTGGTCGGCCGCGATCGTCGCCGCGGGCGCGTTCCCCGACGACGCGTTCAAGCGCGCGGCGGGTTAGTCCCTCTCCTCGTCCCGGCGCACCCGGGCCGCGCTGTGGCCGCAGATCGGCCGCCCGGTCTGATGCGGTTCAGCACCCTTCGTCCCCGGCGCGCTCCTCCTCCGCGAGCGCGTCGTCGAGCAGGCGCTCGAGGCCCTGGATGCTCCGGTGCGGGCCGCGGCGGTCGAGCACGACGGGCTCGTCGGGCTCGCCCGCCGCGGCGAGTGCCTCCGAGATGTGATGTGCTGTGTACAGACTGTGCACCCCGGCGCGGTCGGCGGCGACGTGCCGCGGTGGGGGGACGAAGTCGCGGGACCGTGGGTCCCGCTCGTCAGGAGGCTCGTCATGGACCTCATCGTCAGCCACTGGCACTGCCCTCGCTGCGACGTCGGCGGCCGGGACCGCGAGCCCGAGCCGTCGTGCTGGAACTGCGGTGGGTCGGCGGTCGTCACCTCCCGCCCGCGGGTGGAGGGTGACGGACCGCCGTTCACCTCGTGACGGTCAGCTGGCCACCGCCGACATCCCGCGGTCGGCCTTCGCCGGCCCCGCCGCCGAGGGGCGGATGTCGAAGTCGAAGATGGCGGTCGGCAGGTAGAGCGAGCAGCAGGCGTTCGGGATGTCCACGACGCCGCTGACCCGGCCCTCGATCGGCGCCGACCCGAGCAGCAGGTACGCCTGCTCGCCGGTGTAGCCGAACTTCTTGAGGTACTCGACGGCGTTGAGGCACGCCCGCTTGTAGGCGAGCGTCGCGTCGAGGTACTCGTTGGTGTCGTCCGCGTCCACCGAGATCCCGATGAACGTCAGGAACTCGGAGTAGCGGGGCTCGACGTTGCCGGGCATGAAGATCGGGTTGGTGGTGACCCCGTAGGTCTCCATCCCGCCCTTGATCAGGTCGACGCCGAAGTCGATGAACCCGCCCATCTCGATGGCGCCGCAGAACGTGATCTCGCCGTCGCCCTGGCTGAAGTGCAGGTCGCCGCCCGAGAGCTTCGCGTCCGCGACGTGCACGGGGTAGTAGACCCGGCTGCCGCGCGTGAAGTTCTTGATGTCGTGGTTGCCGCCGTTCTCGCGGGCCGGGACCGTGCGCGCGCCCTCCTCGGCGATCTGCTCGGCGAGCGACCCGCTGGCCTGGCCGCCCAGCGAGTTCTCCATCAGCGGCGGGAGCGCCAGCGGCGGAACGCGGTCCGGGTCGCGGGCGATCAGCGCGCGCTCGCGGCGGTTCCAGCGGGCGAGGAGGTCGGCCGAGGGCGCCGTGCCGAACAGGCCGGGGTGCGTGATGCCGGTGTAGCGCACGCCGGGCAGGTGGCGCGACGTCGCGACCTGACCGTGGAAGTCCCAGATCGCCTTGGCGGCGTCCGGGTACTCCTCGGTGAGGAACCCGCCGCCGTTCTCGCGCGAGAAGATGCCGGTGTAGCCCCAGCCCTGACCGGGCGCGTCGCCGTACTCCTGGGGCGGCTGACAGGGACCGAGATCGAGGATGTCGACGACGAGCAGGTCGCCGGGCTCGGCGCCCTCCACCCCGATGGGCCCGGAGAGCATGTGCGCGCCGCTGAGGTCGACGTCGCGGACGTCGTTGGCGGAGTCGTTGTTGCCGATCTGCGAGTCGGTCCACTCCCGGCACTCCACCCGGAACTCGCTGCCGGGCCGGACCATCGTGGCCAGCGGGATGTCCGGGTGCCACCGGTTGTGGCCGGGCACGGCCTGGTCGCGCATGGACTTGGACTGATCGACCTCGAACACGGTCTCGGGCACGGGCGGTCACCTTCTCCAGGACGGGGCCGGCGGTCGCCGACCGAGGATTGCGGACGCAGGGAGCGATCAGGTCCGGACGCTGTCCGGGTCGGGGGTCTCGACCGGGGCGGGGCCGCCCTCGCCGGCCCTCGCCGTCCGGGCGCGCGGCGGGCGCAGCGTCGGCAGCAGGACGAGCAGCATCACGACGCCGATGACCCCGAGCACGAGGGCGGTGAGCCCGGTCGCGGGCCACTGCCCGGTGAGCAGGAGGAAGCCGGGGATCGCGGCGGTCACCCACGCCTCGATGAGGGTGACCCACCCGGTGTAGCGCGTCAGCCCCTCACGCTTGAGCCCGAGGACGAGCCAGAACAGGGTCCACAGGACCGCCCAGTAGAGCCAGATCACGCCCAGCCACGGGGCGCCCGCCAGCGTGAAGTTCGCCCAGGAGTAGCCGAGCGCGGCGATGGCGACGAACAGCGAGAACCAGCCGACGCCGGTGGTGTCGAGGTCGGCGAGCAGGCCGATCCCGACGTACAGGTAGGTGAAACCGAAGAGGTACAGGCCCGACCCCGTGAGGATGGTCGCCGGGTCACCGCCCGACGTGAAGATCACGTACGTCGGGGTGACGACCTGCAGCCCGCCGACGAACAGATTCATGATCGCCGCGGCTTTGGGCTCGACGAAACCGAGGAGCAGCAGTCCGTTCACGAACAGGACCGCGCCGACGTAGAACAGGCCGGTAGCAACCACTGGGAGTCCTCCCTGGACGAGGACGGCGAGCCGGCGGTGCGGCCGGGCCGCCCGCACCTCGGGTCAGCGACGCGTGGTGCCCGAGGCGCGGGTGACGACCTCGGGAGCGTCCTTGCTCTTCTCCTCCCGCGCGAGCGCCGACCGCAGCGCGGGATCCATCTGGGCGAGCAGCGGAGCCGTCCACTGCCGCGGCGAGGACGCAGCGCAGCGTGGACACGCCACGCGCTCCGGGGCCTCCCCCATCGGGCGGGTCTCATCGAACGTGCCGCAGTCGGGGCAGCGGTAGGCATATGTCGCCATGCGCGTCCTCCCCGGCACCGTCCCGCGCGAGATGGAAATAGTTTCCATGCATGGGCATCTGTGGGGCAAGGCGCAAAATCGCAGGTCCGGACGGCGGGCGGCCACGCGCGTCGCATGCCGCCGTCCGGCCCAGCGGCTCCTTCCGCGCGATCCCGGCGCTGGCCGGCCCGCTGACCGGCCACACCCGGTTACTGGCTGGTATCTCTCGCCTGGCGAGCGATACCAGCCAGTAACGGTCGGCTCCGGGTCCGGGCGCTCGTCGTCCCTCGCGAGAGGCACGCCGCGCATGATTGACAGGACCGAGAGGTGCCGAACGTGCCGCTCGCCCCGGCGCGGGCGCGCGGAGGTGCTGTCCCGAGATCACGGGCGCGTCATCCACCGACGGGGATGCGCTCAGGTGGACGAGGCGCTCCTGATCAACGACGAGAGCCCCGAACGGCGCACCGTTCGGGGCTCTCGTCGGATCCGGACCTAGTCCAGGTAGTCGCGCAGGACCTGCGAGCGCGACGGGTGGCGCAGCTTCGACATCGTCTTCGACTCGATCTGGCGGATGCGCTCGCGCGTCACGCCGTAGACCTGGCCGATCTCGTCGAGGGTGCGCGGCTGGCCGTCGGTGAGGCCGAAGCGCAGGCGCACGACGCCGGCCTCGCGTTCGGAGAGCGTGGCCAGCACCGACTGCAGCTGGTCCTGCAGCAGCGTGAAGGAGACCGCGTCGACGGCGACGACCGCCTCGGAGTCCTCGATGAAGTCACCGAGCTGCGAGTCGCCCTCGTCGCCGATGGTCTGGTCGAGGCTGATGGGCTCCCGGGCGTACTGCTGGATCTCCAGCACCTTGTCCGGGGTGATGTCCATCTCCTTGGCGAGCTCCTCCGGGGTGGGCTCGCGGCCCAGGTCCTGGAGCAGCTCACGCTGGATGCGGCCGAGCTTGTTGATGACCTCGACCATGTGCACCGGGATGCGGATGGTGCGGGCCTGGTCGGCCATCGCGCGGGTGATCGCCTGGCGGATCCACCACGTCGCGTAGGTCGAGAACTTGTAGCCCTTGGTGTAGTCGAACTTCTCGACCGCACGGATCAGACCGAGGTTGCCCTCCTGGATGAGGTCCAGGAACGCCATGCCGCGGCCGGTGTAGCGCTTGGCCAGCGACACCACGAGGCGCAGGTTGGCCTCGAGCAGGTGCGACTTGGCGCGCTCGCCGTCGCGGACGATCCACCGCAGGTCGCGCCGCATCTGCGTCGCGAGCTCCTGCTGGGCCTCGGCGACCTTGCGCAGCCGCTCGGAGGCGTAGAGGCCAGCCTCGATGCGCTTGGCGAGCTCGACCTCCTCCTCGGCGTTGAGCAGCGCCACCTTGCCGATCTGCTTGAGGTAGGCGCGGACCGAGTCGGCGGACGCGGTGAGCTCCGCGTCCTTGCGCGCCTGGCGCAGCGCCTCGGACTCCTCCTCGTCCCAGACGAAGTCGCCGGACTTCTTGTCCTCCTCCGAGGGCTCCTCGGTCTCGACCTCGGCGGCCTCGACGACCTCGGCGCCCAGGACGACGACGTCCTCGGTGAGCTCCGAGGCGGCGGCCTCGAGCTCGGAGCCCTCGAGCCCCTCGAGGTCGGCACCCTCGGGTCCCTCGGCGCCCTCGATCTCCTCGCCGCCCTCGGGGGCGTCGGCGTCGGTCTTGGCCGCGCCCTTGCCCTTGGCGGGGGCCTTCTTGGCGCCCTTGGCGGAGCGTGCCGGGGCCTTCTTCGCCGGCGCCTCGGTGGCGTCCGGAGCAGCGACCACGCCGACCGGTCCCCCCGCGGCGGCTGCTTCGGGGTCGGCGGCGTCGGCGACGCGGCGTCGGGTTGCGGACTTTGCGGCTGCCACAGACGACCTTTCGTGACGAACGGCTGAACGGCGACGGAATCGACGGATCCGGGTCGCCGGTTGGCCACCCGGACGCGGGGACGACAGCGAGGGTCCCGGTCCCTCCCGGCGAACCGTCTCGGCTCACGCTCCATTGTAACGAGCCTGACCGCGGAACGTCGCACCTCACAGTCGCGGGACCGTCGCGAGCCGTCGACCCGCGACCGCGACGTGGCCCTCGGGATCGATTCCGAAACGTCGCCCAGCGTGCTCACCGGCCGGTGACCTGCGTGTCGTTGCGTGGACACCCACATGTGGTCCGATGCGCGCCATGGACCAGACCGCCGGTGCCGGACTCCACCCCGCGCTCGAGGAGATCGCGGTCGCCGTCGCCCGCGAGACGGCCGCGCTGGCGCTGTCCGTGCGCGAGCGCGTGGTGGGCCGCGACCGGCTGGACACGAAGAGCTCGGCCACCGACGTCGTCACCGAGGGCGACACCGCGTGCGAGGCGCTGGTCCGCGAGCGGCTCGCCGCGGCCCGCCCGGACGACCTGGTGCTCGGCGAGGAGGGGGGCACCAGCGGCACGCCCTCGCCCGGGCAGGTCCGCTGGGTCGTCGACCCCATCGACGGCACCGTGAACTACACCCACGGGCTCCCGTGGTTCTCGGTGTCGCTGGGCGCCGAGGTCGACGGGCGGATCGTCGCCGGGGCCGTGGTCGAGCCCGTCTCGGGCCGCGTCTGGCGGGCGGCCCGGGGGCACGGGGCGCGGTGCGACGGCGCGGCCCTGCGCGCCTCCACGCTCGACGACCTGGCCCTCGCCGTCGTCGGCACCGGCCTCGGCTACGACCCCGGCCGCCGGGCCCGCCAGGCGGCGCTGCTCGCCCGCATCGCCGGGCGGATCGGGGACGTGCGGCGCACCGGGTGCGCCTCGCTCGACCTCTGCGCGGTGGCGGCGGGCTGGCTGGACGGGTTCTACGAGCACGGCCTGCACCCGTGGGACCACGCCGCGGGCGGGCTGATCGCGCAGGAGGCCGGCGCGGTCGTGCGCCTGCCGGGCGCCGACACCGACGGTCTCGGGGCGGAGGCCGCGCTGGCCGCGGCCCCGGCGCTGGCGGCCCCGCTCACCGCCCTGCTCGTCGCCGAGGGCGCCGGCGGGGTCGCCTGAGGCGCGGTCGGGGGGCGCGGTCGGAGCGGGGGCGTCAGCTGCTGCAGTCCACCGAGCGCAGCGCGGTCAGCGCCGCGTTGTCCGGCACCTGCGCCGTGGCCCCCGAGCCGTCGGTGGCGGTCTGGCGTCCGAGCGCCCGCAGCGCCTCGGTGACCGGCTGGGGCGGCGAGATGTCGCGGAAGTCGTCACCGAGGGCGAGGTCGACCTCGTTGCCCGTCCGGCCGTCGGAGACCAGCTCGGCGCACGGCACGACGAGGCTCAGCGTGCGGGCCGCCGACGCGCCCTCGGGCCCGTAGCGGATCTGGCCGACGCAGGAGAGGTCCTGGGCGGGGTAGAGCGCGTCGTTGTCGGGCGGCGCCGCCTCGGCGATGCCCAGCTCGCCCAGCTCGGCGGCCGCGAGCTGGGCCTGCCCGCGCTGGCCCGCCCCGTTGAGCACCTTCACCCGCACGTCGCCCGGCGCCGCCGCCTGCTGGTCGTCCAGCGCGTCGGCCGACTGCGGCGTCCCGGCCCCGGCCACCGGCGAGGTGTTGCACGAGGTGACCGAGCCGGACGTCGAGTTGGTGAACACCACGGTCCACGTGACGATGCTCGCCACGGCGAGGACGACGACCAGCACCGTGGCCGGCACGAGGTTGCGCCGCCGGTAGACGTCGCGCACCCGCGACGTGCCCGCCTTGACCGAGCCGACCAACCGACGCCCCTCCCCAGAGACTCCCCGTCCCGCAGCAGGGTAGTGGTGCGCGGCCGCGGCGCCGACGGTCCCGCGGACCGCGGCGCGGCGACATCACGATCCCGACACTCCGGGAGCTCCACACCGGGGTCGGCTGACCGCGCCGGGTCGCGTGAGTTACCCTCCCGCCGCTCCGCAGCAGCGCGGACGTCGTCTCGTCCGTGCCGTGGGACCCCAGAGGTGAGACCCGGGTCACTTTCCCGGTCGGCACAAACGGTCGCCGTCCCGCGTTGTGCTGCCGCACGACAGAGACGGAACCGGGCAGAAAACCGGGCACGACCGAGGGTGGGAAACCGCTATGGCGACCGACTACGACGCCCCGCGCCGCAACGAGACCGACGAGATGGGCGAGGACTCCCTCGAGGAGCTCAAGGCCCGGCGCAACGAAGCGCAGTCCGCCGCCGTGGACGTCGACGAGACCGACACCGCCGAGAGCTTCGAGCTCCCGGGGGCCGACCTCTCGGGCGAGGAACTGACGGTGCGGGTGCTCCCGAAGCAGGCTGACGAGTTCACCTGCGGGAGCTGCTTCCTCGTGCACCACCGCAGCCGCCTCGCCGACCAGCGCGGCGGGCTGTTCATCTGCCGCGACTGCGCAGCTTGATCAGCGCTTGATCAACGGCTGATCAGCCCCTGATCAGCGGAGCGCCGCGAGGAGCGCCTCGGGGCGGCGGGTGGACACGACCCAGTACGGGGTGGGGTCGTCCGGGTCGATGACCTCGATCCGGACGGCCGGACCCACCCATGGACGGTGCAGGACGAACGCCTCGGGGTCGAGCTGGGGGCCGAGGGCCTCGCGCTTGGCCTCGCCGCGCACCACGTCGACGCGCCCGATCTGCGACACCGGCAGGTGCGCGGCTCCGGCGCGCAGCTCGGGCGCCTCCCCGGCGTCCACCTGCACGCGCACGCGTCCGAGCCAGATCAGCAGGACCACGGCGAGCGGCAGCAGCAGGACGTAGGGCAGCCAGGCCCGCAGGCCCGGGTGGCCCATGTGGAGCTCCGCCGCGAGCAGGCCGGCCATCAGCAGCGCCGGCGGCCACCACCACCACGGCACGACCAGGCGCTCGGCGAACGCGGCCGGTCCGCGCGGGGCCGTGTCGGATCCCGGTGAGGGGCGCGGGGTGCTCACGACACCCAGAGTAGTCTCGCTCCCCGTGTCGGAGGGTGTGGTGCAGGTCGACCTCGTCCGCCTCGACGCCGGACTCCCCGTCCCGGCGCGGGCCCGCCCCGGCGACGCCGGCGCGGATCTCTGCGCGGCCCGTGACGTCACGCTCGCCCCCGGCGAGCGGGCCCTGGTGGGCACGGGCGTGGCGGTGGTCCTCCCCGCCGGCTATGCGGCGTTCGTGATGCCGCGCTCGGGGCTGGCGGTGCGCGAGGGCCTCGGCCTGCTGAACTCGCCGGGCACGGTCGACGCCGGCTACCGGGGTGAGATCCAGGTCTGCCTGGTCAACCACGACCCGTCGCGCACCGTGGCGCTCCGCCGCGGCGACCGCGTGGCCCAGCTGGTGGTCCAGCGGGTCGAGGAGACCGTGTTCCGGGTGCTCGAGGGCGTCGACGACCTCGAGACGCTCGCGGCCGTCGCGCCGACGGCCCGGGGGGCGGGGGGATTCGGGTCGACCGGGACGAGCGGCACGAGCGAAGGGGAGGAGCAGGCGTGAGCGAGGGACGGCACCGGCATCGCGCCGGGCGCGTCGCGCAGGTGTCGGTGGCCGCCGAGCCCGCGGGCCGGCGCCACCACCAGCGGCAGGGCCCGTGGGACGCCGAGGACGCGCCGCGCGACGGCCGCCTGCGCCTGGACCTGGGATCGGTGCAGCTCCCGATCCCCCGCGGGGCACGCCTCAAGGCCGAGCCCGACCCGTCCGGCCCGTTGCGGGCCGTGCACGCGCTGGTCCCCGAGGGCCGGCTGACGGTCAGCGCCTTCGCCGCGCCGCGCACCGGCGGGCTCTGGCCCGAGCTCGTCGAGGAGCTCGCCGCCCAGCTGCAGAAGGAGGGCGCTACGATCCGGCGCGACCGGGGGGAGTGGGGCCGCGAGCTGGTGGCCCGCAACGGCAACACCGTGGCCCGCGTCGTCGGCGTCGAGGGCCCGCGCTGGATGCTGCGCGGGGTCGGCACCGGCCCCGTGGAGCACGCCCTCAAGCTGCACGGGATGCTGCGCGAGATGCTGCGCGGCACCGTCGTGGCGCGGTCGTCGGACCCGCTGCCCGTGCGCTCGCTGCTGCCCCTCGAGGTCCCCGAGGAGGTGCCCGAGGAGTTCGCCGACTCGCTGGTCGAGTCGATGCCCACGAAGCCCCGCCAGATCACCCGGCCCGAGGGCCCGGTGATCCCGATGATGCTGCCCCAGCGCGCCGGGGCGGGGACCTCGCCGGGGCGCAGCTGACGGGCTCCCGACGGGGCATACCGGCGGGGCGCAACTCGTTTACTCTTCAGGTGTCCGCGGCCGAGGGTGCCCGCTCGGGGTGCCCTCCGCGGAGTGGGTACGGGAGCGATCGATGAGTGCCGAGACCGGTTTCCTGCGCCGCATGGTCCGTCGGCTCACCTCCGACGTCGGCGACCTCGACGCGGACGACCTGTCCGCCGAGGCCGTCCGGTCGGGGTGCGACCGGGCGTGCGACTCGGCCACGGGCGAGGCGGTCACCGTCAAGGGACGCCTGCGCTCGGTGGAGATCTGTCCGCGC
Organism: Actinomycetospora rhizophila; assembly: GCF_042657905.1. Taxonomy (NCBI): domain Bacteria; kingdom Bacillati; phylum Actinomycetota; class Actinomycetes; order Pseudonocardiales; family Pseudonocardiaceae; genus Actinomycetospora; species Actinomycetospora rhizophila. Next base: position 277,076 of record NZ_JBHSKG010000006.1, on the reverse strand, counting down.
GGCTCGGTCGCCACCCTCGAGGCGGAGCTCTTCGACGGCACCGACGGGGTCACGCTGGTGTGGATGGGCCGTCGCCGCATCCCGGGCATCGAGCCGGGCCGCACGGTGCGGGCGAGCGGGCGCGTCGCCGTCCGCGACGGCCGCAAGGTCATCTACAACCCGTACTACGAGCTGCAGCGCGCGCACTGACCGCGCGGGCGGGGCGTGCGCGGCCCGGCCGGGGTCGTACCGTGGCGGTACCGGCCGCCGGCCGGCGCGGGTCCGCCCGCCGTCCCCCCGGGAGACCGCCATCCGACCCGAGACGCGCTCCACCGGCGATCCCGTCGACCCGCCCACCGGGCCGGTCGACCTGAGCCGTGCCGACCCGCCCACGGAGTCGTTCGTGCCCGGGCCCGACGCGGATCGCGACGAGGTCGGGGAGGACGCGCCGGCCCCCCGCACGCCGACGCTGCTGGACCAGATGGGCGGCGTCTCCGGGATCATCGCCTCGGGCGTGCCCGTCGTGGTGTTCGTGGTGGCCCAGGCGCTGTTCGGCAACCTCCTCGCCTCGATCGCCGCGGCGGTCGGGTCGGCGGTGGCCGTGGCGATCTGGCGGTTCGTGCGCGGCGACGCCGTGCAGCCCGCGCTGTCGGGCCTGCTGGGCGTCGCGGTGTGCGCCTTCATCGCCTGGCGCACCGGCGAGGCGCGGGGCTTCTTCCTGCTCGGGATCTGGACGAGCCTCGCCTACGGCGGGGTCTTCCTGCTGTCGGTGATCGCCCGACGCCCGCTGGTCGGCGTGATCTGGCACCTCGTCAACGGCGAGGGCCAGGACTGGCGCCGCGACCCGCGGGTCCTGCGCGGCTACGACATCGCCTCGCTGGCCTGGGTCGTCGTGTTCGGGGCGCGGTTCGTGGTTCAGCGCTGGCTCTACGACTCGGTGTACGCCGACACGTGGCTGGGCTGGGTCCGCATCGCCATGGGTGTGCCGCTCGCCGCGCTCGCCGCCGCCGTGACGGTGTGGGCCATCCGGCGCAGCCGCCAAGCCGCGCACGGCGAAGCGGACCCGGCGCCGAGGCCCCGGGGCAAGAGATCAACGGGGACTTCGCGCGCGTAGAAGCAGCGAACAGCACGTTCGCTGCAGAACCCCGGGCGCCGATCACTCCTCCGGCTCGCCCCGCAGGACGCGCTGGATCTCCTCCTCGACGTCCTCGCCGGCGACGAACATCATCTCGTCGCCCGGTTCGATGGGGTCGTCCGGCTGCGGGACGATGACGCGCCCGCCCCGCAGGATGGCCACGAGGGCGGCCTCGCGGGGCAGGGGCACCTCGCGGACGGCGCGGCCGGCGAGCGGGGTGTTGGCGGGCAGGGTGACCTCGACGAGGTTCGCGGTGCCCTGGCGCAGCGTCAGCAGGCGTACGAGGTCGCCGACGGTCACGGCCTCCTCGACCATGGCGGCGAGCATGCGCGGGGTGGACACGGCCACGTCGACGCCCCAGGCGTCGTTGAAGAGCCACTCGTTGCGGGGGTCGTTGACCCGGGCGACGACGCGGCGCACCGCGAACTCGGTCTTGGCGAGCAGCGAGACGACGAGGTTGACCTTGTCGTCGCCGGTGGCCGCGATGACGACGTCGCAGCCCTGCAGGCGCGCCTCCTCGAGCGAGGCGAGCTCGCAGGCGTCGGCGTGCACCCACTCGGCCTGCGGGACGGCCTCGGGCTCGACGTGGGCGAGGTCGCGCTCGATGAGCATGACCTCGTGGTCGGCCTCGACGAGCTCGGCGGCGATGGAGCGGCCGACCGCGCCGGCCCCGGCCACGGTCACACGCATCGGTCGTACCTCCCGGGCACCCTCACGACTCGCCCCTCTCCGGGGCGGCCGCCGCGGCGGCGGTGACGGCGGCGACGGTGCCGCTCACGGCCGCGGCGTACACGACGTCCTCGGCCTGCAGGACGGTGTCGGCGGTGGGCAGCAGGCCGGTGCCGAACCGGACGATGAACGCCACCCGGCTGCCGGTGGCCTCCTCGATCTCGGTGACCAGCCGGCCCGACCAGTCCTCCTGGAAGTGCAGCTGCATGATCGCGACGGTGCCCGAGGGGTCACGCCATGCGGTGGCCACGCCGTCGGGCAGCAGCATGCGCAGCAGACGGTCGGTGGTCCACGGGACGGTCGCGACGGTCGGGATGCCGAGCCGCTCGTAGACCGCGGCGCGCTTGGCGTCGTAGATCCGGGCGACGACGTGGGAGACGCCGAAGGTCTCGCGGGCCACGCGCGCGGCGATGATGTTCGAGTTGTCGCCGGACGAGACCGCCGCGAACGCCTCGGCGCGGTGGATGCCCGCGGTCGTCAACGTCTCGCGGTCGAAGCCGACCCCGACGATCTCCTGGCCGTGGAAGTCGCTGCCGAGGCGCCGGAACGCCTGCGGGTCGCGGTCGACCACGGCCACGTCGTGGCCCAGCCGCTCGAGCGCCAGCGCGAGGGACGACCCCACCCGCCCGCAGCCCATCACGACGATGTGCACGCCCGCGGCCTCCCGACTCCTGGCTCCCCGACTGCTCCCCGACCCGCCGACCCATGCTGCCCGTCGGCGGTGCGCACCGTATCGCCCGCACCACCTCACCGGGACGCGCCCGCGCGCGTGGACGCGCCTACGCTTTCCGCGTGTCCAAGCTCGCGACGGCGACCAAGCGCCTGCTGCTGGGTCTGCCGTTCCGCAGCGACGCACTGCAGGGCACCCTGCTGCGCAAGCGCATCGCCCTGCCGGTGTTCGCCTCCGACGCCCTGTCGTCGGTGGCGTACGCCCCGCAGGAGGTCCTGATCACCCTGTCGCTGGCGGGGCTGGGCGCCTACGCGCTCTCGCCCTGGGTGGGCGTGGCGGTGATCGTCGTCCTGATCACCGTGGTCGTCAGCTACCGCCAGAACGTGCACGCCTACCCCTCGGGCGGCGGCGACTACGAGATCGCGACGGTGAACCTGGGCCGCTACGCCGGCCTCACCGTGGCGAGCGCCCTGCTCGTGGACTACACGCTGACGGTGGCCGTGTCGGTGTCCTCGGCGGCGGACAACCTCGGCGCGCTCGTGCCGTTCGTCGGCGACCACAAGGTGCTCTTCGCCGTCGCCGCGATCCTCGTCCTCACCGCCGTCAACCTGCGCGGGGTCCGCGAGTCGGGCGTCACGTTCGCCGTCCCCGTCTACTGCTTCATCGTCTGCATGGTCGGCATGATCGTCGTCGGCGTGGTGCGGCTGGCCCTGGGCCAGGACCTGGTCGCCCCCAGCGCCGGGTTCGGCGTGCTGCCCGAGGGCGGGGGCGACTCCACCGACGACCTCACCCAGCTCGCGCTCGTCTTCCTGGTGCTGCGCTCGTTCACCCAGGGCTGCGCGGCGCTCACCGGCGTCGAGGCCATCAGCAACGGCGTGCCGGCGTTCCGCAAGCCCAAGTCGCGCAACGCCGCCACCACGCTCGCGCTGCTCGGGCTGATCTCGGTGTTCCTGTTCTCCGGGATGATCGCGCTGGCCCGCTCGTCCGGCGTGGTCATGGCCGAGCGGCCCGGCGAGCAGCTGGTGGGCGCCCCGGCGGGCTACCGCCAGGAGACGCTGATCGCGCAGCTCGCGCGCTCCGTGTTCAGTGGCTTCCCGCCCGGCTTCTGGGCTGTGACGATCTTCACGGCCCTCATCCTCGTGCTGGCCGCCAACACCGCCTTCAACGGCTTCCCGGTGCTGGGCTCGATCCTCGCCCAGGACCGCTACCTGCCCCGCCAGCTGCACACGCGCGGCGACCGGCTGGCGTTCTCGAACGGCATCCTGTTCCTGGCGTTCTTCGCGATCGTGCTGGTGGTGGGGTTCGGCGCCGAGGTCACCGCGCTCATCCCGCTCTACACGGTCGGGGTGTTCGTGTCGTTCACGCTCTCCCAGACCGGGATGGTCCGGCACTGGACGCGGCTGCTGGCCACCGAGCGGGACGCGGGGGAGCTGGCGCGGCTGCGGCGCTCCCGGTGGATCAGCGGCTTCGGCACGGCGATGACCGGCACCGTGCTGCTCGTCGTGCTCGTGACCAAGTTCGTGGTCGGCGCCTGGATCGCGATCGTGGCCGGGGTGCTGGCGTTCCTCATGATGCTGTCGATCCGCAAGCACTACGACCGGGTCAGCGAGGAGATCGCCGCCCCCGAGGTCATGACCTCGACGCTGCCCAGCCGCAACCACGCGATCGTGCTGGTCTCGCGGCTGCACATGCCCACGCTGCGGGCCGTGGCCTACGCCCGCGCGACGCGCCCCGACGTACTCGAGGCGCTGACGGTCAACGTCGACGACGCCGACACCCGCACGCTCGTCGCGGAGTGGGAGTCGCGCGACATCCCGGTGCCGCTCAAGGTCGTCGAGTCGCCCTACCGCGAGATCACCAAGCCGATCCTGCAGTACGTCAAGCGGATCCGGACCGACAACCCGCGGGACGTGGTCACCGTGTTCATCCCCGAGTACGTCCTCGGGCGCTGGTGGGAGCAGCTGCTGCACAACCAGAGCGCGCTGCGCCTCAAGGGCCGGCTGCTGTTCCAGCCCGGCGTCATGGTGGTCAGCGTGCCCTGGCAGCTGGAGTCCTCGAAGCGCGCCGCGGCCCGCAGGCCCCCGGGTGCCCCTGGTTCGGCGCGCCGCGGCTACGAGCCGCCGCCGGGCGCCGGCGCCACCGGCTCCGCCCCGCCCGACGCCGCCCCGGCGCCCCCGCCGCGGGGGTCGCGGGGGTCGCGGCCCGAGCCGGCCGGGCCGTCGCGGTGAGCGGCGCCGGCACCGGGGCCGTCGACTGGACCGACCGCCTCCTCGAGGTCGACGTCGGCGCCGTCGCCCACGGCGGGCACTGCGTGGCGCGCCACGAGGGCCGGGTCGTGTTCGTGCGCCACGCCCTGCCCGGCGAGCGGGTGCGCGCCGTCGTCACCGAGGACGGCGGCGGCTCGTTCTGCCGGGCCGACGCCGTGGCGGTCCTGCACGAGTCGCCGGACCGTGTCGAGCCCGCGTGCGCCTGGGCCGGGCCCGGCGGCTGCGGCGGCTGCGACTGGCAGCACGCGACACCCGCGGCCCAGCGGGGCCTCAAGGCCACGGTGGTCGCCGAGCAGCTCGCGCGCCTGGCCGGCGTCGAGCGCGACGTGGTGGTCGAGGAGCTGCCCGGGGGTGCGCTGGACTGGCGCACCCGGATGCGGATGGCGGTCACCGACGACGGGCGCCCGGGCCTGCGGGCACACCGCAGCCACGAGGTGCTGCCCGTCGGCGACTGCCCGATCGCCGCGCCGGGCGCGCTGCTGCCGGTGCTGGAGCGGGAGTGGACGCCGACCGCCGAGGTCGAGATCGTCCGCGACGCGGCGGGCGAGGTGCACGCCACCGAGCTGTTCGAGGGCGCCCGGCACCCCGAGCTCGGCAGCGGCACCGCGCACGAGCGCGCGGCGGGCCGGTCGTGGGCGCTGCCCCCCGAGGCGTTCTGGCAGGTCCACCCGCACGCCGCCGACGCCGTGGTCGACGCCGTGCTCGAGGGCGTCGGCGAGCTCACCCCGGGCGCGTGCGCCTGGGACCTCTACGGCGGCGCCGGGCTCATCGCCGCCCCGCTGGCCGGGCGCGTGGGCGACGGCGGGCGCGTGGTGCTCGTCGAGAACGACCCGGCGGCCACCGCGGCGGCGGGGGAGTGCCTGGCCGACCTGCCCGCGGTGCAGGTGGTGCGCGGGCGGGTGGAGAAGGTCCTGGGCGGGCTGCCCGGCCCGCCCGACGTCATCGTCGCCGACCCGCCGCGCAAGGGGCTCGGGCGCGGCCTGGCCGGCGAGCTCGCGCAGCGCGGGGCCGCGCGGATCGTGCTCGTGGCCTGCGATCCCGCCGCGCTGGCCCGCGACGTGGCGGCCCTCGCCGAGCACGGCTACCGGCTCGAGGGACTGCGTGCCTTCGACGCCTTCCCGATGACCCACCACGTCGAATGTGTCGCAACCCTCCTCGCGTCGTGACCGGCTCCGGTACGAAGAGCACAGCAGCGTCGGGGGGATCGTCGAGGGGATCACCGGTGAGCGGCAGCCTGGTCAGCGCAGGACTGGTGCCGGCCGGACCCGTGAGCTTCCTCGACGGCGTCCGGCTCGTCGACCACCACTGCCACAGCGTCGTCTCCGGTCCGCTCGACCGCCCCGGCTTCGAGGCCCTGCTCACCGAGGGCGCCGGCCCGGCCGCGGGCACCAGCAGCTTCGACTCGGCGCTGGGGTTCTCGGTGCGCCGCTGGTGCGCCCCCGCCCTCGACCTGCCCGCCCACACCGCGCCCGACGACTACCTGGCGCGCCGCGCCGAGCTCGGCCCGGACGAGGTCAACCGGCGCTTCCTCGGCGGCGCGGGGGTGGGCGCGGTGCTCGTCGACCACGGGCTCGCGCCCGGCACCCTGCTGCCCCCCGCGGCGCTCGGCGCGGCCGCCGGTGCGTCGGTGGGGGAGGTCGTGCGCCTGGAGGCGGTCGCGGAGGCCCTCGCGGACACCGGCGTCGGCGCCGCCGACTACGGCGACGCGCTGGTCGAGGCCGTCGCGGCGCGCACCGCCGACGGCGGCCACCCGGTGCCCGTGGCCTGCAAGAGCGTGCTCGCCTACCGGGCCGGGCTCGACGTCGACCCGACGCGCCCGGAGGCCGACGAGGTGCAGAAGGCCGCCGACGGGTGGCTGCGCCGCCGCGAGCGGACCGGCGAGCCGCTGCGCGACCCGGTGCTGCTGCGCCACGGGCTGTGGACCGGGATCGACACCGGGCTGCCGCTCCAGCTGCACACGGGATTCGGCGACGCCGACGAGGACCTGCACCGGTCGAACCCGGCGCTGCTGGTGGGGCTGGCGCGCCTCGTCGAGCCGCTGGGCGTCCCGCTGATGCTGCTGCACTGCTACCCGTACCACCGCGAGGCCGCGTGGCTCGCCCAGGTGTTCTCGGTGGTGCACGTCGACGTGGGCCTGGCGGTGCCCTACGTCGGCCCCCGGGCGGCCACGATCATCGCCGAGCTGCTCGAGCTGGCGCCCTACGGCAAGGTGCTCTACTCCTCGGACGCCTTCGGGCTGCCCGAGCTGCACCTGCTGGGGGCGCTGCGCTTCCGGTCGGCGCTGGGTGGTCTGCTGGAGCACCTCTGCGCGACCGACGAGCTCGCGCCCGCCGACGCCGAACGGGTGGCCACCATGATCGGGACCGACAACGCACGCCGGGTCTACGGGCGGATGCCGGTGTGAGCAGGCCCGGCTCCGGGGGCACGGTCCCCGCCGATCCGCCCCGCGTCGACCCCGCCCTGAAGGCGGCCCTCGAGGCCGAGCTGGACGCCGCCGTCGCGCTGCGCCACGCCCTGCACCGCGACCCGCGGCTCTCCGGTGACGAGGCCGACAGCCGCGACCTCGTGCTGGCCGCGCTCGCCGACGTCACGACCGCGCCCGAGCTCGTCGCCGACACCGGCGCGATGGTGCGCCTGGGCGCGCCGGCGCGGGACGGGCGGCCGGCGGTCGCCGTGCGCGCCGAGCTCGACGCCCTGCCCGTCGTCGAGCGCACGGGCCTGCCCTACAGCGCCACCGGGCCCGCGGCGCACGTGTGCGGCCACGACGTGCACGTCGCCGCGCTGGTCGCGGTGGTGCGGGCGATGGCGCGCGTCGGCCCCGAGCACCGCGGCCCGGCCCCGCTGCTCGCCGTGTTCCAGCCCCGCGAGGAGAAGGCGCCGTCGGGGGCGTCCGACGTCGCCACCGACCCGCGGTTCGCCGCCCACGAGGTCGGGGCGATGCTCGGTGTGCACGTCCAGCCGGAGCTGCCGCGCGGCACGGTCTCGGTGCGTGGCGGGCCGGTGAACGCCTCGGCGGACGAGATCGAGATCGAGGTGCACGGCCGCGGCGGGCACGGCGGCTACCCGCACCGCACCCGCGACCCCGTGCTGGCGCTGGCCCAGATCGTCGCCGGCGTGCACCACATCGTGTCCCGCCGCGTCGACCCCATGGTCGCGGGCGTCATCACGCTCGGGCAGATGGAGGCCGGCTCGGCGCCCAACGTCGTCCCCGAGACCGCCACGGCGCGGGGCACGGTCCGGGCCCTGGACGCCGACCGCGACGAGCTGCTCGCCGCCCTGCGCGAGGTCGTCGAGGGCACCGCCCGCGCCTACGGCTGCACGGCGACGCTGACGGTGGTGCCCAACGAGCCGGCGGTGGTCAACGACGAGGCGCTGGCCCGCACGGTGGCGCGGGCGCTGGGCTCGCGCCGCTCGACCGACGCCGGGGCCGACGACGGCGGCGCCGGGATCGGCGGGCTCGTGCTCGACACCACCTTCCGGTCCTGCGGCGCCGACGACTTCTCCCACTACGGTGAGGTCCTGCCGTCGCTGATGCTGTTCGTCGGCACCGCCGCCGCCGGGACCACCCCCGGCGCCGGCCCGGGGCTGCACCACCCGGAGTTCTCGCCGGACGACGCGATGGTCGGCGAGGTCGCCCGGGCGCTGCTCGCCGCCGCGATCGCCGCGGGTGCCGCGCTGGCGCCCGCCGCGGACCCGGTGACGGCGGCGGCCCCGAACGGGTAGTACCCCCGCTCCCCGACCGCGCTGATCCCCACCGGAGTACGAGTCGTGACCGAGATCCAGGCGTTCGCCCGCGAGTTCCTGCGCGACCCCCTCAACGTCGCCGCCCTGGTCCCCAGCTTCGCCCCGCTCTGCCGCCAGGCGGCCGCGCCGCTGCCCGAGACCGGCGACCCGGTCGTCCTCGACCTCGGGGCGGGCACCGGCCAGGTCACCGACGTGATCCAGGAGAAGCTCGGCGGCCGGGGGCGGCACATCGCCGTCGAGTTCAACCCGCGGATGGCCGCGATCCTCGCCGAGCGCCACCCGAAGGTCGAGGTGCTCTGCGACGACGCCCACGCGGTGGTCGAGCGCCTGCTCGCCGAGGGCGTGCGCAGCGACCTCACCGTCTCCGGTCTGCCGTGGCTCGCGACCGCGCCGCGGCGGGGCCGCTCGATCTTCGAGCCGCTGGCGCGGCTGGCCGCCCCGGGCGGGGCCGTGACGCAGCTCGCGCACGCGTGGATCCGCTTCTTCCCGGACGCGCGGAAGGTGCAGCGCAACCTCGAGGCGAACTTCGAGGAGGTCGTGGTCACGCGCACGGTGCTCGCCAACATCCCGCCGGCGGTCGTCTACGTGGCGCGGCGGCCCCGCGTCCGGTGACGAGCGCGACCTGCGGCTCCTGCCCGCGTCCGTAGACTGGCGTGCCGAAGCGCCGTGTCCGATTTCGCCAGCCGAGGTGACCCGTGACGTTGCTCGACCGTGTCCGCACCCCCGCGGACCTGCGGGGTCTCGACGCGGACGAGGTCGTGGCCCTCGCCGCGGAGATCCGTGCGTTCCTGGTGGAGAAGGTGTGCCGCACGGGCGGGCACCTGGGACCCAACCTGGGTGTGGTCGAGCTGACGCTGGCGCTGCACCGGGTGTTCGACTCCCCGCGTGACGCGCTGATCTTCGACACGGGCCACCAGAGCTACGTCCACAAGATCCTCACCGGGCGCTCCGGCGACTTCGACGGGCTGCGCCAGGGCGGGGGGCTCTCGGGCTACCCCAGCCGCGCCGAGAGCGAGCACGACCTCGTCGAGAACTCCCACGCCTCGACCGCGCTGTCGTGGGCGGACGGCCTGGCCAAGGCCGACGCGCTCACCGGGCGCGACCGCGCGGTCGTGGCGGTCGTCGGCGACGGCGCGCTCACCGGCGGCATGTGCTGGGAGGCGCTCAACAACATCGCCGCCGCGCCGGACCGGCCGGTCGTCATCGTCGTCAACGACAACGGGCGCTCCTACTCGCCGACGATCGGCGGGCTGTCGCGCAAGCTGACCTCGCTGCGCCTGCTCCCGCGCTACGAGCAGGTGCTCGAGCACGGCAAGCGCGCGGTGCAGCGGGTGCCCGTCGTCGGCTCGACGCTGTACTCGGCGCTGCACGCGGCGAAGGCCGGCGTCAAGGACGCGCTGAGCCCGCAGCCGCTGTTCGCCGACCTCGGGCTGAAGTACCTCGGCCCCGTCGACGGCCACGACGTCGGGGCCCTGGAGCACGCCCTGGCGGTGGCCCGCGACTTCGGGGGGCCGGTCGTCGTGCACGCGGTCACCGCCAAGGGCCGCGGGTTCGCCCCCGCCGAGGCCGACGAGGCCGACCTCATGCACTCCACCGGCGTGCTCGACCCGCAGACCGGCCTGCCCGTGGGCCCGAGCGCGCGTGACTGGACGACGGTCTTCACCGAGTCGATGCTCGAGCTCGGCCGGGAGCGCTCCGACATCGTGGCGATCACCGCGGCGATGCCGGGCCCGACGGGGCTCTCGGCGTTCGGCGCGGCCTACCCCGAGCGGCTCTTCGACGTCGGTATCGCCGAGCAGCACGCCATGACCTCGGCGGCCGGGCTCGCCGCGGGCGGGCTGCACCCCGTCGTCGCGATCTACTCGACGTTCCTCAACCGCGCGTTCGACCAGCTGCTCATGGACGTGGCGCTGCACCGCGCGCCGGTGACGATCGCGCTCGACCGCGCCGGGGTCACCGGCAGCGACGGCGCGAGCCACAACGGCATGTGGGACCTGTCGATCCTCGGGATCGTGCCGGGCCTGCGGGTGGCGGCGCCGCGCGACGCGGTGACGCTGCGCGAGGAGCTGCGCGAGGCCGTGGCCATCGGCGACGGCCCCACGGCGCTGCGCTGGTCGAAGGGCGCGGTCCCCGCCTCGGTGCCCGCGATCCGCACCCTCGGGCCGGCGAGCGGGCCGGGGCGCGTCGACGTGCTCGCCGAGCCCCAGCGTCCCTCGCGCGCCGCCCCGCGCCCCACCGCCGTCGAGCGCCTCGGCGAGGCCGCGCTGCCGGAGGTCCCGGACGTGCTGCTGGTCTGCGTCGGCGGGTTCGGCGAGCTCGGGGTGCAGGCCGCGGAGCGCCTCACCGCCCAGGGGATCGGCGTCACCGTGGTCGACCCGCGCTGGGTGCAGCCGGTGCCCGAGGCGCTGGCGACCCTCGCCGGCGAGCACCGCCTCGTGGTCACCGTCGAGGACGGCGGGCGCCACGGCGGCGTGGGCTCGGCGCTGTCCGAGGTGCTCTCGGCCGCCGGCGTCGACGTGCCGGTGCGGCGCCTCGGGCTCGACCAGGAGTTCCTCGCGCACGCCTCGCGCGGCCAGGTGCTCGCCGCGGCCGGGCTCACCGACGCCGACGTCGCCCGCCGCGTCACCGAGTGGGTCTCGGGACGCGAGGCGCTCACCGTCCCGGACGCGGATCTCGCACGCTGACCTGGGGTTCTTCTCAGCCACTGCTCAGGTGAGCTGTGGCACCGTGGAGACGTGCGAGTACTGATCGTGGAGGACGAGCAGGCCCTGGCCGACGCCCTGGCGCGTGGGCTCCGGCGCGAGGGGATGGCCGTCGACGTCGCGTACGACGGCGACGAGGGCAGCGAGAAGGTCGGCGTCACGCGCTACGACGTCGTCGTGCTCGACCGCGACCTGCCCGGGCGCTCGGGCGACGACCTGTGCGCCGAGATCGTCGGCGGGGTCACCCGCGTCATCATGCTCACGGCGAGCGGCACGCTGCGCGACAAGGTCGAGGGCCTCGCGCTCGGCGCGGACGACTACCTGCCCAAGCCCTTCGACTTCCCCGAGCTCGTCGCCCGCGTGCGCGCCCTCGGCCGGCGGGCCACCCCCGCCGTGCCGCCGGTGCTGCGCTCCGCCGACGTCGTGCTCGACCCGGCGAAGCGCACGGTCACCCGCCGCGACACGGTGCTCGAGCTGACCCGCAAGGAGTTCGGGGTGCTCGAGGTGCTCATGGCCGCCGGCGGCGCCGTCGTCAGCTCCGAGGAGCTGCTCGAGCGGGTCTGGGACGAGAACGCCGACCCGTTCACCACCACCGTGCGGGTCACGGTCATGACGCTGCGCAAGAAGCTCGGCGAGCCCGGCATCATCGACACCGTCGTGGGCTCGGGCTACCGGGTGCCCGCGGGGACTCCTGCGGTCGTCTAGCCGGCCTTCACCAGGTGCTGCGGCCCGCCCCGTAGCGTCACCGGCGTGACCGCCGGATCGGCTGGATCGTCAGCCCTGCGCCGTGGCCCCGGGCTGCGCGTCCGGCTGACGATGCTCGCCACCGGGCTCGTCGCCCTGGTGGCGGTGCTGCTCGTGTGGCTCGGCTGGGTCCTGGTCGGCGAGGTCGCCGCCGGCGTCCCGCAGCTCCCGCCCGACACGCCGGTGATCGTCGACGGGGTGAGCGTCCCCGCCGGGCAGCTGGCGGACGCGCTCACGAAGTCGGCGCGCGTCGAGGTGCTGCGCCTCGGCTCGGTGGCGTTCGCGATGGTCGTCGTGGCGGCGGCGATCGTGTCCTGGGTGCTGGTGCGCCGGGTCCTGCGCCCGCTGCACGACGTCACGGCCACCGCGCGGCGCCTGTCGGCGGAGTCCCTCGACGCCCGCATCGGGGTCACCGGCCCCCGTGACGAGGTCGCCGAGCTCGCCGCCACCTTCGACGCCATGCTCGACCGGCTGCAGGCGGCGTTCGACGCCCAGCGCCGCTTCGTGGCCAACGCCAGCCACGAGCTGCGCACGCCGCTGGCGGTCCTGCGCACCGAGGTCGACGTGACCCTCGCCGACCCCGACGCCGACGTCACCGAGCTGCGCCGCATGGGCGAGGTGATCCGCGACGCCACCCGCCGCGCCGAGGACCTCGTCGCCGGGCTGCTGCTGCTCGCCCGCACCGAGGCCGCCGAGACCGTGGCCGCCGACCCGGTCGACCTCGCCGAGACCGTGCCCGGCGCGCTCGACGCCGTCCGCGCCGAGGCCCGCGACCGCGGCCTGACCGTGCGCACCGACCTCGCGCCCGCCGCGGTCGCCGGCGATGCCGCCCTGCTGGGGCGCGTGGCCGGCAACTTGCTCGAGAACGCCGTGCGCCACAACGTCGAGGGCGGCTGGCTCGCGGTGCGCACCGGCGTCGAGGACGGGCACGCGGTGCTCGCGGTGGCCTCGTCGGGGCCCGTGGTCGCGCCCGCGATGGTCGCCGAGCTCTTCGAGCCCTTCCGCCGCGGCGCCGGGCGCACCGGCAGCGGCACCGGGCTGGGCCTGTCGATCGTGCGGGCCGTGGCCCAGGCGCACGGGGGCCGGGCACAGGCCGAGCCCGTGGAGGGCGGCGGCCTGGCGGTCAGCGTGCTGCTGCCGTCTCAGGACTCCTGAGGGTCCGGCTCCGGCTCCGGGACCGGGGTCTGCAGCGCCTCCGCGAGCAGGGGCGCGGCCAGCTCGGCCTGCCACGGGCGGGCGCCGAGCTCGGCCAGCGCCGCCGCGACGCCCTCGGCGTCGGCCTGCTCCGGGGGCGCCCAGCACAGGCGGCGCACGAGGTCGGGGGTCACGAGGTTCTCCACCGGCGTGCCGGTGCGCTCCGAGAGCCCGGCCAGGGCGGCGCGCGCCGCGGCGAGGCGCGCGGCCGCCGCGGGGTCCTTGTCGCCCCAGCGGTGCGCGGGCGGCGGGCCGTCGGGCGGCGGGGCGCTGGCCGGCCACCCCGAGCGCGGCAGCGCGCGGGCCCGCTCGATCGCCGACCACCAGCGGTCGGCGAGGCGGCGCTGCGCGCGGCCCCGGAACACGGGCATGGCGACGAGCTCGTCGCGGCGCGCGGGCTCGCGCAGCGCGGCGTCGACGATCGCCGCGTCGGGCAGGAGCCGGCCGGGGGCGACGTCGCGGGCGGCGGCGAGCTCGTCGCGCGACTCCCAGAGCTCGCGCACCACCGCGAGCGCGCCGGGCCGGCGGACCTTGTGCACCCCGGAGGTGCGGCGCCAGGGCTCGGCGCGCGGCAGCGGGGGAGGGGCGAGGCGCACGGCCTCGAACTCCTGCTGCGCCCAGGCCGTCTTGTGCTGGCGCTCGAGGTCGGCGGCCACCGCGTCGCGGAGCTCGACGAGCAGCTCGACGTCGAGGGCGGCGTAGGTCAGCCAGTCGTCGGGCAGGGGGCGGCGCGACCAGTCGGCGGCGCCGTGGCCCTTCTGCAGCCGCACGCCCAGCAGGTGCTCGGTGAGCGGGCCGAGCCCGACACGCGGGTAGCCGACGAGGCGCCCGGCGAGCTCGGTGTCGAACAGGGAGTCCGGCCGCATGCCGACCTCGGCGAGGCAGGCCAGGTCCTGGGACGCGGCGTGCAGCACCCACTCGACGCCGCGCAGGGCCTCGCCGAGCACGGAGAGGTCGCCGCCGCAGGCGATGGGGTCGACGAGGAAGCTGCCGGCGCCGTCGCGGCGCAGCTGCACCAGATAGGCGCGGGCGGAGTAGCGGTACCCCGACGCCCGCTCGGCGTCGACCGCGACCGGGCCGTGACCCGAGGCCAGCGCAGCGGCGGCGTCCGAGAGCGCGGCACGGTCCGCGACGAGTGGGGGCACACCTTCGGCCGGCTCGAGCAGGTCGACGACGGTCTCGTCGCCCGGCGGGTCGTCCTGCCCGCTCTGCGCGGGGTCCGTGTCTGCCGTCACGAAGGACGCAGTCTGCCGCGCGTCGCCCGTCTCCGCGGGAGATACGGCGGAACGCGTGGGCGTGTCGCCGTCCCCGGGGTCCCCGGGCGTGCGGATCGAGGTCGGGTCACGGACCCCGCCGGCGTCACCGGCGGGGTCCGTGGACCGCAGGACCCAGGCCGACCGCCCCGCAGCGGCGGTGGTCGACCTGCGTGCCCTCCCGCTCAGCGGATGACGCCGGCCCGCATGGCCAGCGCGACCATCTGCGCACGGTCGCCCGTGCCGAGCTTGCGCCCGATCCGCGAGAGGTGACTCTTCACCGTCAGCGCCGAGAGGCTCAGCGCGTCACCGATCTCCTTGTTGGAGCGGCCGTCGGCGACCAGCTGGAGCACCTCGACCTCGCGGGCCGAGAGCTCCCGCGGGGTGTTGTCGGTCGCCGGCACGCGGGTGCCCGCCGCGAGCAGGGGAGCGACGGACGGGTCGGCGTACAGGCCGCCCTCGAGGACCCGGCGCACGCCGTCGGTGACGACACCGGGCGACGCCGACTTGAGCAGGTAGGCCTGGGCGCCCGCCTGGAAGGCCGCACGGACCGCCGACGGGTCGTCGGAGGCCGCCAGCACGACGACGCGGTTCCAGCCCTGGGCGCGGAGCTCCGCGATCAGGTCCAGGCCGCTGCCGTCCGGCAGTCCGAGGTCGAGGATCGCGAGATCACACGGCCCGGAGGCCAGTGCCCGCGTGCGGGCCTCGGAGATCGAGGCCGCCTCGTGGACGGTGCCCGCGCCCATCGAGGAGAGCCGCTGTGCGATCGCCTCGCGCAGCAGCGGGTGGTCGTCGACCACCAGCACGGTGAACATCTCTTCCCGCGGATGCGGGACCATGGCCGGCGGCAGCAGTCCGCTCGCGACGCCGCGAAGGGCCATGCCTGGGCCCACGGTTGCCACGTCGAGTACCTCCTAGAAGTCGGTCTTGCCCCCCGACATTCACGCACCGGGCCCCCGAACCATCGACCGCGCCGCCGATCGGACGAGGAAGTGCGTGCGAGAGAAGATATCCCCCCGGGCGAGTTAACGAGAGCATCAGGGCCAACTTCGCTCGGTGGAGTTTCGCGCGTTACGCGGTCGCGGTCACCCTTTGGAGTGGACAGACTCCACGAAATCGTCTCGCAGTAACACTCGGTGTAACTGCGACTACACAGAGTGCCGGGTGGCGCCGACCGTCCCAGGGCGGCTGCAACCAACGCCCCAACCGGTAGGCGTGACGGACGCAGCGACACCGGGCTGATCGGTCGTCACCCTGTGCATCCCTGCGAGCCCGCGCGAGGGCGCATCAGGACCTGCGGAAGTGCGAAAAAAATTCCGACATCGATACCGGTGGTACCGGGAGAATGTGTCAGCCGGAACGGCCCGCGCGCCGGGCGCCGAGCGTCGTGACGCCCTCGGGCGGAAGTCCGGCGGCGATGGCCAGCACACCCGCGAACGCGTCACCGTGCGCTGTCAAGATCTCTTCGGTCGGTGTCCAGGACGCGCGCAGCTCGAGGTCGGTCGCGTGGGTCGGTCCGCTGATGTCGCCGAAGCGCACCGAGGCGGTCTGGGTCACCGTGCCGCCCAGCGCGGTCCACGCCGCGCCGGAGTCGTCGAGCGCGCCCGTGAGCCACGACCACGCCACCTCGGGCAGCATCGGGTCGCCCGCGTGCTCGGGGTCGAGCTCGGCGCGCACGAACGACACCACGCGCAGCGTGCCGTCCCAGGCGTCCTGGCCCTCCGGGTCGTGCAGGAGCACCAGACGGCCCGTCACCACGACCTCGGCGTCGTCGACCTCGCCCGTGCCCGGCGGCAGGGGGGTCGCCAGCACCTCGGCGCTCCACGCCGCCGAGTACGGCGCCAGGCGCTGCGGCGGGCGCATCGTGCGGAGCTCGATCTCCGCGCGCGTCTCCAGCTCGGCGAGGGAGTCCACCGCGCGCCGGAACGTCTCGGGGTGGGTGGTGGGCGCCGTCACCTCGATGACAGTAGGCCGAACGGGTTCCGACGTGTACCTCCCACGCCGAGTGCTCCCCGCTCCCGTCCCCGCGTCCCGTGGGAGGATGGACCCATCATGAGCAGGGCAGGGGTCGTGGGCACCGATCAGCACCGTCGCGACCTCTCGGGGTCGCCCTTCCTGGCCGCGGCGCGCGGCGAGCGGCCGTCGCGCCACCCCGTGTGGTTCATGCGCCAGGCCGGGCGCTCGCTGCCCGAGTACCGCGAGGTGCGCCGGGACACCGGGATGCTCGAGGCCTGCCTGACCCCGGAGCTCGCCTGCGAGATCACGCTCCAGCCGGTGCGGCGCTACGGCGTCGACGCGGCGATCCTCTTCTCCGACATCGTCGTGCCGCTGCGGGCCGCCGGCGTCGGGGTCGACATCGTCGCCGGCACCGGGCCGGTCGTGGAGCACCCGGTGCGCTCGGCCGCCGACGTGGCCGCGCTGCCCGCGCTCGACGCCGACGGGGTCGCCCCGGTCGCCGAGGCGGTGCGCCTGCTGGTCCGCGAGCTCGGCGACACCCCGCTCATCGGGTTCGCCGGCGCCCCGTTCACGCTCGCCTCGTACCTCGTCGAGGGCGGCCCCAGCCGCAACCACGAGCGCACCAAGGCGCTGATGCACGCCGAGCCCGACACCTGGCACGCGCTGTGCTCCGCGCTCGCCGACACCACGCTGACCTTCCTGCGCGCGCAGATCGCCGCCGGGGTGGACGCCGTGCAGCTCTTCGACTCCTGGGCCGGGGCGCTGTCCGAGCGCGACTACCGCGAGCTGGTCATGCCGCACTCGGCGCGGGTGCTGGCGGGCCTCGCCGACGCCGGCGTGCCGCGCATCCACTTCGGGGTCGGCACCGGCGAGCTCCTGGGCGCGATGGGCGAGGCGGGTGCCGACGTCGTCGGGGTCGACTGGCGGGTGCCGCTCGACGTCGCCGCCCGCCGCGTCCCGCCCGGCACGGCCCTGCAGGGCAACCTCGACCCCGCGCTGCTCTTCGCCGGTCCCGACGTCGTCGAGCGCGAGGTCCGGCGCATCCTCGCCGAGGGTGCGGCCGCCGAGGGGCACGTCTTCAACCTCGGGCACGGCGTCCTGCCCGAGACCGACCCCGACGCGCTGGCGCGGGTCGTCGACCTGGTCCACGCCGGTCCGTGACCCGCGTCCTCGTCGTCGGCGGCGGGGTGTCCGGGCTCGCCGCGGCCCACCGCCTGCGCACGCTGCTCGGGCCGGACGCCGACCTCGTCGTCGTCGAGTCCGCCCGCGCGCTCGGCGGCAAGCTCGCCGCCCTCGAGATCGGCGGGCGCCGGGTCGACGTCGGCGCCGAGGCGTTCCTGGCGCGCCGCCCCGAGGCCGCGCAGCGCATCGCCGAGCTCGGCCTGGGCGACCAGCTCGTGCACCCCGGCCGCGCCGCGTCGTCGCTGCAGGTCGGCGGGCGCCGGGTCGCCCTGCCCCCGCGCACGGTCATGGGCGTGCCCGGCGACCCCGACGTCGCCGCCGACGCGCTCTCGCCCGCCGGGCTCGCCGCGCTGCGCGAGGACCGCCCCGGCGCGTGGGAGCCCGGCGGGGACGTCGCGGTGGGCGCGCTGGTGCGGCAGCGGCTGGGCGACGAGGTCGCCGACCGGCTCGTCGACCCCCTGCTCGGCGGCGTCTACGCCGGGCACGCCGACGGGCTGGGCCTGCGCGCCACCGTGCCCGCGCTGGCCGCCGCGCTCGACGCCGACCCGCGCTCGCTGCTCGCCGCCGCCCGCTCCTGCCTGCCCGCCCCGCCGGCGGAGGGCGCGCCGCCGGTCCCGGTGTTCGGCACCCTGCGCGGGGGCCTCGCCGACCTGCCCGCGACCCTCGCGCTCGCCGCCCGCGCGGACCTGCGCCTGGGCCGGACCGTGACGGGCCTGGAGCGCACGCCGACGGGCTGGCGCGCGACGATCACCGACGACGGCCCCGTGGACGCCGACGCCGTCGTGCTCGCCGTGCCCGCACCGGGGCTGCGCCGCCTGCTCGCCGACCACGCCCCGGACGCCGCGCGCGCCGCCGGCGAGATCGAGCTCGCGTCCACCGCGCTCGTGGTCCTCGCCCTGCCCGCCGCCGCCGCGGCGCCGCTGGCCGGGCGCTCCGGGGTGCTCGTCGGCGCGGGGGAGCGGCGCCCCGACGGCCTGCCCTGGACGATCAAGGCGGCCACGTTCAGCTCCGAGAAGTGGCCCCACCTCGCAGCCGGTGACGACCCCGACGACACCGCGGTCCTCCGCCTGTCGATCGGGCGCCACGGCGACGCGGCCTCGCTCGCCGCCCTGCGCCGCGACGACGACGACCTCGTCAGCGCCGCCCGCAGCGACCTCGCCGCGCTCACCGGCATCGAGGAGGTGCCCGTCGAGAGCGCGGTCGTGCGCTGGCCCGGCGGGCTGCCCCAGTACGGCGTCGGGCACCTCGACCGCGTCGCCGCCCTCGAGGACGGGGTGGCCGCCCTGCCCGGGCTCGCGGTCGCCGGGGCCACGCTGCACGGGGTCGGCGTCCCGGCGTGCCTGGCCACCGCCGACGCCGCCGCCCGGCGCGTCGCCGACCACCTGGCGGCGGGGTCGCGGCCGCGGTCGTGACCCGGGGCACACTGCGCCCATGACCGATCTCGCCGCCCACCTCGGGGCGCACGACGACGAGGAGCGCACCCGCGTCGTCGTCGACACGCTCGCCCAGGCGTTCGCCGACCTGATGACCGAGGCGCCCGCGGCGTTCCGGAACAAGTTCCGCAAGATGGCCGCCGAGCCGTTCGCGTTCTACCGGGGCAGCGCGGCGCTCTACTACGCCGACGTCGCCCGCCTCGACGACCCGTGGGTCGACGAGCGCACGCGGCGCGTGTGGATCCAGGGTGACCTGCACGCCGAGAACTTCGGCACCTACCTCGACGGCGACGGCGTGCTCGTGTTCGACGTCAACGACTTCGACGAGGCCTACGTCGCCCCGTGGACGTGGGACCTGCGCCGGCTGGTCGCGAGCGTCGCCCTGCTGGGCTGGTCGAAGGCGTTCTCCGACGCCGACATCGACGCGCTGAACGCCGCCTACCTGCGGGCCTACCTCGAGGCGGTGCGCTCGTTCTCCGGCGGGTCGGGCGAGCACGAGTTCGCGCTCACCCGCCGCAACACCGACGGCCCGATCCGCCAGGCCCTGCAGCGCTCGCGGGAGAGCAGCCGCCGGGCCCTGCTCGACGGGCTCACCGAGATCGAGGGCGAGGACCGGGTGTTCCGCGCCGGTCCCGGGGTGCGCCGCCTCGACGACGACGAGCGCGCCGAGGTCGTCGCCGCCTACGAGGCCTACCTCGACACGATCCCGCCCGCCAAGCGCTGGCCCGCGCCGGCCTACGCCGTGCACGACGTCGTCGGGCGCAGCGGCTTCGGCATCGGTAGCGCGGGCCTGCCCGCCTACAACGTGCTCATCGAGGGGCCGAACGAGGCGCTCGACAACGACATCGTCCTGTCGATGAAGCAGGCGGTCCGCGCCGCGCCGAGCCGCGTCGTCGACGACCCCGAGATCGCGGCCTCGTTCGAGCACCACGGGCACCGCACCGCCCTGTCGCGCCGGGCGCTGCAGGCCCACGCCGACCGGCTGCTGGGCTGGACCGAGATGCGCGGCGTGGGCTACGCCGTCAGCGAGCTCTCGCCCTACGAGAACGACCTCGACTGGGACGACCTCACCGAGCCCCGCGAGCTGCGCGACGTCCTGCAGCACCTGGGACGGGCGACCGCGCGGGCGCACTGCGTCTCCGACGCGGACGCCGAGCTGGGCCTGGTCACCGCGCAGGTCGAGGACGCGGTCCTCGCCGTGGTGGGCGACCGGGAGGACGCGTTCGTCGACGACCTCGTCGCGTTCGGGCGGGCCTACGCGGCCGTGGTGCGCGACGACCACCGCCGCTTCGTCGAGGCGTTCCGCGCCGACCGCGTGCCGGGCGTCTCCAGCACGGAGGAGTCCCTGTAGATGGCACGATGGACGGCGTGGCCAGGCTGAACTACGACGAGCTGAACTCGACGATCCGCTACGCCATGTGGTCGGTGTTCCGCACCGACCCGGCGCGGCTGCCCGAGGACCGCGCGGCCCTCGGCGAGGAGGTCGCCGGCGTGGTCGAGCAGGCCGAGGGCAAGGGCGTCGCCGTGCGCGGGCTCTACGACCTCGCGGGCATGCGCGCCGACGCCGACTGGATGGTCTGGACCCACGCCCCGGACATCGAGTCGCTGCAGGCCACCTACACCGCGCTGCGGCGCACCGCGCTCGGGCGCGCGTCGACGCCGGTGTGGTCGTCGACGGCGCTGCACCGGCCCGCGGAGTTCAACAAGAGCCACCTGCCGGCGTTCGTCGCGGGGGAGGAGCCCAAGGGCTACCTGTGCCTCTACCCGTTCGTGCGCTCGCTGGACTGGTACCTGCTCCCCGACGAGGAGCGGCGCACCATGCTCGCCGACCACGGCAAGGCCGCCCGTGGCTACGCCGACGTGCGCGCCAACACCGTCCCCGCCTTCGCGCTCGGCGACTACGAGTGGATCCTCGCCTTCGAGTCCGACCAGCTCGACCGGATCGTCGACCTCATGCGCGACCTGCGGGCGACCGAGGCGCGGCGCCACGTGCGCGAGGAGGTCCCGTTCTTCACGGGCCCGCGCGTCTCACCGGAGCAGCTCGTCACCTCTCTGCCGTAACGCCCCACCGTCCGGCGTACCGGACGAGCCGTACATCGATCAAGTTCTCGCCTCACGCAACGCGACATGACATATTCCGTGTGTGGCGACCGTCGGCTTCCTGCACGTGGCGGCCGAGCACGTCCGTGAGGCGCGCCGCCTCCTGGCCGAGCACGCGCCGGGTGTCGTCGATGTCCACCTGGTCGACCGCACCCTCCTGCGCCCCGGCCCCGACATCGCCACCCGGGTGGCCGCCCGGGTGGGCGAGCTCGTGGGGCGCGACGTCGACGCCGTGGTGTGCACCTGGCCCTACCTGACCGACCTCGTCGTGCGCGTCGCGCGCGAGCGCGGCATCGCCGCGTGCGGGGTCGAGGAGCTGATGGCCCCGGCCGGTGGGATGCTCGCCCTCAGTCGATGAGGTGCCAGGTGATGAGGTCGTGGATCTCCGCGGCCTGCTCCTCGCCGCGGCAGGTCACCTCGTAGAACGTCCGCCCGACCTGGATGGCCACGGTGCGGGAGAAGATCGGCTCGTCCTCCGACGAGACGTACGAGACCGTCGTGATGCGGCTGTAGGGCGCCGTGATCAGCGCGGCGCGGCCGCCGGGGAAGGCGGTGTCGAGCAGGATGACGCGGCGGTTGGTGATGCCGCACAGCGCGATCCCGGCGCTCTCGCTGGAGTAGACGCCGTCGATCTGCTCCTCGGGCATGAGGCAGTCGCGGATGACGTCGTACTGGACCGTCTCGTCGAAGCGCGGCAGACGGGCGGAGAGCGGGTGCGGGCGGCGCGGGTGGTGGTCCTGTGCGTTACCGGGTCGGAGCGGGTGGCCCATCGACGGCTTCGTCCTCTCTGCACGCGGTGGCTCGGGCGCGAGGCGGGGTGGCCGTCTCCCGACGGTAGTGATCCTGCCGGTCCGTGCCCGCCGTCGGTGGCGTCGGACACCGGTGCCGGCGCCGAAAACCTCGCTGCGGACCCGTTGGCTGCTCCGTTCGGACCAGTTCAGGGGCGGCGGTACTCCAGGAGCAGGTGCTGACCCCAGCGTGCCATCGACAGCGGGCGCACCGTCTCCGGGTGCGCGTCGACCCACTCCCAGACCGCGCGCAGCTCGGCGTCGTGGTCGAAGAGGTCGTCGAAGTAGACGAGCGTGCCGGGCCGCAGGTGGTCCTCGAGCCAGTCGAGGACCTCGCGCGTGCTCGAGTAGAGGTCGCAGTCGACGTTGACCACCAGCTCGTCGTGCGGCGGCAGCTCCCGGCCGGGCAGCGTGTCGGAGAACCACCCGGGCACGATCTCGACCCGCGGGTCGTCGATCCGCGGGACGCGCCCGGTGGCGAAGCTGCCGGCCGGGGCGTCGGCGTGCCAGTCGCCGGGCAGGCCGTCGAAGCTGTCGAAGCCGATCATGCGGGCGCCGGGCGCGGTGAGGTGCTCGCTCCACCAGCGCAGCGTCCGGCCCTCGTGCACGCCGAACTCGAGGTACAGCGGGCGCGGCGAGCCCAGCCGCTCGACGATCTCGCCGAACACCGCGAACCGGTCGCCGCGGTTGGGGACGTGCGCCTCCAGGCCCCCCATCCAGCTGCCCTGCTCGAGGGCGCCGAGCGCGGTGCGCAGCCCCGTCAGCCGGCGGGGCGAGAGCCGCCGGCCGGCGGCCACGAGCAGCCGGCGGGGCTGGACCGGGGCGAGGTGGCGGGCGAGGGCCCGCAGCATCCGGCGGGGACGGTCGCGGGACGTGAGCGCGGCAGTCATCGGCCGGTCACCGTAACGATCGCCCGGGCCGCGGCCACACCCCCGTCGGGCGGGCGCCTCAGGCGGTCGGCTCGAGGCGCAGGCTCACCGAGTTCATGCAGTAGCGCTGGTCGGTGGGCGTGCCGTAGCCCTCGCCGCTGAACACGTGGCCCAGGTGCGAGTGGCAGGTCGCGCACAGGACCTCGACGCGGGTCATGCCCATCGAGCTGTCCTCGCGCAGGATCACGTTGTCGTCGGCGGACGGCGCGTAGAACGACGGCCACCCGCAGTGCGAGGCGAACTTGGTCTCGGAACGGAAGAGCTCGGCGCCGCAGGCACGGCAGGAGTACACGCCCTCGGTGAAGACCTCGTCGTACTCGCCGGTGAACGGGCGCTCGGTCCCGGCCCGGCGCAGCACCTGGTACTCCTCGGGCGTGAGCTGCTCGCGCCACTCCGCGTCGGACTTGCTGACCTTCGGGGTGCCGATCGAGGCGTCACTGCTCATGCATCCAGGCTAATACGGCGCGCACGTCCTAGAGGGCCGTGCCGAAGACCACCTCGAGCACCTCGAAGATCACGAAACCGGTGCCGAGGAGCACGAGCGCCACGAGGACGATCGCCGCGAGGCGACGGGGGCCGTCCGCACGATTGGCGGAGTCGGCGAAGTCGCGGACCCCGGCCAGCTGCCCCTCCACGGTGAACGCGGCCGGTCCGACGTGCTCCATCCGGTCGAGGTGGGCGGCGAAGGCGCGGGCCTCGGGATCGTCCGGATCCAGGCCGACGAGGTCGTCGGCGAAGCGCCCGGGCGGGCCCGGGGGCTCGTCGGCTCCCGACCCGGATGTCCCGGAAACGCCCCCACCTGGGCCTTTCGACGCACTCATCACCCCACGGTAACCCGCACCACTTCCCGTCGGGCCTACCCTGGTGCCATGAGCACGGAGACCCCGGCGACTTCCGCGGCGCCCACGAAGCTCGACGCACAGCTGTGCTTCGCGCTGCACGACGCCTCGCGCGCGATCGCGGCGTCGTTCCGCCGCGGGCTCGCCCCCCTCGGGCTGACGTACAGCCAGTACGTCGTCCTGCTGGTCCTGTGGGAGAACGGCCCCACCACCATGGGCCGGTTGTGCCGCGAGCTGCACCTCGACAGCGGCACCCTCTCGCCGCTGCTGCAGCGCCTCGAGGAGCGCGGCCGCGTCGTGCGGCGCCGCCGCCCCGAGGACGAGCGCACGGTCGAGGTCACCTGCACCCCCGAGGGCGACGCGCTGCGCGACCCCGTGCTGGCGATCCAGCGCCGCGTGGCGGCCGAGACGGGCATGGTCGACGGCGAGATCGACCGGCTGCGCGGCGAGCTCCAGGCGCTGGCCGACCGGCTGCGCACCGCCGACGAGACCGGCGTCACCGGCGAGGACTAGTAGATTGCCGCCGTGGCGAAGTCCCCGGCGGAGGAGATCGACGTCGACGGTCTGACCGTGCGCGTCAGCAATCCCGACAAGGTCTACTTCCCGGACCGCGGGATCACCAAGCGGCAGGTCGTCGAGCACTACGTGGCGGTCCGCGAGCCGCTGCTCGCCGTGCTGTACGAGCGCCCGACGCACCTCAAGAGGTTCGTCGACGGGGTGACCGGCGAGTTCTTCTACCAGAAGCGCGTGCCCAAGGGCGCCCCCGAGTGGGTCGACACCGTCGAGGTGCGCTTCCCCAGTGGCCGCCCCGCGACGGAGATCTGCCCGACCCGCACCGCCGTGCTCCCGTGGGCGGCGAACCTCGGCACCTTCGACTTCCACCCCTGGCCGGTGCGCCGCGGGCAGGTCGACCAGCCCGACGAGCTGCGCATCGACCTCGACCCGCAGCCGGGCACCGACTTCGCCGACGCCGTGCGCGTCGCCGGGGTGCTGCGCGAGGTCCTCGCCGACGCCGGCCTGCACGGGCGCCCGAAGACCTCGGGCGGGCGCGGCATCCACGTGCTGGTGCCCGTGCGCCCCGAGTGGGACTTCGTCGGGGTCCGCCGCGCGGTGATCGCGCTGGCCCGCGAGGTCTGCCGGCGCATCCCGTCGGAGGCCACCGTGGACTGGTGGAAGGAGGAGCGCGGCGAGCGCGTCTTCCTCGACTACAACCAGGCCGCCCGCGACCGCACCATCGCCTCGGCGTGGTCGGTGCGCGGCACCCCGCGCGCGACGGTGTCGATGCCGCTGCGCTGGGAGGACCTCCCCGACGTCGACCCCGACGACTTCGACGTCCTCACCGCCGCGGGCGTGCTGGCCGAGCACGGCGACGCGCTCGCGGGCCTGCACGACGACCCGGGCAGCCTCGAGACCGCTCTGGAGTGGGTGGAGCGCGACCAGCGCGACCACGACCTCGGCGACCTGCCCTATCCGCCCGAGTACCCCAAGATGCCCGGCGAGCCCAAGCGCGTGCAGCCGTCGCGCGCGAACCCTCTGACCAGCGGGAAAGAGGCCTGACAGATGATCGGGTGGCCCGACCATAGCGCTAGCCCACCCGATGACCGGCCCGGTGTCCGATGATGTCGACGCCCTCGCAGCGTCCTTCTGGCGGCACTTCCGGGCCGAGGGGAAGTCGGATCGCACCGCGGCCACCTACCTGCAGACTGTGCGGTTCTTCGCTCGGTGGTGTCGGGAGCAGGGCGACGCACCGACCGTCGAGGCGCTGACGCGCGACCGCATTCGCAACTGGCTGGCGAGCCTCGCTCATCGAGATGGTGATGCGGTGGGCGGTTCGTCGTCGTTGGTCCCCCTGGTCGTAGATCACGTTCGGGTTGTCGATGGCGTTGTGCAGGCCGTTCCGGGTCCACGAGGCCACCTCTTCACCATCACCGGGTGCCGGCATTGAGCGCCCGCTCACTCCGCGAGCGTCCACGCGTCTGATCGAGCGCGACAGCGTGCGCGCGCGGCGCGTCGTCTCGATCCGGAGTCCCACTAGTGCTCTCATGCCCCAGTCTCGACACACGATCGAGTGAACGCGAGGTCGAGGCCCGTCGTCAGGGGGAGCAGGAGAATGACAGGACCCGGGAAACCCGCCCCTTCGCGCCTGCGGACTGCGGGCATCGTTCTCGCCGTCGCCACCGGGGTCGCCGCCGTCGCGGTCTTGATTGCGGTCGGCGGCGGCGGGGGCCCGGTGCCCCCCAGTGCGACACCGTCCAGCTCGCCCGGGACGACGCCCGGCTTGACCTCCTCGACCGGCCCGGTACCCGGCCCGTCGCCAGGAACCGTTCAGCCCGGCGCAGTTCCGCCCGGTGCCGGCAACCCGGGCGCCCTGCCGCCCGGCCCCGAACCCGTCCCCGAGGGCACTGGTGTGCCCGGTGGTGTGCCCAGTGGGGTGCCCGGTGGTGTGCCCGGTGGTGCGCCGGGCACCCCTCCGGCCGGCGGGCCGCTGGCGGGCGGGTCGATCGCGCCAGGCGGTGCCCCGGGCGCGGTTGGCCCGGGCGCGGTTGGCCCGGGCGCGGTTGGCCCGGGCGCGGTTGCCCCGGGCGCGGTTGCCCCGGGCGCGGTTGGCCCGGGCGCGGTTGCCCCGGGCGCGGTTGCCCCGGGCGCAGTTGCCCTGGGTGTGGGCGGTCCGGCCGCCGCGGTCGCCCCCGGCGCGGGCGATCCCGGTGGGACGGGAGGTCCGGGCGGCGGCGGCACAGGTGTCGGCCCCGGTGGAGGCGGGCTGAGGTTCTCCCCCCCGGTATTTCGTGCGACCTTCGAAAACACGAGCGCCGGGACTGACTCGCCTGACCTCACGATACGAAGGATCCTCAACGATTGCGGTGGGGGAGCAGAGTGTGTGCAGGGGGCCGTCCAGCTCTTCCTCTTTGCCGATGTTCGGAGTGGTCGCGAGGAGACCACTTGTCCCGGACCTGACCAGACCTCCAAGAGGACGGGCTGGGGCGGCTGGGTCGACACGCGCGGGGTGGTGGCGTGCCTGCCCGGCCGGACCGATTTGAGGATGAACCCCGGTGGCATAAAGGAATTCCTGACGGGCCTCACCTCCGATGGCCAGCCCGTCACGCCTCCCGTGCCCTGCGGAGCGCGGCCAGTCTTCTACTACGACCCCATGGAGCAGCCGGGGTGGGCCGACGCCGGCGGTCCCGGGAGTCCACAACGCGTTAACGCGTTAGTGCGCTCGGTAGGTGCTCAGTACCCGCCAGGCCTGGAGTGGAGCGATGAGCGCCCCGCCCTGAACACGCAGGCGCGGTACAACCCGGACCAATCGACGCCGGAGACGGAAAGTGCGTTCCTTCAGGGGCTGTTGCAGGCGGGAGTCACGCGTCCGCAACTACAGAAGGCTGCGGAGGGCACATCTGTGGAGAGGGATGTTGTCGAATCGGTACTTGCGCCTCCGTCAGCGCCGCCACCGTGCATCGCCCGCGTGTACAACAACTCGACGATCCCCGGTCTGGCAGACCGCGCGGCCGACGAGCTGCGCCAGCGGGGCTGGAACGTCCCAGTGGTCAGCAACTACAACGCCGTCGACGTCCCCGAGAGCGCTGTCTATTTCCGCCCCGGTACCCAGGAGGAGGGCGCCGCCAGGGCGCTCGCGGCGCAGCTCGGGGTGCGCGCGCTGCCGCGATTCGAGGGTATCCAGAACGCCTCGCCCGGCGTGATCGTCATGACCAGGGGAGAACTGAGGCCGAACGTGAATTAGCACGCTCGCTGGTCGTTGACCCTTGGATCACCTCCCGGGCATGAAACGCCGTCGCGGCCCCCATCGCCGGCCAACCCTCAATCGGGCCGCGGGGCGCATCGAGGTCCCCTCCGCCATCCCGTTGATCTTGCCGGACGTTGCGCCCCCCTTCACCGGCTCGTTGTCGGAGGCTCGGTGGTCATCTCGGCCCGACTGCATGCCATGCCTCGCTGCTCGGAGCGATGATCATCGTCTGGGGTGCCAGCTCAGTACAGGAACACCCGGAGCATTGACCTCGCGCTGGCCTGCTCGCGGCCGCGCGGGCGGTGCCGGTGGCGTCGCTGCGCGGGGTGGTACTGCTCGGCGAGCTGGCCCTCGACGGGCGGGTGAGCGGGGGTGCGGGGCGTGCTGCCCGCCGCCCGGCGGCTCGGGGTCCGTCCTGCCGGCGGCGGCTGATGGGCTTACTGATCGACAACTCGCCCGACAACTTCCGCCGCAGCGCTCCGTCGGTACCTGGTCAAACTGCGGTGACCACAGCGCTCACACGAGGGAGGCACCCCCAAGATGCCCGGCGAGCCCAAGCGGGTGCAGCCCAGCCGCTGACAATTCATCGACAACGCTGATGGCACACATCGACAGCAATTCCTTCCGGTGATCTGAACGGCGACCTAGCGTTCTCCGCGG
This sequence comes from Actinomycetospora rhizophila, assembly GCF_042657905.1. Taxonomy (NCBI): domain Bacteria; kingdom Bacillati; phylum Actinomycetota; class Actinomycetes; order Pseudonocardiales; family Pseudonocardiaceae; genus Actinomycetospora; species Actinomycetospora rhizophila. The sequence goes on along the minus strand of NZ_JBHSKG010000006.1, from coordinate 249,030 downwards.
ACGACCCGGCCGGCACCGCGCCGGGCCGCGCACGCACGCACGGGAGGACACGGCATGCCCCGGTTGCTCAGTCACCTGGTCTCTCTCGAGATCACCACCCCGGACGTCGCGTCCTCGGTCGCCTTCTACGTGGAGCGCTTCGGGCTGCGGGTGATCGACCGGGCCGACGGGAAGGTCTACCTGCGCTGCTGGGGCGACCACCAGCGCCACAGCCTGGTCGTGGCCCCGGGGCCGGACGCGGGGCTCGCCGCGATGACGTGGCGCACGGAGGGGCCCGACGCGCTCGAGGAGCTCGTCGGGCGCGTGGAGGCGGCGGGCGTGACGGGGGAGTGGCGCGACGACCTGCCCGCCCAGGGCCGGACCTTCACGTTCGTCGGACCCTTCGGGCACCGGATGAGCCTGGTCTGGGACCTGCCGCCGTTCGTGGCTGAGGAGGGCTACGCGTCCACCTACCCGGACCGGCCGGAGCGTCGCAGCAGCCACGGCGCCGCCCCACGCTTCCTCGACCACGTCACGATCGCGGCGTCCGACGTGCGCGGCTTCGCGCAGTGGTACGCCGACGTCCTGGGCTTCCGGGTCATGGCCTTCACCGACCTCGAAGACGCCCCCGTGACGGTGTTCTCGGTCCTCACCACCAACGAGAAGTCCCACGACCTCGGCATCGTGATCGACACGTCCCCGACCGCGGGCCGGGTGCACCACGTCGCGTTCTGGGCCGACCACCCCGAGGATCTCGTCCGCACCGCGGACCTGCTCATCGAGAACGGCACGCCGATCGAGTACGGGCCGTCGGTGCACGGCATCGGGGAACAGCACTTCCTGTACTTCCGCGAACCCAGCGGGCTGCGCGTCGAGCTCAACTCCGGCGGCTACCGCAACTACGTGCCGGACTGGCGGGCCCGGACGTGGCGGCCCTCTCAGGGGTCGAACGACTTCTACCGCAACTGGCACATGCCCGACTCGATGATGGAGGCCTTCCCCTCCGCGGACGGGCGGGCGGGCACCGAGGACGGGGTGGCGCCGCAGCTGGCCGAGGACCTGACGAACCCGTGGGCCGCGCGCACGCCGGAGGTGCCGCGGTGACGACGACGTCGGGCCGCACGGACTGGTCCACCTTCGACCCCTTCGCGCCGGGCCAGCGTGACGATCCGTACCCGGCCTTCGCCGCCCTGCGGGACGAGGCCCCCTGCGCCCACCTCGACCGCTACGGCGTCTGGCTCGTCTCCCGGTACGACGACGTCACCGCCGTGCTGCGCGACTGGGAGACGTTCTCGTCGGCCCAGGGCGCCGGGCTCGAACCGGTCGGCACGCCCGAGGAGGGCGGGGTGATCCTCTCGACCGACCCGCCCGAGCACACGCGGGTGCGCCGCGCGGTCGCCCGGGACTTCACGCCGAAGGCCATCGCCGCCCTCGAGCCGCGGGTGCGGGAGCTGGTCCGCGACGCGCTCGGGCCGGCCCTGGCCGAGGGCGGGGTCGACTGGGTCGCGCAGGTCGCCCAGCCGGTGCCGACGACGGTGATGGCCGAGCTGATGGGCTACCCCGACCGCCACCGCGAGGAGTACTGCCGGTGGGCGGCGACGATCTTCGACTCCATGGGGTGCCCGGCGGGCGGCGAGTCCGCGACCCTCGGCGAGGCCACCGGCGGGCTGTTCGGTCTCGTCGCCCGGATCGCGGCCGACGGGGAATATGCCCCCGACGGGTGGGCCGACCGGATCGTGCAGGCCGGCGGGCGCGGCGAGCTCGGGCAGTCCGAGGTCGTCTCCCTGCTCGGCGGGATCCTCGTCGCCGCGATGGACACGACGGTCAACATGCTCGGCAACCTCGCGCACGCCCTCGCGACGCACCCCGAGCAGTGGGCGCGCCTGGTCGAGCGGCCCGAGCTGGTGCCCGCGGCCGTCGAGGAGTCGCTGCGCTTCGAGGCGCCCGTGCAGCCCGGCTTCTTCCGGGTGACCACCACCGACACCACCGTCGCCGGCGTCGCCGTCCCGGCCGGGGCCCGCGTCATGGTGGCCTTCGGCAGCGCCAACCGGGATCCCCGCCGGTTCGCGGACCCGGACCTCTTCCTCGTCGACCGGGAGCCCAACGACCACGTGTCCTTCGGGCGCGGCGTGCACTTCTGCCTCGGTGCGCCGGTGGCCCGGCTGATCGGGCGGGTGGTCCTCGGCGAGCTCGTCACGAGCGCGTCGGGCATCGGGCTCGCCGGGTCGCCCGCGCGCAAGGCGAACCGGATGCTGCGCGGGTTCGACCGGCTCCCGCTGACCGTCCGGGCCCGCTGACCTTTCGGGCCCGCTGATCGATGGCATCGATGATCGGGCCGCCCACCCGCTAGCATCGGCTCCCGCCCGGAGGTGGTGCCGACCGATGGACCGCGACTCCCTGCTCCAGCAGCTGGACCTCAACCTGCTCGTCGCCTTCGACGCCCTGATCACCGAGTGCAACGTGACGCGGGCGGCCGAGCGGCTCTCGGTGGGCCAGCCGGCCATGAGCGCGTCGCTGGCGCGCATGCGGAGGTTCTTCGACGATCCGCTGCTGGTGCGCGAGGGGCGCACACTGCGCCCGACGCCGACCGCGCTCGAGCTCATCGCGCCCATCCGCGACGCCCTGGACACGATCGAGTCGACGGTGCGCGCGACGCGCGAGTTCGACCCGCACACGGCACGGCGCACCTTCACGGTGATGGCCAGCGACTACGTGCTCCTCGTCCTGCTCCGGCCGCTGCTGGTCGAGCTGGAGACCGAGGCGCCGAACCTGCGCCTCAACGTCCGCCCGGCCGCGACCGACGCGATCGAGCGGCTCGGGCGCTCGGAGTTCGACCTGCTCGTGCTGCCCACCGAGCTCGCGAGCCGGGGCTCCGACGCCCGCTCGGCGCCCCTGTTCACCGAGCGGTTCGTGGTCGCCGTCGACCGCGACCACCCGGAGATCGGCGACCACATCACCGAGGAGCAGTTCCGCACGCTCCCGTACCTCGCCTACGACGGCACCCCCGGCCTGACCATCAGCGACCTGCGGCTGCGGCGCCTCGGCATCGACCGGCACATCGACGTGTCCACCCAGAGCTTCGTCATCCAGCCGCTGATGCTGCCGGGGACGCGCCTGGTGGCGCTGCTGCACGAGCGCCTCGCGGCCGCCTTCGTGCCCCACCTGCCGATCCGCGTGCTCGACCCGCCCTTCGACCTCCCGCCGATGACCGAGGCGATGTTCTGGTCGCCGCGCACCGACGCCGACCCCGCCCACCGCTGGCTGCGCGAGCGGGTCCGGCGGGCCGCGGCGGCCATGGACCGCTGACGCAAGTGCTTCCAGAGCATCGACGCCGTCGATGACTCGCATCGACACGCGTCGCTAACCGGCGCCCGCGCCACGCCCCTAACGTCGTCGGCACCTGCGGAGGAGGTTGCACCATGACGAGGGCACTGGTCGTCGGCGCCGGGATCGGCGGGCTGGCCACGGCCGGCGCGCTCGCCTCCCGCGGCGTCGACGTGGAGCTCGTCGAGCGCGAGGCCGAGGTCCACGCGCTCGGCAGCGGCATCACGCTGATCGGGGCGGCGCTGCGGGCGCTCGAGCGGCTCGGGGTCTACGACGAGTGCCTCGCGCACGGCTACGCCATGGACGACTTCGAGCTGTTCGACCCGCAGGGGCACCACCTCACCCGCTTCCCGCTGCCGAAGGCGGTGGGGACCGACCAACCCGGCATGGTGGGGATGATGCGCCCCGAGCTGCACCGCATCCTGCTCGACCGCGCCCGCGGCCTCGGGGTCACGGTGCGCACCGGGAGCGCGCTCACGGGCATCGAGCACCACGGCGGCGCGGCGACGGCGACGTTCGCCGACGGCGCGGGGGCGCGCTACGACCTCGTGGTGGGCGCGGACGGGCTGCGCTCGACCGTGCGCGAGCTGGTGTTCGGCGCGGTCGACATCCGCTTCCTGGGGCAGGGCATCTACCGCGTCGTGCTGCCGCGCCCGGCGGCGCTGACCACCGAGTGCCAGATCGTCGGCGGCGAGGAGACCACGATCGGCTTCACCCCGACCGGCCCGGAGAGCATGTACATGTACGTGCTCTTCCCGGTCGACGCGGACTCGCGGCCCCCCGAGGACATGGCCGCCGCGGTGCGCGCCCGCCTGGCGCCCTTCGGCGGGTTCGCCGCGACCGCCCGCGCCGCGGTCGACGGCACGACGCCGATCAACTACACCCACTTCGAGAACCTCATCCTGCCGGCACCGTGGCACCGCGACCGGGTGCTCGTGCTGGGCGACGCCGCACACGCTACGACGCCGCACCTCGCGTCCGGCGCGGCGATGTGTCTGGAGGACGCGGTCGCCCTCGGCGAGGAGCTGGAGGCCGCCGGCGACCTCGACGACGCCCTGCGCAAGGTCGCGGACCGCCGCTTCGAGCGCTGCCGCTACGTCGTCGAGACCTCGGCGCAGATCAGCTGGTGGGAGACCCACCCGGGCACGCCCGGGGCCGACCACGCCGGGCTGATGGGCGAGGCGTTCACGCAGCTCGCCCAGCCGTTCTGATGCCGACCGGCCCGAACCCGCTGGTGGGCTGGGAGTTCGACCCCGCCGCGGTCCGGACCGTCGGGGCCGGCCTCCAGCGCCCCGAGTGCATCCTCGCCGAGCGCGACGGCACCCTGTGGACCGCCGACGCGCGGGGCGGCGTCGTCCGGATCCGGCCGGACGGCACGCAGGACCTCGTCGCCGCCCGCCCGTCCGCGCACTTCGACACGGAACGTGACATGGCGGGCAGCCTGCTGTCGGGCACGCTGCCCAACGGCCTGGCCTTCGCCGAGGACGGCGACATCCTCGTCGCCAACTTCGGCACCGACGCGCTCGAGGTGATGGACCGCGAGGGCCGGGTCCGCACCCTGCACGACACGATCGACGGCCACCCCCTCGGCAAGGTCAACTTCGTGCTGCGCGACCGGCGCGGCCGGATCTGGATCACGGTGTCGACGATGCTCGACCCGTGGAGCGACGCCATCGGGCGGCACGTGGCCGACGGGTACGTCGCCGTGCTCGACGGGCACGGCCTGCGGGTCGTCGCCGACGGCTTCGCCTTCACCAACGAGATCCGCTTCGACGCCGAGGAGCGGTGGCTCTACGTCGCCGAGACCACCGCCAAGCGCGTGACCCGGATGCGCATCGCCGACGACGCCTCGGTCCTCGAGCGCGAGGTCTTCGGCCCCGGCTCGCTGGGCGCCGGCCTCGTCGACGGCATCACCTTCGACGCCTACGGCAACCTCTGGGCGACGATGATCTTCGCGGACCGCCTGGTCGCGCTCACCCCCGACGGCGACCTGCTCGAGCTCTTCTGCGACGGCGACCCCGAGGCCACCGCGCGCTTCGAGGAGGCGTTCGCGGCCGGCGGGCCCGTCCCCTTCGAGACGCTGGCGCGCACCGGCGGCACCCTCGCCCCCTGGCTCGCCAGCGTCACCTTCGGCGGGCCGGACCTCGACCGGGTCCACCTCGGGAGCCTGCGCGGCTCGACCGTGCCGGTGTTCCCCTCGCCGGTGCCCGGCCTGCCCCCGATCCACTGGTGACCGGCGAGGAGCCGCCCCGATGTTCGAGATCTTCCCCGGCAACTACGTCTGGAACCTGTCGGTCAACATCGCCCTGAACACCGGTGCCCACATCGAGGAGGTCATGCAGGCCTGCGCGCCGGTCCTCGACGCGGCCCGGGACGGCGACGACGCGGGCACCGAGCTGTTCTTCCGCTCGTGGACCGCGGTCGCGGACCGCCTCCTCGACCTCGCGCGCGAGGACGAGGCCGCGGGCCACCCCCTCAGCGCCGCGGCCCGGTACCGCCGCGCCGCGGTGCACCTGCTCACCGCGGAACGCCTGCAGAGCCGGCACCACACGCCGCGGTGGACGGCCTACCGCGCGATGCTCGACGCCTTCGAGCGGGCGCTCACGCTCGACGGCGACCCCACCGGGCGGGTCGAGATCCCGTACGGCGACGCGGCCTTCCCGGGGCTCTTCGTGCCCGCGGCGACGGCGGGGCCGGCGCCCTGCATGGTGTTCACCAACGGCCTGGACAGCACCAAGGAGATGGTGCACGGCTCGGGGATCGCCCAGGAGCTCGCGCGGCGGGGCGTCGCGACCCTCATCGTGGACCACCCCGGCAGCGGTGAGGCGCTGCGGCTGCGCGGGCTGACCGGGCGGCACGACAGCGAGGCCTGGGCCGGGCCGTGCGTCGACTGGCTCGAGACGCGCGACGACATCGCGCACGACCGCGTCGGCATCATGGGGTGGTCGCTCGGGGGCTACTACGCGCCGCGCGCCGCGGCGTTCGAGGAGCGCTTCCGCCTCTGCGTCGCCTGGGGCGCCAACTACGACTGGGGCGCGCTGCAGGAGCGTCGCCTGGCACGCGAGGGCGACCGCCCCGTGCCGCACTACTGGGACCACGTCCAGTGGGTGTTCGGCAAGGAGACCCTCGAGGAGTTCATGGCGTGGGCGCCCGCGATGAGCCTCGCCGGGGTCACCGAGAAGATCACCGTGCCGTTCCTCGTCACCCACGGCACGAACGATCGTCAGATCCCGGGTGAGTACGCGACCGCCCAGTACGAGACCGCGGTGAACAGTCCGCAGCGCGAGCTCAAGTGGTTCACCCCGCGGGAGGGCGGCGTCGAGCACGTGAGCGCCGACAACATCCCCGCCGCCACCGGCTTCATCGCCGACTGGATCCGGGACCGGCTCTGAGGCCCCGCGGCGGCCCGGGCCGGGCCGCCGCGGGGAGGACGACTACGCCGCCTCGACCTTCGGCATGATGTCGTTCTTGATCCGCTTGAGGTCGTCGAGCGTCTTCGACACCGGCACGTCGGTGAACGGCGGCCAGATCAGCGGCATCGTCAGCCCCGCGTCCTTGTAGGCCTTGAGCCGGTCGGTGAGCTGCTTCTCGGTGCCGACCAGCAGGTTCGACGCGACACCGCCCGCGGTGCTCTGGTCGGTCTCCTCCTCGGTGATGACCGTCCAGATCATGCTGCAGATCTCGAGGTCCTTCGACCGCTTCGGGCTGCCGATCTCCTCGAACTGCTGGTCGATCGCGGTGAGCCACTTCGCGAGGCCCTCCGGCGAGTCCTGGATGCCGATCCAGCCGTCGAGGTCGTACTTCGTGATGCGCTTCGCCGAGCGCAGCGGGTCCTTGAGCCCGCTCATGAAGATCGGCGGGCGCGGCTGCTGCAGCGGCTTGGCGCCGAACCCGCAGCGGTCGAAGTCGGCGAACTCGCCGTGGTACTCGAACAGGTCGTTGCCCCAGACGCCCTGCAGGACCTCGATCGTCTCGCGGACGTGCTTGTGCCGCTTCGGGAAGATGTCCGTCGCGCTCGCGGCGGCGAACTCCTCGGGCATCCAGCCGGCGCCGAGGCCCACGTTGAGGCGCCCGCCCGACAGGTGGTCGATGGTGGCCAGCTCCGCGGCGAGGACGCCCGGCGCGCGGAACGGGGTGTCGATGATGCTCTGCCCGATGCGGACCCTCGACGTGCGCGCCGCGAGCCACGGGAGCAGCGGGTAGCCCTGGAACCACTGGCCGCGCGCCTGCACGGGCAGGGCGTGCGGCAGGTTGTCCATCATGCCGAACGTGTACTGGAGCTCCTCGCGGTCCGAGGCCTCCGGGACCACGATGCGGTCCAGCGTCCAGACCGAGTCGAAGTCGAGCTCCTCGGCGAGATCGGTGAGGTCCTCGAGCTCCTTGATCGTCACCTCGGTGCGGAAGTTCGGCAGGTAGAGAGCGAGCTTCATCGGGGAACGGCCTCCTCGCCGTGCGTGTCAGGCGGGTCACATCGCGCTGGGTGAACGCTCCCGCACCCGTTGATCAGAAGCAAGCAGGTCGCGCGCAACCGGTTGTAGCGGATGCCCCGTTCGTCCGCCTCGCGCCGCCGGGTCTTGACGAAGCACACCGCCGCCCGCATCCTGATGACAGATCATACATATTTGATCCAATCTGAGGAGGAACTCATGCCGGACATCCGAGGGCTGGGCGGCAAGGTCGCGCTGATCACCGGCGCGGGCCGGGGGCAGGGGGCGAGCCACGCCCGGGCGCTGGCTGCGGCCGGCGTCGACATCGCGGCGCTCGACATCTGCGAGCCGATCCCGAACCTGTACGCCACGGCCACCGAGGGCGATCTCGAGCGGACGGTCAAGGAGGTCGAGGCGGCAGGTGCGCGCGCGATCGGCGTCAAGGCCGACGTGCGCGACGAGGCCGCCGTGAAGGCCGCCGTGGAGCAGACGCTCGAGACGTTCGGGCGGATCGACATCCTGGTCAACAACGCGGGGATGGCCGCGCTCGACCCCATCCACGAGATGCGCAGCGACGTCCTCGACGCGCTGATCGACATCAACCTCAAGGGCCCGATGTGGGCCGCGAAGTACGTGGTCCCGGACATGATCGGCCGTCGCTCCGGCAAGATCATCAACATCTCGTCGGCGGTCATCGGCAGCGGGCACGCGATGCTGTCGCACTACGTCGCGGCCAAGCACGGCGTCACCGGGCTGACCCGCGCGTGGGCCACCGAGCTCGCCGAGTTCGGCATCAACGTCAACGCGATCGCGCCCGCCACCATCAAGCCCGAGCCCGACCACGGCTCCTACATGGTGATCGGCCTCGGCCAGGCCCTCGAGCTGAGCGACGACGACGCGGCGTACCGGCACTTCTCCGACCTCGTGAACCTGCCCGGCTTCTACGCCGAGGCCTCGGACATCACCGACGCCGTCCTGTTCCTCGCCGCCGAGAACTCGCGGGTGATCACCGGGCACACCCTGCACGTCGACTGCGGCCAGGCGACGCGCTGACGGCCCGGGAGACGACCTCCGGGCGTCGCGGAGTGCAGGATGGGCGTTGTCCGTCGACAGGGAGGGTGGCCGTGGCACGAGCGACCCGACGGATCAGCAGGCAGAGCGTCTCGTTCCAGGTCGCCGAGCACATCCGCGAGCAGATCTTCGCGGGCGAGCTCGGGTTCGGCAGCAAGGTGCCCCAGGACGCGATCGCCGAGGAGCTGGGCGTCAGCAGGCTCCCCGTCCGCGAGGCGCTCGTCGCCCTCGAGTCCGACGGCATGGTCACCACCGAGCCGCACCGGGGCACCTTCGTCGCCGACATCTCGCCCGAGGACCTCCTCGACCACTACGGCATCTGCGGCGTCATCCACGGCATGGCCGCGAGCCGGGCGGCGGAGACCATCACCGCCGAGCAGCTCGACGAGCTCACCGCCGTCAACGACGCGATGGTGGGAGAGTCCGACGCGGCCCGCGCCTACGAGCTGCACTGGACGTTCCACCAGACGATCAACCGCATCGGGGGGTCCCGCCGGCTGCGGGCGGTCCTCCTGCAGCTGTCGCACCAGCTGCCGGGAAGCCTCTTCACGAGCGTCTCGCCCACCGACATCGACGCCGCCACCGCCCACGCCGCCATCCTCGATGCGCTGCGCGCGGGCGACGGCGCGGCCGCGGCCGCGCTCTGCCGCGACCACCTGGCGCGCGAGGGGCAGCTGGTGATCGACCGGCTCCGCGCCCAGGGCCTCTGGGCGTCGACCGGGGCCTGAGGTCCCTTCCCGACCGGCCCGCACCGGTCCACCTCCGCGCATCGCCGCGACCCCGACGGGTCGCCGTGCCGTGCGCGCCACCTCCGCACGAGAGGAGACCTGTCATGTCCGCCGCGAGCACGACGGTGGTGATGTCACCGCCCCGGACGCTGGCCCGCGACATCGGCTTCACCGAGGGCCCGATCTGGACCGGCACGCACGTCGTCGCCACCAGCATCACCCGCGGCCTGCTGTACCGGATGACCCTCGACGGCGGCGACGCCGTCGCGGTCGCCGAGACCGGCGGCGGCCCCAACGGTCTGGCCCACGACCCGGCGACCGGCACGGTGTGGATCGCCCAGAACGGGCGGGTGCACATGCCGGCGCGGGCGGGCGTCCCCGACCGGACCCCGGGGCTGCAGACCTGGCCGGGCACCGGGCCGGTCCGGACCCGGCTCGAGGTGCCGGGGTCGGCCCCCAACGACTGCGTCGTTGGGCCCGACGGCCGGCTCTGGTTCACCGACCCCTCCGGCGACCCGCACGAGGGCGAACCGCGGGAGGGCTCGGTGTGCGCCTTCGACCCCGCCACCGGCGAGGTCGAGGTGCTCTGGCGCACGGACGGCTACCCCAACGGTCTCGCCTTCGGCGTCGACCCCGGGCGGCTCTTCCTGGCCGAGACCCGCCACGCCCGCGTCGTCGAGCTCGAGCACACCGGCGGGCGGCTGCGCGCCACCGGCCGGGCGGTCACCCTCCCGTCCGGATACCCCGACGGGATGGCCGTCGCCGCCGACGGGCACCTCCTGGTGGCCGGCACGACCTCGGGCGCCCTCGAGGTCGTCGACCCCGAGCTGCGGCCCGCGGGCACGATCGACCTCGGGGCCGGGTCCATGCCGACGAACGTGTGCTTCGCCGGCGCCGGGCTCGACCAGGTCGTCGTGACGCTCGCCCGGGGCGGCCGCGTCGTCGCCCTGGAGTCCGACCTCCGCGGGCTGCCGGCGCGCGGGGGACTGCGTGAGGGGAGGAGCTCATGACCGTCCCCGCACCCGCTGCCGACACCCTCGGCGGGCTCGTCGCCGAGCTGGCCGCGCGCTGGCCCGGGCGTCCGGCCGTCGTCCACCAGGGGGTGGAGCTCACCTTCGCCGCCCTCGACGCCGAGGTCGACGCCTGGGCGCGGGCGCTGCTCGCGCTGGGCGTGCGGCACGGCGAGAGCGTCGCCGTCCTGATCGGCAACCGTCCCGAGTGGCTCGTCGCCACCGTCGCCGCCGCGCGGATCGGCGCGCTCGTGACGCCCGTCAACACCTGGTACCGGGAGGACGAGCTCACCTACGCCCTCGAGCACTCCCGGGCCGTCGTGCTGATCACCGCCGCCGGGCAGCTCAAGCAGGACTTCACCGCGCTGGTGTCGGCGGTCCGCCCCGGGCTGCCGTCGCTGCGGACCGTCGTCGGCATCGACGCCTCCCGGCCCGCGGACGCGCTCTCCCGGGCGGACTTCCTCACGCTCGGCGAGACCGTCACCGACGAGGACCTCGCTGCCGCCCGCGCGCGGGTCGGCGGCGGCGACGACCTCTTCCTGCTCTACACGTCGGGGTCGACGGCCCGTCCGAAGGGCGTGCTGCTCGGCCACCACGCGACCATTGCCAACGACTTCGCGATCGGCGAGCGCATGGGCCTCGACCCGACCGACCGCGCGTGGGTGGCGATCCCGCTGTTCTACGGGTTCGCGGCGGTCAACGCGGTCGTCGCCGTCTGGAGCCACGGCGGCGCGCTGGTGCTCCAGGAGTCGTTCGACGCCGACGCCGCGCTGGACCTCATCGCGTCGCAGCGGGCGACCGTCTACTACGGCCTCGGGAACATGACCCGGGCGCTGCTGGCCGCGAACGCCGCGCACCCCCGGGACATCTCGTCGCTGCGCAAGGGCCTGACCGGCTACTCGTACGAGGACAAGCGCCTCGTCGTCGAGGACCTCGGCGTCACGGGCTGCTGCAGCATCTACGGGCTCACCGAGTCGCACGGACTCGCGGCCATGACCGACCACCGCGACCCCGTCGAGGTCCGCCTCACCAGCGACGGCCGGGCGCTGCCGGGCTGGGAGCTCCGTGTGGTCGACCCGGTGACCGAGGAGCCGGTCGCGGTCGGGGAGACCGGCCACCTGCTGATCCGGGGCTTCCTGACCCGCGGCTACCTCGGCGATCCCGGGCTGACCGCCTCGGTGCTCACCGCCGACGGGTTCTTCCGCACCGGCGACCTGGTCCGTGTCGACGAGGGCGGGGCCCTCCACTTCCACTCGCGGCTCAAGGAGGTCATCAAGACCGGGGGCATCAACGTCTCCCCGCTCGAGGTGGAGCACGTCCTGGAGTCGCACCCCGCGGTGAGCCTGGCGCTGGCGTTCGGGGTCCCCGACGCGGAGCGCGGCGAGGCGGTGGTCGCGGTCGTGGCGCTCGCGGACGGGGCGTCGGTCACCGAGGAGGAGCTGCGCGCGCACGTCAAGGGCCGCGCGGCCGGGTTCAAGGTGCCCCGGCGCACGGTGTTCCGCTCCGCGGAGAGCCTGCCGCGGCTGGCGAGCGGGAAGGTCGCCCGAAGGGCGCTGCGCGACGAGGTCCTGGCGGTGACGGACCCGTGATCGCCGGAGACGAGGAACTCCTGGTCCTCGAGGACTTCGCGCCGGGCCGGGCCTTCGACCACCACTGGGGCCGCACGGTCACGGAGTCCGACGTCGTCCTGTGGGCCACGCAGACCCACCTCTACCAACCGGCGTACGTCAACGCCGAGCGCGCCCGGCACGACGGGCACGCGCACCGGCCCGTCCCGGCCGGTCTGGTGTTCGCGGTCGTCCTGGGCCTCACGGTGGAGGACCTCTCGGAGTCCGGCGGCAGCTTCCTCGGCGCCGACGCCGTCCGGTTCCCGACGCCCGTGCACGTCGGCGACACGCTCTACGCCTCCAGCGCCGTCGTCGAGCGGCGCACCTCGCGCAGCCGTCCGGGCTGGGGCGTGGTGACCTGGCGGACCGTCGGGACGAACCAGCACGCCGTCCCCGTCGTCGAGTACCGGCGCACCAGCATGGTGCCGGGGCGCCGGCCGTGACCCGCTACCACGAGGACCTCGTCGCCGGGCAGCGTCTCGCCCACCGCCGCGGGCACACGGTGTCCGAGAGCGACAACCAGTTCCTATCGCTGCTGACCATGAACACGGCCCAGACCCACTTCAACCACGAGTCGATGGCCACCTACATGGACGGGGCGTTCCCCCGCCCGCTGCTGAACGCCTGCGTCGCGCTCGGCCTCGCCGTGGGCCTGACCAGCGAGGACCTCACCGAGAACGCCCTGGCCGACCTCGCGATCGACGACGTCCGCATGCCCGCGCCGGTGTTCGTGGGCGACACCCTGCACGTCGAGAGCGAGATCCTCGCGACCGACGGGCCCAGCCCGCGACCCGACGCCGGGGTGCTCGTCTACGCCCTGCGCGCCCACAAGACCGTCGACGGCACGCCCGTCACCGTCCTGCACGCCACCCGCACCGTCCTGGTCAAGCGCGCGGCGAGCTGGCGCGAGCGCGACGTCGCGCACCGCCGCGCCCGCCGTCCGCAGGACCACCCCCTGCCGAGCTGACCTCGGCCACTCCCTGCCTCGCTCGAGAGGAGCTCCGTCATGCCCTCGTCCGGTCCCGGCCGCGATCCCGCGACCGCCCGCAGGATCGTCCTGGCCATCGCGCTGTGCACGATCTTCGTGGACGGCTACGACCTGTTCGTCCACGGCACCGTCACCCCCGCCCTGCTGGCCTACCGCGAGTGGGGCCTCACGCCCCCGGACGTCGGGCTCATCGGCGCCGTCACCTTCGCCGGGATGCTCGTCGGCGCCCTGGGGGCCGGCGTCCTGACCGACGTCCTCGGCCGGCGCCGCATCCTCATCTGGGCCGTCGTCCTGTTCTCGGTCGCGATGGGGGTGAGCGCCGCCGCGCCCACCCCGCTCGTCTTCGGCGCCGCGCGCTTCGTGGCCGGCATCGGGCTCGGCGGCGTCACCCCGACGGCCATCGCCCTCGCGGTCGAGTTCGCGCCCGCCGGACGGCGGCAGATGTACAACGCCGTCGCCTGCTGCGGGGGAGCGTTCGGCGGGGTGATCGCGGCGCTGGTCGGGGTGGTCGTGATCCCGGCCCTCGGCTTCCGCGCGATGTTCTGGATCGGCACGCTGCCGTTGCTCGTGCTGCTGCCGCTCGCGCTGCGGCTCCTGCCCGAGTCCCCGTCCTACCTGCTCGCCCGGGGGCGTCCGGACGAGGCGCGGCGGATCGCCGAGCGTCACGGCCTCCTGCTCGAGGAGCCCGCCGAGGACCCGGGGTCCCCGCGCCGGTCGTTCGCCCGCCTGTTCGCCCGCCACCGGCTGCGCCCGACGCTCCTGTTCGCCGGCGCCAGCTTCTGCGGCCTGCTGCTGGCCTACGGCCTCGGGAGCTGGCTGCCGGCGATCATGGCGCGCGCGGGCTACGGCCTCGGCCCGTCGATCCTCTTCCTGCTCGCGCTCAACCTCGGCGCCATCGGCGGTGCCCTCGCCGGCGCGCGGCTCGCCGACCGCATCGGGTCGAAGCCGGTGGTGGTCAGCGCGTTCTGCGCGTCCGCGCTGGCGATCGGCCTGCTGGGCCTGCAGCCGCCCGTGGCCGTCAGCTACGTGCTCGTCGCCGTGGCGGGCATGGGCTCGATCGGCGCCCAGTTCCTCGTCAACGGCTACGTCGCCGCGCTCTACCCCGCCGCGGTCCGGGCGAGCGCGCTCGGGTGGGCCAACGGCATCGGCCGGCTCGGCGCCATCCTCGGCCCCTACCTCGGCGGGATCGTGCTGGGCGCGGCGCTCGGGCTGGCGTGGAACTTCTGGGTCTTCGCCGTGGTGGCGGCGCTCGGGGCGCTGGTCTGCTCGGCGCTCCCGGCGACCCGCCCGGCCGTGACGCCGCCCGTCGCGGTGATCGACGACGAGCAGCGGTCGACCGTCTGAGACGGTGCGGTGCCGGGCGCTGCTAGTCGAGGGCGCCCGGCGACCCGTCGTCGCGGACGATCGCGCCGCCCCGCTCCGCCCAGGCGCGGAGACCCCCGTCCAGGTTCGCGGCGTCGACGCCGGCCTCGGCGAGGGCCTCCGCGGCCCGGGTCCCGCGCCCGCCGCCGCGGCACGTGGTGATCACGGAGCGGCCCGCGAACTCGGCCGGGTCGAGGTCGGCCAGCGGGCGGTGCACGGCGTCCGGGGCGTGGCCGGCGGCCCACTCGTCGGGCTCGCGGACGTCGACGAGCACGGCCTCACCGGCCTCGAGGCGGCGGCGGGCGTCGGCGGGATCGATGGAGGCCACGGGACCAGCGTCGCACTGCGGTCGCGGTGGAGCGCTCCTAACCTCGCCGTTCCGGCGGGGCGATGAGGTAGTTGTGCACCTCGAACACGCGCACGTCCGGCGGCGCGATATCGAGGTGGCCGAGGACCGGCCCGAGGCGCTCGCGGACGAAGCGCTCGAACGCCTCGGTGGACTCCCAGACGTCCACCCCGCGGAACCCGTCCTCGGTGGGCGTCGTGAAGTGGAACAGGCAGCCCGGCTCCGACGGGCCGCCCGGCCGGAAGTCGAGACGCCCGAGCAGGTCGTCGTACATCGCCATCGAGACCCCGTGGAAGGTCGTCTCCACCGCCGTCGCCATCGCGCGCCCCCTCTGGACAGCTCCCGAGAGCCCAGCATAATGAGACGGCGATCACACTCCACCCCGAGGGGACACGATGGCCGACGCCGACGAGACCGGGCCGGTCTTCCGGTTGATCTACCAGAGCCACAGCCGCATCCCGAAGAACGAGCGCCCGACGGTCCTCGGTGAGATCTTCAGCCAGGCCCGCTCGAACAACAAGGGCGCCGATATCACGGGCGCCCTGCTGATCACCGACCACTACTTCGCCCAGGTCCTCGAAGGCCCCCAGGGCAACGTGGAGGAGCTCTACGGGCGGATCAGTGCCGACTCACGGCACGAGCGGCTCGCCGTGCTCGACTCCGGGACGGTCGACCACCGCGCGTTCGCCAAGTGGTCGATGGCCCAGGTCTCCGCGGCGGGGCACGCCGACATCCCGCTGCACACCGCCAACGGCGAGATCCACCCCGCCGCGCCGAACCACCTCACCGCGGAGCAGAGCAAGGTCTTCGCGACGATGCGCAACGCCATCGGCGCCGACACGGTCTGACGCTCGTTCGCCGGGCGACCCGTACGGGACGCTCACGTCCCGCGACACGACGCCGTGAGGGGGGGTCTGAGCGAGGGGCACCTTGGGTCGGGTAGATGGGTGAGGGGTGCCCTTCGCCGGATTGCGCTCGGCGTCGAGAGGCACGCTCGGCATGGTCGACAGGCTGGGCGGGCTGTTGACGGTGCCGCTCGGAATGTCGCCGTGGCGGCCTCGGCGAATCGGCCTCGGAGTGTCGGGGGTCGGCGGTAGGTTCGAACACATGAGCGAACACGGGGTGGGGGCGGGCGAGCGTGCGGCGCTCGAGCGCGCCCGCACCGACGTGCTCGCGCTGCGCCGGGCCTACTTCCGGCGGTTGCAGGGCATCGCCGCACTCGCCGACTCCGGTGTCGCGGCCGGCACCGGGTACCGGTCGGTGGAGTCGCTGGTCGCCGACCGCGACAACCTCGATCACGCCGAGGCGAAACGGCTGGTCGCCGAGGCGGCGGAGCTGTGCCCGCGGGCGTCGTTGCTGGGGGAGGTGCTCCCCGCGTTGCTGCCGTGCACCGGTCGTGGCGTGGCGGCGGGGGTGATCGATCCGGGGCATGTGCGGGTCATCCGGGAGACGATGACCCGGCTCTCCGGGCTGATGTCCCCGCCACCGCCGGAGGTGTGGGCGGGGGTCGAGCGGACGCTGGCCGAGCACGCGGAGTTGTTGCCGCCGCGGATGTTGCGGGTGCTGGCCGGGAAGTTCCTCGATGCCCACGACCCCGACGGCGCCGCCCCACCGCCGGAGGGGGAGGACGCCCGGGACGAGGTGGTGTTGTTGCGCCGCCGGGACGGGTCGCTGGTGTTCAAGGGCCGGTTGCACGACCCGTTGGACGCCGAGGCGGCGGTGGAGGTGTTCGGGGTGCTGTCCGTGCCGGCCGGGTCCGGGGACGAGCGGTCGCTGGAGCAGCGTCAGGCTGACGCGTTCAAGGACCTGGTCCAGGACGCCCGCGGCCCCCACGGTCTCGCGACCGACACCCGCCACGACACCGACGACGACGCGACCCGTGTTGACGCCACCGACGACGACGCGAGCAACGACGACGTGAGCGCCGGCGACGACGGCGATGACGCGTACGACGCGACCGACGCGACCGACGCGACCGACGCGACCGACGCGACCGACGCGACCGACGCTGACGATGCGGGCGACGGCGGCAACGCGGGCGACGGCGACGAGCCGGCCGACGACGAGCCCGCCGACGACGAGCCCCCCGACGACGAGCCCCCCGACGACAAGCCCGAGCCCGAGGCGCCGTGGGCGTTGATCCCCGAGCCGCGGCGAGCGGGCGACGCGAAGAGTTGGACCGAGCGCCCCGGCCGCGCGCTGCTCACGATCACGATCGATCACCGCTGGCTCTGCGCAGCCCTCAAAGACACCGGTGGCTTCGGGACGCTGGATTCCGGGCACCGCGTCGATGCCGCCACCGTGCGCCGCTGGGCCTGCGACGCCGAGATCCTCCCCATGATCCTGGGGTCGAAATCCGAACCGTTGGACGTCGGGCGCGCGCAGCGCACCGCGCCGGACGCGATCCGGCGGGCGCTGAACCTGCGCGACGGGGGGTGCGCGTTCCCCGGCTGCACCCGCCGCCCGCGGCGCTGCGCGGCCCACCACATCCAGGAGTGGTTCCGGGACCGCGGGGCGACCGCGGTGGACAACATGTGCCTGCTCTGCCGGTATCACCACCAGCTGGTCCACCACGGGCACTGGACGATCACCATGACCGACGGGCGGCCCTGGTTCACCCCGCCCTGGTACATCGACACCGCCCAACGACCACGCCCCGGCGGACGACCCCGCGCACCCACCTGATCGCCGGCGGGCGACCTCTGCCCATTGCCCCGAGCGGCGTTGATCGGTAGGAGCAGCGGGGTGGACGATCTCGACCGCTACCTCCCGCCCCTCACCGCGGACGTGGTGCGCGCCCGCCGGCAGACGATCGGGTCGCTGCTGGCGCGCACGGCGATCAAGTACCCGGACAAGCTCGCCGTCGTCCACCGGGAGACCCGCCGGACGTTCGCCGAGCTCGACGCCGACGCCAACCGCGTCGCGAACGCGCTCGCGGCCCGGGGCATCGTCCGGGACCAGCGCGTCGCGATCTTCTCGCACAACTCCTACGCCTTCGTGGTCGCCTACTTCGCGCTCGCGCGGCTCGGCGCCATCTCGGTGCCGGTCAACTTCAACTTCGTGGCGTCCGAGGTCCGCTACGTCCTCACCGACAGCGGGGCGACGGCGGCGATCGTCGAGGACGCGCTCGTCGACACGTTCGGGGCGGCCGAGGTCCCGACCGCGCTGGGGATCGTCATCGGCCACAGCCCGGGCTGGACCTCGTTCGACCGGCTGCTCGCGCACGAGGACGCGACGGAGCCGGACGTCGAGATCGGCGACGACGACCCGGTCCAGCTGCTCTACACCAGCGGCACCACGTCGGCGCCCAAGGGCGCGATCATGACCAGCCGCAACCTCATCGCCCAGTACGTCAGCGACATCGTCGACGGCGAGTACCACCGCGACGACGTGGAGCTGCACGCGCTGCCGCTCTACCACTGCGCGGCCCTGCACGACTTCCTCACGCCCGACGTCTACCTCGGCGCGACCAGCGTGGTCGTCGACTCCGCCGACCCCGAGACGATCCTGCGCACCGTCGAGGCCGAGCGGATCACGAAGATGTTCTGCCCCCCGACCGTCTGGATCCGTCTCCTGCGGTCGCCGGCGTTCGACCGGCACGACCTCTCGTCGCTGCGCAAGGGCTACTACGGGGCGGCGATCATGCCGGTGGCCGTGCTCGAGGAGCTGGGCCGGCGCCTGCCCGACATCCGTCTGTTCAACTACTACGGCCAGACCGAGCTCGCCCCCAACGCCACCGTGCTGTTCCCCGAGGAACAGATCACGAAGGCGGGCACGGCCGGGCGGGCGAGCCTCAACGTCGAGACCCGGCTGCACGACGAGGACGACCAGCCGGTGCCCGTGGGGCAGGTCGGCGAGATCGTGCACCGGACCCCGCACGCCATGCGCGGCTACTGGGGCAAGTCGGAGGCGACCGCCGAGGTGTTCAAGAACGGCTGGTTCCACAGCGGCGACCTCGGGGTGATGGACGCCGACGGCTACCTCACGATCGTCGACCGCAAGAAGGACATCATCATCACCGGCGGCGAGAACGTGGCCAGCCGCGAGGTGGAGGACGCGATCTACGACCACCCCGCGGTCAGCGAGGTCGCGGTGTTCGGCGTCGAGCACCCGGAGTGGATCGAGGCGGTCGCGGCCGCGGTCGTCCTGCGCGAGGGCCACACGGCCGAGCCCGCCGAGATCGTCGCCCACGCCCGCGAGCGCCTGGCGGGCTTGAAGGCCCCGAAGTACGTGGTCCTCGTCGACGAGCTGCCCAAGAACCCCAGCGGCAAGATCCTCAAGCGCGAGCTGCGGGAGACCCATGCGCGCCTCGCCCACGGCTGAGCAGGAGCCCCCGGTGGACACCGTCCGCGCCCACCGGGGCCCGGTACCGCGCGAGGACGCCGCGCGCAGCGTCCGGCTCGTGGCCGTGACGTTCGGCGTCACGGTGGTGGTCACGCGGCTCTACCTCGCGCTGACCGACTACCCGCAGATCGGCGGCGGCGAGTACCACCTCGCGCACGCGCTGTGGGGCGGGCTGCTGCTCCTCGTGGGCGGGCTGACCGCGCTGGCCTGGAGCAACCGCTGGGTCTCGACGGCGACCGCGGTGTGCGTGGGCGTCGGGTCGGGGCTCTTCGTCGACGAGGTCGGCAAGTTCATCACCGCCCGCAACGACTACTTCACCCCGCTGGCCGCGCCGATCATCTACGCGGTCTTCCTGGGGGTGCTCGGCCTCGCGATCCTGGCGCGCCGCGCCCGGCTGGACCGGCCGCGGGTGCTCGCGTACTCGGTCGCGGTCCGCTCGAAGGACCTCGCCGACGGGCCGCTGCGTCCCGCCGACCGCGCCGCCCTGCTCCGCGACCTCACCGCGCTGGCCACGCACACCTCCCGCCCGGACCTCGTCGCCTACGCCGCGGCCCTGCGTCCCGTCGTGGAGGCCGCGCCGGTCGAGGAACCACCGACGCGCACCCGGCCCGTCGTCGCCGGGCTCCGGCGCGCCGAGGCCGCGCTCGTGCCGCGCTGGGTGCACCGGGTCGTGCTGGTGGTGGGCTCGCTGCTGCTCGGGCTCGTGTCGCTGGTGGGCCTCGCGGTGCTGCTCGCGCTGTGGAGCAGCGACCCGGACGTGCAGATCGTCCTCGACGACCGGGCCCTCCTGCCCGGCAGCAGGCCGCCGGTGCTGGTCGTCGCCTCGGCCGGCGAGGCGGTCGTCGGGGTGCTCCTGCTCGTGGCGGCGGGAGCCCTGCTGCTGGGCCGCGACCGGCTCGGGGTGCGGCTCTGCCGGATCGGGCTGCTCGTGGCCCTGGCCGGCGTCAACGTCGCGCTGGGCTACCTCGACGCCGAGCTCGTGGTGGTCGCCGTCGTCGCGGAGCTGGCCCTGCTCGTGATCGCCGATCGCTTCCGCACACGGTTCCTCACTCCCTGACCCGGCGACCCTCCTGCTGCGCGTGCGGCAGCCGCAACGTCGTCGCCAGCCACAGCAGGACGTCGTGCAGGCGCAGGCGGGTCGGGACGCCGACCTCGCCGACGTCGCCGACGTCCGCGCGCACCGCCGCCTCCAGCTCGCCGAACGCGTCCTCGTTGGCCCGCAGCTCCCGGCGCACGACGGCCTCGACGCCGCTGTCGCCCTCCTCGAGGTGGGGCAGCAGCGCGCGCCGGGTGGTCCGGGTCAGGTGCGGGACGAGGGCGGGCCGGCGGTGGTGCAGCGCGGCGATGACGTGGCCGGCGTGGGCTCCGGCGTCCTCGCCGATCCGCCGCAGCAGCGCCCCGACCGTGCCGGGCTCGCCGAGCACCGAGAGCTCGTCGTCGGGCAGGTCCCAGAACGGGCGGCCGTCCGCGCGCGCCACCAGCGCCTCGTCGAGCGGGGCGAGCGAGTCCAGGGCGTCGTGGACCGCGTGCCAGCCGGCGGGGTCGAGGCGGCCGTGCAGTCCCTCGCCGAGCAGGACGTCGGCGTCGAGGTGCTCGCCGGCCGGGCACGCGTCGAACCGCGACCACCCGTAGGCGGGCACCTGCGCCCACCGGCCCTCGGGCACGCCGGGGGAGCGGAACCGCAGCCAGCGCGTCCCGCGGGCGTAGCCGACCACCGCGTCGCGCGCCGCGCCCAGCGCCAGCGGATCCGGCCCGACGCTGGGCAGGGACAGGACGGTCCGAGCCCTCGTCGTCACGCCCTCATGGTGCACGGAATGAGCCGGGACGGCGCCGGGTTCTCCCGGCTGTGAGCGATGACGGCGAGGGCCAGGTCGAGCTCAGTCCGACGGACTGGGTGCGGGGCCAGACGCAGACGATCCTGGAGACGGGCACCACCGCGGGCGTCGAGGTGCGTGGCGCACCGGTCGTGCTCCTGACGCTGCGCGGGGCGCGCACCGGCAAGCTCCGGTACACGCCCGTCATGCGCGTCGAGCACGACGGCAGCTACGCCGTCGTCGCCTCGAAGGGCGGGGCACCGGAGAACCCGGTGTGGTTCGAGAACATCCGGGCACACCCGGAGATCTCGCTGCAGGACGGCACCGAGACCCGGCCGTATACCGCGCGCGTGGTGACCGGCGAGGAGCGCGCGCGGTGGTGGGAGCGGGCCGTGGCGGCGTTCCCGAGCTACGCGGAGTACCAGGCCAACACCGACCGCGAGATCCCGGTGTTCGTGCTCGACCCGCGCTGAGGCCTCATCCCGCCACGGCGCCCTCGAGCCGTGCCCGCTCGAAGGTCGCGACGTCCGGCGCCGGGCGCCGCGACCACCCGGACGCCGTCCACCGCTCGAGCCAGTCCGGCGCCGCCAGCGTCGGCAGCAGCGCGACCCAGCTGTCGGACATGCGCTCCCAGAGCGTCGGGCCGTCGGGCTGGACCTCGGCGAGGTAGTGGTGCCCCACGACCGTCGAGAGCAGCGTGGAGCTCACCGCCGCCGGGTCGCTGCTCCCGCCGACCAGCCCGTCGGCGCGGGCCCCGGCGAGCAGGGCCTCGGTCTCGGCCCGCCAGCCCTCGACCCACTGGTGGCGGTCGGCCTGCATGCCCGGGTCCTCCCGCATCACGCGCAGGCCGCCCGTGACGATCGGGTCGAACATGAGCCGGGCGATCTGCGCGTCGTAGACGACCAGCAGCGCCGCCAGCGGGTCGAGACCGCGGGCGGTGATGCGTCGGGTGATGTCGTTCCAGGAGGCGTGCAGCTCCTCGACGACCGCCCAGCCCAGCGCCGACTTGTTCTCGAAGTGGAAGAACAGCGCGCCCTTCGTGCGCCCGCCGTCGGCGGCCACCTGGGACAGCGAGGTGCAGTGGTAGCCCTGGGCGGCGAACCGGCGCGCGGCGGCCAGCAGGAGCTCGCGGCGGGTCGCGCGCGCCCGCGCCTGGAGGGTCGCGGTGACGCCCTGGTCCGACCATCGGGACACCGGCAGGTCGAACCAGCCCGGCGTCATGCGGCGAGTATGCGGACCGGCGCCGTCTCCGGTCGGGAGACGCGGCGTCGGTGCGGTGGACGGCTCGTCGTCGATCAGTGGATCCGGGCGATCGCCGCATAACCCCCGGTGGGACGCTCGCCGGGGCTCGCCGTGGGCCAGTCGACGATGTCGACGAGGCCGGGCGCGACGAGCTCGGTGTCGCCCAGGAGGTCGCGGATCTCGGGCCGGGAGCGCAGCACGACCTCGGTGGCGCTGCCCCGGTAGCCGTCCTGGATGGCCCGCGTGCGGGCGGCGAGCTCGGGGTCGTCGTGGTCGGCGCTGCCGTGGCTCATGACGTGCGCGCTGCCCGACGTCATCGCGGCGCGGTAGCGGGCGAGGATCGCGGGCAGTTCGGGGTCGGGCACGAAGTGCAGCACCGCCACCGTGAGCAGCGCGATCGGGCGGTCGGGGTCGAGCAGGTCGCGGACGCCGGGCGCGGCGAGCACGCCGTGGGTGTCGCGCATGTCGGCGCGCGTGACGCTGACGTTCTCGAGCCCGCCGACGACCTCGTGCGCGTGCGCCACCGCGACGGGTTCGAAGTCGACGTACGCGACGCGCGCCTCGGGCCGGTGGGCCAGCGCGATCTCGTGGACGTTGCCCGCCGTCGGCACCCCGGAGCCGAGGTCGAGGAACTGGGTGATGCCGTGGGCGAGGCACCATTCCACCGCACGGCGCAGGAAGTCGCGGTTCGCGCGGCACACGTCGGCCATGTCCGGGTTCTGGGCGAGGATCCTGGCGGCCTGCTCGCGGTCGACCGCGAAGTTGCAGGCCCCGCCCAGCAGGTAGTCGTAGATCCGGGCGGCGTTGGCGCGCTCGAAGTCGATGCCGGCCTCCAGGGCCCGCTCGGACTCGCGCCACCTCCCGCCTGCTGGTCCGCCCGACTGCGCCGTCACGCCGCTCTCCCCGCTCCCGTGCGTGGGGACGATCTTCTCATCCCGCGAGGTCCCGTGGAACGGATCACGCCATCCCGAGCGCGCGCCGCACGGCCGGCACGTAGCGGCGCGCCACCGGGATGCGGTCGTCGTCGCCCGGGCCGGTGCTGATCACCAGGCGGTCGCCGTCGCGGGCGACGTCGCGGACCCGCGCGACGTTGACGAGGTGGCTGCGGTGCACGCGCAGGAAGCCGGCGTCGGCGAGGTCCCGCTCCACCTGGTCGATGCCGCGCCGGGTCGCCCGCCGGGGTCCGTGGTCGGTCGCGAGCCACACCGCGTGCCCGTCGGCCCGCGCGGAGCGGATCTCCTGGGGCCGCAGGACGACGATCTGCCCGCCGGCGCCGACCGCCGGGACGCGGCAGGGCGCGCGGCGCGGACGAGGCGTCCGGTCGTCGAGGGGCTCGCCCGCCCCGGCGCGCGCGTCGGTGCAAGCCAGGAACGCGATCGGGTGCGTCCCCGCGACGACCGGGATGACCCGGTAGGTCTCGGCGTCGTCGGTGACCGCCGACCAGAGCGACACCGTGCCGCGCCAGCCCGGATCGTCGCGGGTGCGGTCACGGACGTCCGGGACGACGCCGCCGAGGCTCCGGATGCCGCGGCGTGGCCCGGCCGGGTCGTCCGTCGCGTACTCGCCGGGCACCGCGCCGCGCCGGCGGGCGGCCGGGTTGGCCGCGACGATGCGCCCGGCGAGGTCCAGGGCGACGAGCGCCCCCGAGGTGCGCCGCTCCAGGTCGGCGAAGGCCGCCGCGATCCGCCGGGCGTGCCGCGCCGCGGTGCCCTGCAGGACGGCGGCCACCGGTTCGGTCGCCACGAGCAGGTCGATCGGCCGGATCGGCACCATCTCCCGCCAGCTCGAGAGCGTCAGGGTCGCGAGCGGCGAGGACGTGACGGGGTCGCAGAACGCCACGCCGGTGCAGCTCCACTGGTGCAGCGCCGCGCTCCAGTGCTCGGGGCCGCGCACCGAGCACACCCGGCGCGCCACGAGCGACGTGCCGACACCGTTGGTGCCGGTGACCGGCTCCGACCACGCCATCGCGGGGTCGAGCCCGGCGTCCGGGGCCCGGCGGCGCGCGGGCCCGTCGCCCCACACGGCCAGGACGGTGCCCCGGCCGTCGGTCACCGTGGCGACGCGGTTGCCGGCGTGCGCCGCGAGCGCGGCCCCGATCGCGCCGAGCTGGGCGAGCACCCCGCCGTGGAGGTGCCGGGCGGCCGGGTCGTCGGGGTCGTCGACCGCCTCCGGGGACGCGCGCGCGGGGTCGATCCGGTAGACGTCGCGACACCGGTGCCAGGACTGTGCGATCGCCAGGGGGACGTCGCGGGCGTCATCCGCGCCGGCGGCGAACCGCTCCCAGGCCGCGTGCGTGCGGGCGAACGCGCGGTCGAACGGCGAGCGTGCGCAGGTCTCCACGGCGGTCACCCGATCTCCGAGGTGACGCCGTACCCCTCCATCGCCTTCGTGAACGGGATCCGCTCGCCGTCGACGAAGGTGTCCGGGGTGAACGCCGCGTCGGCCATGACGCCCCAGGCGCGGCGCCGCTGCATCGCCAGGTTCCCCGCGTCGTAGAGGGGGAAGACCATCGCCTCGCGGTAGAGGCGCGCCAGCGGGAACTTCCGGTCCAGCGCGTTGACGCCGACGATCCGCATGCAGTCGACCACCACGCTCTGCATGAGGTCGCCGCAGAACGTCTTGTTCATCCCCGCCAGCGCGTGCGCCTCGCCGTCGCTGGCGTCGAGGTAGTGCGCGGCCTTCCAGCACAGGTAGCGCCCGGCCTCGATCTTCGCCGCGATCTCGGTGAGCAGGTGCCCGACCGCCTGGTGCTCGATGATCGGGCCGGCGCCGCCGCCGGTGTAGGTCCGCGCCCACTTCAGCGCGAAGTCGTAGGCGCCGCGCGCGACCGCGACCGCCGCCATGGCGGCGATCGGCGCCGACCACGTGAAGTTCCGGTTGACCAGCAGGTCGCCGTCGCCGGGCGCGAGCAGGTTCTCCTCCGGCACGCGCGCCCCGCGGAAGGTCATCGTGACGTTCTGGCAGGTCCGGTGCGCCATCGTGTCGATGACCTCGTAGCGGACGCCGGGCGTGCCGCGCTCGACGAGGACCGCCGAGAGGGCCTCCTTGCCGCCGGCGCGCCGGTCGGTGCGGACCACGCAGAGGTTGACGTCGGCGCCCCCGAGGTCCCAGCCGCCGGCGTTGCAGGGCCAGTGCTTCTCGCCGTGCAGGACGTACTCGCCGCGCGCCCGGTCGTGGTCGGCGACGAGCTGGATGCCGGCCTGCGGGCTCGGGTGGTCGAAGTTCGCGGTGCCCCCGCGCTCACTGACGACCCACCCGGCGAGGAAGTCGCCGCGCACGTCCGCGGCCGCGGCACCGATCCAGCGCTCGCGCTGCGCCTCGGTACCCCACTGCAGCAGCGGCATGAGCGCGAGGCCGTTGACGAGCAGGGTCGTCGGGAAGCCCGGATCGACCGCACAGAGCTCCTCGATGGCGATGAGGAAGTCGACGGTCGACGCCCCGCCGCCGCCGTACTCGGCCGGCAGGAACATCGCCGGGTAGCCGAGCGCGGCCGCCTGCTCGTAGACCGGCTTCGTCGCGCGGAACGCGTCCTGCGGGTCGGGTAGCGCGTCCGCGCGGTCGGCCACGGGGCGCAGGACCTCCTGCGCGAACTCCCGCGCCTGGTCCTTGATCTTCCTCTGGTCGTCGGTCAGCTCGAAGTCGATGGCCACGGTGCGTCCTCCGGCCGGCTACCCGGCGGTCGTCAGCCCGAGCGCACCCCTGAGCCCGAGATCGTTGGCAGCGATGTCCTCGAGCGAGGCCTCATCGAGGACCGCGAAATAGGCGTCCAGCGCGCGCGAGAACACGCTGCGCGCGCCGCAGACGCCGGCGACCCGGCAGAAGCGGGCGGCGCCCAGGCACTCGACGACGGCGAAGTCCTTCTCCATCGCCCGCATCACCGCGCCCACGGTGATCGTCGAGGGGTCGCGCGCCAACCGGACGCCACCGCCGCGGCCCCGGGCCGTCTCGACGATCCCGGCGCCCGCCAGCCCTTGCACGACCTTCACGAGGTGGTGCCGCGAGACCGCGTGCGCCTCGGCGATGTCCGCGACCGAGCCCTGCCGCCCCGGCGCCACCCGCAGGTAGAGCAGGACCCGCAGGGCGTAGTCGGCGTGGCTCGTGTGCCTCATGACCTGCTCGTCTCGTTCGGACGTCCAAATCGGTACGCCGAATGCTACTTAACCACCGGCGGGTGGGGAAGCCGCTCGTGCCGGGCCCCGCCGCTCGTGCCCGATGTCGTGCCGCTCGTGCCGCAGCGCTTCCGCCGGGCTCGCCGACCGCCCCACTCTCCGGGCTCATCAGTGCAGGGATGACCGCAGAGGAGACCGCTGTGACCGTCAACTTCACGATGTCCGACGAGCAGAAGAAGCTGCAGCACGAGGTCCGCGCGTTCGCCGAGAACGTCCTGAAGCCCGTCGTCGCCGAGGCCGACGCGGAGCCGGACCCGCTCAAGGGTTTCCAGAAGACCAAGCCGGCCTACGTCGAGTCCTACAAGGCGGGCATCGCGATGTGCATGCTGCCCGCCGAGTACGGCGGCGGCGGGGTGTCGTGCGTCGACCTCGTCATCGCGGCCGAGGAGATCTGCGTCGTCGACCCGGGCTTCGCGTGCACGGTGCTGTGCAACGGGCTCGGGCTCATGCCGGTGGCCTGGTACGGCTCCGACGAGCAGAAGGACCGCTTCCTGCGCGCGGCGACCTCCGACCCGACCGGCGAGTACCTCGGTGGGTGGACCGCGAGCGAGCCGCCCGGCAACCCCTCGGGCACGGCGAACTTCGACATCCCGCTGCCGCGTCCCGCGGGCGTCGGCCTCACCGCCGTGCGCGACGGCGACGACTACGTCGTCAACGGCCGAAAGTACTGGCCGTCGTCGGCGGGCTGGGACGAGCAGGGCGTCAACGCGGGCACGTTGATCGTGCGCACCGACTCGGAGAAGGGCGGCACCGAGGGCCTCTCGGCGCTCGTCCTCGAGCGCGGCCTGCCGGGCGTGACCTACCGGCACCTCGACAAGGTCGGGCACCGGCTCGCGTCCAACGCCGAGATCGTCTTCGAGAACGCCCGCATCCCGGCGGCCAACCTCCTGCCGGGCGCGGTCGGCAACGGCGACCTCGTCATCAACCGGAACTTCGCCTGGTCCGGGCCGGTCGCGGCGATCGCGGCCGTCGGCATGGCGCGCGCGGCCTACGAGATGGCGCTCGAGTTCGCGCGCGGCAACACCGCCGGCGCGCTGCGCCCGATCATCGGGTTCCAGAACGTCGGTTACGTGCTCGGCGACGTCGCGGCGAAGATCGAGATGGGCCGGTACTTCTCGTGGCGGGCCGCGGACTACCTGGACAAGCACGACCAGCACGCCGAGCTGGTCGGCGCGATGAACAAGATCCAGGTCACCGAGCTGATGTTCGAGTGCGTCTACAAGTGCATGCAGATCGTCGGCGTCAACAGCCTCGAGACCAAGAACGGCTTCGGCAAGATCCTGCGTGAGGCCGCGGTCCTGCCGATCTACGACGGCGGCAACATGGGCATGCAGCGCCGCCGCGTCCACGGCATCCTCGCCGACCCCCTGTTCAACCCGCGGGCGATCATGGAGGACGACTACGTGAAGTTCGAGAAGCACCACGAGGCCATCGACACGATGGTCGGCTAGGGAGGTCGCCCGGGGACGGCGTCAGCCGATCACGTCCGTGAACGCCGCGTGCGGGTCGTCGGTGCGCACGAGACGGAACCGGCACGCGTCGTCCCCGAGCGACATCGCGGACGTCCGCTCGCCGCGCAGTCCGCTCACCGCGGGGTCCACGGCGCGCAGCCAGTGCGCGTCCCAGGCACACATCACCGTCGTCACCTCGCGGACGCCGTGCCGGTCGAAGAAGTCGAGGAAGGCGCAGCGCTCGACCCGCATCTCCAGGGCGTCCGGGTGCGAGCGGTCCCAGCGGACGTCGAAGTGCTCGCCGTACGCCGGGGACCTCGCCCGGCACGCGTCCTCGATGGCGCCGAAGGGGTCCTCCCGCCGGCCCAGCGCGCCGAAGGGGATGTCGCGCGGGCGGCGCAGCGCCGCGCCCAGGGCCTCCCGCAGGAAGCGGGTCGTCGCCCGCCCGTCGCCGTCGAAGGCCTCGAGCAGCGTCTCGTGCGCGGCGAGCACCGTCGCCGACAGCGCCAGCGCGGCCTGCGCGGGCTCGTCGACGGGCAGGTCGGCGTCCTCCTCCCGCATCTCCTCGGCGCGCCGGCGGATGACGGCCAGCAGGTAGGCCCGCCGGGTGGGGTGCGCGCGATGGAGGTACGCGCCGACGACGGCGAGCAGGTCGCGCGGCACGACCCGTCCCATCGTCCAGCGGCTCTCCTGCTCCCACTGCCTCTCGGTCACGGCGGCACGACGATCAGTGGTAGGGCTTGTGCGGGATCGCGGCGTCGTTGGTCTGCTGCTCGAAGTCGACCCAGATCGCGCCGTCCTCGATCTTGCAGGCGTAGGTCGGGATCGGGTCGACCGCGGGGACGCCGGTGGGGACGCCGGTGTGCAGGTCGAACCGGGAGTTGTGGGCCGGGCAGATGAGGGAGTCGTCCTCCTGGAGGTAGCCCTCGTTGAGCGGCTGCTGCTGGTGGGTGCACGTGTTGTGCACCGCCACCGCCTCGTCCTCGTAGAGCCGGACGACGCAGATCGGCTCGCCACCCATGTGGCAGAGCATCATGTCGCCTTCCTCGAGCTGGTCGACGTCGGCAACGGCTTCCCAGGCCATGGTGGTGGTTCCTCTCGGTGGGCCGGACTAACCGGAGCGGCGCGACCGGGGGGCCGGCGCGGAGCCGCGGACCTCGATCCAGCCGTTGCGCACGCGCGCGGGCAGGACGGGCTGGGGGTGGTGCGCCGGGCCGCGCACGATGCGGCCGTCGCGCAGGTCGAACACCGAGTAGTGCAGCGGGCAGACGACCGTGCAGCCCTCGACCTCGCCGCGGTGCAGCAGGGCGCCGGCGTGGCTGCACACGTCGTCGATGGCGTGCACCTCGCCGTCGCTGCGGTGCAGCAGGACGTGGCGGCCCTCGACCTCGACGCCGGCGACCGCGCCGTCGGCCAGGTCGTCGTCGGCGACGGCCCTGACCCAGCGCTGCGGCCCGGTGTTGGTGGCGACCCGGTTGACCATCACCGCGCGGCCCTGCACGAGGTGCCCGCCGATGTAGGCCGCGGCCACGGTGACCGTGAGGCTCGCGGCGCCGAGCGCGCGCCCGGTCCGGCGGTGACCGGACAGGCGCGCGGCCAGCGAGACACCCTGCAGGACGGTGCCCGCCCCGTTGAGCAGGCCGTGGAAGAGCCCGACCCGCCGGTCCTCGTTGTCGCTGACGCTCCAGTCGGCGACCCCGGTGGCGGCGGTGGCCGCCGCCGCCGCGATCCCGGCCGCGGACAGCGTCGACGACGGGTCGAGCCGGGAGCCGTTCGCCGGCACGTCCTGCCCGGCCATGTCGAGCAGCAGCGTCGCCGACCAGAACCCGATCGGCAGATCCGACAGCGCGGGGTGCAGGGAGTGCCCGAGCCAGCGGCCGCCGTGCATGAGCTCGACGACGGGGTTGGCGCGGAACCGGTCGTAGAGCGGGTCGACCGCGGCGGTCGCCTGGTCGTTCAGCCGCTGCAGCCAGGGCCAGCGGGTGATCTCCGCGACGGCGCGCTGGTGCCAGGCCGTCGCTCCGGAGTCCGCCATCCGCCGCCCCCTGCGATCCGCTCGGTGGACCGGTCGCCCGGTCCCGCGTGGAGGAGCCTGGCACCTCGCTGTGATCTCCGCCATATCCCTCGTGGACGAGGACTGTCCCAGATCGGCACACTCGCGACGGTGGCGCGGTCGTCGTCGGGGGAGTCGGTCCTCGAGCGGGTGGTGCGCATCCTCGAGGCCTTCACGCCGTCCGACCGGGCGCTGACGGTCGGGGAGGTGTCCCGGCGCGCGGGGCTGCCGCCGGCCACGGGCTCGCGGATGGTCGCCGACCTGGTCGCCCACGGGCTGCTCGCCCGCGACGCCGACCGGCGCGTGCGCGTCGGCACCCGGCTCTGGGAGCTGGCCTCCCGGGCGTCGCCGACGCTCTCGCTGCGCGAGCTCGCCATGCCGGTGCTCGAGGAGCTGCACGGCCACGTCGGGCACCACGTCCAGCTCGGGGTGCTCGACGGCGAGCAGGTGCTCTTCGTCGAGCGCCTCTCGGCCGACCAGGCCGTCATCAACTACACGCGCATCGCCGCGCGCCTGCCCCTGCACGCCTCGTCCTCGGGCCTGGTGCTGCTGGCCCACGCGCCGGGCGACCTGCAGGAGCGCGTGCTCGCGGGCCCGCTGGCGCGCTTCACGCCGTTCACGATCACCGACCCGGACGACCTGCGCCGCCGGCTCGCCGACATCCGGCGCGACGGCTTCGTGGTGTGCGGCGGCTTCCTGCACCCCGAGGCCACCGGGATCGCGGTGCCCGTGCGCGACGAGCACCGGCAGGTCGCCGCGGCGGTGTCGGTGATCGTCCCGAACGACGAGCGCGCCCGGGACCGCGTGGCGCCGCTGGCCGCGGCCGCACGTCACATCGAGCAGCGGCTCGCCGCCCATTGAACGGGAACGCCGTTCCTCGGGCGGTGGGCGTCCCCGCATCCTCCTGCGCATGGACAGCGCCGACCGGCTCGTGGTGCGGGAGAAGACATGCGTGGCGCAGGACGTCGTCGCGCTGAGCCTGGCGCGTCCCGACGGCGGGCGCCTGCCCGACTGGGCGCCGGGCGCGCACGTCGACCTGACCTTCGCGACCGGCGCCACCCGCCAGTACTCGCTGTGCGGCGACCGGTGGGACGCGCACACCTACCGCGTCGCGGTGCTGCGCGAGCCCGACGGCCGCGGCGGCTCGGCCCACGTGCACGACGAGCTCGCCGCCGGCGACACGGTCGGGTTCGGGGGTCCGCGCAACCACTTCGCGCTGGTGCCCTCGACGCGCTACCTGTTCGTCGCGGGCGGCATCGGGATCACGCCGCTGCTGCCGATGGTGCACCAGGCCGACCTCGTCGGCGCGGAGTGGGCGCTGCTCTACGGCGGGCGCTCGCGGGCCACGATGGCGTTCACCGACGAGCTCGCCCGCCGCGGCGGCCGGGTCACCCTGCACCCGCAGGACGAGGCCGGGCTGCTGCCGCTCGCGGCGTTCCTCGCCGGCGTGGACGACGACACCGTCGTCTACTGCTGCGGCCCGGCGCCCCTGCTCGCCGCGATCGAGGACGCCACGGCGCACCGGCCGCGCCACCTGCTGCGCACCGAGCGCTTCGTCGCCGCCGAGCTCGGCGCCCCGGTGCGCGACGAGCCGTTCGTCCTCGAGCTCGCCCGCACCGGCGCCGCCGTCACCGTGCCGCCGGGGCTCTCCGTGCTCGAGGCGGCGCGGCGCGCGGGCGCGACGGCGCTGTCGTCGTGCGAGCAGGGCACCTGCGGCACGTGCGAGACACCGGTGCTCGCCGGCGTGCCCGACCACCGCGACTCGATCCTCGCCGACCACGAGCGCGCCGCCGGGGACTGCCTGTTCCCGTGCGTCTCGCGCTCGTGCACCGACCGCCTCGTGCTGGACCTGTAGGGGACCACCATGACCGCCGTGACCGCCGTGACCGGCGCAGCCACCACCGTGCCGTCGCTCGACGTCGACCCGTTCTCGCACGAGACCCTCGAGAACCCGCTGCCGATGCAGGCGGCCCTGCGCGACGCCGGGCCCGTCGTGCACCTCCCGCGCTACGACCTCTACGCCGTCGCCCGCTACGCGGAGGTCCGCGCGGCGCTCGTCGACTGGCAGCGGTTCCCCTCGAGCGCCGGGGTCGGGATGTCGAACTTCCGCCCCACCACGACGCGCCGCGGGCCGTGCTCTCGGCGATCCTCGGGCCGCGGGCGCTGCGCCGGCTCGCCGACCGGTGGTTCGCCGACGCCGAGGACCTGGTCGCGGGCCTGCTGGACGGGCGCGGCGACGTCGTCGAGCTCGACGGGATGACCGCGCTGGCCGAGGCGTTCCCGCTGCGCGTCTTCCCCGACGCGGTGGGTCTGCCGCCGGAGGGGCGCGAGCACCTGCTGCCCTACGGCGACCACGCGTTCAACGCCTTCGGCCCGTCCAACGACCTCGTCGCGAAGGGCGCCCCGCGCGTCGCCGAGCTCTCCGCGTGGGTGGCGGCGCAGTGCGCGCGCGAGGTGCTGACCGACGACGGGTTCGGCGCGGCGATCTGGGCGGCGTCGGACCGGGGCGACATCACCCCGGCGCAGGCCCCGCTGATCGTGCGCTCGCTGCTCACGGCCGGGGTGGACACCACCGTGCACGGCCTCGGCGCGGTCCTGCACGGGCTCGCGACCCACCCCGAGGCCTGGGCGACCCTGCGCGCGCGTCCCGAGCGGGCGCGCGTCGCGTTCGACGAGGCGGTGCGCTGGCAGTCGCCGGTGCAGACGTTCTTCCGGACCGCCGACGTCGACGTGCCCATCGGCGGCACGGTGGTGCCCGCCGACCGCAAGATCCTGATGTTCCTGGGCGCCGCCAACCGCGACCCGCGGCACTGGGACGACCCCGACCGCTTCGACCTCGACCGCGACCCCTCGGGCCACGTGGGCTACGGCATGGGCCTGCACCAGTGCGTCGGCCAGCACGTCGCGCGCCTCGAGGGCGCGGCCGTGCTGTCGGCCCTCGCGCGGCGGGTGGAACGCCTCGAGCCGGCCGCCGCGCCGACGAGGCACCACAACAACACGATGCGCGCCTTCGCCTCGCTGCCGTTGCGGCTCACCCTGGCACGCGCGTGACCTCGATCCAGCTCTCGCCGCCGAAGTGCACCGTGTTGCGGCACAGGTACGGCGGGACGGGCAGGTCGAACTGGACGTAGCCCTGGCCCGGGTCCTTGCGCAGCAGGTCCGTGCGGCTCCCGAGGTCGAGGCGCAGGCGCTCGCCGGGGCGCAGCACGACCGGGAACGGGGTCAGGCTGAAGCGCAGCACCACCGGCTCGCCGGGGGTGAGGGGGTCGCGGCGTCCGGCGTCGATCGCGATCTCGGTGGCGGTGCTGCGGTCCGCGTCCTCGGTGCGGGCGACCGGGCGGATCGCGCCCATCGAGAGCTGGTGGAGCGCGCCGCCGGTGTCGACGCGGGTCAGGCGGGCGATGACGTACGAGTCGATCTCGTTGGCGCTGAAGCCCAGGCGGGCGGTGACCGGGCCGGCGAGCCGCAGCTCCTCGGTGACCGGCAGCTCGAAGCTCAGCAGCTGGTTGGCGAGCTCGTCGAGCCCGCCGACCACCGGCACCCCGCGGGGCACCGCGGCCCAGGAGTTCGCGCCCGCCGCGGCGTCGCCGCACGTCAGCCGGTGGGTCTCGTGGTCGGCGCCCGCGGACTCCAGTCCGAGGCGCACGACCTCGCCGTCGGGCGGCGGGAAGTCGGTGGTGGCGGAGAACCCGTCGTCCCCGTCGACCCAGTAGCGCACGTGCGGCTGCTCGGCGTAGCCGTTGTCGAGCCCGTGCAGGACGTGGTCGAAGAACGCCAGCGCCTCGCCCTGCCAGGCGTACACCGGCAGGTCGTACTCGGGTGGCCCGAGGATCAGCCACTTGCGGTCCGCCGGGGTGCCCGCGTGCTCGAACAGGTCGTAGGCGCCGAACTGGTGCAGGTTGAAGTAGCCGATGTTCTGCACGACCGCGAACGGGACCTCGATCTCGCCGAGCACCCGCGTCGGGCCCTCCGGGATGGTCGACTGCTCGCGGGTCTTCTCGTCGAACATCCAGTGGGCGTAGATCTCCCGGACGAACTCGTCCGGCGTCGCCGTCATGAACCTCTCGAACATCGTGGGGACGTTGCGGTGGACCAGCTTCTCGAGCAGCGGGTGCAGCGGCCCGTTGGTGAGGTGGCTGATCAGCGCGCGCCGGTCCGGGGCGAGGCGGGCGGCGTGGCGGGCGTCGGTGAAGTTCGCGCCCATCCACAGCGCGAAGAAGAAGCTGCCCGGGACACCACCGAAGTGGACGAGGTGGCGGAAGTAGTCGGTGCAGACCTCGTTGGCGAAGAACGCCCGCAGCGCCGGGGGCCGCCGGGCGGCCACCTGGAGCTGGGTCATGCCGTAGTACGAGGTCCCGAAGAGCACGACCTCGCCGGTGCACCAGGGCTGCTCGGCGGCCCAGGCGATGACCTTCTCGTGGTCGTCGACGTCCTGGTCGGCGAAGTACATGACCTGCTCGCCGCCGGAACGACCCATGCCCCGGCGCTCGACGATCACCGGGCAGTAGCCGCGGTCGGTGAACACGGGCGGCGACCCGATCTCGTTGGAGCCGGTCGGGATGCCCGCGGTGTGCATCTCGGTGCTGTACGCGGCGAACGAGACGACCGCGGGGTACCGGCCCGGCGTCGCGGGTGTGTAGACGTCGGCGTGCAGGGTGACGTCGTCGGCGACCGGGATCCGCTGGTCGGCGAGGACGCGGTTCCCGAGCCCCTCGGTGGCCAGGGCCCGGGGCGTCCACCCCGCGTACTGGCGTCCGGCGGTGGAGCCCTTCAGGGGGATCTGCGGGGTCACGGCGGTGCCTCTCGGGAGTCGGGGGTGACGGACAGGCCGGTGAGCAGGGCCCGGAGCACGGCCTCGGCGCGCGGACGGAACTCCTCGCCGCCCTGGGCCAGCGCGAGGACGGCGACGCCGGTGGACGTGGTCTGCACGGCGTCGAGCGCGCCCCGGGTGACCGGGACGCCGAACGCCGCGAGCAGCGAGGCCCCGAGCGGGGCGACCAGGCGGCCGAGCTCGGCCATGCTCGTGCGGACGGCGTCGTCGAGCTCGGCGGTCTGGATCAGGGCGAGGAAGACGCGGGTCTGCTCGGGGGCGACGAGGACGTCGAGCAGGGCCACCAGCTTCTCCTCGGCCCCGGCGGCGTCGGCGATCGGGGCGAGGGCGGCGACGCGCTGCCGCACCGCCTCCTGCGCCACGGCGGCGAGCAGGTCGTCGCGGGTCGGGAAGTAGTAGGTCAGGTGGCTCTGGCGCAGCCCGGCGCGGCGCGCCACCCGGGGCTGCGTGAACGACCCGAGCCCGCCCTCGCGGACGACCTCCAGCGCGGCGCGCACGATCTCGCCCCGTCGGTCCGCCATGCCGCACCGCCCTGGTTGGTTTTCCTACCAAGGAGGAGTGAAGCGCCGACGGGGCGCCGCGTCAAGCAGCGGGGGCCGGTCGAGGTGTCAGTCGGCCGGCCGCCCGAGCAGCGGGCGCACGAGGGCGCGGATGGCGGGGGAGGGCGCCAGGCCGAGATCGGCGCGCAGGAGCGTCCGGAAGCTCTCGTACTGGGCCAGCGCCTCGGCGCTGTTGCCCTCGGTGAGGTGGACCTCGATGACGCGGCGGTGGGCGCTCTCGCGCAGCGGCTCCTGGGCGACCGCCTCGAGCCCGGCGAGCAGCGCGTCGGTGTAGCGGCCCTGCGCGCACGCCCGGGCGCACCGGTCCTCGAGCGCGTGCAGCCGCAGCTGGCGGTGGCGCTCCCGCTCGACCAGCACCCACTCCTCGCACCAGCCCGGGAGCAGCTCGCCGCGCGCGATCGCCGGCTCGGCCTCGGTGTGCGTGGTCCCCGCGCCGCCGGCGGGGGCGGGCTCGTCGAGCGCGTAGAGGTCCACCGCCGCCTCGCGGTGCAGCGCCACGGTGGTCGCGTCGGCCTCGACGAGCGAGGCCCGGACCGCGGCCGGGACCTTCCAGAGCGCCGAGCGCAGGCGGGTGAGCGCCTGGCTGTCGGTGACGTCGGGCCACAGGGTACCGGCGAGCTGGTGGCGGCGGACGGGTCGCCGGGCGAGGGCGAGGAAGGCGAGGACCCGTTCGGTCGTCGGGGTCAGCCGCACGTCGTCCTGTCCGACGCGGCACGCGAAGCGACCCACGAGGAAGAGGTGCGCCGCCGCGAGGGGCGCGGGCGGGTCCATCGTCATCGCCGCCGTTCCCGCCGGACCCGCCCGTGGCGCGGCCCGGCTGCTCCGTGTCGG
This sequence comes from Actinomycetospora rhizophila, assembly GCF_042657905.1. Taxonomy (NCBI): domain Bacteria; kingdom Bacillati; phylum Actinomycetota; class Actinomycetes; order Pseudonocardiales; family Pseudonocardiaceae; genus Actinomycetospora; species Actinomycetospora rhizophila. The sequence continues at coordinate 212,893 of NZ_JBHSKG010000006.1, read as the reverse complement.
GAGGACGGTCCCGCGGGACCGGTCCGGGGCGGCGCGACTGACGGTTTCAACGCGCACGGCCCACCGCGGGGCGGCCGGCCGGCGCAGCGACTCGGACGGGCACCAGGGGTGGACAGGGCGGGGGTGCCCACCGGCGGCCTGATCGAGACACGGGGGCGGAGATCGTCGGGGGACGGCGCGGAGACGGCGCGGAGACGGCGCGGAGACGGCACGGGGACGGTGCCGGTGACGGCGTGACGCACGCCGGGCGCACGGGCGGCGCGGAGGGTGGCGCCACGTCCGGTCGTGGGGCGCGGGGACGCCCTCGCGCCCGGCCCGGGTGCCCCCGTCGGCGACGAGAGGAATCGACCGCGTGTTCTTCCACGTGCAGCGCCTGATCAACGAGATCGTCCCGGACGAGCCGGACCCGGCGGCCGCGAACGCCCTGCAGGAGGGGCTGGGCGGTCAGTTCGGCGAGATGCGCACGATGATGCAGTACCTGTTCCAGAGCTTCAATTTCCGTGGCGCGACGGCCAAGCCGTTCCGCGACCTGCTCTACGGCGTCGGCACCGAGGAGATCGGCCACGTCGAGCTCATCGCCACGACGATCGCCCGTCTCGTCGACGGCTCGCCGCGCTACCAGGGCAACCCCACGCACCTCGACGAGCCCGGCGAGGGCGGCGCGACGCCGCTGGCGATGGCCCTCGACCACGGCAACATCCACCACTTCCTGGTGGGTGCGCAGGGCGCGCTGCCGGTGGACGCCGCGGGGGACCCGTGGACGGGCAAGTACGTCTACGACAGCGGCAACCTGCCGCTGAACCTGCTCTACAACCTCATGCTCGAGTCCACCGGGCGCCTGCAGAAGTGCCGGCTCTACGAGATGACCGCCAACAAGACGGCGCGCTCGACGATCGCCTACCTGATCGTGCGGGACCAGGCGCACGAGAACGCCTACGCCAAGGCCCTCGAGAAGCTCGGTGTGGAGTGGAACAAGCTCCTGCCGATCCCGAAGACGAACGCCGAGCGCTTCCCGGAGGTCGCGACGCTGCTCGAGCAGGGCCTGCAGAGCAAGCAGTACACCTTCAACATCGACCAGCAGAACGAGGCCTCGAAGGTCTACAACGGCCCGTCGCCGTCGAAGGACGGCACGGACCTCACCACCGAGCAGGCCCCGGAGGGCGCGCCGATGGAGATCGCCGTCGAGCGCCCGGAGGAGTTCGGGCCCGGTCTCGACAGCGAGCTCATGGAGCTGATCCAGGCCACCGGCGAGATGGAGAACGCCACCCCGCCCGGGCAGTACGGCCCGACCGGCTGACGCGGACGTCCGACCCGGCCGTCGCCGGGCCGACCGTGCCCCCCCTCGGGGTCCCGGTCGGCCCGGCGGCCGGTCACGTCCCGTCCCCGACCGGAGAGCCGATGACCGCCGCTCCTCCCTCCGAGAGCGCCACCCGGGTCCTCGGGGTCGCCCCGGCGTCCCCCGCGACGGCCCGTGCTGATCCCGGTGCTCGACCTCGTCCCGGCGGTGCTCCCGTGAGGGCGGTGTCCGCGTGACCGCCGGGCCGCCCGGCGCGGTGCTGCTCCTGTCCGCGTGGGTCGACGGGGGCGCGCTGCGCGTGCGGCTGAGCGCGTCCGACGACCTCGCCGGCCCGACCCGCCCGCTCGGTGTCGCGGGCGACGTGGACGGGGCGTGCGAGCTCGTGCGGCGATGGTTGCAGAACGTGGTCGAGTCCGGCACCCCGCCGCCGGACGGCCCGTGAGACCCCCCTGAGACGAGGCCCACACCGCGGGGCCGTGGGCGCCCGCGGCCCCGGCCAGGGGCGGTGCGGTGACCCCTGGTGACGGCCCGGTACCCCGGGTGATGCCCGACGCGGCTTCGGGCCCCGGGCAGGATGGGTAGGGATCCGTCATGAGCGGTACGCCGGAGGAGGCGACGATGGACACCGGGACGAGCACGACGAAGGGGACGACCGAGGACATGGCCCAGGACACCGCCGAGAAGGCTCCGGACCTGCCCGACGGGATGACCACCGTGCCCGAGCTCGTGGGCCTGCCCGCCGCCGACGCGCATGACCGCGCCCTGGACGCCGGGGTGCTCGCCGTCGGCCGCAACGCGGTCCACACCGGCGCCGGCCGGGGGCACGTGGAGGACCAGGAGCCCGCGGCCGGGGAGCAGCGCGAGCGCGGCACCGAGGTCGGCATCTGGATCCAGGGCGGCGCGGCCCGCACGCCGACGGGCCCGGACCCCGACGACGGGCAGGACGGCTCGGGCGGCGGCGGGGGCGGCGTGCGCCCCGAGCCGAGCCCGGTCGGTCCGGCCGGCGGCGGCACCAACGGCTGACCGCGCGGGCCTCATAGAGGGCCCGGGCGCCGGCGGCGGCGCGGTGTGATCCGCGTCGATCCGCTGGCGCCCGCACGGCAGCGTGGTTGACGATTCAATCGTGTACCACGTGTCGTTGCACTACCTCGGACGCCCGGCCTTCGGGGCCTTCGTGAGCCCCGAGGACCTCGAGCGCATCCGGTCCCTGCGCGCCACCGGGCGGGCCGGGACGGTCGCGGTGCTCGACGCCCGCGCCCGCCGGATCGTCGTCCACCCCGGGCGTCTCGTCGTCGATCCGCAGGTCCTCGGCTACGGTGCGGATCCGCTGGGCGACCACCGGAGGACCGCCGGGGTGGCCTGAGGCCCGACCGCGGAGGCGCCCGTGCACGCCGAGGACGTACTCGCGGGCCTCGGTGCCGCCGTCGCCGACGTGCCGGGCGTGATCGTCGGTGTCCGCCGCCGCGGCGTCACCGACCTGGCGGCGAGCGGCGTGACCGAGCCGGGCGGCGACGTCGCGCTGCGGCCCGACGCCGTGGTCCGGCTCAGCTCGAACACGAAACCCCTGGTGGCCGCCCTGGCGCTCTGCCTCGTGGCCGACGGGCTCCTGGCGCTCGACGAACCGATCGACCGGCTCGTCCCGGAGCTCGCCGACCGCCGGGTGCTGGTGCGCCTCGACGGCCCCGCGATCGACCCCGACACCGTCCCCGCCGCCCGTCCGATCACCGTCGAGGACCTGCTCACCATGCGGATGGGCTTCGGCCACGTCGTCGACGAGGGCCCGTGCCCGACGGTCGAGCGCGCCGTGGCCCTCGGGCTCGGCTTCGGGCCGCCCGATCCCCACGGGCTGCCCGGCCCCGACGAGTGGATCGCGCGCTTCGCCGGGCTCCCGCTGCTGGACCAACCCGGCGCCGCGTGGCGCTACGAGCTCTCCTTCGCGGTGCTCGGCGTGGTGGTCGCGCGCGCCGCGGGCTGCGGGCTGGCGGAGGTGCTGACCGCCCGGATCCTCGCCCCGCTCGGCATGGACGCCACCGGCTTCGTCGCCGACCCGGCCCGGCTCGTCCCGGCGTACCTGCGCGACGACGCCGGCCTGCGGCCCTTCGACGGCGTGGCCGACAGCCGCTGGCTCTCCCCGCCCGCGTTCCCCGACGCCCGCGGCGGGCTGGCGGGCACCGCGGAGGACCTGCTGCGCTTCGCCGGCATGCTCCTCGACGACGGCGGCGGGCTCCTCGACCCGGCGGCCGTCGCCGCGATGACCACCGACCGGCTCACGCCGGCCCAGCGCGCCGCGCCGGGTGCCGCGGCGTTCCTCGACGGCGGCGGGTGGGGGTTCGGCGTCGGCGTGGTGCCGACGGCCGCCGGGCCCCGCTACGGCTGGGCGGGCGGGCTGGGCACGCTCTGGTACTCGTGGCCCGAGCACGACCTCGCCGCGGTGCTCGTGACGCAGGTGATGCCGCCGACGGCGTCGGTGTTCGCGGCGTTCACGCGGACGATCGAGGACGCGCTCGCCGGTCAGTGAGCCAGGGCCGGCACCGGGTTGCGCCACGGCACCGGGTCGGGCCGCGCCGGGCGCCAGCCCCAGGGGCCGCTGCCGCGCCGGGTCGCGCGCTTCGGCCCGTCGCCGCCGTCGCGGGGGACGGGAGAGGGACGGCGCGGGGCCGCGGGCACGGCGGGCACAGCGGGTGCCTCGGGGACCACCGGGTCGAGCTCGGTGACGGGGTCGAGCGGCACGGGGGCCTCCAGAACGGGCTCGGGTGCCGGGTCGGCCTCGAGGGCAGGCGTGGGTGCGGGTGCGGGTGCGGGATCGCGGGCGGGTTCCGGCGGCGGCACGTACTCGCGCCACGCGGTGCCGGGGCGGGGGAAGGGCGCGTAGGTGGTGCCGGGCAGCGGGCGTCCGGGGACGCTGCGCAGGGCGGTCCCGTCCTCGAGGGCGGGGCCCGCCGACGCGGCGGGCGCGGTGGCCCGCAGCGGGACGGTGCGCCGCACCTCCCGGGCGCCGCCGGGGACGACGCCGGGGTCCGAGCGGGTGCTCAGCCGCCGGCGGGTCTCGGCCGGCGAGGGCGCCGCCATGCCGTCCCACGTCGCGGTGGTGAGGAAGACCAGCCCGTTGGCCAGCCCGAGCACGAGCAGGCCGAGACCGAGCAGCCCGCCCGGGCCGAGCAGGTCGTCGGGGCCGGGGGGCCGCTGCAGCGCCCCGCCGTAGGGCAGGGGCAGGACGGGGGTGGCCTCCGGGGCGCCGGGCAGCAGGAGCTCGCCGGCCGTGCGGCGCGGGTCCGGCTCGGCGACCGCGGTCTCGAGCAGGACGAGGAAGATCCCGGCGAGGAGCCCGGTGAGGAGCACGGACACGAGCGTGCGGCCCGCACGGCGCACGCCCCGGGCAGCGCCGGGCGCGGCCTCGAGCGGCGCGGCGTACGACATCGGTTCCCCCCGGGACGGTGTTGATCGAGGTCTACCCCCTCCGGGGCCGTGCGCGAATCCCCCGAGTGTCGGTAATCCCCGAAGGTGTGCGGCGTGTCGCCTGGACGTGGCCGGTTCGGGGCCCCCGGATCGAGCCCCGCGGCCCGCTCACCGTCACACCGGCGACCCCAGCAGGTCCCGGCACGGGTCCAGGCCCTCGACGTCCGGACTCCACGCCGGGCGCCGCCAGCTCCCGGGGACGAGGCGGCTGCGCAGCAGCAGCGCCGGGCGCCCCCGGCGGACGTGGCGCTCGATGCCGTCGGGGGTGTAGCCGAGGCGGTCGGAGACCCGCCGCGAGGCGCTGTTGTCGGCGAACGCGCTGGTCCGGGCCGCGCGGGCGCCGAGGTGGTCGAAGGCGAGGGCGACGACGGCGTGCCGCATCTCGGTGCCCAGCCCGCGGCCCTGCGCCGCCCGGGTCAGCCACGACCCGCTGCGCACCTCGCCGAGCACGCCGAAGTCGGTCGCGGCCAGCGTCTGCATCCCCAGCACCCGCCCGCCCTCGCGGACCAGGAAGTTCACCGTCCACCGCCCCGGCCCCAGCTCGGCGCGGCAGCCCCAGGCGTACTGCATGACCCCGCGGGCGAAGCCCGGGTCGCCGGCGCCGTCGGTCCACGGCTCGAGGAACGGCATCTCCTCGGCGGGGTGGACACCCTCGAGCGCGCGGTCGGCGAGCGCGGCGAGGCCGACGTCGTCGTCGGGCCGCAGCTCCAGGCGCGGCGTGCGCAGCACGAGCCCGGCGAGCGGCCAGTGCCGCAGCGGGTCGGCGGGGTCGCGGGCCATGCACGCTCATCCTGGTGCCTCTTCCTGCGGACGGTGGTGCTCCGTGCGCGCGTCTGGCATCAAGGACCCCCGTGGGTGACGCGAGCTGGCCCGGCGAGGTCGTCCACGACGCCCTCGGTCTCGTGCTCGGTCCCGACGAGGAGGCGGTGCCGGCGCGGGAGGTCATCGGCCTGGCGCTGCGCCGCAACCCGCGCCGCGCGCACCTCCCGGTCGCCCGCCTGCTCGGCAAGCACCTCCCGGTGGCGCCCGCGCGCGTGCGCGGGGCGGCCGAGGCGCTCGCGGACCGCGTGCGGCGCGCGCTCCCGGAGCACGGGGCGGCGCCGGTGGTGGTCGGGTTCGCCGAGAACGCGACCGCGCTCGCCCACCTCGTCGCCGACGCCCTCGACGCCGAGCACGTCGTGCACACCACCCGCCGGGTGGTCCCGGGCGCGGCCGTGCTCGTCGCGTTCGACGAGGCGCACAGCCACGCCCCGCGCCACGTGCTGGTGCCCGACGACCCGGGCGGCTGGACCCCGGACCGCACCCTCGTCCTCGTCGACGACGAGCTCTCCACCGGCCGCACGGTCGCGGCCACCGTGCGCCTCCTGCACCGGCGCCTGCCGCGCTCGCGCTACGTCGTCGCGACGCTGGCCGACCTGCGGGGGCCCGGCGACGACGCGATCCCGCGGGTCGCCGACGAGCTCGGGGTCCGGGTGGAGGTCGTCGCCGTCGCGCGGGCCGCGCTGACCGTCCCCGACGGCGTCCTCGACCGGGCCGCGCGCCTGATCGCCGGCGAGCCGGACACGACGTCGCGGCCCGCGCCCGGGGTCGCCGCGGTGCCCGTCGCCCTGCCCCTCGCCGGCGCGGCCGAGGGCGCGCGCCACGGGCTCGACCGCGCCCGGCGGGCCGCGCTCGGCGCCGCGGTGCCGGGTGCCGCGGCGGCGCTGGCCGCGGCGCTGGGGCCCCGCCCCGGGCGCGTGCTCGTGCTGGGCTGCGAGGAGCTGCACTACCTGCCGGTCCGCCTGGCCGAGGCGCTCGCCGGGCGCGGGCTCGACGTCGAGGTCGGGGCCACGAGCCGCTCGCCGCTGGTGGCGCGCGACGTCCCCGGCTACCCCGTGCGCTCGGCGCTCGCGTACGCGGCGCACGACCACGCGCTGGGGCACGCGCCGGAGCGCTACGTCTACGGGGTGGGGGCCGGGCACTACGACACGGTCGTCGTGGTGGTCGACGCCGCCGCGCGGACCCCGGCGCTGCGCCGCCCCGACGGCCTGCTCCCGCGCCTCGGCGCGCTGGCCGGGTGCGTCGTGGAGGCGGTGGTGCCCTGCCGCCCGCCGCGGCCGGCGGCCGGCCCGGTCGTCGCCACGCGCCGCGGGCCCGGGTTCGGCACGTTCGCCCCCGACGAGGTGGGCTGGCTGCTCAGCGACCTCGCGGGGCACGCGCTGGAGACGCCCACGGCCGCGCGGGAGGCCGCGATCGCCGCCGGGACGTCCTACGCCGCGACGCTGCCCGTCGAGCGCGTGCCGAGCCCGCGGTACGCGCGGGTGGTGGCGCGGGCGCTCGAGCGCTCGGCCGAGCCGGTGGCCGCGGCGGTGGGGGTGCTCGCCGACCGGGTGCTCGCCCGCCACGGCCCGGGGGCGGTGCTGGTGTCGCTGGCGCGGGCGGGCACGCCGGTCGGGGTGCTGGTGCGGCGGTGGGCGGCCCGGGTGCGGGGGATCGCGCTGCCGCACTACGCGATGAGCGTGGTCCGCGGCCGCGGGCTCGACCGCGCGGCGCTGGACGCCCTCGTCGCCGCCCACGACCCCGCCGCGCTCGTCCTGGTGGACGGGTGGACGGGCGCGGGCGGGATCGTCGACGAGATCCGCGCCGACCTCGCCCGCTACGCCGGCGAGACGGGCACCGTCGTCGACCCGACCGTCGCGGTGCTCGCCGACCCCGCCCACCGCAGCGCCCTGTACGGCACCCGCGACGACCTGCTCGTGCCCCAGGCCTGCCTCAACGCGACCGTCTCCGGGCTCGTGTCCCGGACGGTCGCGCGCGCCGACCTGCTCGGGCCCGGCGCCTACGACGGCGCCCGGTTCTACGCCGGGCTCGCGGCCGGCGACCGGACCGCCGCGTTCCTCGACGTCGTCAGCGACCGGTTCCCGGGCTCGGCGCCGCCGGTGCCGCCCGCGACCGCCCCCGACCGGCGCGGCGCCCGCTTCCTCGCCGCGCTGGCCGCGGACGCCGACCTCGGCGGGGGCGAGCGGCGGCTGCGGGGCGGCGTCGGCGAGACGCTGCGAGTGCTCCTGCGCCGCGACCCCGCGGTGGTGCTCCTCGCCCGCGACGCCGGGCCGGACCTCGACCCCGTGCGCCGGCTCTGCGCCGAGCGCGGCGTGACCACCCGCCCGCTGCCGGCCCACGCCGGCGGGATCGCGTCGCCGTACCGCTGCGTCGGCGTCCTGCGCACTCGATGATCATCGCAGCGACCGACCTCGACCGGACGCTGGTGCACTCGGCCCGGGCGGCGGGCCCCGTCGTGCCCGAGTCCGTCGTGTGTCTCGAGCGCCGCGGCGACGTGCCCACCGCGATGCTGACCCCGCGCACCGCCGCGGACCTGGTGACCCTCGACCGGCACGCGACCTGGGTCCCCGCCACCGCCCGCACGGTCGCCGAGTACCGGCGTCTCGACCTGCCGAGCCGGCTCGGCGTTGCCCCGCGCTTCGCGGTCTGCGCGGGCGGCGGGGTGCTGCTGGTGGACGGGGAGCCCGACGCCTCCTGGGCGCGGGAGGTCCGGCGGCGCCTGGCCGTGTCGGCGCCCCCGGCCGAGGTCGCGCGGCGCCTCGGGACGGCACGGGACGCGGACGGGTGCTTCCTGGTGGCGCGGCGGGCGCAGGTCCGGCTCGACGGGCTCGCGGCGTGGTGCGCGGAGCGCGGCTGGCGGGTCGACGTCGACCGCGCCAAGGTGCACGTCCTGCCGGTGGCGCTGACGAAGAGCGCGGCGGTCGCCGAGGTCCGGCGCCGCACGGGGGCGGCGCACCTCCTGGCCGCCGGCGACTCCCCGCTCGACGCCGACCTCCTCGCCGCCGCCGACGCGGGCATCCAGCCGGTGGACGGGCGCCTGCACGCGTCGGGCTGGCGCGCCGACCACGTCGCCGTCACCACCGGGTCCGGGCTGGCGGCGGGGGAGGAGATCGCGGCCTGGCTGGTGAGGGGCCTGCGGCCCACGTGAGTGATATGGGTGGCCAGGACGACCCAGATCACTCACGTGGGCCGCAGGCCCCTCAGACCAGGTGAGTGCGCGGGCGCTCCTGCCGCACGCCGTCGACGACCACGTCGACGCGCTCGTCGTAGAACGCGACGAGCCCGGCGATGCGGGCCACCGCGGGGGCCGGATGGTCGTAGGACCAGGCGAGGTCCTCGTACCGCCCGGCCGGGGTCACCACCGCCCAGTACCGGCTGGTCACGCCCTTGTACGGGCACGCCGTGCGCGTCGCGGTGAGCTCGAGGCGGGTGGGGTCGACGGCGGTCGGGTCGAGGTAGGCGCGGGTCGGCAGGCCGGTCTCGAACAGCAGGACCGGGGCGTCGGACCCGGCGAGCACGACCCCGTCGAGCTCGACGCGCACCCGGCGCCGCGAGCGCAGCGCGTCGACGCGGACGTAGGGGCTGCGCGGGTGGACGTGGACCTCCTCGTCCTCCTCGAACCACGCGTCGAACGCCGACCACGTGAGCGCGAGGTACCCGTCGTCGTGCCGGCGGTGCCCGGGGTCGGCGGCCAGGGCGGCGGGGTCGACGTCGCCGGCCGGGACCAGCCAGCGCGGGTACCAGGGGTGCTCCCACAGGTACCGGGCGCCGATGGTGTCGACGACGACCCGTCCGCCGAGGCGGGCGCGCACCCGGCGCGGGCAGGGCTCGACGTGGCCGACGGGGACGGCGGGGCCGGGGACGCCGCTCATCGGCGCACCGCGAGCGTCGTCCCGGGGAACCGGGCCTCCACGACGCCGCCCGCCGGCAGCTCGATCGCCCGGGTGAGGCCGCCGGTGATCACCAGGTCACCCGCGCGCAGCGCGTCGCCGCGGGCGGCGAGCTCGTCGCGCAGCCAGTCGAGGGCGCGGTGCGGGTGGCCCATCGCGGCGTCGCCGGTGCCGGTGGCCTCGGGCACGCCGTCGCGGCGGAGCTCGACGGTCAGGGCGGCGAGGTCGCCGTCGAGGGCGTCGCCGATCACGACCCCGGCGGCCGAGGACCCGTCGGCGGTGTTGGACGCGAGCGTGAAGCGGTAGTCGCGCCACACCGAGTCGACGACCTCGAGCACGGCGCGCGCGCCGGCGGGCCGCCCGTCGGCGTCGACCACGATCCCGATCTCGGGCTCCACGCGCGGCTGGACGAGCGACACGGGCACCGCGCCGCCCGGCGGCACGATCATCGTGTCGAGCAGCGGGCCGAGGTTGGGGGAGCCGACACCCATCTGCGCACGCATCACCGCCGACGTGTACCCGAGCTTCCACCCGATCCGCCGCGCCCCACGGGCCTCCCGCCGGGCCGTGAGCGCGCGCTGCACGGCGTAGGCGCCGGCGAGGTCGAGGTCGTCGAGGTCGGCGGCCGCGTCGAGCAGGCGACGGTCCTCGTGGGCCGCGTCGATCCACGCGGCCCGGGCCTCGACGTCCATGCCGCTGATCCTGGCAGCCCGCTCAGCCCGCGGAGCAGGGCACGTTGAGCGCGACGAGCGCCGCGGGGCCGTGCTCGGCCGGCCGCACGACGGTGCGCGCGGCGCCCTCGAGGCGGGGGAAGACCGCGCGGTAGTGGTCGAGCGGGAGCCCCAGCAGGTGGCAGAGCAGCAGGCGCAGCAGGGTCTGGTGGGCGACGACCAGCACGCGGCCCCCGGGGTGGGCCGCCCGTGCCTCGGTGAGCACCGGCAGCGCCCGCCCGACCGCCTCGGGACCCGTCTCGCCGCCGGGCAGCGGAGAGCTCGCGGGCGCCGCCAGGAATGCGGCGAGCGCGTCCGGGAAGAGCGTCTCCATCTCCTCGCGGGTGTGGCCGTCGCCCAGCCCGAAGTCGACCTCGACCAGGCGGGGGTCGGTGCGCAGGCGCAGCCCGGCGGCCGCGGCGGCCGGCGATGCGGTGTGGACGGCGCGCTGCAACGGCGAGGCGATCACCGCGTCGAGGCGGGCGTCGGCGGCCCAGCGGGCGAGCGCCTCGGCCTGCCGGTGCCCGCCCGGGGCGAGCGCGACGTCGGACCGTCCGGCGTAGCGGTTCTCGGCGTGCCAGCGCGTCTCGCCGTGGCGCGCCAGGACCAGTTCGGTCACGGCGCCCACTATCCCGTCCGGCTCAGGGGCGACCCGCGCGCGGGGCCGGGGCCGGGATCGTCAGGACGCGGCCGGTGGCGGGGCCGCCGAACGGGTCCTGCGGGTCGAACCGGGCGGCCATGACGTGGAGGGTGCGGCCGTCCTCGCCGCCGAGCATGCAGGCGAACGGGTTGCGGTCGATCTCGACGCGGTGGGTGATCTCCCCGCCGTCGCGGACCCGCACCAGGATGCCGTCGGGCATCTCCATCCCGCCGGTCGAGGTCCAGACCGCGCCCTCGTCGTCGATCGTGATCCCGTCGGGGCTGAGACCCTCGGCCCACAGGCGGCGGCCGGTCAGCGAGCCGTCGGGCTCGATGTCGAACGCGATGAGCGTGCCGGCGAAGGAGTCGGCGACCACGAGGGTCCGGCCGTCGGGGGTGATCACCATGCCGTTGCCGAACCGGATGTGGTCGGCGACCTCGCGCACGTCGCCGTCCGGGGTCACGAGCGCGATCACGCCCGGGACGAACTCGGCCTCGCCGCGGAGCCAGCCGAGGAAGTCGACGTCGGAGCCGTTGACGTAGATCGAGCCGTCGGGGTGGACGACGATCTCGTTGACGCCGCCCGCGACCGCCCTCAGGTCGGCGTGGACGACGACGGAGCCGTCGGGCTCCCGGCGCAGCAGCCGGCCGGCCCAGCGCTGCGCGCGCGGGACGATGAGCATGCGGCCGTCGGGCAGCCAGTCGGTTCATGCCCCACCACGGACGGGCTCGCCCGCCGGTCGACAGGGTGCTGGTGTGACCGTGGTCACCACGACGGGTGTTCGCCCACGCGGGCGTCCTTGATCGGTTGCCTGCGTCCGGACGTGGGAAGCTCGCGCGGTGAGCGCGCCGGGGCGGGAGCCCGGCCTCGACGACGAGGCCGATCGCTGGCTGGTGGGCCGGGCCCGCGCCGGCGACCGCGGCGCGTACGAGGAGCTGGTGCGCCGGCACCGCGACCGCATCTACCGGATCGCGCTGCGGATGCTCGGCAGCCCCGCCGACGCGGACGACGTCGCCCAGGAGGTCGTCATCCAGCTCTGGACGGCGATGTCGGGCTTCGCGGGCACGTCGGCGTTCACGACGTGGCTGTACCGGATCGTCGTCAACCGCTGCCTGAACCACCGCCGCGGCCAGCGCCCCCACGCCGAGCTCGCCGACACCGACCACCCGCCGGTGGCCGGCCCGGAGAGCCGGGTGGTCGCGGGAGAGGAGCTGCAGGCCGGGATGCGGGCGATCAGCAGGTTGCCCGAGGATCAACGCGTGTCCCTGGTGCTGGTGCAGCTGGAGGGCCTGTCGTACCGCGAGGCGGCGACGGTCACGAAGACCAGCGAGGCGACGGTGCGCGGGCGGCTCGCGCGCGCCCGCGCCACCCTGATGTCCGAGATGAAGGACTGGACATGACCGACGAGCGCACCCACGACGCGCGCACCGACGGGCGGCTGCCGTGCGGTCGCGACACCGACGCGCTCGTCGCGCAGGTCGCCGACGGTGTGGCGGAGCCCCGGGACGCCCACCAGCGCGAGTGCCCCTACTGCCAGGCCGCGCTCGCCGAGTTCGACCGGCTGTGGGCCCCGGTGCGTGCCGTCGCGGACCACCGCCCCCGGGCTCCCGAGGGCCTGCTCGACGAGGCGTTGCGCCGCATCCGCGGGGTCGCCGCCGACCCCGAGTTCGGGACCATCTCCGACGTCCGCGGCCGCACGCGGATCAGCGCGCACGCCGTCGAGTCGCTGGCCCGGCACCTCGCCTCGCGGGTGCCGGGCGTGCGGGTGGCGCTGAGCCGGCTCGTCGCCGCGGGCGGCGGACCCGAGACGAGCCTCATCGGCGACCCCGAGGTCACGGCCGGCGTGGCGGGCTCGTCCACGGTCGTCTCGATCACCCTGGCCGCCGACCTCGGCGAGGACCTGATCGCCCTCGGCGACCGGATCCGGGCGACCGTCGCCGACGGCATCCGCGCCTCGACGGGCCTCGAACCGGTGGCGGTGCTCGTGCACGTCGACGACGTGCTGCTGTAGGCCGCGGGGGCCCGGGCCTCCCGGAGGTGGCGGCCGCGTGGCCGCCAGGCTGACGCGACCCCGCGCCACGCCCGCCCTGGCGTGTCGCGCCGGCGAGCGTGTGGCAATCCTGGCGTCACACGCCAGCAACGCCGCATCGCTCGCACCACCGGACGCACACCACACGGCTCAGGACGACCCCGCGGCGCCCGGGTCGTGGCAGCGTTCGCCGACCGGGCCGAGGACCGGCTTGATGTCGACCACCGGCGTCCCGTCCACGGCCTCGAGGTCCGAGACGCGCACCGTGGTGCCGTCGAGCCCGAGGACACGGACGTGGTGCAGGCCCAGCGGGTTGGGGCGGTCGGGGGAGCGGGTGGCGAAGACGCCGGTCTCGGGGAGGGTGAGGTCGTTGCGCGGGTGCACGCGCAGCACCGAGCGGTCCGCGCGGTCGAGCCAGGTGATCAGGAGGACCTCGTCGCCGACGGACAGGTCGGCCAGCGCCGGGGCGAGGTCCGCGTCGAGGTGCAGGACGGCGTCGGGCCCGCCCTCGTCGCCCTGGCGCGGCGCCTGCGACCGGTCGACCAGGGGCGAGGACACGTACCCCAGCACGCGCAGGACGGGCGGGGATTCGGCCATCCGGTCACCGTAGGGGACGTACCCTTCGCCCGTGCCCCGCGTGACGTCCCCCCGCGCCGAGGCCACGGCCGCGACCCGCGCCGGGCTGGTGGAGGCGGCGACCGCCCTCTTCGCCGAGCGGGGCTTCGCCGAGACCTCCATCGACGACGTCGCCGCCGTCGCCGGCATGACCAAGGGCGCGGTCTACCACCACTTCGCCGGCAAGGCGGCCCTGTTCGAGGCCGTGTTCTCCGCGCGCGAGACCGAGGTGCACGAGCGCCTCACCCAGGCGCTGGAGGACGCCCCGGACCTCGTCACCGGCGCCCGCACCGCGCTCGCGACCTTCCTCGAGGCCTGCAGCGAGCCCCGCTACGGGCGCATCGTGTTCCGCGACGGGCCGCTGGCGCTGGGGTGGGAGCGCTGGCGGGAGTGCGAGCGCGACTACGCCTACGCCTTCATCGCCCGCGTGCTCGACGGGCTGGCCCGCGAGGGGAGCCTCGTGCGCGCGCCCGGCCCGTCCTATCCGACGCTCGTGCTCGGCATGCTCTCCAGCGCCGGCCAGCTGCTGGGCCAGGCGCCCCCCGAGCAGCACCCCGCGCTGCGCGAGGAGCTGCTCGGCTTCTTCGACCAGGTCATCGCCGGGATGACCCGGACCTAGGGGGCCGGCTCCCGGTGCTGGCGCAGCGCCACGGTGGTGCCCCCGGCGCTGTGCCGGATCGCCACGCTGTCGACGCTGCGGTGCATGAGCACGAAGCCGCGCCCGCGCCGCGCGTGCGAGCCCGGCCCGGCCGGCGCCGAGCCCTCCGACCACTGCCCGTTGTCGGTGACCCGGACGTTCACGGCGTCCTTCTCGCACCACAGCGTGAGCTCCACCGTGCCCTCGGTGTCCTCGCCGGGGTAGGCGTGCTCGCAGGCGTTCTCGACGGCCTCGGAGACCGCCGTCAGCACCCGCTCGCGGGCGTCCTGGTCGATGTCGAGCCCGGCCAGCCAGTCCCGGGCCTCGTGCCGCATCCGCTGGGCCTCGTCCGCCCGCGCGGGGTGCACCGCCCGCGCGAACTCCACTGCGTCCGTCATGTCTCCCCGTCCCCCGCCCCGGATCGTCACGTGCTGGGGCATCCTTCCCGTGACCGCGGGGGTCACGGTCCGGTCACGCCCCGGCACCGCATGCCCACCGTGCGCGTCCGGTACCGGAGAGGTCGACCACCGAGGACGCGAACGGTCCGTCCCGCGCGATCGGCGGGTGAACGGTCGGGGACCGCGCGCGGACCAGGTCCGACCGGGTGAACGACAACCGTCGCATCCGGGCGAACGAGATCTCCCCCGGACGGTGGTCAGGCCAGGAGCGCGTCCGAGATGATCTTCCGTTGGATCTCCGAGGTGCCCTCGAAGATCGTCGTGAGGCGGGCGTCGCGCCAGTAGCGCTCCACCGAGTGCTCGGTGGTGTAGCCGTTGCCGCCGAAGATCTGCAGGGCGTCGCTCGTGACCCGCTCCGCGGTCTCCGAGGCGAACAGCTTCGCCGACGACGCCGCGACGTCCCCGCCGGGTGCGCCCTCGTCGAGCAGCCACGCCGCGTGCCACCACAGCGCGCGGGCGGCGTCGACGGCCGCGGCCATGTCGGCGAGCTTGTGGCGCAGGGCCTGCTGGTCGGCGATCGGGTGGCCGAACTGCTCGCGGCGGCGGCTGTAGGCCACCGCGTCCTCCAGGGCCCCGCGGGCGAGCCCGACGGCGCGGGCGGCGGTCTGGACCCGCGCGGTGCCCAGCCAGCGCAGGCTGTCCTTGAAGCCCTGGCCCTCGGCCTGCCCGGTGTCCTGCAGGGCGTCGGCGGGCAGGCGCAGGCCGTCGAGCGTCAGCTCCCAGGTCGTCAGCCCGAAGTAACCGATCTTGTCGATGGGCGTGCCGGTGACCCCGTCCGGGAAGCGCCCGCGCTCCTTGGGGACCAGGAAGAGCTCGAGGCCGTCGGAGCGGCTCTCGCCCTCGCCGGGCGGGCGGGTGCGCGCCAGGAGGTGCAGGAAGTCCGCGGACAGTGCGTGGCCCACCCATCGCTTGGTGCCCTCCACCACCCACTCGGAGCCGTCACGACGCGCCGTGCACCCGACCCCGGCGAGGTCGGATCCCGCGTGCGGCTCGGAGAACGCGATCGCGCCGACCCACCGGCCCGCGGCGCTCGCCCGGAGCAGCTCCGCGCGGCGGTCGGGGTCCGGCGAGGCGCAGCCGGTGCCGTTGCCGCGGGCGATGATGCTGCCGACGCTCATCCAGGCGCGGGCGAGCTCCTCGGAGACGAGGCAGTACTCGAACACCCCGAGCCCCTGCCCGCCGTGCTCGGCGTCGACGAGCAGCCCGAAGAACCCGAGCTCGCCGAGGCGGTCGAGCAGCGCGGCCGGGATGTCCTCGCGCCTCGGGTCGAGCTCGTCGGCGACCGGCAGGACCTCCTCCATCGCGAAGGCCCGCGCGGTGGCCTGCAGCGCCCGGCGCTCGGGGGACAGGGCCAGCGCGTCGGCCGGGGCGGCGGTGGTGACCTCACCGAGGCCGCGGCGCTTCCAGGTCTCGCTCACGCCGTCTCCCCGGTCGCGTCGACGCACAGCGTCCACAGCGCGGCGCGCGCCTGGGGCGTCTCGGCCCCGCGCGGCAGGTAGTGGGTGGGGCGTGGCGCCCGGTCGTGCCAGAACACCCCGGTGCTGTGCCCGGCCTCGGCGGCGGCCTGCAGCCACACGGCGGTGTCGGCGCCCTGCTCGTCGGTGCGCAGCAGGGGACCGGTGACGCGGCGGAAGGCGGGCATCGAGCTCGCGACGCCGGGGGTGTCGGCCCACCCGGGGTGCATGCTGTGGACGACGATGCCGTCGCTCGCGAGGTCGTCGGCGAGCAGCTCGGCGAGCACCACCTGCATCCGCTTCGTGCGCGCGTAGGCCGCCCCGCCCGAGTACGTCCCGGCGCGGAACTCGGGGTCGTCGGTGGGCAGCGACGCGGTGTACATGCCGCCGGAGGAGACGAACACGACCCGCGACGGCGACGTCGGCGACGCCCCGGCACGCAGCACCGGGCGCAGCTCGCGGGTCAGCAGGAACGGGCCCAGCACGTGGGTGGCGAGCGCCAGCTCGTGGCCCTCGGCGGTCTCGGTGCGCTCGGGCGGCATGACGCCGGCGTTGTGGACGAGGCCGTGCACCGCCGCCTCCCGGTCGCGGACCTCGGCGGCGTAGCGGCGCACGTCGGCCAGCGAGGAGACGTCGCACACGGCGACCCCGACCGCCGCGCCCGGGTGCTCGGCGCGCAGCGCGTCCGCCGCCTGATCGCCGCGCCCGCGGTCGCGCACGACGAGCTCGACCCGGGCGCCGAGCGCCGCCAGCCCCCGCGCGGTCGCGGCCCCGAGCCCGCCGGAGGCGCCGGTGACGAGGACCGTGCGGCCCTCGAGGCTCCCGGGCCGCAGCGCCTGCCACCCGGCACGCCGGGCGGCGTACCCCAATCGGGAGTAGCCGGGGACGACCAGACGGTCGAACGCGGCGTCGACCAGGCGCGGAAGCTGCACGAGCCGCAGGCTACGCAGGACCGCCGTGCGCGGCTTCCCGGGTGGGTCGGACGAAGATCACGGCGGGCACACCGTGCCCTGCTGGGGCAGCGTCCCGTCGCGCAGGTAACCGGCGACCGCGGTGCGGATGCACGGGGTGCCGGGGTAGGCGCCGTGGCCCGCGCCGAGCCAGGTCACGAGGCTCGCGGTGCCCAGCTGGCCCGCGAGCCGCTCGCTGCCCGGGAGCGGGGTGAACGGGTCGCCGCGCGTGCCGAGCACCAGCGACGGCGGGCCCGTGGCGGGGCCGGGCGGGGGCGGGTCGGTCGGCACGGGCCACGAGCTGCACAGCAGCGCGTCGTGCGCGAAGTACGCCCCGAACACCGGATCGGCGGCCCGGGCCTGGGCCGCGTCCCGGGCGACCTGGTCGGGCGTCGGCCGCTCGAGGGTGTCGTTGCAGGTCAGCAGGATGCTCGCGTCGAACCCGCCGCCGTCGGCCTCGGCCGGTTCCAGCAGGTCGAGGACGCCCTGCGGGTCGCCCTGGCCGGCGCCGGCGATCGCGGCGGCGAGCGCGGGCCAGCGGGCGGGCTCGCCGAGCCCGGTGACGAGCGCGCGGGTGGCGGTGCCGTCGGTGACGGCCCGGCCCCGGGGCCCCGCGAGGGGTGCCGCGTGCAGGTTGGTGAGGATGCCGGTCACCGCGCCGGCCGGGTCGGGGCCCAGCGGGCAGTCGGGACGGGCGGTGCAGTCGGCCGCGAAGGCGTCGAGCGCCGCCCGGGCCGCGGTCGCGCGCTCCCGGGCGCGCTGCGCGAACGAGGTCGTCGCGTCCGGGGCGCCGTCGAGCACCGTGCGGCCCACCGCCGACGGGTGGCGCCGGACCCACGTTGCGACGACCCCGGCGCCCTCGCCGACCCCCACCACGTGCATCCGCTCGACCCCGAGCGTCGCGCGGACCTCCTCGAGGTCCTCGGCGTCCACGGCGGTGCGGAAGTCGGTGAGGGCGGTCTCGAGCACCTGGGTGCACGTACGCGCCGCGGCGGCCGCGGCGTCGCGCAGCCCGGTGAGCGCCACCGGATCGGCCGCGACCGGGTCGGCGTCGACCAGCGCCTCGCGCACGGAGGGCGTGATGCAGTCGACCGGCTCGGAGTTGCCGGTGCCGCGCAGGTCGACGCCGTAGAGCGCGGTGCCCGCGAGCAGCGCCTCGGGCGCGGTGGCGGCGAGCCGGATGGCGCGGTCGCTGCCGGTCGGGCCGCCGGCCTCGCCCACGACGGCGATCGGGATCGGGCCGCCGGGCGGCAGCGGCCCGACGCTGACCTGCAGCACGCCGACCTCGGCCCGCGACGACCCGCCCCCGCCGACCGCGACGCTCTGGCAGCCGAAGCGCAGGTCGCGCCCGCCCAGGTCGGCGGGGGCGACCGTGCCCCGCACCTGGGCGGTGCAGTCGGTGAACCCCGCCCCCGCCCCCGGTGCCGGCACGAGCGGGGGGAGCAGCGAGGGCGCCGGACCCGGCGCGGCGCCCTCGGGCGCGGGCTCCGCCGTCGGCGGCTCGTCGACCACGGTGGCCACCGGCGGTCGCTGCGAGGGCCCCACCGCGCACGCGCCCAGCAGGACGGCGCCCAGGACGAGCACCAGGGCCGCTCGGACGGGTCGGGGCACGCAGCGCTCCTACAGGGAGATCGTTCGGGTGGGTCCACCCCGGAGTCTGACCGCCACGGGTGGCGTCACCGTGAGGGGGCGGCAGGATGCTCACCGTGGACCTGCCCGTGATGCCGCCCGTCGCCCCGATGCTGGCCAAGGCCGTCCCGGAGATCCCCGCCGGGCAGCACTACGAGCCCAAGTGGGACGGCTTCCGCTCGGTCGTCTTCCGCGACGGCGACGAGGTCGAGATCGGCAGCCGCAACGAGAAGCCGATGACCCGCTACTTCCCGGAGCTCGTCGCGGCGTTCACCGACGCGCTGCCGCCGCGCTGCGTGATCGACGGGGAGATCGTCGTCGTGGACGGCGAGGGCACCGGGCTCGACTTCGAGGCGCTCCTGCAGCGCGTGCACCCGGCCGCGTCGCGGGTGAGGAAGCTGGCGGTGGAGACCCCGGCCCACTTCGTCGCGTTCGACCTGCTGGCCCTCGGCGACGACGACCTCACCGCGCTGCCCTTCACCGAGCGCCGTGCCCGCCTGGCCGAGGTCGTCGGCGGCCTCGAGCGCCCCGACGTCCACCTGACCCCGATGACCGAGGACCTCGACACCGCGCGGGACTGGTTCGACCGCTTCGAGGGCGCCGGGCTCGACGGGCTGATCGCCAAGAAGGCCGACCTGACCTACCAGCCCGACAAGCGGGTCATGAGCAAGATCAAGCACGAGCGCACGGCCGACTGCGTGGTCGCGGGGTACCGGGTGCACAAGTCCGGCTCCGACGCCGTGGGCTCGCTGCTGCTCGGGCTCCACACCGAGGACGGCTCCCTGCAGAGCATCGGCGTGATCGGCGCCTTCCCGATGGCCCGCCGCAAGGAGCTGTTCGCCGAGCTCCAGCCGCTGGTCACGTCCTTCGAGGGCCACCCCTGGGCCTGGGCCGCGCAGGAGGAGGGCACCCGCACGCCGCGCGAGGCCGAGCACAGCCGCTGGAACGCGCAGAAGGACCTGTCGTTCGTGCCGCTGCGCCCGGAGCGCGTCGTCGAGGTCAAGTACGACCACATGGAGGGCGTGCGCTTCCGGCACACCGCGCAGTTCAAGCGCTGGCGCCCGGACCGCGACCCGGCGTCGTGCACGTTCTCCCAGCTCGACCGCCCGGTGCGCTTCGACCTGGCCGAGGTGCTGACGGCGCGGTAGTCAGATCACTCCACCCGCGCCGGCGTCGGCGCCGAGCTGGCGTCGAGCTCGAGGCGCACGGCCGTGGGCAGGGCGGACACCGCGAACGCCTCGCGGGCGCGGGCGAGGACCCGGCCGTCGAGGTCGGCCCAGACGTCGCGGACGTCGGTGCCCTCGACCAGGGTCAGCGCGATCCGCAGCGCCGGCTTCTGCGCGGTCCCGACGAGCCGGACGCGGGCCCGGCTCACCCCGTCGATCGTCTCGGCGTCGTGGCGTACGGCGTCGCAGATCGCGGCGTGCTCGACGGTCAGCCGCTCGCCCGGCAGCTCGGAGAGCGAGACGTCGGGGCGCGGCTCGGGCCGCAGGGACCGCAGCGTCCACCAGATCCCGATGAGGAAGAGCAGGAGCCCGACGCCGATGAGGATCCACCGGGTCGCGGTGACGTGGGTGGACACCCAGGCCACGGCGATCGGGTCGATCACCGGGCGCGCGGCGCGGTTGGCCCCGAACACCCCGTAGCCGACGAGGAGCGCGAGCACCGACGCGGCGACGAGGACGAGACCGAGGAGCGTGGTGAGCGTGCGGTCGCCCCCGGCGGAGCGGGCGACGGCGGCGCGGGAGCGGCGGCTCACTTGACCCCCTTGGTGGTGGTGACGGACACCGCGATGCGGGGGCGGCGCGCCAGCGGCAGCCGGACGAGCATCTCGGTCACCCGGTCGCGGATGGCGGCGCGGACCTCCTCGGCGGGGTCGAGGGTGGCCGCCTTGACGGTGATCTTCGAGGACGAGGCGACGACCGAGGCCGACACGACGTCGTCGTGCGAGCGGACCTCGTGGCCCACGGCGCGGGCCAGCGACCGGGGCGAGGTGGTGACGGTGACCTCGGGGACCGGGTCGGCCAGGAACACGTCGTGGCGCCGCGCGACCAGGCCCAGGATCAGCACGAACAGCCCGACCACGCCGACGACGATCGCGACGGCGCGCACCGAGCCGGACTGCCAGGTCAGGCCCTCGATCGCCGAGCGCCACGCCGGCCACGGCACGACCAGCGGGCTCGAGGCGGGCGCGACCCAGGCCGTCACCGTCTCGACCACCAGGGCGAGGCCGGCGACGGCCAGCAGGAGGGCGAGCAGCGGCGCGAGCACGCGCAGCAGGAGGCGCACTTCTCACTCCGTCCGGGAGGCGGGGGTCCGGGACGTGGCGGCCCGGAGCGCGGGGTCGGTCAGCGCGGAGACGCCGATGTCGAGCGTGCGCACGCGGTAGGGCGTGAGCTCCTGCACGCGCTCGCGGACGGCGTCGCGCACGGCGGCGGCGCTGTCGGCGATCCGTGCCGGGTAGGCCAGCGGGACCTCGAGGCGCAGGTCGACCTGCTCGCCGTAGCCCGAGACCTTGGCGCTGGTCCCGGACTCGCCGAGGTCGAGCCCGGCCAGGCGGCGCTGGGAGCGGACGGTGCCCGCCGTGTGGTCCGCGGCGTACTCCGCGATCTTGCGGACCACGGAGAGCGCCACGTCCAGGCGGCCCCGCTCGGCGGCCTCGTCGGCACCGGGGTCGGGTGCGGGGTCGGGTGCGGGGACGCCGACGGGGTCCACGGCGGGCACGCCCGTCGGCGCGGTGGCGTCGGTCGGGGAGCTCATTTGTCGCGGCCGCGCCCGACGAACTGGTTGACGTCGAGCTCGCCGTCGAGCACGCGCCCGACGACGAAGCCCAGCACGCCGAGGACCAGGGCGATGAAGAAGCCCTGGAGTCCGCCGGCGGCGGCCGCCACGCCCAGGATGAGGCCGACGAACATGCCGGCACGGGTGGCGCTCATGACCACTACCTCCACGGTGTGCAGGCCCCGCACGGGTCGGCGGGGCCGGACGTTCTAGATCACGCGGGCGGTGCCGCGGCGGGGGTCGTACCGGCGGGCCAGGCGACGCCCGAACCGTCCGAGCCGGGCGAGACCGCCGCCGGGGACGGCGACGACCGGGGCGTCGAGCCGCGGGTCGTCCGCCGCGATCCACGCCCCGGCGCGGGACGGGCGCGGCGCCTCCGACCAGGCCGCGGCCCGGTGGGCCGCCAGGCCCTCGCGGAAGGCGACCGGGTCGCCGCCGACGTCGGGGTGGTGGGCCCGGACGAACGCGCGCAGCGCCGCCCGTGCCTCACCGGTCATGCGTCACCGGCGCCGGGAGCTCCAGGTCGGTGACGGTGACGTCGACGCGCCGGTTGCCCGACGCGCCCGCCACGATCCGCCGCAGCTCGGCGGCCGTCGCGGTCACCGGGGCGCCGAAGTGCAGCACCACGGCGATCCGGTCGGGCTCCCCGCCGTCACCGAGCACGACGCCCGGCAGACGGCGACCCGGCAGGTAGGTCGCGACCGTGCCGAACGGGCCGCCCGACAGGGCCGCCACCGCGGGGTGGGCGAGCAGCGCCTCGGCGATCCGTTCGGGCAGCGGGCCGAGACCCGGGGCCTCCGGCGCCCCCGGGGCCACGGCGGCCCCGGGCGGCCGGGTCCCCGCAGCGGGGTGGGGCGTGCTCACTCGACGCGGGTCGAGGGCTGGCTCGGCGCCGCCTCGCCGTTGTCGTCGTCGTCGCCCGGCATGTGGATGTCGTTGACGGCGATGTTGACCTCGATGACCTCGAGGCCGGTCATCTGCTCGACCGCGGCGATGACGTTGCGGCGCACGGCGCGGGCGAGCTCGACGATCCCGGCGCCGTACTCGACGACGATGTCGAGGTCGATCGCGGCCTGCTTCTCGCCGACCTCGACCTGGACGCCGGCGGCCTGCGAGGTGCCGCTGCCGCCGGGGATGCGCTCGCGGATGGCGCCGAAGGCGCGCGAGACGCCGCCGCCCATCGAGTACACGCCCGAGACGTCACGGGCGGCGATGCCGGCGATCTTCTGGACCACGCCCGAGGCGATGGTGGTCTTGCCCTGCCCCGTGTCGTCGGCGAGGCGGGCCGGGGTGGCACCCGCGGTCCGTCCGCTCGACACGGCTGCGGCCTCGGAGCCGGTGGCGGTGCTGGGGCTCTGCGTCATGGTGTGGCGCTCCCTGTGCGCGTCGCTGGGTGGTGCTGGGTGCTGGGACGGCACCGCTGGTGCCGGTTGCCGACCCGGTACCCGTGGGACACGGGCCCCGCCGATTCGTCATGCGGTGTCACCCGAAAGAACCAACAGAATGACCGGGATCACTCGTGCGGTACCGCAGGAGCAGCCCGTCCTCGTGCGCGAGCACGCCGGCCAGGCGCAGCGGGCGCGGGCCGTCGAGGGCGGGGCCGGCGACGATCCGGTCGATGCCCCCGCCCGCCAGCTGGGGCGCGAGGCTCAGGCACAGCTCGTCGACGCGCCCGGCGGCGAGCAGCGAGCCGAACAGCGCCGGCCCGCCCTCGCAGAGCACCCGGGTCAGGCCGCGCGCGGCGAGCGCGGCCAGCACCGCGCCGGGGTCGGTGGCCGACGGGTCGTCCCCGCTGGCTCCGACCACCTCGGCGCGCCCCCCGAGCCGGGCGGCGGCGTCCTGCGCGTGCGCCGCGGCGACGAGGACCAGCGGCGGCACCGACGTGTCGGTGAACAGCCCCGACCCGGGGTCGAGGTCGCCGCGGGTGCTGACGACGGCGATCGGCGGCACGGGCGCCCGGCCCCGCGCGCGCCGCCGATCCTCGCGCTCCGGGGTGGTGCGCGCCCCCCGGTAGCGCTCGGCGCGCGCCGTGCCCGCCCCGACGAGGACGACGTCGGCGAGCTCGCGCAGCACGCCGAACAGCTCCTTGTCCCCGGGGGCGTGCAGGCCGGTCGAGAGCCCGCCGACCGCGACGGCCCCGTCCACGCTGGCGACGAAGTTGACGCGCACCCACGAGGGGTCGGGGGAGGCGTACAGCGCGAGGAGGTCGTCGCGGTCGAGCTCGGCCCCGTCGGCCGCCGGCCAGAGCTGCCTCAAGAAGAGGCCTTCTGGCGGAGGTCGTCGATCGCCCGCGAGGCCTGCGACTTGGTGAGCCCGGTCGGCGGCTCCTCGCCGGCCTGCTGCGCCAGGGTCTCGAGGTAGCTCGCCTGCGGACCCGTCATCGGCTCGTCGCCCGTCACCCATTCGGTGGTCGGACGCTCCTGGCGCGAGAGGTCCGGACCGTCGCCGGAGTCTCCGTCGCCGCCGCCCCCGCCCGGTGTCACGGCGCCCTGCAGGCGCTCGATCTCGTCGGACGCCTGCGCCTTCGTGAGGCCGGACGGCGGAGCCTCCCCGGCCTGGTGGGCGAGGGTCTCGAGGTAGCTGGCCTGGGGCCCGGTCATCGGCTCGTCGCCCGTGACCCAGGCGCTGTTGTCCTTGGCCGCGGGTGAGTCGTCACCGGGGGTCTTGACGGCGTGCGGATCGGGCGCCGCGCCGGTCGTGTCCCCGTACCCTGCGGTAGCGGCCTCTTGGCCCGACCGTGTGTCGTCGGTCAGACTGTTCGGCGTGTCGGGATCGGTCATGAGCACTCCTCGCTCGTCGGGCGACGTCGCCGCGGCCGGGCTCCCCGGCCGCGATCCGTACGGCGATACCTCCGGGCCATCGAACAGACGTTCGAGACACTGACGCGGTTACCCCCTCAACGGCGAGGGACACCTGCCGACCGCGGACGCCCCCGACAGGGGCTGTCGCCCTATGGCGATCAGCACTCTTTCGGAGGCGTCAGCACGGTGCGCTGCGACGGCCGCGGAGGTTAACGTCAGATTGCCCCTCCGGTCGTCCACCACGGACACCCGACCGGTGCGCCGGGGCCTGTCCCCCCGGCGAGCGCCGCGACGCCGAGCGCTCCCGGGGACCCACGACCACCACGCCGGACCCCGGCACCACCACCTGCACGGAAGTCACGATCGGAGGCGCACGTGGAGAACCGCCGGAAGGGCGAAGGCCTCTACGACCCGGCCTACGAGCACGACGCCTGCGGCGTCGCGTTCGTCGCCGACATCGCCGGGCGTCGTGATCACCGCACCGTCAGCCGCGGCCTGACCGCGCTGCTGAACCTCGAGCACCGCGGCGCCCGCGGGGCCGAGCCCTCCACCGGCGACGGCGCCGGCATCCTCCTGCAGGTCCCGGACGGGCTCTACCGGCCGGTCCTGGCCGAGGCCGGGGTCGAGCTGCCCGAGGCCGGCCGGTACGCGGTCGGCAACGGCTTCCTGCCCGCGGACACCGACCCGGCCGAGGTCGAGGACATCGTCGCGCGCGTCGCCGCCGAGGAGGGCCTGGAGGTCCTGGCCTGGCGCGAGCTGCCCGTCGACCCCGACGGTGCCGGCATCGGCCACACCGCCCGCGCGGTCATGCCGCGTTTCCGCCAGCTCTTCCTGGGCCTGCCGGCCGGGGTCACCGAGGTCGTCGACACGCCGAACGCGGGGGACGACGACGCCGGCATCGTCATGACCCTCGAGCGCCGCGCCTTCGCGGCGCGCAAGCGGATCGAGCACGAGACCCGCGCCGCGGGCGTCGAGACCTACTTCCCGAGCCTGTCCGGGCGCACCGTCGTCTACAAGGGCATGCTCGCCGAGGAGCAGGTCGAGCCGTTCTTCGCCGACCTCGCCGACGAGCGCACCACCAGCTCGATCGCGCTGGTGCACAGCCGCTTCTCCACCAACACGTTCCCGGCGTGGAGCCTCGCGCACCCGTACCGCTACCTCGCGCACAACGGCGAGATCAACACGCTGCGCGGCAACCGCAACTGGATGGCCGCGCGCGAGTCGATGCTCGCCACCGGCGCGTTCGGCGAGGCCGAGCTCGACCGGCTGTTCCCGATCGTCACGCCCGACGCCAGCGACTCGGCGACGTTCGACGAGGTGCTCGAGCTGCTGCACCTCGGCGGGCGCACGCTGCCGCACGCGGTGCTGATGATGATCCCGGAGGCGTGGGAGAACCACACCGAGATGGACCCGGCCCGCCGGGCCTTCTACCGGTACCACTCCACGCTGATGGAGGCCTGGGACGGCCCGGCGCTCGCGGCGTTCACCGACGGCTCGGTGATCGGCGCGGTGCTCGACCGCAACGGCCTGCGCCCCGCGCGCTACTGGGTCACCGAGGACGGCCTGGTCGTGCTCGGCTCCGAGGTCGGCGTGCTCGACATCGACCCCACCACGATCGTCCGCAAGGGCCGCCTCGAGCCCGGCCGCATGTTCCTGGTCGACACCGTCGGTCGGCGCATCGTCGACGACGACGAGATCAAGGGCGAGCTGGCCGCCGAGCACCCCTACGACGAGTGGCTGCACGCCGGGATGGTCGAGCTCGCCGACCTGCCGGTGCGCGAGCGGATCCCGTTCAAGCACGAGACGCTCGTGCGCCGCCAGCAGTCCTTCGGCTACACCGGCGAGGAGGTCTCGCTGCTGCTGCGGCCGATGGCGACCACCGGCGCCGAGGCCACCGGCTCGATGGGCAACGACGCGCCGCTCGCGCCGTTCTCGTCGCGCAGCCGCGTGCTGTTCGACTACTTCGTGCAGCTGTTCGCGCAGGTCACCAACCCGCCGCTGGACGCCTACCGCGAGGAGCTCGTCACCTCGCTGCAGGTGCACCTGGGCTCGGAGACCAACCTGCTCGACGCCTCGCCGGCCTCGGCCCGGCGCGTCGTGCTCCCGCTGCCGGTGCTCGACGACGACGAGCTCGCCCAGCTCGTCGGGATCAACGACGACGGCGACATGCCCGGCTTCGCGCCGTACGTCGTCTCGGGGCTCTACCACCACGCCGGCGGCGGCGAGGCGCTGCGCAGCCGGCTGGCCGAGATCCGCGACGAGGTCTCGACGGCGGTCGCCGGCGGCGCGAGGATCATCATCCTGTCCGACCGCGACTCCGACGCCGAGCACGCGCCGATCCCGTCGCTCCTGCTCACGGGCGCGGTGCACCACCACCTCGTGCGCGAGAAGACCCGCACCCGCGTCGACCTGGTCGTCGAGGCCGGCGACGTCCGCGAGACCCACCACGTCGCGCTGCTGCTGGGCTACGGCGCGAGCGCGGTGAACCCGTACCTCGCGCTCGACACGGTCGACGACCTCATCGACCGCGGCGTCATCACCGGCGTCACCTCCGGCACCGCCACCCGCAACGTGGTCGAGGCGCTGGCCAAGGGCGTCCGCAAGGTCATGAGCAAGATGGGCATCTCGACGGTCGCGTCCTACATGGGCGCCCAGGTGTTCGAGGCCATCGGCCTGGGCACCGAGGTCGTCGACGAGTGCTTCGCCGGCACCACCTCGCGGCTCGGCGGCGTCGGCTACGACGTCCTCGCCGAGGAGGTCGCCCTGCGCCACCGCCAGGCCTGGCCCGCGGACGGCGTCAAGCCCGACCACCGCGAGCTCGCGGTCGGCGGCGAGTACCAGTGGCGCCGCGAGGGCGAGCTGCACGTCTTCAACCCGCACACGGTGTTCAAGCTGCAGCACTCCACCCGCACCCAGAACTACGACACGTTCAAGGAGTACACGCGGGCCGTCGACGAGCAGAGCTCGTCGCTGCTGACGCTGCGCGGCCTGTTCGGGTTCCGCGACGGCGAGCGCACGCCGGTCCCGATCGACGAGGTCGAGCCGGTCGCCGAGATCGTCAAGCGGTTCAACACCGGCGCCATCTCCTACGGGTCGATCTCCCAGGAGATGCACGAGGTGCTGGCGATCGCCATGAACCGCCTCGGCGGGCGCTCGAACACCGGCGAGGGCGGCGAGGACCCCGACCGCTTCACCCGCGACGCCGGCGGCGACTCGCGGCGCTCGGCGGTCAAGCAGGTCGCGTCCGGGCGCTTCGGGGTGACCAGCGAGTACCTGGTCAACTCCGACGACATCCAGATCAAGATCGCGCAGGGCGCCAAGCCCGGCGAGGGCGGGCAGCTGCCCGGCCACAAGGTCTACCCGTGGATCGCGAAGACCCGGTACTCCACGCCGGGCGTCGGGCTGATCTCGCCGCCGCCGCACCACGACATCTACTCGATCGAGGACATCGCCCAGCTCATCCACGACCTCAAGAACGCCAACCCGCGGGCGCGCGTGCACGTCAAGCTCGTGTCGCAGGTCGGGGTGGGCACGGTCGCGGCGGGCGTGGCGAAGGCGCACGCCGACGTCGTCCTGATCTCCGGGCACGACGGCGGCACCGGTGCCTCGCCGCTGAGCTCGATCAAGCACGCAGGCGGGCCCTGGGAGCTCGGCCTCGCCGAGACCCAGCAGACGCTGCTGGCCAACGGCCTGCGCGACCGGATCGTCGTGCAGACCGACGGGCAGCTCAAGACCGGCCGCGACGTCGTCATCGCCGCCCTGCTGGGCGCCGAGGAGTTCGGCTTCGCGACCGCCCCGCTGGTCGTCAGCGGCTGCATCATGATGCGCGTCTGCCACCTCGACACGTGTCCGGTCGGCGTCGCGACCCAGAACCCCGTGCTGCGCCAGAAGTTCGACGGCAAGGCCGAGTACGTCGTCGCGTTCATGGAGTTCGTCGCCCAGGAGGTACGCGAGCACCTCGCGG
Organism: Actinomycetospora rhizophila; assembly: GCF_042657905.1. Taxonomy (NCBI): domain Bacteria; kingdom Bacillati; phylum Actinomycetota; class Actinomycetes; order Pseudonocardiales; family Pseudonocardiaceae; genus Actinomycetospora; species Actinomycetospora rhizophila. Next base: position 184,763 of record NZ_JBHSKG010000006.1, on the reverse strand, counting down.
CGCTGGGCTTCCGGTCGATCGAGGAGGCCATCGGGCACACCGAGGTCCTCGACACCCGCGCCGCGGAGTCCCACTGGAAGGCCGAGGGCCTCGACCTCTCGCCGGTGCTGCACCGGCCGGACCCGCCGGAGAACTTCGCCGGCCAGGCCCTGCACCAGACGAAGGCGCAGGACCACGGCCTGGAGAAGGCGCTGGACCACACGCTGATCCAGCTCGCCGAGGGCGCGATCGCCGACGGCACCCCGGTGCGCCTCGAGCTGCCCGTGCGCAACGTCAACCGCACCGTCGGCACGATGCTGGGCTCCGAGGTCACCCGCCGCTGGGGCGGCAAGGGCCTGCCCGACGACACGATCGACATCACGTTCACCGGGTCCGGCGGCCAGTCGTTCGGCGCCTTCCTGCCGCACGGCGTGACCATGCGGCTCATCGGCGACACCAACGACTACTTCGGCAAGGGCCTGTCCGGCGGGCGGCTCTCGGTGCGCCCGCACCCGCAGGCCCCGTTCGTCGCCGAGCAGAACATCGTGGCCGGCAACGTCATCCTCTACGGCGCCACCGCCGGCGAGGTGTTCCTGCGCGGCAAGGTCGGCGAGCGCTTCTGCGTGCGCAACTCCGGCGCGCTGGCCGTCGTCGAGGGCGTCGGCGACCACGGCTGCGAGTACATGACCGGCGGCCGTGCGGTCATCCTCGGTCCCACCGGGCGCAACTTCGCGGCGGGCATGTCCGGCGGCGTGGCCTACGTGCTCGACCTGCAGGAGAGCCGGGTCAACCACCAGATGGTCGAGCTCGAGGTCGTCGGCCCCGACGACGTCGAGGAGCTGCGCTCCTTCGTCGAGCGCCACTACGCCGCCACCGACTCGGCGGTGGCGCACGACCTGCTCACCGACTGGGAGGCCGCCCTGCCGCGGTTCACCAAGGTGATGCCCACCGACTTCAAGCGGGTGCTGCAGGCGACCGCCGACGCGGAGCGCAACGGCCGCGACGTGAACGAAGCGATCATGGAGGCTGCTCGTGGCTGACCCACGGGGTTTCATGACCACCGGCCGGGAGCTCCCGCGGCGCCGGCCCGTCGACATCCGCATCCGCGACTGGCACGAGGTCTACGAGGAGTTCAACCCGGCCACGCTGCGCAAGCAGGCCGGGCGCTGCATGGACTGCGGCATCCCGTTCTGCCACCAGGGCTGCCCGCTCGGGAACATGATCCCCGAGTGGAACGACCTGGTTTGGCGCGACGACTGGGCCGAGGCGATCGAGCGCCTGCACGCGACCAACAACTTCCCGGAGTTCACGGGGACGCTGTGCCCGGCGCCGTGCGAGTCCGCCTGCGTGCTCGGGATCAACTCCGACCCGGTGACGATCAAGCAGGTCGAGATCGAGATCATCGACCGCGCCTGGGACGAGGGCTTCGTGCGCCCGGAGCTCCCCGAGTCGAAGACCGGGAAGTCGGTCGCCGTCGTCGGCTCCGGGCCCGCGGGGCTCGCCGCCGCCCAGCAGCTCACGCGCGCCGGGCACGACGTCACCGTCTACGAGCGGGCCGACCGCATCGGCGGGCTCCTGCGCTACGGCATCCCCGAGTTCAAGATGGAGAAGAAGCGCCTCGACCGCCGTCTCGAGCAGATGGTGGCCGAGGGGACCCGGTTCTTCGCGGGCGTCGAGGTCGGCGGCCCGGCCGACACCGACCTCTCGATCGAGAAGCTGCGCGCCGACCACGACGCCGTCGTCCTCGCCGTCGGCGCCACGGCCTGGCGCGACCTGCCGATCACCGGCCGCGAGCTCGCGGGGATCTACCAGGCGATGGAGTACCTGCCGCCGTCGAACAAGGTGCAGCAGGGTGACTACGAGCGCTCGTTCATCGACGTCGAGGGCAAGGACGTCGTGGTGATCGGCGGCGGCGACACCGGCGCCGACTGCGTCGGGACCGCCCACCGGCAGGGCGCGAGGTCGGTGACCCAGCTCGAGATCATGCCGATCCCGCCGTCGGAGCGCCCGGGCACCAACCCCTGGCCGACCTACCCGATGATCTTCCGGATCTCCTCGGCGCACGAGGAGGGCGGCGAGCGGCTGTTCTCGGTCAACACCGACGAGTTCCTCGGCGACGAGCACGGCCACCTGCGCGCGCTGCGCCTGGTGGACGTCGAGCGCGTCGACGGGAAGTTCGTGCCGGTCGAGGGCAGCGAGCGCGAGATCCCGGCCGACTTCGTCTTCCTCGCGATGGGCTTCCTCGGCCCGCAGAAGGAAGGGCTGCTCGACAGCCTCGGCGTCGAGTACGACGACCGCGGCAACGTGCAGCGCGGCGACGACTACCAGAGCTCGGTGCCGGGCGTCTTCGCCGCCGGCGATGCCGGGCGCGGGCAGTCGCTGATCGTCTGGGCGATCGCCGAGGGCCGCTCGGCCGCCGCCGGCGTCGACCGGTTCCTCACCGGTCGCGACGTCCTCCCGCGCCCGATCAACCCGACGGACCGCGCGCTGGCCTGAGCCGCGGGGTCCGCAGCGAACGCGCTGTTCGCTGCTTCTACGCGTCGAAAGTCCCCGTTCGCTCCGGGGTGACGGTCCGCTCGGCACCTGCGACGGCCGTGCTCGCGAAGATCAGGGGCACCGGGTGCACCTGGGGGCGCGTGCCGAGGTGCACCCGGTGCCCCTGATCTACGCGACGAGCGTGAGGGCGGGGCGCACGGCCGTCGTCTGCATGATCAACGGGGACTTCGCGCGCATAGAAGCAGCGAACAGCGCGTTCGCTGCATCACGGCGGGCGGGACGGACGGGGCGGGCGGGGCGCGCGAGGCCGGCGATGCGGGCGACGACGCCGGTGTCGCTCAGCAGGCCGCAGTGCCCGACGCCGTCGACGACGACCGCCTCGGTGCCCTCGAGCGCCGCGGCGTCCGTGGCGACGACGACGTCGGCGCGGGAGGCCAGCGCGGTCCAGGGCGTGCCGGCCGTGACGGGGACGTCGGCGAGCGAGCGCAGGACGGGGGAGCCGGCGCGCAGGTCGCGGACCGCGCCGACCGGGAACAGGTGTGCCCACCGGGTGCCGCGCAGCGGGGCGGCGACGGTGACGACACGGGTGACGACGCCGGCGAGGCGCCCGCCGGCCAGGCTCGCCGCGACGACCACCCCGCCGAGGCTGTGCCCGACGAGGGTCACCGAGCGGGCGCCGCTGCGGCGGGCGAGATCGCGGACCTCGTCGGCCAGGCGCGCGCCGAGCTCCGGCACGCCGGTGGTCCACGTGTAGCGGTGGGTGACCACGGCGACGCCCGGTCCGCCCAGCGCGTCGGCCACGGTGTCCCAGCAGTCGGGGCCGGCCCCGAAACCGTGCACCAGGACGACGAGCGAGCGCGCGTCGGCGACCTGGGTCGTGAGCTCCGGGGTACGGACCCGTCCGGCGTGCAGCGCGGCGAGCACGAGCGTGGCGAGCACGCCGAGCACGACCCGCAGCGCCGCGCGCACCTCGCGGAGGTGGCGGCGCACCGTCGTCGACGTGGTGTCCACCGTCCACCTCCTTGACCGGGAGCCGGGCCTGGTGCCCGGCGTCTGCGCTGGTCACGAGCCTGCCCGGGGCGCGGACCCGTGTCGGGTGGGCACGCCCGCCGATCGGGTAGGGTGCGCCCCCGCATTCACCCGGAAGGGGAGAACAGTGGACGTCCAGGGTCTCGGTGCCACGGTGGCGCGCTACGCCCGGGCCGCGCGCTACACGGTCGAGTCGGGCACGTACAAGGACACCGCGAAGCGGCTGGGTCAGCGGGTGTCGTCGTCCCACCACGCCTACGGGCTCAAGCGCGACCTGACGCTGCCCCACGAGACGCCGGTCGCGAAGATCCCGATCGCGGTCCGCCCGCTCACCGACGCCGACGTCCCCCGCATCCTCGACGAGCACGCCGAGGTCGACGAGGCGGAGCGCTGGGAGCGCCACACGCGGGTGCGGCTCCTCGAGCGAGGGATCGGCTCGCCGTACGTCGCCGTCGACCCCGACGACGACCCCTGCTACGTGCAGTGGCTGTTCGGGCCGCGCGAGAACGACGAGGTCCGCGAGTTCTTCCACGGCATCTTCCCCGAGCTCGGCGCCGACGAGGCGCTGCTCGAGGGGGCCTTCACGCCGACGCGCCACCAGGGCAAGCGGATCATGAGCGCCGGGATGTCGATGATCGCGGAGAAGGCGGCGGACCTCGGGGCCCGCCACGTCCTCACGTTCGTCGGGGTCGAGAACATCGCGAGCCTCAAGGGCTGCGAGCGGGCGGGCTTCCTGCCCGCGATCGACCGCTGGGAGACGCGGCGCCTGGGGCGGCTGCGCGTCGAGTTCCGCCCGATGGACGCCGACGAGGTCGAGCGGGCCCGCGTCCTGAAGCCGAGCTCCTCCTAGGCGGGGCGCGGCTGGCGGTGGCCGGCGATCGCCGGCACGGTCACGCGCAGGCGGTGCGGGGCGACCTGCCAGTAGCGGCGCTCCGGGTCGGCGAGGCGCCAGCGCTCGGCGAGCTCGGTGACCCGGTGCTCGTCCACCGCCGTCGCCCGCGCGCGCCAGCGGCGCGAGCGCCCGCGGACGAGGACGTCGAGAGCGCCCCAGGCGTCCTCGGCCGAGCCGTGCACGGTGACGGTGGTCGGGGACTCGCCGTCCCCGAACAGCACCGTGTAGGCACTGACCGCGTCGTAGGTCACCGGTTCTCCTCCCGCCGGTCCTCCGGCGCCGCGGACGCAGCACCCGGGTCGGGCCGACGCCTCCAGTGAAGCCGTCCGGGCGTCCTCCCGACGAGCGGCACACGCCGGTCCGCGCCGAGCTGAACCGATCCCGCGGCGGGTGGTCCGCCCGCTCGTGTGTCGCCCGTCCGGTGGTGCCGTCTGCCGCAGCGGGAGCACGGGTGGCCCGTCTGCGACGCGGGGTGTTCGCCGTTGCGGGCGTCCGCGGGGCGCTCCTCGAGGAACTCGGCACGGGCGAGCTGGAGGTCGAGCTCCGCAGCGGCCCCTCGCTCGACGTCGGCGGGAACCGGCGAACGGCTCGCACCCCTGATCGGTAAATGGCGCTGCCCGTGGGACTCGTCATGGGCGGATCGGTGTCCGCGAGCGCCCGCGAGGCCTACCGTCGTCGGGGAGGGGCGGTCTCTAACAGCTGGACCGCCCGACGTCGATCGCGGTCCCGCGCTGACATCTCGCGCGGCGGACCGCCCACGTCAGTGGTCGCCGTGGCGCGGCGGCCCCGCCGATGCCCGGTCCGACACCTGGCGCCGGCGAGCGAACAGCCGGCGCATCGGCCCCCAACGATCGGACGCGGTCGCGACGGCCACGGTCCGCACGAGGAGATCTCTTGGCACAGACAGAAAACCGCTCGGCCACCACGCAGCGCGAGAAGCGCACCGACCGGCCGGCGCGCGACAAGCGCACCGACGCGTCGGCGTCCGACGGCTCCACCACCCAGCGGACGGCGCGCACCGCTCGCGACGATCGCCCGCAGGGGCGGCCGGGGCCGCAAGGGCCCGCCGGGGAGAAGGGACCGACCGGCGACAAGGGTCCTCGTGGCGACCAGGGGGAGCACGGCGAGCACGGCGAGCAGGGCCCTGCACGGCGAGCAGGGCGAGCAGGGCCTGCACGGCGAGCAGGGCGAGCAGGGCCTGGAGGGTGAGCAGGGCGAGCAGGGCCGCAAGGGTGAGCGGGGTGAGCATGGCGAGCAGGGGCTGAAGGGTCCCCGCGGTGACCAGGGTGCTCCCGGTGAGCAGGGTCCCCAGGGCGAGCAGGGGGTCCACGGCTTCCCCGGCCAGCAGGGCGCGCAGGGCGAGCAGGGCCTCCAGGGTGCGCAGGGACGCCAGGGCGAGCAGGGCCTGCGCGGCGAGCAGGGCCTGCGCGGCGAGCAAGGCCTGCGCGGCGAGCAAGGCCTGCAGGGCGAGCAGGGCGAGCAGGGCCTGACGGGTGAGCGCGGGGCACCCGGTCCGCAGGGCATGCCCGGGCCCCGCGGCGAGCAGGGCCCGCAGGGTGAGCCCGGACCGGCCGGCCCCCAGGGGCCCCCGGGGCCGCAGGGCCAGCCCGGTCCCGCCGGCCCGCCCGGGCCGCAGGGTGCCCCGGGTCCGCAGGGTGCGCCGGGACCTCAGGGTCAGCAAGGGTGGGCCTCCGAGCCGGTGCGGTCCGCCGGGACCCGGCACACCGACGGGGACCGGGACACCGACGGGGACCGGCACCGCGCCGAGGCACCGCGCTCCGGCGTGACGGTGGGGAACCTCGTCACGTCCACGCTGCTCTTCCCGCTGCGCGCGACGGACGCGACCGTCCGCTTCGGCCTCCGGACGCTCAACCTGCTCGTGCCGGGCGGCCGTTCCTGATCCGGCGAGTGCGATGACGGGGGCCGGCCGATCCGGGCGGCCCCCGTCCGCGCGTCCCGGTGACCCCTAACCGGTGTTGCGCATCCCGGCCGAGATGCCGTTGACGGTGAGCAGCAGGGCGCGCTGCAGGTCGGGGTCGGGCTCGGAGACCTGGCGCCGCGCAGCGAGCGTGTGGACCTGCAGGTGGTGCAGCGGCTCGAGGTAGCCCTCGCGGATGTCGAGCGTGCGGCGCAACAGCGGGTTGCCGCCGAGCAGCGTGCCGCCCGGGGTGAGCTTGAGGACCTCGCGCTCGGTCACCCGGTGCTCGGCCTTGATGATCTCGAAGACCTCCTGCAGCTCCGGGTCGACGAGCTCGGAGACGTAGAACCCGGCGATGCGCATGTCGGTCTTCGCGAGCGTCATCTCGACGTTGGAGATCAGGTTCGCGAAGAAGGCCCAGTCGCGCATCTCGTCGACGACCTCGGAGTAGCCCGCGTCGTGCGCGGCCTTCAGCCCGGTGCCCAGGCCGAACCAGCCGGGCACGATCATCCGGGTCTGCGTCCAGCCGAACACCCACGGGATCGCGCGCAGGTCCGACAGCGAGGTCTGCCCGCCCGCGCCGGGACGCTTGCCGGGCCGCGAGCCGACGTTGAGCATCGAGAGCTCGTCGACCGGCGTGGCCTGGGTGAAGAAGTCCGGCAGCGACTCGTGGGAGATCAGCTGTTCGTAGGCCTGCTGGGCGGCGTCGGAGATGACGTCCATCGCCTCGTCCCAGCGCTTGAGCGTCGCCGCCTCCACCCGCGAGGTCTGGTGCAGCAGGGTCGCCTCGAGCACCGCCGAGAGCATGATCTCCAGGTTGTCGCGGGCCAGCGCGGGCAGCGAGTACTTGTCGGAGATGACCTCGCCCTGCTCGGTCACCTTCATCACCGCGTCGACGACGCCGTGGGGCTGGGCGGCGATCGCCTCGCCCGCGGGCCCGCCGCCGCGCCCGACCGACCCGCCGCGGCCGTGGAAGAGGCGCAGGCGCACCCCGTGCTTGGCGGCGACGTCGCGCAGCTGGCGCTGGGCGCGGTGGATCGACCACTGCGACGTGGTGAGCCCGGCGCCCTTGTTGGAGTCCGAGTAGCCCAGCATCATCTCCTGCACGTCACCCCGGGCGGCCACCAGCGCCCGGTAGGACGGGTCGGAGAGCATGCCGTCGAGCAGGTCGCCGGAGATCCGCAGCTCGGTCGCGGTCTCGAACAGCGGCACGATGTCGAGGCAGGACACGGCGCCGTCGGCGGTGAGCTCCACCAGCCCCGCCTCCCGCGCCAGCACGGCGACGGCGAGGATGTCGTCGACGTTCTGGGCCATCGAGATGACGTAGGTGTGCAGCGCCTCCTGCCCGTAGGTCTCCTGCACGGTGCGGATGCAGTCGAACACCTCGAGGGTCTCGGTCACCGAGTCGCCGAAGGGCCGGTCGCGCCGCGGGCTCAGGGTCCGGCGCCCCGCGAGCTCGCGCGACAGCACCTCCCGGCGCGCGTCCCGGTCGAGCTCGTCGTAGGGCGTGTCGAGCTCGCCGAGCCGGTCGAACAGCGCCGCCAGCGCCGCGTGGTGGTAGCTGGAGTGCTCGCGGACGTCGACGCTCGCGAGGTGCAGCCCGACGGCGTTCGCGCTGCGCATGACGTCGCGCAGGCCGCCGTCGGCGATCCGTTCGCCCTGGTGGCCGCGCAGCGAGACGTCCATGACCTCGAGGTCGCGCAGGTACTCGTCGGCACCGAGGTAGTCGCGGCCCGGCCGGTGGGGCGTGCCCTCGGCGTAGCGCCGGCGGGTGTTCTCCAGGCGCGCGTGGATGTAGGAGCACTTGAGCCGGTAGGGCTCCTCGGCGTTGAGCCGCACGAAGCGGTCGTAGATCTCGGGCAGGGCCCGGCGGTCGCGGGCGAGGCTGCGGCGCAGGTCCTCGCTGACACCGACCAGGCGCGTCGAGAGCGACAGCTCCTGCACGAGCTCCTCGAGCAGCTCGCTCTGGATGCGCACGCCCCGCTCGCCGTAGATCCGCATCGTCTCGAGCGTCAGGTCGGCGGTGACGTTCGGGTTGCCGTCGCGGTCGCCCCCGACCCAGCACCCGAGCACCAGCGGCCGCGAGTGCTCGGGCAGGCGCAGGTCGACGCGGTCGAGCTCCTCGTCGAGCGCGGTGAGGACCTCGGGGACCGTGCGGCGCCCGAGCTGCTCGAGGTAGTAGGCGACCGAGCGGGCCTCGTCGAGCACGGTCGGACGCTCGGGGCGGATCTCGTCGGTCTGCCAGATGAGGTCGACGAGCCGGTGCAGCCGGGTCTCGGCGATCTCCTCTCCCACGTCCTCCGCGAGCACGGTGGCGATCGCGCGCAGCTTGCCCAGCACCGACTGGCGCTGGGCCTCGGTCGGGTGGGCGGTGAACACCGGCTCGAGCTGGAGGCGCGACAGCGCGGTGGCGAGCTCGTCGGGGTCGGCGTCGCTGGCGAGCCGGTCGACGAGGGTGTGCAGCGGCCCCGAGCCCTCGGCGTGCACCGCGGCGCGCTCCTGGCTGCGGTGCAGCTGCTCGGCGAGGTTGGCGAGGTGGAAGTAGGTGGCGAACGCGCGGCCGAGCACCGCGGCCGTGCCCGGGTCGAGCTCGGCGAGCACGTCGCGGATCGCGGTGTCGCCCCGTTCCGGGACCTCGCGGACCAGGCGGCGGACCTTCTCGACCAGCTCGAGCATGTCGTCGCCGTGCTGCGCGGCCACGGTGCGCCCGAGCAGCGTCGAGAGGCGGCGGATGTCGGCCCGCAGCGCCGAGTGCTCGGACTCCGAGGCGACGGTGCCCTCGGTGGGGACGCGGTCGGCCCGGGCGGGTCGCTGGCTCTCGCTCATGGGACGTCCTCCTGGTCGGCGTGCCCGCGGTGGGTTCGAGCGGGTGGGGTCCGCGACGGTGGGGACGCGACGCGATTGTGCCCCCGATCCGGCCGCGGAACACCTGGCGGGACCGCTCAGCCGGTGCCGGCCGCGAGGGGCAGGAGCCCGAGCTGGTCGAGCAGGCCGTGGTGGTCCCAGAGGGTGCGGTGCTCGGTGATCCGCTCGCGGCGCACGGCGACCACGGTGATCGCCAGCACCTCGACCGCCCGGCCCGTCGGCGCGACACCGGGCAGCAGCCAGGGCAGCTCGCGGTCGTGGGTGAACGCGACCCGTGCCTCGTCGACGACCCGCCACCGGTCGCCGGTGCGCGAGACCCGGGTGGTGGTGAGGTCCGCGGGCCGGTGCGGCAGCACGTCGTCGGCGAGGTGGCGGCGCAGCGCCTCGGCCCCGCGGGCGCCGAGCCCCGTGGGCAGGTGCGTGAGCACCACGTCGTCGGTGACCAGCGCCAGCGCCGCGTCGAGGTCGCCGGCGCGGACCGCCGCGTCGAACGCGTCCCGGGTGCGCTCGACCGCGACCATCATGTCCTGGACCGCCTTGGTCATCGTCCGATGCTCGCACCCACGCCGCGCCCACGCGACGGTTCGTAGGGTGATCACCGTGGACTACGCGGCCCACTACCCGGCCCAGCTCCGCTCCGGACCGCCGGCCACCGGCGAGTGGTGGCGGTGGGGCCCGCACGACGTGCGGCTGCACCGCCTACCCGCCCCCGACGCGCCGGTGGTGGCGATCCTCCTGCACGGCGCCGGCGGCCACGGGGCGATGCTCGCGCCCTACGGCCGGCTCGCCGCCGGGGGCGCCGAGGTGATCGCCCCCGACCTGCCCGGCTACGGCGACACCCGGGTCGGCGGACCGGTGACCTGGTCGGACTGGATCGCCTGCGTCGCCGACCTGGTCCGCGCCCAGACCCGGCCGGTCGTGCTGATCGGCGCGAGCCTGGGCGGGATGCTCGCCTACGAGGCGGCGGCAGCCGTCGGGCGCACGGTGCGCCACGTCGTCGCCACCTGCCTCGCCGACCCGTCCGACCGGCGTGTCCGCCGCGCGGCGGCCCGGTGGCCGGTGCTCGGCGAGCACGGCCCCGCGCTGCTCGCTGCCGCGCAGGTCGCCGACGGCGTGCGGGTGCCGGTCCGCTGGCTCACCCGCATGACGGCGATGTCCGCCGACCCCGCGCTCACCGCCCTGGTGTGCCGCGACCCGCGTGGTGGCGGCGGGCGGGTGTCGCTGCGGTTCCTGCGCACGTGGATGACCTCGCGGCCCACCGTCGCACCCGAGGACTTCACCGTCTGCCCGGTGACGCTCGCCCACCCGGCGGCGGACACCTGGACCCCGCCCGAGCTCAGCGTCCGGTTCCTGCGGCGGATCGCCGCGCCCACCGAGCTGGTGATGCTGGAGGGCGCCGGCCACCTCCCCGTCGAGCAGCCCGGGCTCGACCAGCTGCGGGACACGCTGCACCGGGTCCTGGAGGGAGCCCGGTGAACCGTCGCGTCGTCGCCCAGCAGTGGATCTCGGTCGACGGGTTCGCCGCCGGCCCGTCCGGTGAGGGCGACATCTTCGCCGGCGTGCCCGCGGCGTCGGACCGCCGGAGCATGGAGCTCAACGAGGCCCTGATCCCCGAGGTCGAGACCGTCCTGCTCGGCCGGCGCAGCTACGAGTCCTTCGTGCGCTTCTGGCCCACCGACCTCGCTCGCGACGTGCCGGTCGCCCCGCTGGTCAACGCCGTGCCCAAGCTCGTCGCGTCGACCACGCTGACCGGGGCGCCGTGGGGCGGGCACCCACCCGCGGAGGTGGTGCCCGACGCCGTCGAGCGCGTCCGGGCCCTGCGCGGCGAGCCGGGCGGGATCGTGCTGGTGTGGGGCTCGCTGGCCCTCATGCGCACGCTGATCGACGCCGGCCAGGTCGACGAGCTGGACCTGTTCGTCGCCCCGATCGCCCTCGGCGCGGGGACGCCGCTGGCCGGTCGGCCGCTGGGCCTGCGCCAGATCGCGGGGGAGATCTTCCCCGAGGGCGGGGCGCACCTGCGCTTCGCGGTGACGGAGTGACGGTCAGCCCTCGAGCGCGGTCAGGCGATCGGCGAGCAGCTCGCGCTCGACGTCGTTACCGGTGAGCAGCGCGGCCTCCTCGAGCGCCGTCCGGGCCTCCTCGTGACGGCCGGCGCGGCGCAGCAGCTCCCCGCGCGCCGCGGCCAGGTAGCCGTAGCCGGCGAGGCGGGGGTCGTCGCCCAGGCCCTCCAGCGCCGCGAGCCCGGCGTCGGGCCCGTCGGCGAACCCGACCGCGACCGCCCGGTTCAGGGTGACGACGGGGGAGGGCCAGCGGTCGGCGAGGACGTCGTAGAGCCCGACGATCTCGGGCCAGTCGGTGTCGGCGAGCGTCGGGGCGTCGGCGTGGACGGCGGCGATCGCGGCGAGCACGGCATAGCGGCTCAGCGGACGGGCCGTCAGCGCCTCGAGGACCAGGGCGCGGCCCTCGGCGATCATCGTGCCGTCCCAGAGGGCGCGGTCCTGGTCGGCGAGCAGGACGAGCTCGCCGGATCGACCGGTGCGCGCCGCCCGGCGGGCGTCGGTGAGGAGGACCAGGGCGAGCAGGCCCGCGACGCCGGGGTCGTCGGGGAAGCGCGAGCGCAGGAGGCGCGCCAGGTCGAGGGCCCGGTCGACGAGGTCGTCGCGCACGAGCACGGCCCCCGTCGGCGCGGTGTGGCCCGTGGTCAGCACGAGGTGCACCACGGCGAGCACGCTGCCGAGCCGGCGCGGCAGCTCTCGCGGGGTCGGGACGCGGAACGGCACCCCGGCGGCCGCGATCTTCTTCTTGGCGCGGGTGAGGCGGGCGGCCATGGTGGCCTCGCCGACGAGGAAGGCCCGCGCGATCTCCGGGGTCGAGAGTCCACCGAGCAGGCGCAGGGTGAGCGCGACCCGCGCCTCGGCGGTCAGGGCGGGGTGGCAGCAGGTGAACAGCAGCGCCAGCAGGTCGTCGGGCTGCGCTCCGCCCCACGGTTCGGGGGCGACCTCGTCCACCACCAGCAGCGGGAGCGCCCGCTGCGCCACCGCCGCGCGGCGGTGGGCGTCGAGGGCCCGGCGGCGCGCGGCGGTCGTCAGCCACGCGCCCGGGCTCGCGGGGACGCCGTCCCGCCACGCCGTCAGGGCCTGCGCGTAGGCCTCCTGGACGCACTCCTCGGCCTGGTCGAGGTCGCGCGTCACGCGCACCGTCGCGGCGAGCACGGCGGCCCACTCGCGACGGTGCGCGTCGGCGACGGCCCGGCCGACGGGATCGGTCATCGAGCTACGTCGAGGTGGGCCGCAGCGGCCGGACCTCGACGCCGCCGAAGGGCTCGGGCACGTCCCGGGCCACGGCGAGCGCGGTGTCGAGGTCGGGCACCTCGATGACGTAGTAGCCGCCCAGGGCCTCCTTGGTCTCGACGTAGGGGCCGTCGGTGACCAGGGCGTCCTCGCCCGCGGTGAGGTCGTCGCGCGCGGGGCCGTCCGGACGCCGCACGGTCGTGGCCGTCGCGGTCGGGTGCAGCCACCCGCCGCCCCGCAGCACCGCACCGTGCTGCTCACCGAAGCGCCCGTGCGCGGCCATCACGGCTCCGGCCTCCGCCTCACCGATCGCGGCCCAGGACGGCTCGTCGGTGTAGATCAGGATCAGGTACTGGCCCATCGTCGTCTCCTCGGACTCATGGGACCCCTCGCCGGGGCCCTCATCATGTCGTCGCGGGACCGACGCGGGAATCGACAGGTCGACGGACCCGGTAGCGGAGATGGGTCACCTGCCGGTGCAGGTCCTCGGTGGCCGGCGTGCTCAGCCGGCGCACGAGCTCGAGCTCGACGTGGTCGGGCGGGAGGTGGTCGAACAGCCGCCGGCCCCGACCGAGCAGGACCGCGACGAGGTGCAGCTCCATCTCGTCGAGCTCGCCGGCCCGCAGCAGGGCCCGGGCCGCGCCGGTCCCGTGCACGAGGACGTCGCCGTCCCCGGCCGCCGCCCGCGCCCGGGCGGCGGCCTCGCGGACGTCGGTGGCGTAGGAGACGCTGCCGGGCGGGGGCTCGGCGGGGACGTCGTGGGTGAGGACGACGATCGGGACGCCGTCGTGGTGGTCGCCGCCCCAGCGCCCGGCCAGCTCGTAGGTGCGGCGCCCGGCCAGCACCGCGCGGGTGGCCATGGCCTCGGCGAACACCTCGCCGCTGGGCCCCGGGTCGTGGCGGCGGTCGAGCCAGTCGAACAGCCGGAACCCGCCGCGGCCCATCGGGGCGTCCGGACCGTCGTCGGGTCCGGCGACGAAGCCGTCGAGCGAGATCGAGTGATAGAGCCGGATCGCCATCACCGCTCACCCCGCAGCACGCGGTAGCGCAGGTGCACCATGCCGGGCCCGTCGAGGCCGTGCACCAGCTCGAGCTCGACCTGGTCGGGCGGTAGGTCGTCGAACAGGCGGCGCCCCTGCCCCAGCAGGACGGGCACGATCTGCAGCGCCATCTCGTCGAGCTCGCCGGCCGCGAGGAACGCGCGGGCCGCCGAGGCGCCGTGCAGCAGGACGTCCTTGCCGCCCGCGGAGCGCCGCGCCAGTGCGGCCGCCTCCCGGACGTCGGCGACGGGGTGGACCAGCCCCGCGGCGGGGCCGGGCGAGCGCGTCAGCACGATGATCGGGACGCCGTCGTGGTGGTCGCCGCCCCAGCCGCCGGCGAGGTCGAAGGTGCGCCGCCCGGTGAGCACCGCGCCGGTCGTCATCAGGTCGGCCATGACGGCGGCACCGACCTCGTCGTGGCTGCGGGCCGACGTCGGGTGGTCCTCGCCGGTGAAGGTGAGGAAGTCGTGCAGCCGCTCGCCCCCGATCCCCAGCCCCCGGTCCGGACCGTCCTCGGGCCCGGCGATGAAGCCGTCGAGGGACATCCACATGCACAGCACGATCTTGCTCATGGCGGTTCCTCTCCGTGGTCGTCGCGGTCAGGCGCGGTGCAGCAGGCTGACGACGGCGCCGGTCGGGATCGTCTGGATCTCCTCCGTCGTCCAGGTGGAGCGGGGGAGCGCACCGTCCCAGAACGGGACGCCCGCGCCCAGCACCGTCGGGATCCGCGTGATGCGCAGTTCGTCGAGCAGGTCGGCGGCGAGCAGGGTGCGGATGACGCTGATGCTCGAGAACACCGAGATGGTGCGGCCCGGCGCCTCCCGCAGCTCCTCCACGGTGGCCTCGGGATCGCGCGCCACCCGGGCGTTCGACCAGGTCGCGTCGGTGAGCGTGCGGGAGAACACGACCTTCTCCACCGCGTCGAACCACCGTGAGACGTCGCGGCTGCGGGGGTCGGCGGCCGGGTCATCGGCGACGGCGGGCCACCAGCCGTGGAAGCCCTCGTAGTTGGTGCGGCCGAGCAGCACGGTGTCGACGCCGCGGTAGTAGCCGGCGAAGCCCGCGGCGCACCGCTCGTGGAGCGCGGTCTCCAGGAGCCACGACATGTCGTTGTCGGGGCCGGCGGCGAAGCCGTCGAGGGACAGGGTGATGTTGGCGCTGACGGTGCGGGTCATGACGACTCCTCAGGGTGCTGGTGGGTCACCCCGACGTCGGTCGGCGTCGGCGGGCTCCGTCACGGACGCGGCATCCCCGGACGGACGAGCAGGATCAAGACTCTTCTCGTGCCGGATCGTCCAGGTGAGATCGTCAACCTGCTGATCGCGGAGTGGTGGATCCTGCGCTCACGGCGCCGCGTCACGTTGCCCGACGCCGATCAGGGGGCACCCGGTCGGGCGTGAGCACCTCGACGACCACCTCGGTGGGCAACAGCCCCTCCGCCGACAGCAGCGGGTCCTACCGGCGGCACGGCCCGCAGTTCACCGACCGCATCGTGGCCGAGCCCTCGGGGGAGACCGAGTGGACGGTCGAGCCGGGGCGCTACCGCCTCGTCGTGTCGCTGGCGTGCCCCTGGGCGCACCGCTCGCTCATCGTGCGCCGCCTCATGGGGCTCGAGGACGCGATCTCCCTGGCGATCGTCGACCCGCTGCAGGACGACCGGTCGTGGCGCTTCTCGCTCGACGAGGACGGCGTCGACCCGGTGCTGCGCCAGCGCCACCTCGAGGAGGCCTACCTCGCGCGCGACCCGGAGCACGGCACCGACAACGGCGTCAGCGTGCCGGCGCTCGTCGAGGAGTCGACGGGGCGGCTCGTCACCAACGACTTCCCGCACATCACCGTCGACCTCGGGATCGAGTGGGCGAAGTACCAGCGCCCCGGCGCGCCGACCCTCTACCCGCCGGAGCTGCGCGCGGAGATCGACGCCGTGAACGAGGGCGTCTTCCACGACGTCAACAACGGCGTCTACAAGGCCGGGTTCGCCACGAGGCAGAGCCGCTACGAGGAGGCGTACACCGCCCTGTTCGCCCGGCTCGACGAGCTCGACGAGCGGCTCGCCGACCAGCGCTACCTCGTCGGCGACCACATCACCGAGGCCGACATCCGGCTGTTCACCACGCTGGTGCGCTTCGACGCCGTCTACCACGGCCACTTCAAGTGCAACCGGCAGAAGCTCGCGGAGTTCGAGCACCTCTGGCCCTACGCCCGCGACCTCTACCAGACCCCCGGGTTCGGCGACACGGTCGACTTCGACCACATCAAGCGGCACTACTACCAGGTGCACACGAGCATCAACCCGACGCAGATCGTGCCCCTGGGCCCCGAGCCGGCGGCCTGGCTCGAGCCGCACCGCCGCGAGGACCTCGGCGGCTCGCCGTTCGGCCCGGACGGCACCCCGCCCGCACCGCTCGACGGCCCGCTGCGCCCGCTGCCCCCGCTGGACATGTGAGCGCCGGGGTCGTGGGTAGCCGGGCCCGGTGAGTGGACCGAAGAACGTTGCCCAGCACGTCCTCGCCCGCCTCGCGCAGTGGGGCGTGCACCGGTTCTACGGCTACCCCGGCGACGGCGTCGGCGGCATCTTCACGGCTCTGCCCGAGCAGGAGGACGCGCAGTTCTTCCAGGTCCGGCACGAGGAGACCGCCGCCTTCGCCGCCTGCGCCGACGTGAAGTACGGCGGGTCGCCGATCGGCTGCTGCGCGGTCACCAGCGGGCCCGGGGCGGTGCACGCCCTCAACGGCCTCTACGACGCGAAGCTCGACCACCAGCCCGTCGTGGCGCTCGTCGGGCACACCGCCCAGACCGCCCAGGGCGGTGGCTACTACCAGGAGCTGGACCTCTCCGGGCTCTTCTCGGACGTCGCGGGCTACCTCGCCGAGGTCAAGGACCCCAGCCAGGTCCGGCACGTCGTCGACCGCGCGTGCCGCACCGCCCTGGCCGACCGGACGGTCGCGGTGGTCATCCTGCCCTCGGACGTCCTGGAGAAGGACGCGGTGCCCGAGCCGCCCGACGCCCACGGCTACTACCACACCTCCGCGGTGCCCTCCTCGACGATCACGACACCGCCGGCGGACGCGCTGGACGCCGCGGCGGCGGTGCTCGATGCGGGGGAGAAGGTCGCGATCCTCGCCGGGGCCGGCGCGCTGGGGGCGTCCGGCGAGCTCACCGAGGTCGCGAACGCCCTGGGCGCGGGCATGGCCACCGCGCTGCTGGGCAAGGGCGTCGTCGACGAGCGCTCGCCGTGGGTCACCGGCGCGATCGGGCTGCTCGGGACCACGGCCTCGTGGCACCTCATGCGCGAGTGCGACACGCTGCTGATCGTCGGCTCGACGATGCCCTACACCGAGTACTACCCGGCGCCGGGCCAGGCGCGGGCGGTGCAGATCGACGTCGACGGCACCCGCTGCGGCATCCGCTACGACACCGAGGTCAACCTCACCGGGGACGCGGCGGCGACGCTGTCCGCGCTGCTCGGGCGCCTGCGCCCGCGCGAGGACCACGGGTGGCGCGCGCAGGTGGAGCGCTGGACGAGCGCCTGGGTCGAGTACTCCGTGCAGCGCGCCCACGCCCACACCAGCGCGCTCAACCCGGAGCTGGTCGTCCGGGAGCTCTCCGACCGCCTGCCCGACGACGCCCTGCTCGCCGTGGACTGCGGCACCGCGACCTCCTGGTACGCCCGCGACGTCACGCTGCACGGGCGCCAGTACGGGTCGCTGTCGGGGACGCTGCTCTCGATGGGCGGCGGGATGCCGTACGCGATCGCGGCGAAGAACGCGCACCCCGACCGGCCCGTGGTGGCGCTCGTCGGCGACGGCGCCATGCAGATGAACGGGGTCAACGAACTGATCACCGTGCAGCGGTACTGGGCGCAGTGGAGCGACCCGCGCTTCGTCGTGCTCGTGCTGTCCAACGACGACCTGTCCTACGTGTCGTGGGAGACGCGCGGGATGCTCGGCGAGGCCCCCGACCCGCAGTCCCAGGCGATCCCCGACGTGCCCTACGCGCAGTGGGCGATGCTGCTCGGGCTCGACGGTGTCGAGCTGCGGGAGCGCGCGCACATCGGCGCGGTGTGGGACCGGGCGCTGGCCGCCGACCGCCCGTTCGTGGTGGACGCGAAGGTCGACAAGGACATCCCGCTCGTCCCGCCGCACGTGACGATCCAGCAGGCGCTCAACACCGCCCGCTCCCAGCTGGCCGGGGACCCCGACGCCCTGTCGATCATCGCCAACGGCGTCAAGCAGACCGTCGGCGCCAAGGCGCGCTCGGTGCTGGGGCTCGCGCCGAAGGAGTGATCTGGCCCCGGACAGGGCACACGACCTCTCATGGCGGCCAGGGGTAAGGCGTTCGTCGCGTCCCTGTCGGGGACGTCGCTCGAGTACTACGACTTCGCCGTGTACGGCACGGCGTCCGCGCTCGTGTTCCCGCAGCTGTTCTTCCCGGGCTCGGACCCGCTCACCGGGGTCCTGCTCGCGTTCACCACGTTCGCGGTCGGGTACATCTCGCGGCCGGTGGGCGGGTTCGTGTTCGGCCGGCTCGGCGACACGATCGGGCGCAAGCGCGTCCTGGTGTCGACGCTGCTGCTGATCGGCGCGGCCACGGTGCTCATCGGGCTCCTGCCCACCTACGAGACGATCGGCGTGACGGCGCCGATCGTGCTCGTGCTCCTGCGCTTCGCCCAGGGCGTCGGGGTCGGCGGCGAGTGGGGCAGCGCGGTGCTGCTCTCCGGCGAGTTCGGGGATCCGCGGCGGCGCGGGTTCTGGTCGTCGGCGGCGCAGATCGGCCCGCCCGCGGGCAACCTGCTCGCCAACGGCGTGTTCGCCGTCCTCGCCGCCACGCTCACCGGCGACCAGCTGCTGTCGTGGGGCTGGCGGGTCGCGTTCCTGCTCTCGGCGGTGCTCGTCGCGTTCGGGCTGTGGATCCGGCTCAAGCTCGAGGACACCCCGGTGTTCCGCGCGCTGCAGGAGTCGGGGGAGACCTCGGCCAGCCCGATCCGCGAGGTCCTGCGCACCCAGCCCCGCGGGCTGGTCGCGGCGATCCTCTCGCGCCTCGGGCCCGACGTCGCGTACTCGCTGCTGACGGTCTACGTGCTCACCTACGCCACCCGCACCGCCGGCTTCGAGCGCGCCGCGGTGCTCTCCGCGGTGCTCGTCGGGTCGGCGCTGCAGCTGGGGCTGGTGCCCGCGTTCGGCGCGCTGTCCGACCGGTGGAACCGGCGCGCGGTGTCCTGCGCCGCCGTGGTCGGGATCGGCGTGTGGGTGTTCGCGCTGTTCCCGTTGATCGGTGCCGGTTCGTTCGGGCTGCTCGTGCTCGGCGTCGTCGTCGGGCTCGCCCTGCACGCGGCCGCCTACGGCCCCCAGGCCGCGTTCATCACCGAGCAGTTCAGCCCGCGACTGCGCTCCACCGGCTCGTCGCTCGGCTACACCGTCGCGGGCGTGCTCGGCGGCGCGCTCGCCCCGCTGCTGCTGACCTCGCTGAACGCCGACCTCGGCTGGGCCGCCGCCGCGGCCTACGTCGCCGTCGCCTGCGTGCTCTCCGCGGTCGGGCTCGCCATCGGCCGCGACCACGACCCCCGCGAGGACGAGGAGCTCGCGGCCGCTGCGGGCGCGGAGTCCGCCCGCCCGTAGGGTCGCGGGCATGGCGGTCACCGTGGACAACACCGACGACCTGACCCGCGCGCCCGGCGCTGCGGTCACCCCCGACACCCTGCCGAACGACCTCGACATCACCGACCTCGTCGTCGGCGGCGGCACCGAGGCCGGCCCGCGCGACACCGTGCAGGTCCAGTACGAGGGCCGGCTGGTCTCGAACTCCACCGAGTTCGACTCCTCGTGGAGCCGCGGCGCCACGCCGGTCGAGTTCCCGCTCGGCCAGGTCATCGACGGCTTCAAGCTGGGCATCTCGGGCATGCGCGAGGGCGGCCGGCGCGTGCTCGTCGTGCCGCCGCACCAGGGCTACGGCGCGCAGGGCGCCGGCGGTGTCATCCCGCCGAACGCCCACCTCGTCTTCGTCGTGGACCTGGTCAAGGTCAACTAGACGGGTCGGTCGCCGCGGGCCGCGCCAGGACGTCGGCGGCCAGCCGCGGGATGAGCGCGTCCGCGGTGACCCGGTAGCCGAACTCGGCGTACGCGAGCAGCTCGCGGTGCACGAGGTCGCCGAGCGGGCCCGGCAGCGCGCGCCGGGCGTGGTGCGCCGCGGCCTTCAGGCGGTACTTGTCGTGCAGGGGCAGGACCGCTGCGTCGCCGCGAAGGTGCGGCGACGCCTCGGGTGTCTCGATCATGATCGGTCTCCGTTCCGGGGGTCAGCTGACCAGCTCGGCGAGGAGCGCGGCGGCCCGCCGGGCGCCGTCGGCGCGGACGGTCACGGGACGCGGCGGCCGGGCGAGCAGGCCGGCGACGGTCGCCGCGATCACCTCGGGCGTCGCGTCGGCGTAGTCGAGGCGGGTCCCGGCGCCCAGCCGGGCGAGCCGGTGCGGCACGTGGAACTGCTGCTCGAAGTGGTGCTCGAGCGGCACGTAGACGAACGGCACGCCCGCGCACGCGAGCTCCATCGTCGTGGTGAGCCCGCCCTGGACGACCGCGACGTCGGCGGCGGCGAGCTCACGGTCGAGGTCGGGGACGTGCCCGCGCACCTCGACACCGGCCGGCACCCGCAGCGACGCCGGGTCGATGCGGGGGCCGGCGACGAGCACCAGGCGCAGGCCCGGCACCGCGTCACGGATCGCCGGGAACGCGCCCGCCACCCGCTCCAGCAGCGCCCGGCCCACCCCGGACCCGCCGACGCTCACCACGCACACGCGCTCGTCGGGGCGCCAGCCGAGCTCGGCGCGCACCTCCTCGCGGTCGCACGCCGGGGCGCCGGTGGCCACCCAGCCGCTGAACGCGAAGTGCTCGCACGTCCAGTCCCGCACGGTCGGCAGCCCCGGGCCGAGCGGGTCGGTGACCAGGTCGTCCGGCTCGCCGACGAACACCGACCGGTCGCGCAGCCGCGGATGTCGGGCGACGTGCTCGACCATCTCGGCGTTGTGGTCGGCGGTCAGCGCCGCCTCGGACGCCCCGCCGTCGGGCATCGGCAGCCAGCCCACGAAGTCGGTGAGCCACGCGAACGGTGCGCGCTTGAGCTCCGGGTTCTCGTGCAGGAAGTGGTCGATCTCCCAGCTCTCGTCGGCGACGACGAGGTCGTGCCGCCCCTCGTCGACGACGTCGGCGAACACGTGGAAGTTGGCCACGAGGATCGCGTCCATCCGCCGGATCGCCTGGAAGGCGTGCAGGTCGCGCTCGCCGGCCTCGTCCTCGATGTGGGCGCTCTCGGAGGCGAGCAGGGCGCTCGCCGGGTGCACCCGCAGCCCGTCGCGCTCCAGCAGCTCGGTGACGGGGTGCTGGGCCAGCCAGTCGATCTCGAGGTCGGGGCGGGCGGCCGCGAGCTCCCGGGCGATCGCGACGTCGCGGCGCGCGTGGCCGAGGCCGATCGGCGAGCTGACCAGCAGCACCCGCGGCCGGCGCAGCCGCGCGGGCGTCCACGTCGTGCGTCGCGGGCGCGGCGGCGCCAGCGAGCGCGCGAAGTCGCGCAGCAGCAGGTTGACGCGGACCGGCTCGCGCAGCGGCGGGGCGTGGCCGGCGCCGGGCAGCGTGACGAACGTGGCGCCGGTCCACCCGGCGATCGCGACCCCGAGCTCGTAGGGCGTGACCTCGTCGGCGTCGCCGTGCACCACCAGGACCGGGCAGCGGATCGCCCGGCAGATCGCCTCCGCGTCGGCCGTCGTGCGCTCCGCGATGCCGGGCACCGTCGCGATCAGCGTCTCGGCGTCGGTCTCGAGGCCCCAGGTGACGATGTCCTCGAACGGCTTGGTCGCGTGCGCGTCGGTGACGACCCGGGACGCGAAGAACTCGACCCAGCCCCGGTGGTCGGCCTTCCAGTAGTGCCGGTTGGCCTTCTCCCAGCCCTCGTAGGTGTCGCGGACCTCGTCGAACCCGTCCGGCAGCGGCCAGGGCAGCGCGGGACCGATCGCCACGACCCCGAGGACGCGGTCGGGATGCCAGGCGGCGAGCTCGAGGGCCCGCCGCCCGCCCATCGACAGCCCCACGACCACCGCGCGGTCGGTACCGGTCGCGTCGAGGACGGCGACGACGTCGTCGACCATCTCGGTGTCGCGGTACGCCTCCGGGTCCGCGGGACGGTCGGCGGCGCCGTTGCCCCGGCCCTCGACGGTGATGACCCGGAACTCGCGGGCCAGGAACGGCACCTGGGCCTTCCACTGGCGCATGTGCACGATCGCCCACGAGGTCAGCAGCACGATGGTCGGGCCCGGGGCGGGCCCCTCGAACACCTCGTACCCGACCCGGACGCGGTCCCGGGTGATCGTGCCGACCTCGTCGGGCTCCCGTGCGCGCATGACGCCCCCCTCGTCCCCGGTCCCGGATCTAGGGCCGGATCTCGTACACGTCGTTCAGCGGCGTGCCGACGACCCGGCGGAAGCGGGTGAACCCGGCGTCCGTGGCCACCTGGCGCAGCGCCGCCGGCCCCGCCTGGGCGCCGAGGCTGTAGCCGCCCTCCTGCGACCGCGCCGCCGGCACGCAGCACAACGTCGACGCGCCGTAGAACAGCCGGCCGACGGGGTTCGTGTTCTCGTCGACCGAGTCGCCGGCCGCGGGCTCGACGACCATCCAGGTGCCGTCGGGGTCGAGCGCCGCGCGGATGTGCCGGGCCGCGCCGAGCGGGTCGCCCATGTCGTGGAGGCAGTCGAAGGTGGTGACGAGGTCGTAGCCCGTGCCGCCGAAGCCCTGCGCGCTCGCCACCTCGAAGCTCGTCCGGTCGCCGACGCCGGCGTCGGCGGCGCGCTTGCGGGCCACCTCGATCGAGGCGTCGTGGTAGTCCGAGCCGGTGATCGTCGACGCGGGGTAGGCCCCGGCCATGAGGACCGTCGTCGCGCCGTGGCCGCAGCCGACGTCGGCGACGCGCGCCCCGCGCTCCAGCTTCGCCACGACCCCGTCGAGCGCGGGCAGCCACTCGGCGACGAGGTGGCCGATGTAGCCGGCCCGGAAGAACGACTCGCACCCGAGGAACACGTCCTCGTGGTGCTCGTGCCACCCGACGCCCGCGCCGGTGCGGAACGCCTCGGCGATCCGGGGCTCGCTGCGGATGATGCCGGTGGCCAGCACGAACGCGCCGGGCACGTAGAGCGGGCCGTCCGGGTCGGTCAGCGCGAAGGCCTGCTCCTCGCACAGCGAGTAGACGCCCCCGGCGTGCTGCACGTAGCCGCCGGCGGCCTGGCCGGCGAGCCACTCCGCGACGTAGCGCGGGGTGGTGTCGGTCCGCGCGGCGAGCTCCTCGGGCGTCGCGGGGCCCTCGGCCAGCGCGCGGTACAGCCCGAGGCGGTGGCCGAGCACGACGCTGCCGGCCGCGAACGTCGCGCCCACGTCGGCGACCGCCTTGCCGACGAACGCCATCACCTTGTCCATGTCGACGGCCATCGCGCCGCTCTCCTCCGCTGGCTCCTCCGGGCTCCGCCCCGGCCGACGACACGGTCGCGGGGGCCGTTGCGCCGCCGTTGCGCGCCCGTCACGGCGTGACCCGGAGGAGCTGCTCGGTCAGGGGTCGCCACCCGTGCGCGCGGGCCGCGGCGAGCAGCGGGGCGAGCGTGACGCGGGCCCGGGCCTCGCGGCCGCGCGCGAGCCAGGCGCGCGCCACCGAGACGTAGGCGTCGGCGCCGAGCAGCCACGCCGTCGCCGGTGGCGCGGCGATGCCGGCGAGCAGGCGGTCGGCCTCGAGCAGGGCGGTGTCGGCGGGCAGGTGGGCGGGCAGGTCCGCCGGTGTCTCGCCGTCGCCCGCCTCGGCCAGCACGGCCAGGCACCGCACGCGGCAGGCCGCGACGGCGTCCGGCCCGGCGAACGCGAGGCCGCGCGCCGCGAGCACCCGTGCCTCGGCGACGTCGCCGCGGGCGAGCAGGGTGGTGGCTAACAGTGCGCAGGCGGTCGGCGTCCACCAGCGGTGCCCGGTGTCCCCGTTGCGCCGCATCGCCCGTCTCCCGGCGTCGACGGCCTCGTCGAGGTCGCCCTGCTGGCGCGCGACCCACCCGAGGTGGGCGAGGAACCAGGCGTCGTGGCCGCCGAAGCCGGAGTGGCGGGTCACGGCCAGGGCCTCGTCGATCCGCGCGCGGGCCTCGTCCCACCGCCCGGCGGCGATCGCGGGGAACGAGCCCTCGAACACCGCCCACTGCAGGACGGCGCGGTCGGGGAGGCGGCGGGCCAGGGGCTCGAGCTCGTCGACCACCTCGGCGAGCTCGTCGACCATGCCGGTGTAGGCGTACGCGGCCTTGAGCCCGTCGAGGCCCAGGAGCAGCGCGTGGTCGCCGGCGGCGCGGCCGGCGGCGACGGCGCGGCGGCCCTGCTCGACGGCCTCGCCGAAGCGCAGGTCGTTGGCGGCGAGGATGGCCAGGCGCCCGCGCAGGTCGGCCTCGGCGCCGCGGTCGCCGAGGGTGGCGGCGCGGCGCAGGCCCGTGCGCAGGTGCGTCACGCACTCGGCGGGCGGGACGCCGAGCGCGATCGCGACGTCGCCGCCGAGCTGGCGCAGCACCGCCATCTCCAGGCGGCGGTCACCGGCGTCGCGGGCCGCGGCGGCGGCCCGGCGCAGGTCGCTCCACGCCTCCTCGTGCCGCTCGAGGCCCTCCCGGGCGCGGGCCCGGGCGACCAGCACACGCCCGGTGATCTCGGGGTCGGCGACGCGCCCGGCCGCGGCGAGGGCCCGGGAGTGCAGCGACTCAGCGTCGCCCATCGCGCCCCGCACGGCCGCGGTCTCGCCGGCCAGCAGCAGGGCGCGCGCGGCGCGCGGCCAGTCCTGCGCCGCGGCGGCGTGGGTGCCGGCGGACTCCGGGGTGCCGGCGAGCAGGTCGGCGGCGCGGCGGTGGTGCAGACGCCGCACCGGGGCGGGGGTGGTGGCGTAGAGGACCTCGTGGACGAGGTCGTTGGCGAACTCGTAGGTCGGTCCGGTGGGGGTGAGCAGGCGCGCGGCCGCCGCCCGCTCGCAGCGCCGGACGATCTCGGGCACCCCGAGCTCGAGCAGGCCGGCGGCGACCTCGGGGTCGACCCCGGCGCCGAGGACCGCCCCGGCGCGCAGGAGCTCCTCGACCTCGTCGCCGAGGCGCCGGACGCGGGCGAGCACCGCGGCCTGCAGGGACTCGGGCACCCCGGGGTCGCCGGCGGCCAGCCCGCGGAGCGTCTCGACGACGAAGAGCGGGTGACCGCGCGTCCGGCGGTGGATCGTCGCCCCGAGGTCCCGGCGGCCCGCCCGCTCGGCGAGGGCCGTGACCGCGGCGGCGTCGAGCGGGCCGAGGTCGAGGCGGTCGCCGACCGCCGCGAGCTGCGCGAGCGCGTCGGCGCCCTCCTCCGCGCGCACGGTCGTCAGGACGAGGACGCGCGCGCCGCCGGGGCGCAGGGCGAGGAAGTGCAGCAGCTCGACGGTGGCGAGGCCGGCGTTGTGCAGGTCGTCGATCAGCAGCAGCAGGGGAGCGGTGGCGGTGAGGTCGGCGAGCAGGCCCGTGACGCCCGCGAACACGCGCCGCGGGTCCGGGCGCTCCTCGGGCTCGTCGTCGGCGAGCGCCGGGAACAGGCCGGCGAGGGACGGCGGTACCGGGCCGGCGAGCACCGGACCCAGCGCGTCGACGACGGGCTGCAGGAAGAGCGAACGCTCGGCGCCGTGGCAGCGCGCCGACGCCACGCGGCCCCCGGTCGCCGCGGCGAGCGCCGCGATCTCGCCGGCCAGCCGGGTCTTGCCGATGCCCGCCTCCCCGGCGAGCAGCACGAGCGCCGCGTCCCCGCGCGACGCCGCCTCCCAGCGCGCGGTCAGGCGGGCGACCTCGTCGTCACGCCCGACGCAGTGCGACGCCGCCGCGGACCGGGGAGGTGCGCCGGGAGCGGGGTCGGGGTCGGGGCGCTCCTGCAGGAGGGCGAGGTAGTCCTCGCGGGTGCGGGGCGCAGGGGCGACGCCGAGCTCGTCGGCGAGCGCGGTCCGCAGCCGGTGGTAGAGCTCGATCGCCCGGGACGGCTCGCCCGCGCGCCGGTGCGCGGCCATGAGCAGGCGGTGGGCCGTCTCGTCGAACCGGTCGGCGGCCACCGCGTCGGCCGCGGCGCGCCGCGCGCGGTCCGCGTCCCCGGTGCCCAGCGCCGCCCGGGCGTCGGCGTGCCGGGCACGGCGCAGCAGCTCCCGCCACTCGTCGCGGGCCGCGGCCACCCACGGCTCGTCGGTCTCCTCCGGCAGCGGTTCCCCGGTCCCGAGCAGCGCCAGGGCTCCCGCGGCGGCGCTGGCCGCGAGCCCCGGCGCGGCACCGGCGAGGCGCCGGTCGGACTCGTCGAGCAGGCGCGCCGCCTCGTCGAGGTCGACGACGACCCCCGGCGCGGCGCCGAGCCGGTACCCGCCGCGGTCGCCCAGCAGGATGTCGGGCTCGAGGCGGCTGCGCAGCCGGCTGACCAGGGTCGCCACGCCGGCGGCGGGGCTGCGCGGGGCGTCCCCGTCCCACAGCTCGGCCGCGAGCTGCTCGCCGGTGAGCACCGCGGGACGGCGCGCCGCCAGCAGCGCGAGCAGCCGCCGCTCCTTGGGGCTCCCGATGCGCAGCGCCTCCGGTGGCGATCCGCGCTCCACGCGCAACGGCCCGGCCAGCCGGACCGTGACGCTCATCACCACAGTGTGCGACGGCCATCGTCGCCGGGGCAATGCGGACATCGCCCGGACGGGCTAGCGGCGATGACGCCGCGTCATCCTCAGGTGCCGAACGACGCGGGCTGGCCCGTCGCCTCGAGCACCGACATCCACAGGTCGCCGTCGGGGTCGACCTGGTTGCGGTGCGAGGTGATCAGCCGCATCGGGATGTGCACGAACCGGCGACGCCAGCGCACGACCACGGTGTCGGTGCGCCCGGCCATCCCGGCGTGCACCGCGGCGTGGGCGAGGCGCACGCAGTAGACGCTGTCGTAGGCGTTCGCGGCGACGCTGCGGATGGCGTAGCTGGGGTCGAGGTAGCGCACCGTCGGCGGCAGGTCGACCTCGGTGAGGTGCTCGGTGATCTTCTGCTTGAGGAAGAGCCCGATGTCGCCGAGCTTGGTGTTGCCCGAGGCGTCGGTGGTGCGCCCCTCCTGCTCGAGCAGCTCCTGGCCGGCGCCCTCGGCGACCACGATCACCACCTGCCCGTGGCGCCGGACGTGGTCCTCCACCCGCCGCAGCACCCCGTTCGGGCCGTCCAGGACGAAGGGCACCTCGGGGATGAGGACGAAGTCGGCGTCGTTGTTCGACAGCGCCGCGTAGCAGGCGATGAAGCCCGAGTGCCGCCCCATGAGCTTGACGATGCCCACGCCGTTCTCGGCGGCCTGCGACTCGACGAACACCGACGCGATGAACTCGGTGGCCTGCGCGAACGCCGTCTGGAACCCGAAGCTCTGGTCGGTGTAGGGCAGGTCGTTGTCGATCGTCTTCGGCACCCCGACGACGGCGATGTCGAGCCCGCGGGCGTCGATCTCCCGGGTGAGCTTCATGGCGCCGCGCATGCTGCCGTCGCCGCCGATGACGAACAGGACGTCGATGCCGAGCTCGACGAGGGTGTCGACCATCTCCTCGGGGCACTGGTCGCCGCGCGAGCTGCCCAGGATCGTGCCGCCGTCGTTGTTGATGTCGCGCACGGCGTGCAGGTCCAGCTCCACGACGCGCTCGCGGTGCCGGCGGGTCAGCCCGGCGTAGCCGTTGCGGAAGCCGTAGATGTGGGCGACGGCGTAGTGCTCGGTGAGCTCCTGCACGATGCCGCGGATGACGTCGTTGAGGCCCGGGCACAGGCCCCCACAGGTCACGATGCCCACGCTCGTCGCCGCCGGGTCGAAGTAGACCTTCCGGCGGGGGCCGGCCGCCTCGAGGCTCGGCAGCCGGTCGATGGGCACGCCGCGGGCGAGCAGCACCGAGACGGTGTCGTCGACCAGGACACGGTCGTCCTCGTGGACGTAGTGCGGCGAGGTCCGCTTGGTCGCCAGCATCTCGGCGAAGGGGGAGTCGAAGCGGCACTCGCCGAGGGTGCGAACGCGCAGGTCGTCGAGCTCGAGCGTCACGGGAGGCTCCCGGTCGGGTCGTGGCGGGACCGGCGGCGCTACCGGTTCTGTATCGTTCACGATAGCCGAGCGGCGCCACCTGTCCCGACCGGGAACCGCCGCACCAGCTCACTGCGCGACCGCAGGCCGAGCTTGCGGTAGACGCGGGTGAGGTGGTTCTCGACCGTCTTGCGGGAGACGAACAGCGCCGCGGCGGCCTCGTCGTTGGAGCGGCCCTCCGCGACGACCCGCGCGACCTGGAACTCCTGGGGCGTCAGCGCCGCCCAGGCGGCCGCCGCCGGCGCGCGCCGCGGGGAGGACACGCCCGCGGCCGCGAGCTCGGCCTCGGCGCGGTCCGCCCACGGCCCGGCGCCGAGGGCGACGAACACGGCGTGCGCGTCGCGGGCGGCGGAGCGGGCCGCGGTCGGGCGGCGCAGGCGGCGCAGGCACTCGGCCTCGGCGAGCAGCGTGCGCGCGCGCTCGAAGGGCTGGTCGCACCGCGCGTGGACCTCCCGGGCCCGACTGAAGCACGCGCCGGCCTCGTCGGGGTCGTCGGCGAGGAACCCGCGGCACCGGTGCGCCGTCGCCGCCGGGAAGGTCAGGACCGCCCCGGTCTCCCACCAGGCGAGCACTTCCCGGGCGCGCTCCTCCCGGCCGCTGCGGACGAGTGCCTCGACCAGGTCCGGGACGTAGGGCACGACGTTGCCGGCCTCGAGGCCGTCGGCGCGGGCCCGTCGGTGGGCCTGCTCGAGGTGCTCGACGGCCACGTCGGTCTCGCCGGCGACGAGGGCGGCGAGGCCCTCCACCGCCGGCGCGTAGGTCTGGAGGCAGTCGATGCCGTGCGAGCCGACCGCGGCCAGGACGCGCCGGGTGCTCTCGCGGGCGGCCTCGACGGCGCCGGTCGCCGCGTCCAGCCGGGCCAGGATCAGCGTGGCGAGCGCCGCGGTGCCGGCCTCGCCCAGCTCCTCGGCCCACTGCCGGGCCTCCACCGCGTCGGCGCGCGCCGCGGGCCAGCGCCCCCGCCAGGAGTCGAGCTCGGCGCGGATCGCGTGGGCGTACGCGAGGACCGCCGCGACGCCGTGGCGGCGCCCGGTGGTCAGCAGGGCGCCGACGCGCCGGTCGGCGTCCTCGTAGCGCTCGGTGTGGACGGCGACCTGGGCGAGCTGGGCGGCCGTCTGCAGGTCCCGGGGCGGCCCCTCCTCGAGCCCGTCGAGCAGCGCGAGCGCCGGCGCGGTCTGCCCGGCCAGCACCAGCGCGCACACCCGCGCGGGGCCCGCCGACGCCGGCGCGAGCGCCGTCGCGCGGCGGGCGAGGTCGAGCATCGCGTGGACCCGGCCCGCCATCCCGGCCGGCATCGTCGCCTCGGCGAGCAGCGCGCCCGCGGTCCCGGGGTCCACCGGCGCCACGTCGTCGGCGGCGCGGACGAGGTCGACGTACGCGCGCCGGGGGTCGCCGAGCCAGGCGGTCGCCCGGCTCCGGACCACCTCGACGCGGGCGGCGAACCGCACGTCCCCGGCCAGCGCCGCGGCGGCCTCCGCGTGCCCCGCGGCGAGGTCGAGCGCGCCCGCCAGGAGGAACTCGCGGGCGGCCGCCAGGAAGCGCTCGGCGCGGTGCCGGCGCTCGGTGGTGAGCTGCGCGGCCCGCGCCCACGCCTCGCCGGCGCTGCGGTGCCCGCCGAGCTCGGTCGCCGAGCACGCCGCCGCCGCGAGCTGCGCGGCGACGGCGTCGTCGGTGCCGTCCACCGTCGCGGCGAGGTGCCAGGCGCGCCGCGCGCCCGTGGTCCGCGCGGCGAGCGCGGTGTGGGCCCGCCGCGTCACCGCCGGGTCGGCGCCGAGGACGACCGGGCGCAGCAGGGGATGGCGCAGCGCACGGCGGGCGCCGTCGGCGCGCAGCAGGCCCGCGCGCTCGGCGAGCTGCTGGTCGCGGGCGGACACCCCGAGGTCGGCGAGCACCCGGTCCACGACGTCGGCGTCGGCCGACCCGGCGGCGGCCACGGCGGCCACCGCCACCCGGGCCTCGTCGGGGAGACCCTCCAGCGCGCTCGTCCACAGGGCCTCGAGCGCCGGGCCGGGTCGTGGCGCCCGGCGCGCGCCCGTCGAGTGGCGGGCGTTCTCGACGAGGGCGAGGGGGTGCCCGGCGAGGTCCTCGACGAGCCGGTCGAGGGCCACCGGCGGGAGCCGCTCGGCGAGCGGGCCGAGGAGCAGGCGGCTCTCGTCGGCGCCGAGCCCGTCGAGGTCGACGACGCGGGCGCCGGGCACCGTCCGCCCCCGGTCACGCGTGGCGAGCACCAGCGCGACCCGGGCGCAGCGCAGCCGCCGGGCCACGAACAGCAGGACCTCCTCCGACGGGGTGTCGACCCACTGCAGGTCGTCCACGACCACCAGCAGCGGCTCCGCCTCGCCCGCCGCCTCGAGCAGGCCGAGCGCCGCGGCGCACACCGCCAGCGAGCCGCCCGCGCGCCCGGCCCGCAGCGCGACGCTGACCTCGAGGGCCTCGCGCTGGACCTCCGGCAGCGCGGCGAGCGAGCTCCGCAGCGGCAGCACGACGTCGGCGAGGACCGCGAACGGCAGGTGGGCCTCGGCCTCGCTGCCGGCGACCCGCACGGTGCGACCCCGCGCGCCGATCCGCGCCAGCAGCTCGGTCTTGCCGATCCCCGGCTCCCCGCGCACGAGCCCGACGCGCTGCGGGCACCGGCCCGCCGCGATCGCGGCCAGGGTCTCGATCTCGGTCGCCCGCCCCACGAAGGTCGGTGAGTCCGTCGTCGCGGTCATCGTGCCTCCCCGTGGTGGTGTCACCGGGGCGTGCGTGGTGGCTGGGACACAGGATGCCGCTGGTCCCGCACGCGGTCCTGCCGCCTTTCGGGTCGGACCCGGGGGAATTCCCCGGTGCGCAGGAATGGCGTTCTACGCCGTCCGACGGAACGCACGACCGAGAGCGATCGCGCGATCACGGGCGGAGAGAATCGCGAGGCACTTTCGGTCCCGGCCGCCCGCTCCCCGCCATTCCGGCCCCACCGATGCGGGAGTTCTCCCCACTGCCGACGTCGTGCACGGAGAGGAATCGTCGAGAGCGGACAGGTCGGGGGACGCCGTGTCGGCACGGATGCTGTCCAGGTCGAGCCGGGCGGCGACGTGCTGCTCTTCCCGGGACCCCGCGACGCGGCACCCGCCGCCGTCACCACCGCGGTCGCAGGAGGAAGCGCATGAGTGAGAGCACCGGGCTACGTCGCGTCAGTGTCCGTACCCCTCCTGAGGCAGGAGCGGCATGACCACCCTCCGCGAGCAGCAGGACCGCGCCGCTGCCCGCTACCAGCACCGTGCCCCCGAGCGGGCCGAGACCGAGCGCAAGCAGGAGGCCACGGGCACGCTCGTCGTCGACGATCCCGACCAGATCGAGGCCCGGGCCGAGCGGCTCCTCGGGGACGCCGTCGGGACGCGCGCGGTGCGGCAGGCGGGGCGGCACGAGGGCGTGCTCGAGCGGATCATCGCCGAGAACGACCTGCAGCCGAGCCTCTTCCTCGGCCGCGGCACGGCGATCGCCGAGTCGGTCGGGCGGATCTCGCTGCCGGGCGGGGGAGCGGGGACCGGCTTCCTCGTCGGCCGGCGGCTCCTGCTGACCAACAACCACGTCCTGCCCGACGCCGCGACGGCCGGCGGGTCGTTCGTCGAGTTCGACTTCGAGCTCGGCCCCGACGGGCGGCCCGAGGCCCCGGCCGCGTTCGACCTCGACCCGGACACGCTCTTCCTCACCGACGCCGACATCGACGCGAGCCTCGTGGCCGTGGCGCCGAGGAGCGGTGTCGTGGCCGGGGACAGGTACGGGTGGAACAGGCTGCTCAAGCAGCAAGGCAAGATCGTCATCGGCGAGGCCGCGAACGTCATCGGCCACCCCTCGGGGCGCCGCAAGGAGATCGCGGTCCGCCACAACCGGCTGCTCGACCAGCTCCCGGACTTCCTGCACTACGAGGCCGACACCGAGCCGGGCAACTCCGGGTCGCCCGTGTTCAACGACCAGTGGGAGGTCGTGGCGCTCCACCACTCCGGCGTGCCGCGGACGAACGACGCCGGCCAGTGGCTCGCCGTCGACGGCCGCGTGTGGGACCGCTCGATGGGCGACGCCGCCGTCGACTGGGTGGCGAACGAGGGCGCGCGGATCTCGGTGGTGCTCACGCGCCTGCGGGCGCTGGCCCGCACGCCGGCCCAGACGGCGCTGCTCGACGAGCTCGGCGCCGAGGCGCTGATGGGAGCGGCGCCGACGGAGACGTGGAGGACGGCGCGCGAGACCACGGGCCGCGCCGGTCTCCCCGGGGTCCCGGGGACGCCGCCGCACCTCGTGTTCCTCCACGGCCGCTCCCAGCAGGGCAAGGACCCCGCCGTGTCGCGGGTGGACTGGGCGGGCGGCCTGGCCCGCGGGCTCGGCGGCGTCGGCCACCCGCCCGTCGACCCGGCGCGCGTCTGGTTCCCGTACTACGGCGATCTCCTCGCCGGGCTCGCCGACGCGTCGGCCGTCGAGCGGATGGCCGCCGCGCAGGCGGCGGGCACCGTGGCCGAGCAGGTGGCCCCGGCCGGTACGTCGGCCCGCGCCACCTACGCCGAGCTCATCGAGGACGCGGCCGCCCGCGCCGGGTTCCACCCGACGGCGACCGCGCGGGAGGGCATCGGGGACCTCCTCGCCGGGCTCCAGCCCGCCCTGTCGTGGCTCGCGAACCGCAGCCGCCTGGACGACGTCGTCATCGCCGCGGTGTTCCGGGACGTCGCGCTCTACCTCGACGACGACCAGGTGCGGCGCCAGGTGCTCGACACGGTCCTCGCGACCTTCCCGACGTCCGGACCGGTCACGCTGGTGTCGCACAGCCTCGGCACGATCGTCGCGCTCGACCTGCTCACCCGGGTGCCGCCGGCGGTCGAGGTCCGGCTCCTCGTGACCGCGGGCAGCCCGCTCGGCATGGACACCGTCACCAAGCGGCTGCTCAGCGGCGGGCCGCGGCGCCCGGCGGTCGGGCGCTGGGTCAACGCCTGGTGCCCGGCCGACGCCGTGGCGATCGGGTGCCCGCTCGCCCCGTCCTGGGGCGGCGGGGTGGAGGACGTCCAGACCGACAACGCGACCGACCGCGCCCACGCGATCACCGAGTACCTCGCCGACCTCCGGGTGGCGTCGGCGATCGGGGGCACCGTCTGACGGACGCCGGTGCGCGAGGGGCCGCCGTCCGGGCTACGGTGCGGCGGTCCCGCAGCCCCCCGTCCGGAGGAACCATGGCCCACGACGTCGTCGTCACCCGCACCGTCGACGCCCCCGCCGAGCGGGTGTGGGACCTGGTCGGCGACCCGGCCCGGATCGGGGCCATCTCCCCGGAGTGCCACCGCGTCGACTGGCTCGGCGGCGCCTCCGGGCCGGCGCCGGGTGCGCGGTTCACGGGCCACAACCGCAAGGGCCTGCTGCGCTGGTCGACCACCGGCACCGTCGTCGACTACGACCCGCAGCGCGAGATCAGCTGGGACGTCGAGCTCCTGGGCCAGTCGGTCGCGCGGTGGGGCTTCCGCCTGACCCCTGAGGGCGGCCGGACGCGCATCGAGCAGTACTGGCAGGACAAGCGCAGCCCGCTCGCCAACGTCGTCGGCCGGGCGCGCGCCTGGGACGTGCCCGCCGCCAACCGGCGCGGCATGGAGCAGACGCTCGACGCGATCCGGCGGCGCGCCGAGCAGGGCTGAGCCCGACCGGGGGCTCAGGCCTCCAGCGACGCGAGGCTCTCGAACCCGGAGAGCTGCAGCACCCGGCGCGTGTGCGAGCCCGGCGGCACGTCCACCCGCAGCTCGATCTGCAGCACCTCGAGGCGCGCGGCCAGCGCGAACAGCACCCGCAGGCCGGCGCTGTCGAGGTACTCGAGCTCGGCGAGCTCGAGGGTCACGGCGGAGGTCTCGTTCGGGATCGCCGCGGCGAGCTGGTCCTCGACGTCGCCCGCGTTCTCGAGATCGACCTCGCCGCCGATCCTGATGCGCACGTCGGACCCGTCGGAGCGGACGGCGACGGTGGCGTCGGTCATGGCGCGTCCCCCCTGATGCGGCGCCGGAAGGTCACGGTCGTGCCGCCGGCCCCGGCGATCACGTCCATCTCGTCGCTGCACTGGCGGATGAGGGTGGTGCCGCGCCCGCGGTTCTGCCCGCGGGCCGACCGCCAGCGCCCGTTGTCGCGCACGGTGGCGACCACCGAGCCGCCCTCGCGCTCCATCTGCAGCGTCAGCGTGCCGCCGGCCGGGCCGTAGGCGTGCTCGACGACGTTCGAGGCGGCCTCCCCGACGGAGACGAGGATGTCGGCCATGTCCTCGCCGGTGGCACCGGCCGCGCCGAGCCACCGGCGGACCGCGGCGCGGATGTCGGCGAGCACCCGCGGGACCGCGGGGACGACGATGTGCAGCGGCACGACGGCGGGTGTCACGCCCCGGCGCATCACGAGCATGGCGACGTCGTCGTGCACCGGGTCCGCGCCGATCATGCGGTGCAGCACGGCGGCGCACACGGCGTCGGCGTCGGTGTCGGGGTCGACCACCTCGCACATCGCGTCGAGCCCGACGTCCAGCGGCCGCCCGCGGCGCTCGACGAGGCCGTCGGTGTAGAGGAAGAGCAGCGACTGCGGCGGGAGCTCGATCCGCGTCGTCCGCCGCGGCGGCCCGACCGACACCCCGACCGGGAGGTCCACCGGCACGTTGACGAGCGCCGCCGGGTGGCCCGACCGCGCCATCACCGGGGGCAGGTGGCCCGCCGTCGACAGCGTCAACGACTCCAGCGACGGCTCGACGATGGCGTAGAGCACCGTCGCCATCACGTTGTCCTCGAAGTGCTGGACGTTGGCGTCCAGCCGTTCGATCACCTCGGCCGGGTCGTCCTCCTCGAGGGCGAAGGCGCGCAACGCGCTGCGCAGCCGCCCCATGACGACCGCGGCCTGCAGCCCGCGACCCACCACGTCGCCGATGACGATGCCGAGGCGCCCCGACGGCAGTCCGAAGACGTCGTACCAGTCGCCGCCGAGCCCGCCCGCCTCGCCGGGGACGTAGCGCGCCGCGAAGTCGATGCCGGTGACCTTCGGCAGCGCGCCGGGCATGAGGCTGCGCTGCAGGACCGAGGCCGCGGCGCGGTCGAGACCGGACATGTGGGTGCGCGTGACCAGGGCGATCCGGTCGGCGGCCGTCTGCAGCAGGTCCGCGTCGTCGCGGGTGAACAGGCGCGGGCGCAGGGTGCCGACGTGCAGGACGCCGAGCACGCCGCCCTCCGCGATGAGGGGCACGCCCAGCAGGGAGCGGATGTCCTTCTCGCGAAGGATCGGGTTCATGACGTTCGAGTGGTCGACCTCGTCGATGACGACCGGGCGGCGCTCGGCCGCGATGCGCCCCGCGAAGCCCTTGCCGACCGGGATGCGCACCCCCTGGCGCACCTCCTCCTCGATGCCGCGCGCCGCGGTGGCCTCGAGGTAGTCGCCGGCGGCGTCGAGCAGGAGCACGGCCGCCGTGTCGGCCTGGAGCAGGGCGCGCACGCGGTCGAGGAGCTCGGTCAGCAGGTCGCCGGTGTCGAGGTGCGCCAGCGTCGTGTCGGTGATCTGCTCGATGCGCCGGAGCCGGTCCTCATCGGTGACGGGGCTCGACGCTGCCATGGGCGCGAACGCTAGTACGGCGCCCCGACGACACGAAACGCACGTGGCCTCGAAACGAACACGCATCGGGGTGACGGCGCCGGTGGCCGGGGCCGTCGGTGGGCCCGGCTAGCGTGGCGGGCGTGCGACTGGCGACCTGGAACGTGAACTCGGCGAAGGCCCGCGAGCCGCGGCTGCTCGGCTGGCTCGACGAGCGCGCGCCCGACGTGGTCTGCCTGCAGGAGACCAAGCTGTCCGACGAGGCGTTCGCCGAGTCGTTCGCGGCGCCGCTGGCCGAGCGGGGCTACGCGGTCGCCCACCACGGCGAGGGCCGGTGGAACGGCGTCGCCCTGCTCTCCCGCGTCGGGCTCGACGACGTCGAGGAGGGCCTGCCGGGCGGGCCCGGCTACCCCCACCAGGAGGCCCGCGCCGTCACCGCGACGTGCGGCGGCCTGCGCGTCACCTCGGTGTACGTGCCGAACGGCCGCGACCCCGCCGACCCGCACTACGCCTACAAGCTCGAGTGGCTCGCCGCGCTGCGCGACCGCGTCGAGGCCGTCGGGGCGGACAGCGCCGTCGTCGCCGGCGACTTCAACATCGCCCCCGCCGACCCGGACGTCTACTCCGTCGAGGCGTTCGCCGAGTCCACCCACGTCACGCCGCCCGAGCGCGAGGCACTCGCGGCCCTGCTGAAGGCCGGGCTGCACGACGTCACCCGCGAGCGCTGGCCCGACGAGCGCGTCTTCACCTATTGGGACTACCGCGGCGGCGCCTTCCACCAGGACCGCGGGATGCGCATCGACCTGGTGCTCGCCGGCGCGCCGGTGGCGCAGCGCCGCGCGGCGCTCTGGGTCGACCGCCAGGCCCGCAAGGGCACCGGCCCCTCCGACCACGCGCCGGTGATCCTCGACCTCGACGAGGCCCCCGACGGCGACATCGGGCCCGTGGTGCCGCCGCCCTCGCTCGGCGCCAAGAAGGGCGGCTCGCGCCGCAAGTAGCGCCTCAGGCCCCGCGCGCCGCGCGGAACGCGGCGCCGGCCTGCTCGAGGTCGACGACGGGCTCGGGGTAGTCGAGGTCGTGGGAGCCGCGGTGCTTCCACGGCTCGTGGATGCGCGTGCCCTCCAGCGCGGCGAGCTCGGGCACCCAGCGGCGCACGAACGCGCCGTCGGGGTCGTAGCGCTTCGCCTGGGTGATCGGGTTGAGCACCCGGTTCGGGCGCGTGTCGGTGCCGGTGCCCGCCACCCACTGCCAATTCATCTGGTTGTTGGCGACGTCCCCGTCGACGAGGTGGTCGAGGAAGTGGCGGGCCCCGAGGCGCCAGTCGAGGTAGAGCGACTTGGTCAGGAAGCTCCCGGTGATCAGCCGCAGGCGGTTGTGCATCCAGCCCTCGTGGTGCAGCTGGCGCATGCCGGCGTCGACGATCGGCACCCCGGTGCGCCCGTCCGCCCACGCCGCGAACTCGTCGTCGTCGCGGCGCCAGCGGTCGCCCCGGTCGCGGTAGTCCCGCGTCGCGGCACGGGGGACGGCGGCGAGGGTCTGGTGGTGGAAGTCGCGCCAGGCGAGCTGGCGCACGAACTGCACCGCGGCCTCCGACTCCGTGCCGGCCCGCCGCGCGACCTCGGTCGGTGAGAGGCACCCGAAGTGGAGGTACGGCGACAGGCGCGAGGTGCCGTCGCGCGCCGGGAGGTCCTGGCCCCGGGCGTACTCGTCGATCCGGTCGAGCCAATCGTCGAGCCGTGCGCGGGCGGCGCGCTCGCCGCCGGGCAGGAGGTCCGGGGCGGTCGGCCCGTCGGCGAGGTCCGCCGGCGCCGGGACGTCGCCGGCGCGCACGCCCGCCGGGAGCCGCAGGTCCTCGGGCGGGTCGAGGGGCTCGCGGATCTCCAGGCCGGCCCACTTCCGGTGGTAGGGCGTGAAGACCTTGAAGTGGTCGCCGCTCGCCGGGGTGACCGTACCGGGGGAGACGACGGTGACGACGGCGTCGTGCACGACGAGCTCGCGGTCGCCGAGCGCCTCCTCGAGCGCCCGGCGCCGCCGGCCCGCGTAGGCGCTGACGTCGCCGGCGACGTGGACGGCGGTGGCGTCGACCGCGTCGGCCACCGCCGCGACCTGCGCGGCGACCTCGCCCCACCGCACGACCAGCCCGGCGCCGGCGTCGCGGAGGCCCGCGTCGAGGTCGGCGAGCGACTCGGCGAGGAACCGGGCCCGGTTCGGCACCCGGTAGCCCTCGATCGCGATGTCCACCACGAACAGCGGGACGACCTGCCCGTCGCCCTGCTCGGCGGCGGCGTGGAGGACGGGCTGGTCGTGGACCCGCAGGTCGCGCGTGAACAGGCAGACGGTGGGCACGGGATCGCGTTCCCGTCACGCCCGCGCGGTACTCACGAGCGTCGCCGCCCACTGCTCGAGGGTCGTCGGCGTCGTCGTCGCCGGGGTGCGGCCCGCGAGGCTCTGCACCGCGCCGCGGTTGAACGCCGCGTTCATCGCGAGCTGCTCCTCGACGACGTCGGCGGGCAGCCCCGCCTCCTCGACCAGCACCGCGCGCATGACGTCGTCGGGCGCCCGCTCGTAGCGCAGCGGGGTCCCGAGCACCCCGCCCAGCCGGGCGATCGCCTCGGGCATCGTCACGTCCTCGGCGCCGAGGACCTCGCGGACGCCGACCGCGGCGGTGTCGAGCAGCGCGTCCGCCGCGGCGTCGCCGACGTCGGCGGTGGCGACCATGGGCAGGACGACGTCCGCGTCGACCGTGTCGTGGTGCACCCCGGTGGCCTGCATCGGCGCGAGCGAGGGCAGGAACGACTCGAAGAACAGGCCGGGGCGGACCAGCGTCACCTGCGCGTCGAGGGCGGCGAGGCGCTGCTCCTGCTCGTGGAGGGGCTCGAGGAAGCCGGTGCCGCGCTCGACGTCGGCGCCCAGCGAGCTCAGCGCCACGACGCGCGGGACCCCGGCCGTGGCGAGCGCCGACGCGATCGCGGTGCCGACCTGCTCCTGCTGGCGGCGGTAGCCGGGTGCCGCGAGGTCGAGGGGCATGAGGACGTAGGCGGCCTCGGCGCCGCGCAGCGCGTCGGTGAGGAACGCGGGGTTGGTGATGTCGCCGACGGTCGGCTCGGCGCCGCGGGAGACGGCGCCGGCGAGCCGGGCGGTGTCGCGCCCGACGGCGCGCACCGGCACGCCGGCCTCGCGCAGGCGGCGGACGACCCGGCCGCCGGTGTTCCCGCCGGCTCCCAGAACAGTGATCATGATGGCGTCTCCTCGCTGGTGTCTCGATCGGCTGCGTCCGAGCCTGCTGCGGGGGAGTCGGACGAACCATCACCAGGGCGCCGGGTCTCTTGCTCGATCGTCCACGGTGCTGGAGCCTGGGTGGCGTGACCGTCGTCCAGCCGCCGTGGACCCCGTCCGATGCCGTCGGCGCGGCCCTGCACGTC
Source organism: Actinomycetospora rhizophila (assembly GCF_042657905.1). NCBI lineage: Bacteria > Bacillati > Actinomycetota > Actinomycetes > Pseudonocardiales > Pseudonocardiaceae > Actinomycetospora > Actinomycetospora rhizophila. The sequence continues at coordinate 146,161 of NZ_JBHSKG010000006.1, read as the reverse complement.
CTGCGGATGAGCGGGACCTTCTACTGCTCGTCGGAGCTGCGGGCGCCGTGGGGGCTGCGGCTGCCCGAGACGCGGGGCTGCCTGTGGTTCCACGTCGTGACCTCGGGGTCGGCGACGATCCGGGTCGGCGACGACGAGGTGACCCTCTCGCCGTCGGACGTCGTGCTCCTGCCGCGCGGCGAGGGCCACGAGATGCGCTCGGGCGACCACGCGCCCGGCGCGCACGTGCCGAACGTCCTGACGCTCCCGCACACCTGGTACGGCGACCGCTACGCCTCGATCAGCTACGGCGGCGACGGCCCGGCCACGACCATGATCTGCGGCGCGGTCCGCCTCGAGCACCCGATGGCCGAGCGGCTCGTGGAGCTGATGCCCGACGTCGTCCACGTGCCCGTCTCGCCGCTCACCGCGCGCCTGCACGACACCCTGCGCCTCATCGCGCTCGAGGTGGAGGAGACCCGCCCCGGCGGCGAGGCCGTGATCACCCGGCTCGCCGACGTGCTGGTCGTGCAGATGCTGCGGGCGTGGCTGTCCCACGACCCCGCGGCCCGCTCCGGCTGGCTGGGCGCGCTCGCCGACCCCGACATCGGCCGCGCGCTCGCCCTCGTCCACGCCGACCCCGCCGCCGACTGGACGGTCGCCGGCCTCGCCCGCGAGCTCGCCCTGTCACGCTCGACCTTCGCGGCGCGCTTCACCGCCCTCGTCGGCGAGCCCGTGATGGCGTACGTGACCCGCTGGCGCATGCTCGTCGCCCACGACCGCCTCCGCGCGGGTGACACGACGGTCGCCGCCGTCGCGGCGGCGATGGGCTACCGCTCCGAGGCGGCCTTCAGCCGCGCCTTCCGCCGCGTCGTCGGGACCCCGCCCGGCTCGGTCCGTGCGCGCCCGGCGGCCGAGGAGATGCTGCTCGGGGCGTGAGCACCCGTGTCCTGGGGACACGGGTCGACGGTGCCGGTCCCGGCGCTGCCCGTGGCGGGGCCGGGCGGCGACCGATCCTCGAGTCGAAACCCGCGTCCTGAGGACACGGGTCGAGCTTGTCCGTTCCGCCCCCGCCGCGGTGCGCGGTCCGCGACGCTGGAGCCGTGGATCGCGAGGCCCGGGAGCGGCAGGAGGCGGACTCCACCGACGAGCTGCTCACCGTGCTGCTCGACGACCTCGGTCCGGCGGTGCAGTGGTACCGCGACGAGGTCGCCCGCCGGCTCGGGCTCTCGTCGGCGGAGCTGCTGTGCCTCGACGTCTGCCGCCGGCACGGACCGATCTCCAAGGGCCGGCTGGGGGAGCGGCTCGGCCTCACCCGGAGTGCGGTGGCGAAGATGCTGCGGCGTCTCGAGGGCGACGGCCACCTGGTGCGGGACCTTCCCCGGGGTCGGGAGCAGGAGATCCACGTCCGCCTGCGACCACACCCGCACCGCGACGCCGTGCTCGCCGACCTCCGCGCCGACATGCGGCGCGCGGTGAAGCAGGTCGTCGCCGACTTCGCGCTCCGCGAGCAGCGGCACTCGCTCGCGGCCGGCGTGGTCGTCCGGCTCGGCGACACCTTCTTCGAGCACGCCCGCGCCCTGGCCGAGGCGACCGCGTGGCGCCGCATCCTCGCCGAGCGTCGGGCGCGCCGGGAAGCCGATCCGGCGCGGCCGTGGTGGGAGCGCTACTGAGCCCGCCGCCGCCCGCGGTAGGGCAGGGCGAACAGGTACAGGCCCGTGGTGAGGAGCAGGGCGAGGGGCAGCAGCGGTGTGTAGACGATCCACACCGAGGCGGCGCTGCCGACGGCCAGGGCGATCGTGGTCGCCACGACCGTCACCACGAACAGCATGCTGATCCAGCGATGGGTCTGCCGCACCGCCCGGCTCGTCCTGACCATGGTCCACTCCTCCGTCGCGGCGATCTGGGTGCCTCACGGTAGGGAGGCGGCCGCCGGAGGGGCTTCTCGATTCCTGATCAGAACCCGGGCAGCCCGGCCGCGTCCAGGCGCGTGTCGAGCTGCGGGGCGGGTCATCACGAACGACATCCGCCGGCGCACGGCCACTCCTCGACGTCCGGTTCGTCCCCTGTGGGCGGAGCGAACCTGACGATCACGGTGCCGGGACCGGATGCGGGGAACTGCTCAGGTGGCGGACATCGGGCCCGCGGCCGTCACGTGCACCACGGCCGCGCCCAGCTCGTCGGAGGCGTCGAGGTCGACGTCGGCGGTGATGGCCCAGTCGTGGTCGCCCTCGGGGTCGTCGAGCACCTGCCGGACGTGCCAGGTCCGGCCGTCCACGGTGACGCGGTAGAACGCCGGGCCGCGCGCGTCGGGGCCTGCCCCGAGCTCGTCGTACTCGGCGAAGTAGCCCTCGATCGCCTCGGTCCAGAACGCGGCGTCGGGGCCGTGCTCGGAGAGGTCCGCGAGCTCGGCGGGGGAGCGGCGGGCGAACAGCTCCACCCGGCGGAACATCTCGTTGCGGACCAGCACCCGGAACGCGCGCTCGTTGCGGGTGACCGGCGGCGGTCCCTGGTCGACGGGCCGCGCGTCGTCCCCGGCCGCGTCGAGTTCGGTGGGGTTCGCCAGGTTCTCCCACTCGTCGAGCAGCGACGAGTCGGTCTGGCGGACGAGCTCGCCGAGCCAGGCGACGAGGTCATCGAGGTCCTCGGTGCGCGCCGCCTCGGGGATCGTCTGGCGCAGGGCGCGGAACGCGTCGGTGAGGTAGCGCAGGACGAGGCCCTCGGAACGCGCGATCTTGTAGTACGAGACGTACTCGGTGAACGTCATCGCGCGCTCGTAGAGGTCGCGGACCACCGACTTCGGCGAGAGCTCGTGGTCGGCGACCCACGGGTGCCCGGAGCGGTAGGACTCGTAGGCGGCCCCGAGCAGCTCCGCGAGCGGCTGGGGCCAGGTGACGTCCTCGAGCAGCTCCATGCGCTCCTCGTACTCGATCCCCTCGGCCTTCATCGCCTGCACGGCCTCGCCGCGCGCCTGGTTCTCCTGGGCGCGCAGGATCTGCTTCGGGTCGTCCAGGGTCGACTCGACCACCGAGACCATGTCGAGGGCGTAGGTCGGCGACTCCTTGTCGAGCAGGTCGAAGGCCGCGAGCGCGAACGGCGAGAGCGGCTGGTTGAGCGCGAAGTCGACCTGGAGGTCGTCGACCAGCCGCACGTCCGGGCCGTCCGGCGTCTCGATCCGTTCCAGGACCTGGGCGTCGATGAGGCCCCGGTAGAGCGCGATCGCGCGCAGGATCAGCCGGCGCTGGACGGGTCGCTCGGCGTGGTTGTCCTCGAGCAGGTGGCGCATGGCCGCGAAGAACGGCTGCCCGCGCTGCGCGACCTGCAGCAGCATGGCCGTCGACACCCGGAACTGGCTGGTCAGTGCCTCGGGCTGGGCCTCGACGAGCTTCTCGAGGGTCTTGCCCGACCACGACACGAAGCCCTCGGGCGGCTTGACCCGCACCACGCGCCGCTGCTTCTTGACGTCGTCGCCGGCCTTCGCGAGGCGCTTGGCGTTCTCGACCTCGTGCTCGGGGGCCTGCGCGACGACGTAGCCCGCGACGTCGTGCCCGGCGCGACCGGCGCGGCCCGCGACCTGGTGGAACTCGCGGGCGCGCAGGTGGCGCACGCGCTGGCCGTCGAACTTCGTCAGGGCGGTGAACAGCACCGTGCGGATGGGCACGTTGATGCCGACGCCCAGGGTGTCGGTGCCGCAGATGAGCTTGAGCAGCCCGGCCTGCGCGAGCGTCTCCACGAGGCGCCGGTACTTGGGCAGCATCCCGGCGTGGTGCACGCCGATGCCGTGGCGCACCAGCCGCGAGAGCGTCTTCCCGAAGCCCGCGGTGAAGCGGAACGAGCCGATGAGCTCGGCGATCTGCTCCTTCTCGGCCTTCGACGAGACGTTGAGGCTCATGAGGGCCTGGGCCTGCTCGATCGCCGCGGCCTGCGTCGTGTGGACGATGTAGACCGGCGCCTGCTGCCCCGAGAGCAGCTCGGTGATCGTCTCGTGCAGGGGCGTCGTGGCGTAGCGGAACGAGAGCGGCACCGGGCGCTCGGTGTGCGCGACGACGGCGGTCTCGCGGCCGGTGCGGCGGGTGAGGTCGCCCGCGAAGAAGGTGACGTCGCCGAGGGTCGCCGACATCAGCAGGAACTGGGCCTGCGGCAGCTCGAGCAGCGGGACCTGCCAGGCCCAGCCGCGCTCGGCGTCGGCGTAGTAGTGGAACTCGTCCATGACCACCTGGCCGACCTCGGCCTCGCGCCCCTCGCGCAGCGCCCAGTTGGCCAGCACCTCGGCGGTGCAGCAGATCACCGGCGCCTCGGGGTTCACCGCGGCGTCGCCGGTGAGCATCCCGACGTTGGCGTAGCCGAGCTGGGCGCCGAGGGCGAAGAACTTCTCCGAGACCAGCGCCTTGATCGGCGCGGTGTAGACCGAGCGCTCGCCCCGCGACATCGCGGTGACGTGCGCACCGAGCGCGACCAGCGACTTCCCGGAGCCGGTCGGCGTCGAGAGGATCACGTTGGAGCCCGACACGAGCTCGATGAGCGCCTCGGACTGCGCGGGGTAGAGGTCGAGGCCCCGTTCGGCCGCCCAGCCGGCGAACCCCTCGTAGATCTCGTCCGGGTCCGCGCCGGATGCGGGCAGGAGCGCGGTCGAGGTGGTCACACCGCCATTGTCCGGGATCGCACCCCGTCCCCGAGGAGCCCCGCGGGTTACGATGCGTCACTACACGCGCCTGCCGTCGTTGGGCCAGGTCGGCTGCAGGAAGGATGACGTGTGACCCAGGGTGACGAAGCGACGAGGACGGCGCGCCCGCCGCTCGGCCGCCGCGCGGCGACGAAGGCCAGGACCCGCGAGGCCCTGCTCGACGCCGCGCGCCGCGTCTTCGCCGAGCGCGGCTACGGGCCGGCCTCGGTCGAGGAGATCGCCCGCACGGCCGGGGTGTCCGTCGGCTCGGTGTACGTGCACTTCGCGAGCAAGGAAGCCCTGTTCACCGCGCTGGTCGAGGCCCAGACCTCCGCGGACGTCTCGGCCATGACCGCGGTCGTGCACGACGACCCCGACGAGACCTTCGCCGCCCTCGACCGGCTGGTCGGCGACATCGCCGACTCCCGCGAGGAGGCCTTGCTCGACGCCGAGATCTGGCTCTACGCCGTGCGCCACCCCGAGTTCGCCGACCGTCTCGCCGAGCACGAGGTCCGGATGGCCCGCTTCGCGAACGAGCGGCTCTCGCACGACTGGGACGCCATGGACCCCGCCGTGCGCTCCGCGGTCCGTGACGACGAGTTCGTCATCGCCGCCGCGGCGTTCTTCCACGGGCTCATCCGCCTGCGGCGTGTGCTCGGCGAGGAGGCCGTGCCGACCGACCTCTACAGCCGGGTGCTCAAGCTCCTCCTGCGCCTGCCGGACCGCTCGACGGAGTAGTGCCGGGTGCCGTGCGGCGGGATCCGGGGTACGTCCGAGCTGTGTCCACCCAGCGCTCCCGCAACCTGACCTGGATCCCCCGCGTGCTCGGCGTCGCCACCGCCGGCTACAGCGTGGCGATCATCGCCGACCCGTCGCTCTTCGCCCGCCCCACCGGTCTGCAGGCCGACGGCGCGCCGCTGCCGACCGCGACGGCGATCGGCGTGCGCGCGCTGGGCGGCCGCGACCTGGCGTCGGGGCTCGCGATGGCCCTCGCGCCGGCGGGCAAGGCGCTGAAGACGGCCATCGCCGTGCGCGTCGGCGCCGACGTCGCCGACCTCGCGGTGCTCGGCACCTCGCTGCCGGGGCAGCAGTACCGCGCGAAGGCCGCCGGTGTCGCGGCCGTGTGGGGCACCCTGTGCGGGCTGAGCTACCTCGCCGCCGGCGACTGATCGGCCGGCACCTCGGCGGCGCGCAGGTGGTAGACACCGGCCGCCGGGGTGAGCGGGTGCAGGTCGTACACGTGCACGACCTTCGGGCCGTCGTGGAGGTGGGTGTGGGTGACCACCGGAAGGGGCGCGCCGTGCCGCGCCTCGCGCACCTCCACACGCCCGTCGAGCGGCCCGCCCACGTAGAGCAGGACGGCGTCCTCGTCGGTCATGGCGGCCTCCTCGGATCGCTCGCGGGTGGACGGACGGTACGTCGGGACCAGCGTAGGGATCGACACGCTCCGGCGCTGCGTCTCTTCGGAGGCAAGCGATGACTGGCGGTGACAGCGGCGGTGACAGTGGCCGTGACAGCGGCGGTGACGGCGTGCGCGACTGGACCGCGCCGGGCACCGCGCCCCTGGTCCCCGAGATCACCCTGCTGCTCGCCGACGACATCCACCGCACCTGGTCGGCGCTCGACGAGGAGGCCCCGCCGTTCTGGGCGTTCGCGTGGGTCGGCGGGCAGGCCCTCGCCCGCTACGTCCTCGACCACCCGGACCTGGTGCGCGGCCGGCGCGTGCTCGACCTCGCGTCCGGCTCCGGCCTGGTGGCCATCGCCGCCGCCCGTGCCGGCGCGGACGTCGTCATCGCGTCCGACACCGACGCCCGCTCGCGCGCCGCGATCGGGCTCAACGCCGCGGCGAACGGCGTCGAGGTCGAGGTGCTCGGCGACGTGCTCGATGGGCAGGAGGAGCTCGACGTCGACCTCGTGCTGGCCGGCGACGTGTTCTACGAGCAGCCGATGGCCCGCCACGTCGAGCGCTTCTGCGACGAGGCGAGTGCCGCGGGCGTCGACGTCGTCGTCGGCGACCCCGGGCGCGAGTACCTGCCGCGGCGCCGCGTGACGGCCCTGGGCCGCTACGAGGTCACGGGGACCCTCGACCTCGAGGGCGGCGCCACGACCACGACCACGGTCTACCGGTTCACCTGACGCGGCTCCGACTGATAGAACCGTCACCTCTGACGGTTACCAGGCGAGGTCGGGAGGCGCGGTGCGCGCGGTGCAGGTCGTCCGGCTGGACGGGCCGGAGGCGGTCGAGGTCAACGAGGTCGAGGAGCCCAAGGCCGGGGCCGACCAGGTCCTGATCGACGTCGAGGCGGCCGGCGTCGTCTTCCCCGACCTGCTGCTGACCCGCGGCGCGTACCAGATGAAGCCCGAGCTGCCGTTCTCGCTGGGCAGCGAGGTGGCCGGCACCGTGCGCGAGGCCCCGGACGGCTCGGGCTTCTCGGCGGGCGACAGGGTGGCCGCGCTGCCCGTGCTCGGCGGCTTCGCCACGACGGTCGCCGCGTCGACCGAGACCGTGTTCCCGCTGCCCGACGGGGTGTCGTCGGACGTCGGGGCCTGCCTGCCGATGAACTACCTGACCGCGCACTTCGTGCTCGAGACCCGCGCGCAGCTCGCGGCGGGGGAGACGGTGCTGGTGCACGGCGCGGCCGGCGGCGTCGGCGTCGCCTGCATCCAGTTCGCCAAGGCCCGGGGGGCGACGGTGATCGCCGTCGTGTCGTCGGAGGCCAAGGGCGAGGTGGCGAGCACTGCCGGCGCCGACCACTGGGTGTCCGTCGAGGGGTTCAAGGACGCCGCGAAGGAGCTCACCGGGGGGCGGGGCGTCGACGTGGTCGTCGACCCGGTCGGCGGTGACCGCTTCACCGACTCGCTGCGCAGCCTCGGCGACGACGGCCGGCTCGCGGTCGTCGGCTTCACCGCCGGCGAGATCCCCACGGTCAAGGTCAACCGGCTGCTGCTCAACAACACCTCGGTCGTCGGCGCCGGCTGGGGCGCCTACGCCTCGAAGCGCCCGGGCTTCATGCGCCGCCAGTGGGACGCGATCCGCGACGACGTCGCGAGCGGCCGGCTCGCCCCGCCGATCAGCGCGACCTACCCGCTCTCGCAGGCCGCGGCGGCGATCGCCGAGCTGGCCGAGCGTCGCGTCACCGGCAAGGTCGTCATCCACCCCGGGGAGCACTGAGTGGATCTCGCGCACACCCGGACCGGCGCGGGTGAGCCCGTGCTGCTCCTGCACGGGATCACCCACCGCCGGCAGGGCTGGGACCTCGTCGCGCCGCTGCTCGCCCGGGAGCGCGAGGTGTGGGCGGTCGACCTGCCCGACCACGGCGAGTCGCCCGACCTCCCGCCCGAGTACACCGGCGACATCGGCCCCCTCGCCGACGCGATCGAGGCGTTCTGCCGCACCCAGGGCCTCGACCGCCCGCACGTCGTCGGCAACTCCCTCGGCGGGCTCGTCGCCCTCGAGCTGGCCGCGCGGGGGACGGTGCGCTCGGCGACGGCGCTCTCGCCGGCCGGGTTCTGGTCGCGCGCCGGGCGCCTGTGGGCCCGCGGGGTGCTCGGCGGGGCGCACGCGCTGCTCGCGCCGATCCCGTCGGCGCGGCTGCGCCGGATGCTCGCCACCCCGGTCCTGCGCACCGCGCTGCTGGGGCTGCTGCTCGCGCACCCGTCGCGGATGGACCCCGACCAGATCACCGCGGACCTGTACGGGCTGAGCCACCCGCGCTCGTCGTTCCGCACGATGCTCGCCCACCTCGACACCTGGACGATCCCGCAGCGCGCCGCGGTGCCCACGACCGTCGGCTGGGGTGCCCGCGACCTCCTGCTGCCCCGCGGGCAGTCCAAGCGCCTGCGCCGCGCCCTGCCCGACGCCGCGGTCTACGTGCTGCCGGGGTGCGGCCACGTGCCGATGGGCGACGACCCCGCGCTCGTGGCCGACCTCGTGCTCGCCGCGACCCGCCCCCGGCCCACCGCCTGAGCTCGCCCACGCTGTACCTGACCCGGGGCCTGCCGGCCTCGGGGAAGTCGACGTGGGCGCGGGCCCTCGTCGCGTCCCGGCGACCGGGCTCGATCCTGCGGGTCAACCGCGACGACCTGCGCCGCAGCATGGTCGACCCCGCCTACACGACGCCGGTCGACGCGGTGGAGCGGCGGATCTCCGACGCGGAGTGGCGGCTGGTGCGGGGCGCGCTGCGTGACGGTGTCGACGTCGTCGTCGACGCCATGAACCTGCGCGCGGGGCCGGCGCGGCGCTGGCTCGCCCTGGCCGAGGCGTGCGGCGCCGGCACGCACGTCGAGGACGTCGTCACCGACCTCGAGGAGTGCCTCCGCCGCGACGCCGCCCGCCCGGCGCTCGAGCGCGTGGGGGCCGAGGCGCTGCGGGACCTCGCCGCCCGCTTCCTCGACCCGGACACCGGGCGCCCGGCGCCGCTCGCCCCGCCGCCGCGGCTGTCCTCGGCGGGCGGCGCGCCGTTCCCGTCGCCGCCCGGGGCGCCGGCGGCGGTGCTCGTCGTGGTCGAGGGGCTGGGGATCGACGCCCCGGTGCCCGCCGCCGTCGCGGTGCTGACCGCGCTCGCCGACGCGGGCCACCGGGTGATCGCCTGCTCGGCGCGCCCCGAGGACGACCGGGCCACCGTCGCGTCGTGGCTCGCGCGCCACGTCCCGGTCGTGCTCGAGGCGCTGCTGCTCCGCCCGCCCGGCGACCGGCGCGCCGACGACCGCGCCGTGCTGGCCCTCGTCGACGAGCACGTCCGTGACCGCTACGCGCTCACCGCGGTGGTCGAGGGGCGACCGCGGCGCGCGCAGGCCTGGCGCGACCTCGGGCTCGCGGTCGTCGAGGTCTCCGACGGCGAGGTGTGAGCGGGCGGACCCATGGCCGTGCCAGCATGGGACCGTGGCCCACGAGAACGAGTGGTACTACTGCCTCAAGCACCATCGGGTGGAGCCGTGGGACGGCTGCCGCTCCGCCGACCGTCTCGGTCCCTACCCGGACAAGGAGACCGCCGAGCACGCGCTGGAGATCGCCCGGCAGCGCACGGAGGCGGCGGACAAGTACGACGAGAGCTGATCCTCAGCGGAACCAGCGGCGGTGCGCCCGGCGCGCGACGTCGGTGACGTCCGCGACCAGGTCGTCGAGCTCGGCGCGGAAGCGCGCGGCCGGCAGGGAGATCGCGATCGCGGCGCTCACCCGGCCGCCCGGGTCGGCGATCGGGGCGCAGACGCAGCCGAAGCCGGTCGCGTACTCCTCGCGGTCGAGCGCGTAGCCGTCGCGGCGCACCCGGGCGAGCTCGGCGTCGTAGGCCGCGAGGGTCGTGATCGTCTCGGGCGTGTACGCCGTCCAGCCGGGAGCCAGCCGCGCGCGGCGGTCGGGCGCGAAGGCGACGAGCACCTTGCTGACCGCGAGGGCGTGCGCCATCGACGGCGGGATCCGCGCGGGCAGCTCGGGGACGAGGCCCAGGCCCTGGTGCCCGCGCAGGTCGACGACGTCGAGGTGGTCGTCGTCGGCCCACTCGACGAGGTAGGTCCACGCGCGGGTGCGCCGGTAGAGCTCGCTCACCGCCTCCGAGAGGACCTCCGGCAGCTCCCACCGCAGCGCCGGCCGCTCGGGCCCGCCGAACGCGGGACCGGGGCGCAGCCGGTAGGCACCGGCGTCGGTGCGCTCGGCGTGCCCGGAGCGCAGGAGCCCCGTGACGACGGGCAGGACCCCCGTGCTCGTGCGACCGAGGTGCCCGCCGAGGGTGGCGAGGTCGACGCCCTCGGGGTGCGCCGCGAGCACGCGCAGGGCACGCAGCGTGCCGGGAGCGGCCGTCCGCGGCGGTCGAGGCGGGCGACTGTCACCCGACCGGGGCAGCGGGAGCTCGATCGTCACGAGACGTGATCGTAGGCAGTGCGGCCCGGCGGCGGAACGGCACCGGCATGAGGAAACGGTGAGGGTGCCGGGTCAGATCGCCTCGAGGTGCTTGCCGCACGACGGGCAGCGCGTGGGCGGGTCCTCGTCGGCGAGGCGCCCGCACTCGTCGCAGACCCGGTGCATCCAGCACGCCGGGTCGCCCCCGGCGTCGTCGGGGAGCTCGGCGGGGGACCGCTCGGAGGAGGCCATGGGGCCATCGTGCCCCGAGCGGTCCCGTCGTGGGTCAGCGCTGGGCGAAGGGGTCGTCGAAGCCGAGCCGCCAGGTGCCGTCGGTCTGCTTGCGCAGCAGGATGACCGCCTGTCCGTCCATCCGCGCCGGCCCGTCCTCGCCGACACCGGTGAGCGTCCAGTCGGAGTAGACGACCGCGTCGTTCTCGCGCTCGTAGACCACGTGGGTGCGGAGGTCGATCGACGGTTCCCGCATCGGGAAGGCCGTGATCCAGTCGCGGATGGCGTCCGGGCCGACGAGGGGCTTGCCGCCGGGCTCGGGCACGAAGAGCGCATCGTCCTCGTACAGGCCCAGCAGCCCGTCGATGTCGCCGGTGTTGAACAGCCCCATCCAGACCTCGTCGGCCTGCGCCGGGCTCATGATCGCCATGGTGTGACCCCCTGGTTCCTCCTGCTGTCGTGGCGGGCATGACCCAGCGTCGCAGTGGTTGCCGCAGAAGGCGCCACGGGTCGCCGAGATGGCGCAGCCGTTGCTCACGTGCTGCGTCCGGATGCCTCCACGAGCGTGGCGATCCAGAGGTGGCTCAACCAGGCGGCGTAGTCCTCGTCCGTCCAGCCGCGCCCCTCGACGAGGGTGCGCCAGAGCGTCCCGTCGGTCGTGGCGAACAGGACGTCGCGGCAGGTCTCCTCGGCGGCCGTGAGGTGCCCGGTCGCCGCGGCCGCACGCGCGTGGACCCCCAGCGCCTCGAGACGGGCCCGGTCGATCTCGGCGAGGAACTCCGCCGCCGCGGGATCGCCCCCGGCCGCGTGCTCGACAGCCCGGCGCAGTCCGGCCGTCCGACCCATGATCGCGGTGTTGACGCCGGCGAAGCGCACGAGCCGGGCCCGGAGATCGGGTTCGTCGAACACCGCGCGCAGCTCCGGCCGCTCGAGCAGGTGCACGTCGAGGTCGTCGCCGCCGACGGCGAGGTCCCAGGCGCGCCGCAGCAGGGTGAGCTTGGTGCGGAACGCCGAGTAGACGGTCTCGGGGGCCACCCCGGCCGCGGCGGCGACCTCGGCGACGGTCGTCGCGCCGTACCCCTGCGACACGAACAGCTCGTGCGCGGCCCGGAGGATCCGGAGCCGGTTCTCCCGGGCCTGCTCCGTCCGGCGGCTGGAGTCGTAGCGCCTCTTGACGCCGTCCGACATCGGGCACACCCTCCTTGTATTGAATGCAGTCCCACTGTATCGGAGGTGCGGCATGACCGCGCGGACCACGGAGGTCGAGGCGTTCCTGGACGAGATGCTGCCCCGCCAGGTGGCGGCCGAGCGCGCGCTCTGCGGAGGTGACGCGGGCCCGCGCGGCACGACGTGGTCGTCGCGCGACCCGGTGACGCTCTTCGGCGGTGCGGTGGTGCTGCGCCGCGGCCGGGACGAGGTGAGCGCGGTCTTCCGCTGGCTCGCCGGCCGTTTCACCGAGCTGCGCGCCTACGACTTCGAGCTCGTGGCGGCGGGGGCGAGCGGGGACCTCGCCTACACCGTGGGGTTCGAGCACAAGACCGTCGTCGCCGACGGGGCGGAGTCGACCTACACGCTGCGGGTCACGCACGTGTACCGGCGCGAGGACGGGCAGTGGCGCATCGTGCACCGCCACGGGGATGCGCCCCCGGTGGATCGGGCCCCGCGCTGAGGTGACCCCGGAGACGACGAAAGCCCTGGTCTCGACCCGTCTCCGGGTTCCGACCAGGGCTTCCTGGGTGGGCGATACTGGGATTGAACCAGTGACCCCTACCGTGTCAAGGTAGTGCTCTCCCACTGAGCTAATCGCCCGAGGCGCAGGCGGGAATCGAACCCGCGTACAGGGCTTTGCAGGCCCTTGCCTAAGCCACTCGGCCACTGCGCCAGGCTTCCGGAGGTCTTCCGGCTCACCGTGGAGAAGTAGGCAAGCAGCCTCCCGAGCGGACGACGGGACTCGAACCCGCGACCCTCACCTTGGCAAGGTGATGCGCTACCAACTGCGCTACGTCCGCGTGTGGCCGGCGGGTTCCGGGAGGTCCAGCTCGTCCCGTTCCCGCCGTTGCCGACGAAGAGAACACTACTGCATCGTGCGTCCCCCGCGTTGTCGGGGGGGGGGGTGCGTGTCAGCTCGGGTCGCTCGACAGCAGCAGGCCGAGAGCGTGCTCCAGGTCCAGCCAGTCGTCCTCGGAGCCGGGCGCGACGATCTCGTGGGTGCGGGTGAGGAACTCCGACACCTCGCGGCTCGCGGCGCGGAAGGTGGCGTGACCCGAGGGGGAGCTGAGCTCGATCTCGACCGACTCGGGGTCGCCGTCGGCCGGGCGGATGCGGACGTCGCCCGCCCCGGCGGCACCGAGGAGCCCGTCGGTGAGGAGGTCCCGGGAGAAGACCCACTCGACCCATCCGGCGCGACCGGTGCGGAACGCCGCCTGCACGGCGTACGGGTCGCGCGTGTCGTACCGCATCTCGACCTGGACGGGCACGGGCGGGTTCGGCGGGCCGACGAGGTCGAAGACCGCCGTGGAGCGGATCGTCGTGTGATCGTTGAGCATGAGGCTGCCTTTCGCACGCTGCTGTCGTCGGGGGAAACGACTGGCGGACGACCCTGTGACGCCGGTTCACCCGGCTCACGCACGCATCACACCGGACGGGCACTCGGATGAGCGCTTACCCGGTTCGGTTCCGTAACGAACCACCCTCCCCGGCCGGGCGTCCACCCCTGCCCCGGGAGCACTAGCCTGACGCACGTCCTGCCCGGACACACACACCGGAGGAGAGGGTCGATCAGTGACGGACGCGTCGCGCGGAGTCCCCGAGGTGACTCCGGAGAGTGACGACGACCGCCATGGCGCTGTGACCGATGCCACATTGCTCGAACAGATCGGCGAGCGCAGCGCGGACGCCCTGGCGCAGCTCTACGACCGCTTCGGGCGTCCCGCCTATTCGCTCGCGCGTCGCATCTGCGTCGACGAGACGTTGGCGGAGGACGTCGTGCAGGAGGCCTTCCTCGTGGTGTGGCGCGACCCGGGCCGCTTCGACCCCGCCCGCGGGACGGTGTCGAGCTGGTTCCTGACGCTCGTCCACCACCGCGCGGTCGACGCCGTGCGCCGCGAGGCGACCCGGCGCAAGCGCACCGCCCCGTCGAGCTCCGACGGCGAGGACTGGAACATCCCGCCCGGTCCCGGCGCCGACCAGGCGGCGCTCGGCGCGGTGGTCGCGGGCAAGGTCCGTGACGCGCTCGGCGAGCTGCCGGCCGACCAGCGCGAGGCCCTGGCCCTCGCGTACTTCGGCGGGTACACGCAGCGGGAGGTGGCGGCCCTCGTCGGCGTCCCGCTGGGCACGGTCAAGTCCCGGATGTTCGCCGGGACGCAGAAGCTCCGGGCGATGCTGGGCCCGCATGTCGAGGTGGAGGGGGAGCAGTCATGACCCACCGCGCCCCCGAGACGCACACCGGCGACCACGACGCCCTCGCCGTCGGCTGGGCCCTCCACACCCTCGACCCCGACGAGGCGACGGCCTTCGAGGCGCACCTCGAGACCTGCCCGACCTGTCGGCGGACGGTCGACGACACCACCGCGATCCTCGGTGACCTCGGCGGCGCCGTCGTCCCGTCGGACCCGCCGCCGCGGCTGCGGCAGCGGCTGCTCGACGCGGTGGACGCGGACCTCGCGGCGGGGTCCGGCCCCGGCGTCGACACCCCGGACGCACCGTCCCCCGGCCCGGTCCCGTCCCCCGAGGAGCCCTCGCCGGAGCGGCGCGACGCGACCGTCGTGCCCCTCGCCCCGCGCCGGCGCGCGACGCGCTGGCTCGCCGCGGCCGCCGTCGTCCTCGTCGTCGCCGCGATCGGCGGGCTCACCGCGGCCAACCAGTCGCTGCGCGACGAGCGCGACTCCGCCCAGGCCGCGGCCGCCGCCCAGGCCGAGCGCGAGGCCGCCGTCGCCGACGTCCTGCGCGACGCCGGATCCCCGGGGGTGTCGCACGCCGTCCTCGCCGGGGCACAGGGCGGCATCGTCGGGCTCGTCGTCGACGACGGCACCGGGCAGCGCGTGCTGACCACCGGCCTCGGTCCCAACGACGCCGCCAGCGAGATCTATGTCCTCTGGGGGCTGGTCGACGGAACCCCGCAGGCCCTCGGGACGTTCGACGTCGGGGGCCGGGCTCCGGACGTCCGTTCCGTACCCTCGTCCCCCGAGGCGGTGCCGTATGCCGGGTTCGCGGTGTCACTCGAGCCCGGCCGCACGGCGCCCGCCTCGCCGACCAGGGTCGTCGCGAGTGGGCAGGTGGGACGTTGAGCGAATCGGGCGAGCAGTCGACGGCGACGGCGCAGCAGTCGCCGCCACCGCCGTCGCCGCCGGCCCAGGGCTCGACCGTGACCCCGCCGCCCCGGCACCGCACGATGCGCACCCGGCTGCGCCACTTCCGCGCCCGGGTGCGCGCCAAGCCGAAGATGAACAAGGCCTGGCGCCTCGGCATCGGGATCCTCGGCGGGATCGTGCTGATCCTCGGCGTGATCGCGATCCCGTACCCCGGTCCCGGCTGGCTGATCGTCTTCGCGGGCCTGGGCATCCTCGCGACGGAGTTCGCGTGGGCCGGGCGCCTGCTGCGGTTCGCCCGGCGCCACTACGACCGCTGGATGGCGTGGGTCGGCCGGCAGCACGTCATCGTCAAGTTCCTGCTGGGTCTGCTGACCTGCGCGATCGTGCTGGCCACCCTCTGGCTGCTCGGTGCGCCGTACCTCGTCGCGAAGCTCGTCGGCCTCGGACACTGGACCTGGCTGCAGAGCCCGCTGGGTTGATGGTCTAGGCTTCGGTCCAGCGCAGGGCGATTAGCTCAGGGGTAGAGCGCTTCGTTCACACCGAAGAGGTCACTGGTTCGATACCAGTATCGCCCACCCGCGGAACCCCTGGTCAGAGGCTCGTGAGAGCCACCGGCCAGGGGTTTTGTCGTCCCCGAGCAAGATCGAGGCAGCGTCCGGGCAGTCGTCGAGGCCCGCTCGTGACCCATGACGCGCGGGACCATGGTCGGCGGGACACCGTCGTCGACGGGCCACGTCGCGTACGAGTGCCGCAGGTCGTGGAAGGCAACCCGCCGAAGTGGCGCCGGGAGACCTCCATGACGCCGTAGGTCCGGTTGAGCAGCGCAGGCGGACGGTGCGGCTCCGACGGCTGTCGTTGTCGCGACAGCCGTGGAGTCGTCACCGACCGCCCTGGCGATTACCGACAGGCGCTCGTCACCGGGCCGATCGCTACGCATGCCGTATGACCTGTACGGTCGGTGCTCGGTCGACGCGACGGCCGTGACCCGGACACGGGGTGCTGCGTTCAGCACATCCCGGACAGTCTCGTTCTTCATGTGCATCCCGAGCCGCCCGATGATCGGCGGCATAGGCAGATCCCAGCGCATGTCGCTTCGGCTCTGCCCGATCAACGCTGCCTCGCGCTGCGCCCCGCGCCCCTGACACCTCGAGCCAGGGGGAGCGCCACCATGGACAGCCGCGACGTCGAGCAGCTGGTCACCGCACTGCGCAACGCGGCCCGGCAGATGGCCGCGAGGCGCAGCATGCGCGATCTCGAACAGACCCTCGGCCAGATCGTCACCTCTGCGGTGGAGACCGTGCCGGGAGTCGACGACGGCAGCGTGTCGATGACGCGCGACGGGCGCGTCGAGACGCGCAACCCCACCAGCGAGACCATCCGCAAGCTCGACGAGACCCAGAGCGAGCTGGGCGAGGGCCCCTGCCTGTCCGCCCTCACCGAGCCCCCACTGGGTGGGGTGGTGGTCGCGCAGAATTTCGCCGGGGCTGACGCCCAGCGCTGGCCGCACTTCGCCTCGCACGCGGTCGGGGCCGGGTACCGGGGCCTGCTGTCCATCCAGCTCTCGGCCAACGGGGGCCCGCGCGCCGCGCTGAACCTCTACGCCCACGAGGCCGACGCTTTCGACGAGCACTCCCGGGCAACAGCCGGGCTGTTCGGTGTCCAGGCCGCGCTGCTGCTCTACGGGGCCGACACCGCTGTCCACCTGCAGCGCGCTGTCGACAGCCGCGACGTCATCGGGCAGGCCAAGGGAATCCTCATGGAACGGTTCTCCCTCGATGCCGAGGGCGCCTTCAGATGCTGGTCAAGTCCTCCCAGGAGACCAACGTCAAGCTCACCGCCGTCGCGCAGTGGCTCACCACCGAGGTCGCCAACCGCGGGGCGCGAGACGTAGTCAGCGACGCCTGATCCGGCGCCGCACTCGTCGATGAGTGCCACCGCCAGGCAGCACGACAGCGGTGCCGTCGTTCGCTGCATCACCAGCTGTTTCGTGCTCTGGTCAGATCGGGCACGGCCCCACGACGCGGTCCACCCCGGGCGCCGGTTGCTGAGGCCTGCGGACATCGCGCCAGAAGGCGAAGCCATCTTGCGAGCCCGCTTCGACCGATAGCCGTACCGAGAATTCCGGCAGAGCAGAGCCCTCGCCGCCGGGGGAGAGCCCCCGAGCGCCGGTCGCGAGAGGGTCGACCGAGCCGGCGCGACAGAGCACCTGCGAGCAGGTTCCCCGAGACCTGCAGGTGCAGCACACTTGCTCACACGACGGAGGCGATGGTGCTCGCTTCCCAAGGCCCGGTGGAGATCATGGACAGGCGCTTGGAGGTCCCGACCAGGAACGCCGCGGCTGACGAGCGGGAAGCACGGGACAGGGCCGCCGACGAGCGCGACGACGCGGCAGATGCCCGGGACAGGGTCGCCGACGAGCGCGACGACGCCGCCGACCGGCGCCAAGCCAGCGCTGACCAGCGAGAGCAGCGCGCCGACGCGCGCGAGCAGAAGGCCGACGAGCGCGAGACCGCCCTGGACGATCTCCTCCGAGCCAGTGGATTGTCGACCCACAAGCAGCGCTTCGAGCGATCGGAACAGGCGCTGAGCCGCGCCGACGATGCGGTAGCGCGAGCCCACGAGCGCCTCGATCGCGCGCGTGGCGCCCTGCTCGAGGAACGCCGGCGAGCCGGTCAGGAACAGGACGACATCGAACGCGAGACCCGAAAGGTGGCCCGCCGGATGGACGCCCACGACCCGACGGGTTGAGTACGGCACTTCCCGCGGCGCCGGGACAACCAGGAGGAACGACATGACGCCCGATCCCGACGACATCCTGGCGCGCGCCCGAGCAGCCCAGGCCGGCTCGGCTCGTCTCTGGGGTGTCGTGTACGAGATGAAGGTCCAGACGATGCTGGCTGCCACCGAACACGAGCTGATCGAGAACACCCCGTGGCTCGCCGCGCGGCTGCGCTCCCTCCTCCTGGACGGCGAGGCCGTCCCGAAGCACTGACGGGCACGGAGGACAGCGTGCTCGTGCTGGCAGGTGGCGGCAGATCGAGTGACCGAGGCCGTGCTGCGGGGATTCCTGACAATGCCCTCCTCGCCGGAGTCCCAGCCGCACACCACAGACGAGACGAGAACCCGGAGGTCTCACGGTGGCCGCAAGCAACAGTGGGCACGACTCTCCCGCCCACGACCCCCACGCGGAGGCGATGGCGAAGCGAGCAGCCAAAGCCACCGAGGCCGCGCGGGCTCTGGCGGCCCGTCTCGCGTCCACAGCGGAGGACCTCGCCGACACACTCGACGAAGTCGCACAGTCCAGGGACGAGCGGACCGGGGCCGTCCAGTTCCCGGGCGACGATGACGCCGCGCAGAGGGCCCGCGACAAGGCAGAAGGCGAGCGGCGCGACGCTCGGGAGCTCCGGGAGAAGTGGGACGTCACCTAGCCCCACCGACACCGTCGCGTCCGGCCGGTTCACCGGTCGACCCCAGGCGGATGTCGTCGCAGGTCAAGCCGTACGCGGGGACACTCAGCAGGAGCCGGTGGGCGAGGCGAGGCCCGTTCACACCGAAGAGGTCGCTGGTTCGATACCAGGATCGCCCACCGCAGGTCGGAGGCCCGATCCCGTGTTCCGGGGTCGGGCTTTCGCCGTTCCGGCGGACGTCCGGGCGCCGTCATCCGGAGGACGTGGGCGTGCCCCCGATGTCCTGGCCGAACTCGTCGCGGCGCCGGCGTTCGCGGTCGTCGCGACCTCGGTGGGGTGTCGGGGTCGGCGAGCAGGCCCACCGCCGGCGTACGGCCACCGGTCGCCACCGGGCCCTGGCCGATCCACAGCGTCCCCGTCGGTGAGACGCGGTCAGGGGCCGACGGCGGGGAGAACCCCTTTCACTCCGCCATCGGTCGCTCTGGGCTTACCGTTCATGGCGGCTTACGGAGACGCCGGGCTCGGGTTGCTGGGCGACCCGATGCGCCGCGCGATCTTCGAGATGCTGGCGCGCCGGCCCAGCTCGGTGGGCGACCTGGCCGAGCAGCTCCCGATCAGCCGCCCGGCCGTGTCGCAGCACCTCAAGGCGCTCAAGGACGGCGGCCTGGTCGTCGCCCACGCCCGGGGCACGCGGCGCATCTACCGCCTCGACCCGCAGGGCGTGGCCGCGCTGCGCGGCTGGCTCGAGGGCGTGTGGGAGCACGCCCTCACCGACTTCCACAAGTACGCCGAACAGACCGTCGCCGACGACGGCGTCGCGCCGGTCGCCGACGACGACCACTCCACGAGGGGGACGCCATGACCACACCGATCCCGGCGATCGAGGGCAAGACCACCGTCAACGTGAACCGTGAGCGCGCCTTCGAGCTGTTCACCGCCCACTTCGGGGCCTGGTGGCCGCCGCAGTACCACATCGGCGCGGTCGAGGTCGCCGACGTGGTCCTGGAGCCCCGGGAGGGCGGCCGGTGGTTCGAGCTCGGGGTGGACGGCAGCGAGTGCGACTGGGGTCGGGTGCTCGCCTGGGAGCCCCCGGAGCGGGTCCTGTTCACCTGGCAGATCGGCGGGGACTGGCAGTTCGATCCCGACCCCGCCCACGCCAGCGAGATCGAGGTCCGTTTCCACGTCGACGGCCCCGAGCAGACCACGGTCGAGGTCGAGCAGCGCCACTTCGAACGCCTCGTCGGCGGCGAGGGCGTCCACGGCGCGATCGAGCACGGCGGCGGCGGGTGGGTCGCGCTGCTCGCCGCGTACTCCGCGATGGTGGCCGGCGAGACCGGGCAGACCCACGGGTGACCCGACCCGACCCGGTCCGGCGCGCCCAGCTCGAGGGGTGCTCGCCGGGCCGTCAGGTGTACTCGTCGTGGCGCTCCGCGCGGTAGGGCGGGAGCTGGGGACGGCCCTCGGGCGTGTCCTCCCAGGTCTCCTGCCGCCCCAGGGCGGTCAGGTCGAGCATCGACAGCGTCGGCAGCAGCGGCTCCACGCCGCGGCCGTTGACGAAGTAGGTCCGGTAGACGCGGTCGTGGTCGTCGCGCAGGAAGACGTTGATCCCGAACATCTCGGGGACGCCGAAGTCGCGGCTGAAGCCGTCGCCGACGAGCGTGTACCAGGGCGTGAGCTCCCAGCCCATGTGCGCCTTCAGCGCGGCGATCCTGTCCTGCCCGGCGGGCGAGACCATGACGAAGGCGGTGTCCCAGGCGTGGAGGTGGGCCAGGTGCGGAACGTTGTCGGCGAGGTACGAGCAGCCCGCGCAGCTCTTGTCCGGCCACCCCTCCACGTCGGGCTGGAAGAAGAAGCGGTAGACGAGGAGCTGGCGCCGGCCGCCGAACAGGTCGAGCAGGCCGACCTCGCCCTCCGGGCCCTCGAAGCGGTACTCGGTGTCGACGCGCGTCATCGGCATCCGCCGGCGCTGCGCGGCGAGGGCGTCGCGGGCGCGGGTGAACTCCTTCTCCTTGACCAGCATCTCCTCGTGGGCCCTGGCCCACTCCTCGGGCGACACCACGGGCGGCAGGGCGGAGTCGGGCAGGGGCAGCGACGTCATGGCGGGACCTCCTCGCCGTGCACGGTACGAAAAGAGTACTGCACGATAGCGGAGTAGCACCGATCGGCAACCATCACGGGTCGGGCGTGGACAACCGGATCGCCGCGGGGTTCGATGCCGGAGGCATGGGAGCCACCCCGGCCGCGGCCGAGTGGTCCACGAGCGCCGTGGATCAGGACCACGCCTTCGACTACTGGCGCGACCTCATCTGCGACGCCTTCGTGCAGCTCTCGGCGCGCCCCGTGCTGCCGGGGCCGTTCGCCGGCTCCATCGCGCACCGGGCCCTCGACGAGGTCGAGCTGTCGACGGTGACCGCCGACGCCCAGCGCGTCGACCGCACCCGCTCGCTGATCGCCCGCAGCCACGAGGACTACCTGCTCGCGAGCATCCAGCTCGAGGGCTTCGGCGAGGTCCGCCAGGACGGGCGTGTCGCCGGGCTGCGGGCCGGGTCGATGGCGTTCTACGACAGCACCCGCCCGTACACCCTCGAGTTCGGCGGCCCCTTCCGTCAGCTCGTCGTCCAGGTGCCCCGCGCCGCGCTGCCGGCGGCCCGCGTGCGCGACGCGACCGCGGTGACGCTCGGCGGGCCCGGTCCCGGCCGCCTGGTGACCGACTTCTTCGTCGGGCTGGCCCGCGAGGCGCAGGACGGCCGGCTCACGCCCGGTCTGGTGCCGCACGCCGTCGGCCTCTTCGAGTACGCCCTGGGCCTGGCGGGCGGGTCGGGTGCGGGGACCGACGCCGCGGACCGCCAGCGTGTGCACGACGCGATCACCCGCGCCGCGGGGCGGCCGGGCGTGAGCGCCGAGGACATCGCGGCGGCCTGTCACATCTCGCGCCGGACCCTGTTCCGCGTCCTCGCGCCGGAGGGGCGGTCGCTGCGCGAGCTGCTGCGTCACGAGCGGGTGCGCCGCGCGAAGGCGGTGCTGCGGGCCGAGCCGCACCTCCCGATCGCGGCCGTCGCCGCCCGGTGCGGGTTCGGCGGCGAGGCGCAGCTGCACCGCGCGTTCCGGGAGGTCGCCGGTGTGAGTCCCGGCGAGTTCCGCGCGCGTCCCCGTTAGCCCGGCGGCGGGACGGCGCCGACCTGGATCAGCAGGCTCAGCATGTCCGAGCACGTCCACCGTTCCGCGCACCGGCCGTCGCGGAAGTGCAGGATCGTGATGCCCGGCATCACGATCTCCCGGCCCGTGGCGGGGATCCCCATGAAGTCGCCGTCGTGCCGGCCCGACAGCATGAACCGGCTCGTCAACCGGTCACCGTCGCCGAACGTCTCGTGCAGCTCGATCCGGTTCCCGGGGAACGCGGCGAAGAGTCCCTCGTAGAACGCGCGGGTGGCGTTCTTGTCCAAGGGCTCGGGCGCGAATCCGTGGAGCCGGACGTCGTCGGTGTAGAGATCGAGATAGCCGTCGAGATCGTTCGCGTTCCACCGCTCGATGGCGCTCATGAGCGCGTTCTCGTTGCGGGTTCCCGGCAGGGTCGTGCTCACGGCGGACCTCCTCGATCGGTATCGGAGGGAGGAACGTAGCGCGGGGGGAGCAGTTCCAGATGATCGTCGAGCCCATTCTCGGGGCCATTCTCGGGGGCGCGTCGCGCCTCGTCGTCGGTCGATTCCGCACCGTGCGGAGTCGGCGCCGATGCGCCGGGATTGCTGGCCGGGTGGGGCGGGTTTCTGAGCGAGGGGCACCTTGGGTCGGGTGGACGGGTGGGGGGTGCCTTTCGCTGGAACGGTGGTGGCGGCGAACGGCAGGTAGGCATGATCGGCGTGCCTGTTGCTGAGGCGATCCCGGCGAATCGGCCTCGGAGTGTCGGGGGTCGGCGGTAGGTTCGAACACGTGAGCGAACGCGGGGTGGGGGCGGGCGAGCGTGCGGTGCTCGGGCGCGCCGCCGCGGCGGTGCTCGCTCAGCGGCGCGGCTATTTCCGGCGGCTGGAGGCGATCGCGGCGCTCGCCGACTCCGGTGTCGTGGCCGGCACCGGGTACCGGTCGGTGGAGTCGCTGCTCGCCGACCGCGACAACCTGGACCATGCCGAGGCGAAGCGGCTGGTCGCCGAGGCGGCGGAGCTGTGCCCGCGGGCGTCGTTGCTGGGGGAGGTGTTGCCGGCGGTGCTGCCGTGCACCGGGGCGGCGCTGGCGGCGGGGGTGATCGATCCGGGGCATGTGCGGGTCATCCGGGAGACGATGACCCGGCTCTCGGGGCTGGTGTCCCCGCCACCACCTGAGGTGTGGGCGGGGGTCGAGCGGACGCTGGCCGAGCACGCGGAGTTGTTGCCGCCGCGGATGTTGCGGGTGCTGGCCAGGAAGTTCCTCGATGCCCACGACCCCGACGGCGCCGCCCCACCGCCGGAGGGGGAGGGGTCGCGCGACGAGGTGGTGTTGTTGCGCCGCCGGGACGGGTCGCTGGTGTTCAAGGGCCGGTTGCACGACCCGTTGGACGCCGAGGCGGTGGTGGAGGTGTTCGGGGTGCTGTCCGCGCCGGCCGGTGCCGGGGATGAGCGGTCGCTGGAGCAGCGCCAGGCTGATGCGTTCAAGGACCTGGTCCAGGACGCCCGCGGCCCCCGCGGTCTCGCGACCGACACCCGCCACGACACCGACGACGACGCGACCCGTGATGACGCCACCGACGACGACGCGAGCAGCGACGACGTGAGCGCCGGCGACGTGGGCGACGTCGGCGATGACGCGTGGGACGCGACCGACGCCGACAATGCGGGCGACGGCGGCAACGCGGGCGACGGCGACAACGCGGGCGACGGCGACGAGGCTGCCGAAGGCGACGCTGCGCTGGACGGCGAGGACACCCGCGCCGACGACGAGCCCGCCGACGACGAGCCGGCCGGGGACCCATCCGAGCCCGACGCGCCGTGGGCGTTGATCCCCGAACCGCGCCCGGCGAGCGAGGGGCGGGGTTGGACCGAGCGCCCCGGTCGCGCGCTGCTGACCGTCACGATCGATCACCGCTGGCTCTGCGCAGCCCTGACCGACACCGGTGGCTACGGGACCCTGGATTCCGGGCACCACGTCGATGCCGCCACCGTGCGCCGCTGGGCCTGCGACGCCGAGATCCTCCCCATGATCCTGGGCGCCAAGTCCGAACCCCTCGACGTCGGGCGCGCGCAGCGGACCGCCCCCGACGCGATCCGGCGGGCGCTGAACCTGCGCGACGGGGGTTGCGCGTTCCCCGGCTGCACCCGCCGCCCGCGGCGCTGCGCGGCCCACCACATCGCAGAGTGGTTCCGGGACCGCGGGGCGACCGCGGTGGAGAACATGTGCCTGTTGTGCCGGTATCACCACCAGCTGGTCCACCACGGGGACTGGACGATCACCATGACCGAGGGTCGGCCGTGGTTCACCCCGCCCTGGTACATCGACACCACACGACGACCCCGCCCCGGCGGACGACCCCGCGCACCCACCTGAGGCGAGACGCTCCGAGAGATCCGGATCGTCCTCGTGGGAGAGCCCGACTCCTCCGTACGTGCAGCCCCGGGAGCAGGGCGACGGGCGGCGGCTCCCGTCCGACGGGCGCCGTCGACGTCGCCGTGTCCCGCGGCGCCGCCGCGTCCGGCTCTGTCTAGAATTCCCGGGCCGCGGTCGAACAGACGGCCGCTTCGTGGATCGGGGCGCGGGCTCGTCGCCGTGCGCTCGCCAGGTCCCTCGCCGTGCGCGTCCGCTCGCACCCATGTCCGGGGTGGGGCGTCGGTCGTGCGCCCGGAGGACCTGCGGCACGTCGTCTCCCTGTGCTGTCCCGGTTCCGTAGCGACCGTCGAGATGGGGGAGAACCGCGTGCACCCGGGCCAGGCCGAGCAGCTCGTCATCGCTCTGCGCAAGGCAGCCCAGACCCTGCTCGAGCGACGGGGCATCCGGGACCTCCAACAGACGCTGTCGGACATCGTCGCCGCCGCGGTCGAGACGATCCCCGGCGCGACGGCCGGGGGCATCTCGGTCAGCGAGGACGGGATCGTCGACACCCGGAACCCGACCAGTCGCGGCATCTCCGAGCTCGACCGGCTCCAGGGTGAGCTCCACGAGGGGCCGAGCATCACCGCGATGGACAGCCCCGCCGAGGACGGCGTCGTCATCGCCCACGACCTGGGCGGAGTCGACCGGGAGCGGTGGCCGCGGTTCGCGCCGGCGGCGGTGACCGCGGGCTTCCGGTCGATGCTCTCCGCCCAGCTCGCCACGGTCGGCCCCATGCGGGCGTCGCTCAACCTCTACGCCGCCGAGCCCCACGTCTTCGACCTCGAGGCGCGCCTCACCGCCGGGCTCTACGGCGTGCAGGCGGCGATGCTGCTGCACGGCAGCGAGCAGGCCGTGCACCTGGCGCGGGCCGTCGACAGCCGCGACATCATCGGTCAGGCCAAGGGCGTGCTGATGGAACGGTTCGCCGTGGACGAGACCGAGGCGTTCGAGATGCTCGTCGAGTCCTCCCAGGGCACGAACCTCAAGCTCGTCGACGTCGCGCGGTGGCTCGTGGGGGAGGTCGCTCGACGCCGGACCCGGCGCGCGGGGACCGATGGTCAGCGGGCCGAGATCGCGCCCGGCGATCTCCGGCCCGAGCGCTGACCGTCAGGTCCCGCCGAGGACGACGGGGCCGGCCGGCGTCCTCAGCTCCGCCCGCAGGTCCGGGGGACCGTCGGCGACGGTGACGCAGCCCGACAGCCCGAGCGCGGCGAGGCGCCGCCGCAGCCCCGCCGCGTCGGGCGAGGACACGACGAGGCGGTCCAGGCGGACGCCGACGTCCTCGAGGGTGTCGGTCGGGTGCGCACCGTCCCAGGCGATCAGTGACGGGACGAGACCGCTGCCGTCGCCGGGCAGCGACCCGTCGGCCGGCACGGTCACCGTCCAGGCCAGCGCGTCGCGGGAGAGGCGGAGGCGCTCGCCGTGGTCGTCGGGGCCCGGCGGCAGCGGCGACGGCCGTGCGACCCAGTGCAGCAGGCGCGGGCCGTCGCCGAGCCGGGACCGGACCGCGGCGGTGTCGAGGCCGAACCACCGCGGGCGGCCCGGCGCGGGCGCGTCGGGGTCGGGAGCGATCAGCTCGAGGTAGGTGGCGTCGCCGAGCGCCAGCAGCGCGTTGTGCGTGCCGAACGCGGCGTGCCGGCCGCCGGCCGCGAGCCGGACCCCGAGCTGCGCCTCGAGGGCGGGCACGCCCTGAGCGAGATCCTCGGCGGCGACGACGAGGTGGTCGACGGCGGGCGCGGGCGGCACGTCGGCACGGTACCCAGCCATCCCGTCAGTACGAAAAAACAACCACAGAGTTGTTCGAAAGAATCAGACGCTGCTAGCGTCGCCCCCATGACCACCGCGACCACCGGACGCCGCGCATGGATCGGGCTCGCCGTCCTGGCGCTCCCGACGCTGTTGCTCTCGCTCGACATGAGCGTGCTCTACCTGGCGCTGCCCGCCCTGTCCGCGGAGCTCGGCCTCGGGCCGACCGCGCAGCTCTGGGCCATGGACGTCTACGGCTTCATGATCGCCGGCTTCCTCGTCACCATGGGCACGCTGGGCGACCGCATCGGTCGCCGCCGGCTGCTGCTCATCGGGGCGGCCGCCTTCGGGGTCGCGTCGGTGGCCGCGGCGTTCTCGACCGGCCCGGCGATGCTCATCGCGACCCGCGCGCTGCTCGGGATCGCGGGGGCGACGCTGATGCCCTCGACGCTCGGGCTGATCCGGACCATGTTCCCCGACCCGCGGGCCCGCGGCACCGCCATCGCGATCTGGATGAGCTGCTTCATGGGCGGCATGACGGTCGGCCCGCTGATCGGCGGCGTGCTGCTCGAGACGTTCTGGTGGGGCGCGGCCTTCCTCATGGGCGTGCCGGTGATGGTGCTGCTGCTGGTGCTCGGCCCGGTCCTGCTGCCCGAGTCGCGCGACGCCGCCGCCGGGCGTCTCGACCTCGCCAGCGTCGCGCTGTCGCTGGGCGCGGTCCTGCCGGTGGTGCACGGGCTCAAGTCGCTGGCGGTGTCCGGCCCGGAACCCGGCGCCCTCGTGGCGCTGGCGGCCGGGGCCGGCCTCGGCGCGCTGTTCGTCCGCCGCCAGCTCCGCCTCGACGACCCGCTGCTCGACCTGCGGCTGTTCCGTCACCGCGCCCCGGCCGGCGCGCTGGGCATCAACCTCGGCGGTGGGGTCGTCATGGCCGGCACGTTCCTGCTGCTCACCCTGTGGCTGCAGCTCGTCGCCGGGCTGTCGGTGCTGACCGTCGGCCTGGTGCTCGCGCCGCTGCAGGCCGCCATGGTGGTGGCGTCGTTGCTCGCCCCGCGGCTCGCGCGCTCGATCCGGCCGGCCCGGGTGACGGCGGCCGGGCTGCTGGTCGGCGGGGTGGGTCTCGCGGTCGTGGGCCTGCTCGGGGCCGGCGCCGGCGGCGGCACGGTGGTGCTGCTCGCGGGCTTCCTGCTGGCCTCGGTCGGCATCGCGCTCCCGACCGCGCTCGGCACCGACCTGCTCGTCGGCTCCGTCCCCGAGGAGAAGGCGGGGTCGGCCGGCGCGCTCTCCGAGACCAGCGGCGAGCTGGGCATCGCGCTCGGGGTGGCGACGCTCGGGAGCCTGGCCACCGCGGTCTACCGCGACGTCCTCGTGCTCCCGCCCGGCACGCCCGCCGCGCAGGCCGACGCGGCCCGCAGCGGGCTCACCGAGGTGGCCGCCGCCGGTCCGACGCCCGCGGTGGCGAGCGCGGTGGAGGCCGCCTTCACCGCGGGGCTCGGTGTCGCCGCCACGGTCGGCGCGGTGATCTTCGCCGGCCTCGCGGCGGTCGCCACGGTCGCCTTCCGCCACGTGCCCGTGACGGCCGCGCCGGTGGACGAGCCCCGGGAGACGGGGCGACCCGAGCCCGCCGTGGCGTGAGCCCTCGACGGCGGAGCGCACGGCGGCACCGGATACGGTGCCGCCATGCCGGGCATCACGTGGCCGCCGCGCGACACCGACCGCAACCGCTTCCTGTGTCGCGTCCAGGTCGTCCTCTACGCGCTGGTCACCCTGTACTTCGGCGCGTTCGCGCTCGCGAGCGGGGCCCTGCTGCCGTGGACGATCTTCACGATCGCACTGGCCGCGACGCTGGTGGCGGGCGTGGCGCTGGTGCTCATGCGCAGCCGGCGCCGGAGCGGCAGCTAGCCCGACGACCCCGTCGCGACGGTCTCCCAGCGGCGGGACAGGGCGTCGAGACGCTCGAGGAGCTCGGTGACGCCGGCCGCGTGCTCGGCCATGAGCTCGTTCTCGAGCGCGGAGACCCGGTCCCGGAGGCGCTGGAGGGCGGCGCGCCCCTCCTCGGTGAGCCCGAGGAGCTTGCGGCGGCCGTCGGCCGGGGCCTGGGTGCGCTCGATCAGCCCGCGGTCCTCGAGGCGCCGGCAGACGTCGGCCATCGTCGAGCGATCGAGCATGACCGTGTGGGCGAGCGAGCCCTGGTCGAGCCTCGGATGCGCGTCCACCGTCACCAGGACGGCGTACTGCGGACCGGTCAGCACCGGATCGACCCGTCGGGCCCAGGCGGCGATGTAGGCCTGGTGCAGGCGGCGGGCCAGGTACCCGGGTGCTTGGCGTATGACGGCTGGAGTGGCCGGACCACCCTCCGGACTCGTCGCGTCCCCCTCGCGTGACATTCGTCCACTCTGACACAACTGAGTGACACACAACGCATTACGGCCGGTCACGAGACTGACAAGCGGTCGTGTGAGTCGCCCACCGGGGCGTCCGGTCGGTTCTTCGTACGGTGAGCGAACGTCGGGGACCGGTGGGATGGTCGTTCCGTGGACGACATCGCGGAGTGGAGCCGTGCGCAACAGCGCGTGATCGCGCTGGTCAGCGGCCTGACGGCGGAGCGCGCGGAGACGACGGTGCCCGCCTGCCCGGACTGGACGGTGCGGGATCTCCTCTCGCACATGGTGGGGCTCGGGGCCGACGTCCTGGCCGGCGACGAGCCCGACGACCACAACGAGGAGTGGACGGCGCGGCAGGTCGACGCCCGCCGCGGGCGTGACGTCGCCGCGCTCGTGGCGGAGTGGGAGGTCGTCGCGGAGCCGCTGTGCGCCTGGATGGCCGAGCACGGCACCCGCCCGCTCGGGGACGTCACGATCCACGAGCAGGACCTGCGCGGCGCCCTCGGTGTGCCCGGCGGCCGCGACACCCCGGCCATGGCGGCCCTGCGCGACCGCTTCGTCGGGCGCTTCGCCCCGCGCCTCGACGCCGGCCTCCCGCCGATCGCGCTGGTCGGCGAGCAGTGGTCGTGGTGCTCGGCGGGGGAGCCCGCCGACGCCGCCGTCGAGCTGCGGGCCGGCGACTTCGACCTCGCCCGCGCGCTGATGACCCGCCGCTCCGCGGACCAGCTGCGCGCGTGGACCGTGCGCGGCGACGTCGAGCCCTACCTCGACGCGTTCGCGACCCTCGGCCCGCTGCCCGAGCGGGACCTCACGGACGGGTAGGACCCGACCTCGGCACCTGGCTCGGGAAGAGCAGGCGCACGTCGTCCAGGGTCACCAGCCGCAGGTGGATGACCTGCTCGACCACCGCGATGCGCCAGCCCCGGGTCTTGTCGTTGAGGCGCAGCCCGCGCAGCCAGCGCTGGGCGTGCCGGAACGCCTCGCTCTGGGTCTTCGGGCTCGGCGCGGGGCGGCCCTCCGCGCGGTGCCAGTCGGCGATCTGCTCGGCGTCGCCGTGCACGTCGCGGGGCACGCTGCCCGGCGCCGACGCGGCGGCGATGATCGTCGGGCCGCAGGCGGCGACGAGCACCGACCACCACGTCTCGGCGGTCGGCAGCGACGTGTCGATGGTGCGGCCGCCCGCGAGCCCGCCGCTGGTGGTCGGCCCCGCGCCGGCGGTGGGGGCGAAGCGCAGCAGCGCCAGGGTCAGCTCCTGGCCGTCCGGGAACCACAGGCCCAGCGAGGAGCGGTCGTCGCGGACGAGCAGGCCGTTGCCGGCGCGGATGCGATCCTTGCCCGGCACCCCGGGCACGAAGAGCGTCAGCAGGGCGCCGTGGCGCTGGCGGTTGATGATCAGGTACGCGTCGTCGCGGACCTCGATCTCGGCGGCGAGCCGCGACACCCGGTCGTCGGGGACCGGGACGTGGCGTGCGCCGCCCTGCCCCGGCCCGCGGGCGGTGGCGTCACCGCGGCCGATCGTGATCCGCTCGCCCCACGGCACCGACTGCGTGTGCTCGGTACGCACGTCGAGCACGGCGAGACCGCCGACGGGCAGGCGGGGGGAGGGCGCCTGCGGAGGGCCGGCCCGGGCCGGGCGTGCGACGGGTCGCGTCACGCCACCTCCCGGTCGGCCGGAGAGCGGGAGCGCGTCACGCGCCTCCGCTGCGGCGAGGGTTCGCCGGTCGACGCCACGATACGCCGGGGCGCCCCGCACCCCGCGCCGTCGCGACGACCCGCTCGACGAGCGTCGGCCGCTCGACGACCTGCGTGCCCACCTGCGCACCGATCTGCTGACCGACCCGCGCCGGGGCCGTGACGGTGGCGTCGTCGCGGCGGTGGACGACGGTCCGCGGACCCGCACCATGCCCACCACCGGCTTCCCGGGACCCCCCGACGGAGTCCCGGGAAACCCCCGCCGGCCCCCGCGCCGGGGCAGGCCGGGGTGGTGGTGCCACCCGCGCGACGGGCAGCGCCGGACCCGGCCGTGCGGCTGCCCCCGCCACGGCCGGGCCGGACGGTCCCGGCGGGGAGGGGGGACCCGCCGGGACGGGGGGCGCCGACAGCGACGTGGGGGTCGGGTCGGTCGCCGACGTGGTCGCCGCGGGCGTGGCGGCGGGCCGCGAGAACGCGGCGGTGACGAGCACGCGGCCGACGGGGACGTCGGGGCCCGCGAGCAGGTGCAGGAAGGTGCGCTCGGCCAGACGGCGCGCCTCGGTGCCGCGCGCGTGCTCCAGGTAGCCGTTGAGCAGCTCGTCGGCCAGCACCTCGAGCGGCCAGCGGGCGGCGACGTCGGCGAGGTCGTCGGGGTGGAGTTCCACCCACAGGTGCGGGGCGGTGACGCGCTGGCCGCGCGGGGTCCACACCAGCGCCTCCTCGGAGGCGAGCCGGCGCGCCGCGGCGCGGACCAGGCCGTCGCCGTGCACCCACGGGCGCCCGAGCACGCCGCGCAGCGTCCGGCGCACGCGCTCGCCGGCCGAGGCCGGCCCGAGGTCGGCGGTGGGCAGGGCGTCGGCCACCGCGGACGGGCCGCCGCCCGCGTGCCCCCGCGCGGAGCGGCCGCTCCAGGACACGAACAGCCAGGCGCCGGCGGCGGTCGCGGCGACGAGGACGACCACCAGCAGGGCCAGGAGGAACGACCCGGTGCCCCACCAGGTCAGGAGCAGCAGCACCAGCGCGCCGCCGCCGGCGAGGCGGGGGAGTGTCACGGGCGCCCTCATCGGGTGCCCCCGTCGGCCAGCGTCGGCGCCTCGGTCGGCAGCAGCACCAGCGGGTTCGGCAGGCGCTCGGCGGCGGCGCCCAGCACGGCGCTGTCGCGCGCGGCGTCACCGAGGCCTGCCGGGCCGATCGCCGTGACGATGCCGGTGGCGAGCACGAGCAGCATGAGGGCCAGCGCGCCGTGCGCGGCGACGCCGAGGACGCGGTCGGGCAGGCCGGGGCGGCGCCACCCGCCGCCCGTGCGCCGGGCGAGGGCCTCGCCGAGCCGGCGGCCCACGCCCCAGCCGACCAGCGCGCCGACCAGTGCGGCGCCGAGGACGAGCGCGCCGCGGGAGATGCCGTCGTCGGTGGTCACGAGCATCGGCACGAGCCAGCGGGCGAGCGCGCCCGCCAGCAGCACACCGGCCACGGCGCCCGCCGCCCGCAGCACGAGCCCCGTGCCCCCGCGGCGCCAGCCGCGCAGCGCGGCGATCGCCACCACCGCCAGCACCAGCAGGTCGACGACGGTCACGGCACCTCCTCGATCCCCGACTCGATCCCGGCACACGGCGCCGGGTGACATCGAGTCAACGCCCCCCGTGACGGTGGGGGCGGTGGGCGATCGGGAACTAATTCCCGGAATCGCCCGCGGAGCCCTCGAGGGGGACGAGCACCTCCTGCATGCCGGGGCTGTCGACGGGCCCGCCGGCCATCCGGGTCAGGAAGCCGATCACGCCGGCCGACCCCCAGTGCCACGACGGCTCGCCCGGGAGGGTCCATCGCCCGGCCTGGCGTGTCGCGCCCCAGCGGTGCTCCGGGGTCGCCACGGCGAGCAGCCAGTTGCGGGCCGCCCGGGCCGCGCCGGCGAACTCGTCGTCGCCGGTGACCCGTCCGAGCGAGTCGAGGAACCAGCCCGTGCCGGCCGCGCCGCTGTTGGTGGCGGTGTGCACGGTCGGGCTGCCCTCGTACTCCGCCCACGCGCGCCCGACCGGCTCGGTCAGCGAGACGTCGACGAGCCAGCGCCCGGCGGCGCGGGCGCGCTCGAGGTGGCGGGGGTCGCCGAGGATCGCGTGGGCCTGCAGCGACACCCAGCCGATGCCGGCCGCGCCCTCCTCCATGCCGGTGGCGCGGTTCGGGTTGTCGGGGACGAGGGCCTGCGACCCGGCGCCGAGCAGTATCGGCCAGGTCACCCCCCGCCCCGCGGGCTGCGCGGTCCGGTCGAGGAAGCCCAGCGCCGACTCCGCGTCGCGGCGCCAGCGCTCGTCCCCGGTCGCCTGGTACATGCGCAGGAACACGAACGCCGCGCCCGCGGTGCCCGACAGGAAGCCCGTGTTGCGGCGCGGCTCGTCGTCGCGCTCGGGCAGGCCGCCGTCGTCGTCGAGCCGGCTCGACAGGTACGCCGCGCCGCCCGCGGCGTGGGCGGTGAGCTCGGGGTCGCGCAGGCGCTCGCCCATCACCGAGAGCGCGTAGACGATCCCGGACTGGCCCTCGCCCATCCCGTGGCGGTAGGACGGCGCGCCGCCGCCCCCGACGTCGGCCCACGACCAGCGGCATCGCTGCGGGCAGGGGAGCCCGTCGACGCCCTCGGCGCGGTCGAGCACCCACCGCAGCGACGCGCGAGCGCCCTCGCGGAAGCGCTCCTCGCCGGTGGCCTCGCCGATCCGCCAGAGCACCTCGGCGATGCCGGCCGCGCCGTCGTCGAACGAGGTGTAGGCGCGGTCGGCGGGACCGCCGGGGTCGACGTAGTCGGGGACGCGGCCGTCGCGCGAGGCCGCGAGCAGGAAGTCCCCGGCGCCGCGTGCCCCGCCGAGCCAGCGCTCGCGGGCGGCGGGGTCGGGCGTCGCCGCGGCCAGCGCGAGGAACCCGTGCGCGACCCCGGCGGCGCCGACGTCGCGGTCGGTCTGGCGGTGCGGGGCCTGGATGGAGCTGGTCCACGCCCACGCGCCGGACAGGTCCGCGGGCACGTCGTCGCCGAGCGGGTCGGGCACGGCGTCGTCGAGGAGGCGCTGGGCGAACTCCTCGGGGAGGCCGGACCCCGGGGCCGCGGAGCCCGATCGTGCCGACGACCCCGACGGGAACCGCTCCGCGGCCGGCGCGGGCGCGCACGCCGCGAGCAGCCCGACGGCCAGCACGAACAGCAGCACGCGCATCACGGGACCACGGCCGCGCGCGAGCCCCCGTTGAGGGGGGAGGGCACCGGCGAGGGGGCGACCACGCCGAACACGAAGCCGCGGGCGCGCAGCTCGTCGATCGCGCGCGGCAGGTAGTCCAGCTGCGCGGGCGGGCAGCCGATCGTGTCGCCGGCGTCGTGGAGCAGGATCATCGCCTGGTCGGTGGCCTCGGTGACGACGTAGTCGACCAGGGCGTCGGCGCCCGGGCACTGGAAGTCGCCGGGCTTGTTCGACGTCCACTTCCAGTGGACCCCGTTCGACATGCCCAGGCGGGCGAGCACGGCGTCGCCGTCGGGCGAGGGCTGGCCGAAGGGGTAGCGGAACAGGGTGGGCCGGACGCCGGTGATGTCCTGGAGCACCTCGTTCGTGCGCGTGATCTCCTCCTCCGCCTCGGCCGCCGTGAGGTCGGGGAACCAGGCGTGGTCCCAGGCGTGGTTGGCGACGACGTGTCCCTCCCGGTGGATGCGCTCGACGAGCTCGGGGCGGGCCTCGGTGTTGTCGCCCTGGAGGAAGAAGGTGGCCCGGACCCGCTTGGCGGCCAGCACGTCGAGGATGTACGGCGTGAGCTGCGGCGACGGGCCGTCGTCGAAGGTCAGCGCCACCCGCGGGCCCGGGCGGGCCTCGGGGTTCGGCGGGAGCGCCTGGTCCTGCGCCGTCGGGGAGTAGCGGGGTCCGAGGGCGACGTCGCGGTCCGCGGCGCCGGCGAAGGAGCCGGCGAAGGACAGCACGACGGTGCCCAGGAGGGCCACCAGGAAGAACAGCAACGAGCGGACGTTGCGCCGGCGGTCGTCGAACGACACGCGGTCAGCGACGGAGGCGGGCGCCGCGGCGCACGATCCGCACGAGCAACATCGCGGTGAACAGCACGGTCACCGCCATCAGCACCATCGCCATCGCGTTGATGCCCGTCGCCGCCGCCAGGGCGAGGCCGGTGCTGCCGCCGCCGACCACGCTGGTGAGGTACATCGAGTGCTCGCCGTACATCCCTGCGTCCGTCCCCTTCCGATACGCTCGACTACTCGCGACTACCAGGCCTGGCGCCGTGCGTTGAGGCAGCGCCAGGCCGCCGTCACCGCGCACAGCTCCAGGAAGAACCCGTAGAAGTCCTCGACCACCAGGACCGCCACCAGCGCCACGTCGCGCCAGCTGCGCTCCGGCAATCGCCACATCGACGTCATCCGCTCCAGCCACATCACGGCGAGCGGGATCAGCCCGACCAGCGCGTACCGGAACGGCACCGCGTAGACGATCATCAGCGTGAGCATCGCGAGGAACAGCACGCGGAAGAACACGCTGAACGCGAAGAGCACGTAGGACAGGCAGTCGATCCGCGTGGCGGGCGACCACCCGCGCTTGAGCACCTCGTCCATGCCGCCGCGCCCCCAGCGCAGCCGCTGCTGCCACAGCGAGCGCCAGGTGGTCGGCGGGTCGGTGTAGACGTGCGCACCGCGCGCCGCCGCGACGCGCCAGCCGCGGGCCTTCAGCTCGAGGGTCAGCGCGTAGTCCTCGATGAGAGAGACGCCGTCCCACGGCTCGCCGGCCTCGCGGGCCGCCGCGACCGCCGCCAGCGCCGCCGTTCGGTACATCGCGGCCGCGCCGCTCGCGACGGAGACGCGCCAGCCCCGGAGGTCGCGCAGGTCGTCGTAGCGAGTGTACTCGAGGCGCTGCAGCCGCCAGAGCAGGCCGCGGCCGGACGAGGCCCAGTAGCGCGCGCAGACCGCGCCGAGGACGGCGTTGCCGCGCAGCTCGCCGGCCATCGCCGCGACGGTGTCGGGCAGGAGGACGGTGTCCGCGTCCATCGTGAGCACGAAGTCGGCGTCCTGGGCGGCGACGCGCCAGCCGTGGTTGAGCGCGCCGGCCTTCTTGTCCGGGTTGTCCGGCATCTCCAGGACCGTCACCGGGTAGCGGCGGGCGATCTCGGCGGTGCGGTCGGTGCAGTTGTTGGCGACGACGACGATGCCGGAGATCTCCAGCCACTCGGGGACCTGCTGCTCGAGCAGGCCCTCGACGGTGGCGACGATCCCCTCCTCCTCGTTGTGCGCCGGGACGAGGACCGCGACCGTGGTCGTCTGCGTCCGGGGGCGGCGCGTCGTGGCCGTCGTGCTCCCCGCGCGCCCGGTGCCCGTGGAGCCCGTCGGGCCCACGGCCTGCCGGGCCGCCTCGCGCGCGAGCATCGCCGCGCGCAGCGTGATGGTGGTGGCATCCGGGTCGTGGGAGCGGCGCGCGGCCGGTCGGCGCGGAGCCGGTCGGTGCGGAGCCGATCGGTGCGGGGCCTCGGGACGGGGGCGGGACGGCGTGCGCACGCGACCGGTCGCCGGGTCGGCAGAGGCCAAGGTGTGCGGCGGTGCCCCGCTCGCCTGCCTGCTCCGCACAGCCTGGCTGCTCGCCACGTCACCTCACCTGCGTCGTCGGTCGGTCCCTCGAACGGTCATCACCCGATCGGTGGGCCGCTCGACGGACATACCGTACACAGGCGGGATTTCGTTACACCATCGTGAGAAATCGGGTGTTCCGAGTGACACCGGGATGTCACTCCGTGGTGGCCCCCTGGTCCATCTCCCGGCCCTCGACGAGCACCCGGGTGACGCTCAGTGTGTCCTCCAGGAGGACGAGATCCGCGGAGGCGCCGGGCGTGAGGCGGCCCACGTCGCCGCGGCCGAGGAGCCGGGCGGGCACCGTCGTCGCAGCGCCGACCGCCGCCACGAGGTCCACCCCGGCCGCGACGGCCGTCCGGACCCCGCGGATCAGGGGCGCCGCCGCCCCGGCCAGCCCGCCCGCCGCGTTGCGCACCGCCCCGTCGGCGAGCGTCACCGGCACCCCGGACAGCCGGAACGGGCCCTCGGGCATCCCGGTCGCCGCGGTCGCGTCGGTGACCAGCGCCCAGCGTCCGGGGGCGGCGGCCGCGGCCAGGCGCAGCATCTCGGGGGCGACGTGGTGGCCGTCGGCGATCAGCGTCGCCGTCACCTCGGGGCGGGTCAGGGCGACCGCCGCGAGGCCCGGCGCGCGGTGGGAGAGCCCGCTCATGGCGTTGTACAGGTGCGTCACGGCACGCACGCCGCGGTCGACCGCCGCGTGCGCGGCCGGGGCGTCGGCGTCGCTGTGCCCGGCGGCGACGAGGACACCGCGCGCCCGGAGCCGGTCGACGAGCGTCCCGGCGCCGGGGAGCTCGGGGGCCAGGGTGACGACGTCGACCCGGCCGGCGTCGAGCAGGCGAGTGAGCAGGTCGGGGTCCGGGTCGCGGCGGTGCTCGGGCGGGTGGGTGCCGATCCGGGCCGCGGCGAGGAACGGGCCCTCGAGGTGGGCCCCCAGGAGGCGCGCGCCCAGAGGCCGGGCGTCCAGCGTGTCGATCGCCCGCGCGGCGTCGAGGCGGCCGAGCGCGGCGACCGTCCGCTCGGGGGCGTCGGTGAGCAGCGCCGGGCACAGGGCGGTCGTGCCGTCGCGGGCGGCGGCCGCGCGGACCGTGGCCACGTCCTCGACCGACGCGCCCGCCAGGTCCACCCCGGCGTAGCCGTGGCAGAGCAGGTCGACCAGGCCGGGGACCGCGATCCGCCCGCCCCGCGCGGCCGGGAGGCCGACCGCGGCGACCCGGCCGTCGGCGACGTCCACGTCGCCCGGGCACCAGGCACCGTCGACCACCGCTCCGGAGACGCCCAGCCGCACGGCTCCAGTCCTACCCCGGACCCGCCCTACCCTGGACGCGGTGACCGCCATCGAGATCGTCGGCTTCGTCGTCTCGCCCGCGCACGCGTACGAGGGCCGTCCCTCCGACGGGCCGCGGCCGGTGGCGACGACGACGCCCGACACGATCACGATCCGCGCCGGCCACGGTGTCGTGGGCGACCGCTACGCGGGACGGGCGGCGCACCGGGACGCGGAGGTCACGCTGCTCGCGGTCGAGGCGCTCGAGGCGGTGGCCGCGGAGCTCGGGGTGGCGCCGTTCGACCCGGTCGCCGCGCGGCGCACGATCCTCACGCGCGGTCTCGAGGTCGAGGCCCTGCGCGGGCGGGAGTTCGCGATCGACGCCGGTGACGGGCCCGTGCGCCTCGGCGGCGGCCGCCCGGCCGCACCGTGCGCCTGGATGGACGTGGTCCTCGCGCCCGGCGCCCACGCGGCGCTGCGCGGGCGTGCCGGCATCCGGTGCGCGGCGCTGTCGTCCGGGACCCTGCGCCGCGGGCCGGCGACCGTCACCGTGTCCGACGACCTCGGCGAGCCGGACCCCGCCCGCGCCGGACTGCCGCACCGCCGCCGCACGCGCGCGTGAAGACGGCGTGGGATCCGTCTCGACCATGAGCCCCGGACACCATCGACGGGGCAGGGTCGTGCGGTGAGCGCCGAGACCGGAACCGCGGCCGAGACGTCGCCCCCGACCATCGGGCGCGCCCGCACGCTGCTGCTCGCGGTGCTGTGCGGCGCCGCCGTCGCGAACATCTACTACGCGCAGCCGCTGCTGACCACGATCGGCGAGGCGTTCGGGGTCGGCGACGGCACGGCCGGGCTGCTGGTCACCGCCTCGCAGGTCGGGTACGCCACCGCGCTGGCCCTGCTCGTCCCGCTCGGTGACCTGCTCGAGCGGCGCCGCCTGGTGACGGTGCTGCTCGCGGCGTGCGCCGTCGTCCTCGCGCTCGCCGCGGCCGCGCCCGGCTTCGGGCTGCTCGCCGCCGCGATCGCGCTGGTCGGCGTCACGTCCGCGGTGGCCCAGATCGCTGTGCCGCTGGCCGCGTCGCTGGCCGGCGACCACGAGCGAGGCCAGGTCGTCGGCACCGTCATGAGCGGGCTGCTCATCGGCATCCTCGGCGCCCGCACGGTGGCGGGGTTCGTGGCGGAGGCCGGCGGGTGGCGCTGGGTGTTCGGGGCCGCGGCGGGCGTCATGGTGCTGCTCGCGGTGGTCGTGCGCCTCGGGCTGCCGGTGGTGCCGCCCACCGAGTCCGCGACCTACCCGCGCCTGCTGCGCTCGGTGCTCGGCCTGGTGCGCCGCGAGCCCGAGCTGCGCCGTCGCATGGCGCTGGGCGCGGTCGGCATGGGGTGCTTCACGATCCTGTGGACCTCGATCGACTTCCTTCTCTCGGCCCCGCCGTACGGCTACGGCCCGGCGATCGTGGGCCTCTTCGGGCTCGCGGGCCTCGCCGGGGCGGGCATGGCGGTGCTGGCCGGGAAGCTCGCCGACCGCGGGCACCAGCGGCTGGTGGTCACGCTCGGGCTGCTCGTGCTGGCCGGGAGCTGGGCGCTGCTCGGGCTCGGCGGGGTGTCGCTGCTCGCGCTGATCGCCGGGGTGGTCGCGCTCGACCTCGCCCAGCAGGCGCTGCAGATCAGCCACCAGAGCGTCATCTACGCGCTGGCCCCGCAGGCGCGCAGCCGGGTGACGACGGCGTTCATGGTCTCGACGTTCGCCGGGGGCACGCTGGCCTCCGGCGCGACGGTGCTGGTGTACCCGGCCGGCGGCTGGGCCGGCGTCTGCGTGCTCGGCGGGGTGATCGCGCTGCTCGGCGTCGGGATCTGGTTCCTGCCCCGTACGTGAGCGAACTTCGGGGCAATAGCCCCGAAGTTCGCTCACATGGGGCGGGAGGCGAGCCGGGCGGAGAGGTCGGTGGCCGCCGCGGCCGTGGCGGCGGCGTGCCCGGCGAGGTGGGGGCGCAGGCGCCGCGCCGGCCCGGAGACGGTCAGCGCGGCGACGATGCCGCCGTGGAAGCCGCGCACCGGGGCGGCGGCGCCGGCGAGGTCCGGGTCGAACTCGCCGTCGACCACCGCGTACCCGGCCGCGCGGACCCGCTCGAGCACCCCCGGCTCGGCGCCCACCGCGCGGGCGGCGGCCGCGTCGCGCTCGCTGAGCAGGACCCGCCCGGTGGAGGTCGTCGCGACCGGGATCTCGTCGACGTCGAACCGGGGCCGCGCGGGCCCGCCGCCCCCGTCCGCGGTCAGCACGGTCGCGACCCGGGTGCCGTGCAGCCGGCACAGCGACGCGTTCTCCCCGGTCCGCGCGGCCAGCGACACCAGCGCGGGCCCGGCGACGTGCACCAGGCGGGCCTCGGTGGTGCGCGCGGCCAGGGCGTAGAGCCGCCAGCCCAGGCCGTAGCGCCGGCTCGCGGTGTCCCGCTCGACGAGCCCCTCGGCCTCCAGCGCGGCCAGGGCCCGCGACACCTGGCTGGCCCCGCGCCCGGTGAGGCCGGCCAGGCGCACCACGCCGAGCCCGCCCGCCTGGGCCTCGGGGGAGGCCAGCGCGTCGAGCAGCTCCATGTCGCGGCGCAGCCCCGCGGACAGCGCGGTGCGGGGCCGTGTCACGCCAGCACCAGCATCACCAGCGCGACCACCCCGCCGAGGCTCCACGCCGCCGTCCGCCACCAGTTGGTGCGGGTGAGGCGGGCGAGGACGTCCGGGTCGTAGCCCTGCGCCAGCCGCTCGTGGCACGGCACCGAGATCGCCAGGGTCACGGCCACCGTCGCCGCCCCGCAGACCCCGGCGGCGAGCGCGGCGACGAGGGGGACGCCGGGCGGGCGCCACACCAGCAGCACCGCGCAGGTCAGCCCCTGCACCAGCCACGGCCCGCCGATGATGAGCCCCATGAGGCGGGTGTGGCGCTGGTGGAGCGCGACCCAGCCGGTCCGCTCCATGACCGCGAAGCCCGGGTAGACGAGCAGCTGGATGATCCAGACCAGGCCCGTGCAGAACCACACGGCGGCGATGTGGGTGCCCAGCAGCAGCGTCCCGGCCAGGTCATTTGCGCTCACC
Organism: Actinomycetospora rhizophila; assembly: GCF_042657905.1. Taxonomy (NCBI): domain Bacteria; kingdom Bacillati; phylum Actinomycetota; class Actinomycetes; order Pseudonocardiales; family Pseudonocardiaceae; genus Actinomycetospora; species Actinomycetospora rhizophila. The sequence continues at coordinate 106,428 of NZ_JBHSKG010000006.1, read as the reverse complement.
GCACGGATTCTTGCCGACCGGTCGCGGCGGCGCCTGTACTGAGCGGGACCGACCCCGGAGAGACGCACCGTGAAGATCACCGACATCCGCCTCGAGCACCGCGAGACCGTGCTCGACCCGCCCTGCCACGCGGCCTGGGACCCCGAGCCGCGCACCCGGTTCGCCGCCACGATCGTCCGCGTCGAGACCGACGAGGGCGTCGTGGGCGTCGGTTCGGGCGACACGATGGCCGGCTTCGACGACCACCGCGAGCTCTTCCTCGGCACCGACCCGCTGGCCACCGAGGTCCAGGTGCGGCGCATCGAGTCGGTCGGCTTCCACGCCGGGCGCTTCTGGCCCCTCGAGGCCGCGATCTGGGACATCGTCGGCCAGGTCGCCGGGCTGCCGGTGGCCACGCTGTTCGGCGGGGTCACCGACCGCCTGCCGGTCTACGCGTCGTGGTGCTCGGAGCAGGCGCCGGGCCGCCGCGCCGAGGACGCCCACCGGCTCGTCGAGCAGGGCATCCGCGCCGTGAAGATCCGCGCGCACCCCCGGCGGCTGCGCCAGGGCGTCGCCGCCGTCGCCGCGGTCCGCGAGGCCGTCGGCGACCGCCTCGACATCATGGTCGACCTCAACCAGGCCTGGCGGATGGCCGGCGACGTCACCGAGCCCCTCGAGCTCGCCGACGTCCGCCGCGTGGTGCGCCGCCTCGCCGAGTACGACGTCGCGTGGGTCGAGGAGCCGCTGCCCTACGCCGACGCCGCGGGCCACCGGATGCTGCGCGCCGACAACCCGGGGCTGCGGATCGCGGCGGGGGAGATGCTCGACTCGCTGCCGCAGACCCTGGCGCTGCTCGAGGCCGACGCGCTCGACGTCTACCAGGCCGACGTGGTGCTCGCGCTGGGCATGACCCGGGCGCGCCAGCTCGCCGAGGCCGCCCGGGCGCGGCACCGCCGCTTCACCCCGCACACCTGGACCAACGGGCTCGGCCTGCTGGCGAACCTGCACGTCGCGGCCGGCGTCGGCGCCGGGCCGTACCTGGAGTTCCCCGACGACCCGGCCGGCGGCTGGACCCCCGAACGCCGTGACTTCCTGCTCGCCGAGCCGCTGCGCCCCGACGCCGACGGCATGCTGGTCGTCCCCGACGCGCCCGGCCTGGGCGCCGTGCTCGCCTGACCACCCCACGATCGCGAGGAGCACCGTGACCGGTCCCGTGACCACCTCTCCGTGCGCCGGCGTCGCCGCCGGCACCTTCCTGTCCGGCTCCGGGCCGGTCGTCGACTTCGGGCCCGGCGCGGTGGTCCGGATTCCCGACCACCTGGCCGCGCAGGGCGCCCGGCGGGTGCTCGTGGTGACCGACCCCGGCCTGCGCGCCGCGGGCGTCGTGGACGCGGCCACGGCCCCCGTGCGCGCGGCCGGGGTCGCGGTCGAGGTGTACGACGCCGTGCGCGGCAACCCCTCGGTCGAGGTCGTCGAGCGGGGCGCCGAGCACGCGCGGGCCCTGGACCTCGACGCCGTCCTGGCGCTGGGCGGCGGGTCGAGCCTCGACGCGGCCAAGGGGATCGCGCTGCTGGCGCCGAGCCCGGGTGCGCGCGCCGACGGCAGCGGGGCGATGCCCGCGCCGGGCCTGCCGGTGGTGGCCGTGCCGACCACCGCCGGCACCGGGGCGGAGACCAACGGGTTCGGCGTGCTGGAGGACGCGGCCACCCGGCAGAAGGTCTACTGCGGCGACGCCAGCGTCGTGCCGCGCGTCGCGGTGCTCGACCCCGAGCTCACCCACGGGCTGCCCGCGGCGCCCACCGCGGCGACGGGCGTCGACGCGCTGGTGCACGGGCTCGAGTCGCTGGCCTCGCGGGGACGCGACCCGATGTCGGAGGCGTTCGCCGCCGAGGCCGTGCGCCGGGCGTGGACCTGGCTGCCCGTCGCCGTCGCCGACGCGGGGGAGACGCAGCGAAGCGGAGCTCGACCCGATGAGACCGGCCGCCGGGCACGCGCCGAGATGCTCGTCGCCGCCCACCTCGCGGGGCAGGCGCTCACGCGCAGCGGCCTGGGGCTGGTGCACGGGCTCGCGCACGCGTTGTCCCTGCACACCGGCGCGGTCCATGGCCTGGCGCTCGCCGCCGTGCTGCCCGAGGTCGTGGGCTGGTCGCTCGACGCCGACCCCGCCGGCTGGGGACGCGCCGCCGAGGCGGCCGGGCTGCCGTCCGCCGCGGCGCTGCCCGACGCGCTGGCCGGGATGCTCGACGCCACCGGCACGCGGGTCTCGGTCGCCGACCTGCACGCCGGGCCCGACCTCCACGCGCCGCTGGCGCGCACGGCGCTGGCCGACCCGGTCAGCCGCAACGCCCCGCGTCACCCGGCATCGGCGGACGAACTGGCCGATCTGCTGGGCCGTTGCTGACTCGCGGGCCCCGTTCGCCCGGTTTTTGGGTTGTGCAACAGGTTTTCGTCCGGAGTCCTCGCTGTGCGCGTAGAGCCGGGGGCAAGGCGGTCCTTACCGTCGGGAGCGTGATCAGTCGAGAGCCCGACCTCCGAGTTGCTCGACACGCTCCCCCGGACTCCTCAGGAGGCCATGTGACCGCCCTCGAGATGATTCCCGAGCACATCACGCGCATCAACGACGCGAAGACGCCGACCGGTCCGGGCCGCCCGGGTGCCAGCACCGCGCACATCACGCCGTCCACCGAGCACCTGAGCACCGACGACATCGAGCGCCTCGGCGCCGAGCTCGAGGCGATCCGCGACCGCGTGATGTCCTCGCTGGGCGACGACGACGCGCGCTACATCCGCCGGGTCATCCGCTCGCAGCGCGGCTTCGAGGCCGCGGGCCGCATCCTGCTGCTCGGCGCGCTCTTCCCGCCGGCGTTCCTCGCGGGCACCGCGTCGCTCGCCCTGGCGAAGATCCTCGAGAACATGGAGATCGGCCACAACGTCCTGCACGGCCAGTGGGACTGGATGCGCGACCCCGAGATCAACTCGACGACGTGGGAGTGGGACCACGTCTCGACGGCCAAGAGCTGGCAGCAGACCCACAACTACCTGCACCACACGTACACCAACGTGCACGGCAAGGACCGGGACATCGGCTACAACGTGCTCCGGGTCGACCCGGAGCAGGAGTGGCACCCGATCTACCTGTTCCAGACCTTCACGAACGCCGGTCTGGCCATGATCTTCGAGTGGGGCATCGCGGCCTTCGACCTCGAGCTGGACGAGATCCAGCGCGGCGAGAAGACCTGGAAGGACAAGCTCCCCGAGCTCAAGAAGATGGGGCGCAAGGCCGGCAAGCAGGCGCTCAAGGACTTCGTGGTGTTCCCGGCGCTGTCCGGGCCCTCGTTCGTCCCGGCCCTGGTCGGCAGCGTGCTGGCCAACATCATCCGCAACGTGTGGTCGCACGCGGTGATCTTCTGCGGGCACTTCCCGGTCGAGGTCGAGACCTTCGACGAGGAGCGCCTCGAGAACGAGTCGCAGGCCGAGTGGTACGTCCGCCAGATGCTCGGCTCGGCCAACATCGACGGCTCGGTCCTGCTGCACGTCATGACCGGGAACCTGTCGCACCAGATCGAGCACCACCTCTTCCCGGACATGCCCTCGCGGCGCTACCGCACCATCGCGCCCGAGATCCGCGACATCTGCCGCCGCTACGGCCTGCCCTACCACTCGGGGCCGATGTGGAAGCAGTACGGCGGGGTCCTCGCGAAGATCGCGCGGCTGTCCTTCCCCGGCGGCCACCAGCGCACGATGAAGCAGCGCCTCAAGGCCCTGCCCTTCGGTCGCCGGCGGGCCGAGTCGCTCGGCGCCACGGCCACCCCGGCGGCCGCCTGACACCCGCTCCGCCTGACACCTGTTCCGGCGGCCCCGACCTCAGCCCTCGGCGAGGGTCGGGCCGCCGGCACGCAGGGCCAGCGCGACCTCGAGGCGCCCGGCCGGGTCGTCCAGGACGCCCGCGAACGCCTCCTTGAGGCGCGCGAGCCGGTAGCGCACGGTCTGCGGGTGCACGTGCAGGGTCGTGGCCGCCTCGGCCACGTCGCCGTGCGCGTCGAGCCACGCGGTCAGCGTGGTGACGGCCCGGTCGCGCGCCGCCGACGTCATGCGCCGCAGTGGCTCGAGGCGCTGGGCGACCAGGTCGGCCGTGAGGGTGACGTCGGCGTGCAGGAGCAGGACGAGCAGGTGGTCCTCGCTGCGCACCAGGCCGTCGCCGGGCAGGTGCCCGTCGAGCTGCAGCGCCCGCGCGGCCCGGGCGCGCGTGACGGTGCGCGGGACCTGGTCGAGCGGCACCGTCGGCCCGAGGACCGCCGGGGTGCCGCGCACGGCGTCGGCGACGGCGTCGACGCGCCCCGGCCCGTCGGGGTCCGGCACGAACACGATCCCGACCCGGTCGACCACCGACGCGGCGACCTCGGGCGGCAGGCGCCGGCACGCGACGCCCAGCGCCTCCTCGGCGATCACCAGCGCGCCCACCGACTTCGGCGCCGTCCACCCCGCCTCGCGGGCGAGGGACTCGAGCTCCGCGGGCTCGGGGGCCGGCGCGCGGCAGAGGCGCTCGACCAGCGCGTGCTGGCGCGCCTGGCGTGACCCGGCCACCAGCGACTGCTCGTAGGCGTAGCCCGAGACCGACGCGGCGGCGAGCTGCTCGATGTAGGCGAACAGGGCCTCGGCGAGCCGGAAGATGTCGTCGGCGCCGAGGCCCAGGTCGTCGGGCCCGCCCGTCCCGTTCGTGGCGCTCCCGTCGCTGGCCGCGGCGATGCGGCGCCACAGCACCCGCGAGCCGATCCGGTAGGCGCTCTGCAGGGCGTCCATCGTGCGCCCGTGGCGGTGCTCGACGCGCCCGAGCTCGAAGTAGACGGTGGTGTCGGGCAGCGCGTCGTCGGTGCCGAGCAGGTCGAGGAACTGGTCGAGCGCGAACCCGACGCCCAGCCGGATGCGGCGCCCGAACTCGCCGTCCATCGACAGCGCGTACTCGGCGATCTCGGCCCGCACCGTCGCGATGATCTCGTCGCCGGTGCCGAGCACCACGGGGCGCAGCCGGTCGCCCGCCGTCGCGGGGACGTCGGCCCACGGATGCCGTCGCGATGCGTCCGTCACCGGGCACACACCGTCGCTCACGAGCCCAGTGTCGCAGGATCGCGGGCAGACGCCAGGTTCCGCGCACGGCGACGGCCGCGACGTGGCGCACGTGACTCGCGTGCGCGGTGGTCGGGGCCACGGTCCACGATGGTCCGGTGCCCGGTGCGTCGCGACGTCCGTTACGACGTCCGTGGCGACGTCCGTGGCGGCGAGTGGCGCACCGCCGTGTGCGCACCCTGCTCGCGGGGCTCCGGGTCCGGCTCGCCGACGGGCTCCGCGCTCCCGGCGCGCGCACGTCGCTGCTGGTGGGGGCCGTGGCCGCCCTGGTCGCCGCGTCCGGGCTGCGGCCGCTGACCCGGCGCTGGCCCGCGGCCGTGGTGGGGAGCCTGCTGTCGTCGACGGCCACCGAGACCCCGCGGGCGACGGCCCTGCTGGTCGGCGCGGGGGCGGGGGTGGCGCTGCGGCGCGGGGCGGCGGGCAACCCGGCGGGGCGCGTCGGGCTCGCCGTCGCGGGCGGGGCGGTCGGCGTGCTGCTGACGCTCGACCACGGCGCGCGGGCCGACGCCGAGAACCTCGCCGAGGCCCTGTCGGCCGAGCTCGGGCCCGTCGAGCTGCCTGCGCGCGGCCGGGTCCTGCCCACGATCCTCGGGCGCAGCCGCTACGCCACCGCCCGCGACATCGCCTACGGCCCCGACCCGGTGGCGAACCTGCTCGACGTCTGGCGCGACCCGCTTCTCGCGCCCGACGCCCGCGCCCCGGTGCTCGTGCAGATCCACGGCGGGGCCTGGTCGTCGGGCAGCAAGGCCGCCGACGCCCACCCGCTGATGGCGCACATGGTCGGGCGGGGGTGGGTGTGCGTCAGCGTCGACTACCGCCTCGGCCCGTCCGAGCGCTGGCCCGCGCAGATCGTCGACATCAAGCGGGCGCTGGCCTGGACCCGCGCCCACATCGCCGGGCACGGCGGCGACCCCGACCGCATCGCGATCACCGGCGGCTCGTCGGGCGCCCACCTCGCCGCCCTCGCCGCGCTCACCCCGGGCGCCTGGCAGCCCGGGTTCGCCGACGCGGACACCTCGGTCGCCGCCGCCGTCTGCCTGTACGGCATCTACGACCTGACCAGCGACGACGGCAGCGGCACCCTCGACGAGCTGCTCGCCGAGACGATGATGCCCACCGCCCTCGACGAGGACGCCCACCCGTACGTGGCCGCCTCCCCGTCGGCGCGCGTGCACGCGGGCGCGCCGCCGTTCATGGTCCTGCACGGCACCGGCGACGCGATCGTCGTGCCCGCCCAGAGCCGTGCCTTCGTCGCGCGGCTGCGGGCGGTGTCGCGCGCCCCGGTGGTGCACGCCGAGCTCGCCCACGCCCAGCACGGCTTCGACCTCGTGCCCACCCCGCGCACCCTGGCCGCGGTCCGGGCGGTCGCGGCGTTCCTGGAGACGGTGGTCGGACGGGGCCACCCGGCGATTCCCGGTCACGGCGATCGATAGGCTGGTGGAGCCCCCTTCCACAGCGCCAGGAGAGCCGTCGTGTCCTCGCTCGCCCCGCCCCAGCCCCTCGTCGCCGACAGCGTGCGGGTGACCGCGGGCACCACCGCGGGGCAGGCGGTCCGCGAGGCGGGCCTGCCGACCAGCGGGCCGCAGACGGTGGTCGTCGTGCGCGACCCCGACGGTGCGCTGAAGGATCTGGCGTGGAGCCCCGCGGAGGACGTCGACGTCACGCCGGTGCCGGCCGACACCGAGGACGGCCGCGCGGTCATCCGCCACTCGGCGGCGCACGTGCTCGCCCAGGCGGTCCAGCAGCTCTTCCCCGAGGCCAAGCTGGGGATCGGCCCGCCGGTCACCGACGGCTTCTACTACGACTTCGCCGTCGACCGCCCCTTCACGCCCGAGGACCTCGAGGCCCTCGAGAAGGCGATGCGCAAGATCATCAAGGCGAAGCAGCGGTTCGTGCGCCGCGAGTACGACTCGCTGGACGCCGCCCGCGAGGAGCTGGCCGGCGAGCCGTTCAAGCTGGAGCTGGTCGACCTCAAGGGCACCGACTCGGAGGACGACTCCGAGATCATGGAGGTCGGGGCGGGGAACCTCACCGCCTACGACAACGTGCACGCCCACACCGGCGAGCGCGTGTGGGGCGACCTCTGCCGCGGCCCGCACATCCCGACCACCGGCTTCATCCCCGCCTTCAAGATCACGCGCAGCGCCGCCGCCTACTGGCGCGGCGACCAGCGCAACGCCCAGCTGCAGCGGATCTACGGCACGGCGTGGGAGTCGCCGGAGGCCCAGGACGCCTACCTCGAGCGGATCGCCGAGGCCGAGCGCCGCGACCACCGCCGCCTGGGCTCCGAGCTCGACCTGTTCAGCTTCCCCGACGAGATCGGCTCGGGCCTGCCGGTCTTCCACCCCAAGGGCGGGATCGTCCGCAAGGAGCTCGAGGACTACAGCCGCCAGCGCCACGCCGAGGCCGGCTACGAGTTCGTCAACACCCCGCACGCCACCAAGGGCGAGCTGTTCCAGGTGTCCGGCCACCTGGACTGGTACCGCGAGGGCATGTTCCCCGCGATGCACCTCGACGCCGAGTACGGCGACGACGGGGAGCTGAAGCGCCAGGGCGTCGACTACTTCCTCAAGCCCATGAACTGCCCGATGCACAACCTCATCTACCGGGCGCGCGGGCGGTCCTACCGCGAGCTGCCGCTGCGCCTGTTCGAGTTCGGGACGGTGTACCGGTACGAGAAGTCCGGCGTGGTGCACGGCCTCACGCGCGCCCGCGGCTTCACCCAGGACGACGCGCACATCTACTGCACGCGCGAGCAGATGCGCGACGAGATCCGCTCGCTGCTGCAGTTCGTGCTGGACCTGCTGCGCGACTACGGCCTCGACGACTTCTACCTCGAGCTCTCCACCCGCAACTCCGAGAAGTCGATCGGGTCGGACGAGGCGTGGGAGGAGGCGACGAACGTGCTGCGCGAGGTCGCCGAGGGCGCGGGGCTCGACCTCGTGCTCGACCCCGGCGGCGCCGCGTTCTACGCCCCGAAGATCTCGGTGCAGGCCAAGGACGCGATCGGGCGGACCTGGCAGATGTCGACGATCCAGGTCGACCTCATGCTCCCCGACCGCTTCGAGCTGGAGTACACGGCGCCCGACGGCTCGCGGCAGCGCCCGGTGATGATCCACCGCGCGCTGTTCGGGTCGATCGAGCGCTTCTTCGGCGTGCTCACCGAGCACTACGCGGGCGCGTTCCCGGCCTGGCTCGCGCCGGTGCAGGTGGTCGGCATCCCGGTCTCGGGCGACCAGAGCGAGTACGTCGCCGAGGTGGCGGCCCGGCTGCGCGCGCAGGGCCTGCGCGTCGAGGTCGACGACTCCGACGACCGGATGCAGAAGAAGATCCGGACCCACACGCTGCAGAAGGTCCCGTTCCTGCTGCTCGCCGGCGGCAAGGACGTCGAGGCCGGCGCGGTGTCGTTCCGGTTCCGCGACGGCTCGCAGCGCAACGCGGTGCCCGTCGACGAGGCGGTCGCGGCCGTCGTCGACTGGGTGCGCCGCCGCGAGAACGCCTCACCGGACGCGGAGAAGTTCACCCCCTGATGACCGGGGACGCGACGGACGAGAGCACCGAGCTCGACGAGCTGTGGGGCGCCGGCACGCCCGACGGGTTCCGGCGGCTGTGGGCGCCCCACCGCATGGCCTACATCGCGGGGGAGACCGGCACCGGTCAGGTCGAGGGCGGCGGCTGCCCGCTGTGCCGGATCCCGACCCTGACCGACGAGGACGGGCTGGTCCTGCACCGGGGCGAGCGGGTGTACGCGGTGCTCAACCTGCACCCGTACAACCCCGGCCACCTCATGGTCGTGCCCTACCGCCACGTCGCCGGGCTCGACGAGCTCGACGCCGGGGAGTCCGCCGAGCTCGTCGGCGTCACCCAGCAGGCGGTGCGGGCGCTGCGCGCGGTCGCCGCGCCGCACGGGTTCAACGTCGGCATCAACCTCGGCCACGTCGCCGGCGGCTCGCTGGCCGACCACCTGCACCAGCACGTCGTGCCGCGCTGGGGCGGGGACGCCAACTTCATCACCGTGGTCGGGCAGACCAAGGTGATCCCGCAGCTGCTGGCGGAGACGCGGTCGCGGCTGGCGGAGGCCTGGCTCCCGTGATCAACGAGTGGGCCCGCGCGGCGATGAAGGGCGGCGTGGAGCCGACCGCGGCGTGGCTGGTCCGCCGCGGGGTGCACCCGGACGTCGTCACCGTGGTCGGCACCGTCGCCTCGACGGCGTCGGCGCTGTGGCTCATCCCCACCGGGCACCTGTTCGCGGCGTCGCTGGTGGTGTGGGCGTTCGCGATGCTCGACGTGCTGGACGGGGCGATGGCCCGCGCGCGGGGGGTGGCGAGCCCCTTCGGGGGCGTGCTCGACTCGGTCGGCGACCGGCTGGTGGACGGCGCGGTGTTCGCCGGCATCACGTGGTGGGCCTTCGGCGTCGACCGGCCCCTGCTGGCGGGGCTCGCGCTCGCGTGCCTCATCACCGGCCAGCTGATCTCCTACATCAAGGCACGCGCCGAGGCCGCCGGGCTGCGCGCCGACGGGGGCCTCGTCGAGCGCGCGGAGCGCCTCATCCTCGGCCTCGCCGGCTGCGGCCTCACCGGCCTCGGGGTGCCCTACGCCCTCGACGTGGCGCTCTGGCTGCTCGCGGTCGGCTCGGTGATCACGGTCGGCCAGCGCGTGCTCGCCGTCTGGCGCAGCGCCCGTGACCAGCACGGCGCGGCGACCGGGCACACGCCCGACCGCACCGAGAGCACGTCGGACAACGGCTCGGGAGCGGCGTGACGACGACGGCGGACGCGCTCTCGGTCGGCGAGCGCGCGAGCGACCTGGGATACGCGGCGGGCTGGCGCCTGGTGCGCGCGGTCCCGGAACCGGCGGCGCGGTGGGCGTTCCGGGCGGGCGCGGACCTCGCGGCCCGACGGGGCGGGCGGGGGACCCGGCGGCTGCGCGCCAACCTCGGTCGCGTGCGCCCCGACCTCGACGCCGACGGGCTCGACGCCCTCACCGTGGACGGGCTGCGCTCCTACGCCCGCTACTGGCGCGAGGCGTTCCGGCTGCCCGCGATGGACCACGGGGCGCTGGCACGCCGGCCGGTGGTCGAGGGCCAGGAGCACCTCGACGAGGCCCTCGCCGCCGGGCGCGGGGTCGTCGTCGCGCTGACGCACTCGGGCAACTGGGACATGGCGGGGCTCTGGCTCGTCGCGCACTCGGGCCCGTTCACCACGGTCGTCGAGCGGCTCAAGCCCGAGTCGCTCTACGAGCGGTTCGTCGCGTACCGGGAGTCGCTGGGCTTCGAGATCCTGCCGATGACCGGCGGCGAGGCCCCGGTCCGCGGGCTCGTGCGCTCGCTGCGCGCGGGGAAGGTCGTGTGCCTGGTCGCCGACCGCGACCTCTCGGCCCACGGCGTCCCGGTGACGTTCTTCGGCGGGCCCGCCTCCCTGCCGCCCGGCCCGGCCTCGCTCGCCGCGAGCACCGGCGCCGCGCTCCTCCCGGTGGGCCTGTGGTTCACCGAGGACCCGGTGACGGGGGAGGAGGGCTGGCACTTCCGCATCCACCCGCCGGTCGCCGTCCCCGACCGCGCCGCCGTCCCCGCCGCCACCCAGCGCGTCGCCGACGCCTTCGCCGTCGACATCGCCGCGCACCCCGAGGACTGGCACATGCTCCAGCGCGTCTGGCACGACCTGCCCTGAGGCGGCCGCCCCTCGGGAGCCGCCGCGCCGCGGGTCAGGGCGCCGGCGTGTGGCCCGCCGCGATGCGGGGCCACTGCGCGGCGGGGCGGCCGTCGAGGCGGAAGTCGCTGCCGTCGACGACGACCGGCTGCGGCCACCCGGCGGGGGAGTCCTCCCACGGCTCGCCGCGCCCGTAGACCGTCATGTCGAGCAGGCCGGTGGTCGGCGCCATGACCTCCACGCCGCGCCCGCGCGTCCGGTACGTCTCGTACACGCGGTCGCCGACCCGCAGGAACACCAGCAGCGCGAACCCGCCGTCCAGTCCGAGCGCCTCCTGCCCGCGGGCGTCGATCGCGTACCAGGGCGCCTCGAGCCCGAGGAAGTCGCGGTAGCGCACGCTCTCCTCGTAGGGCCCCTGGGCGAGGGTCGCGTACGTGACCCCGCGGGCGTGCAGGTAGGCGAGCTCGCGGACCTGGCTGTTGAAGTAGGTGCAGCCCGGGCACTGCTCGGCGGCCGGGTGCCCGGCGTGCCACATGTGGCAGTACGCGACGAGGCGCGCGCGGCCCTCGAACGCGGCGAGCAGCGTCGTCCCCCCGCCCGCGCCGGTCAGCGGGGTGGCGGCGTCGACCTCCACCATCGGCAGCCGGCGCCGGGCGGCGGCGATCGCGTCGCCGGCGCGGGTGTGCGCCTTCTCGCGCGCGAGCAGGGCGTCGCGCTGCTCCTGCCAGGTGGCGCGGTCCACCACGGGCGGCAGGGCGGTGTCCACGGTGTCGATCACGGCGTCGACGGTCATGGCGGTCCTCCGGTGTCGGTGTCTGTGCTGGTGTTGTCGAGGTGGGCGGCGAGGGCGTCGAGCCGGCCGTCCCAGTCGCGGGCGAGGGCGGCGAGGAACTGCTGGGCCACGCGCATCGGCGCCGAGCGCAGCCGGAAGCGCACCCGGCGCCGCTCGCCGGGCTCGGCGGTGACCAGCCCCGCGTCGCCGAGCAGGGCCAGGTGCTTGGCGATCGCCTGCCGCGAGATGGGCAGGCGCGCGGCGAGGTCGGTGGCGGTGGCGGGGCCGTCCGCGGCGAGCGCGGCGAGGACGGCGCGGCGGCTCGGGTCGGCGAGGGCGACGAAGACCTGCTCGGCGACCGCCTCCGGGTCGTCCCCGACGGGGTCAGGCGGCATCGAGGTACGCGACGAGCTCGCCGAGCTCCTGGGTCCAGCCGTCGCTGTGGGACGCGTGGCCGCGGCGGTGGTCCTCGTCGGCGAGCTGGGCGAACCCCGACTCGACGAGGTGGAGCCTGGTGCCCGTCGCCGTCGGCTCGAGGGTGAACTCGACGTAGGTGCGCCGCGGGTCCTCGCGCGCCACCCCGTCGACGCGCCAGGTGAAGCCCAGCACGCGCGGCTCCTCGACCCGCTCGACGCGGATCTCGGCGGTGGTGTCCCCGGTGGCGTCCTCACCGCTCCAGACGACCTCGGCGCGCCCGCCGCGCCGCAGGTCGATCGAGGCCCGGTCGCCGAGCCACGAGCGCAGGCCCTCGGCGGTGGTCAGGGCGCTCCAGACGACCTCGGGCCGGTGGGCGAGGTCCACCGTGCGTTCGATGCGGTCGGGGAATCCCACGGCGGCTCCTTCGGTGGCAACTACTTGGTTGCGAAACTATGGCAACCAAGTAGTTGCGTCAAGCACGGGACTCCGGCCCGCGCGCGGCTGCGTCCGTTCGAGCGGACGTGACGTGGAGCACACAGAGACGCGGTATCGTTCATCTCATGAACACAGCGTCGCGCCCCGGTTCGCCGGCCGGGCTGCGCGACGCGAACCGGCGCCGGGTCCTCGACGCCGTGCGCTCCGCGGGCGCGCCGACGCAGGCCGAGATCGCCGTGACCACCGGTCTCGCGCCCGCCACGGTGTCGAACATCGTGCGCGACCTCGGCGCCACGGGCGTGCTCGTGGCCGGGGACGAGGTGCGCGCGGGGCGCCGCGTGCGGGCCGTGCGTCTGGTCCGGGGCGCGGGGCTCGTCGCCGGCATCGACTTCGGGCACCGGCACGTGCGGGTCGCCCTCGCCGACGTCGCCGACCCGACCGCCGCCGCCGGGCACCCGGCCCCGCCGCAGCGCGCGGAGCTGCGCGCCGACCTCGCCGACGGCCACGGCGTCGCCGACGGCCTAGACACCGCCGCCGGGCTGCTCGACGAGGCCCTCGGGCGCGCCGGCATCGACCGGGCCGCCCTGCGCGGCGCCGTGGTCGGGCTGCCGGCGCCCCTCGACCTCGCGACCGGGGCGGTCGGCGCGTCGGGCGTGCTGCCGGGCTGGGTCGGCGTGCCGCTGGCCGGGCGGGTGTCCGAGCACCTCGGGGTGCCGAGCTCGGTGGACAACGACGCGACCCTCGGCACCCTCGCCGAGCAGCGCTGGGGCGCGCTGCGGGGCATCGACGACGGCATCTTCCTCAAGCTCTCCGACGGCGTCGGCGCCGGGCTGGTCCTCGGCGGCGCGCTCTACCGCGGGCCCGACGGGACGGCGGGCGAGATCGGGCACGTGGTGGTCGACCCGGGCGACCGCTTCGCCGCCGTGTGCCGCTGCGGGCACCGCGGGTGCCTCGAGACCGTGGTGTCCACCCGCACGGTGACCGCGATGCTCGCGCCGCTGCTGGGCGCGCCGCCCACCGTGGCCGAGGTGGTCGCCCGCGCCCGCGACGGCTACGCGCCGGCCTCGCGCATCCTCGCCGACACCGGGCACCACGTCGGGGTCGCGCTCGCCGGGCTCTGCACGGTGCTGACCCCGCGGCGCATCGTCGTCGGCGGCGAGCTGGCCCAGGCCGGCGACCTGCTCCTCGCGCCCCTGCACGCCGCGCTCGCGGCCGCCGCGCTGCCCGGCACCACCCGGACGGCCGAGGTCGTCGTCGCCGAACTGGCCGAGCACGCGCCCGTGCTCGGGGCCCTCGCGCTCGCCCTCGACCGCTGCGCCGCCTGACCTGCCCGAACGGGTGTGGGTCCCGACTGGCGCGCGGCCGCGCGGAGGTCCAAGATCGCGGCGCTGTGTTCATCCGTTGACGACGTCCCGACCGCCGTCCTAGCCTGTGGTTCGCATCACATGACAACGGCGCCGAGATGCGGAGGCCCTGGTGACCGTCCCCGCCGACGACTCCGCGACCACGACGGCGGACAGGTTGCCGCACGCGCTCGACGCCCTCGAGGTGGCGCGGCGCCTCGACGGCCGCCGCCCCGCCGTGTTCCTCGACTACGACGGCGTCCTCACGCCGATCGTGCCGCGCCCCGAGGACGCGATCATGAGCGCCGAGATGCGCGACGTCCTGCGCTCGCTCGCCGCCCGCTGCCCGGTGTGCATCGTCTCGGGGCGCGACCGGGCGGTGGTCGCGGAGCTCTCCGGCGTCGACGACCTCGTGATCGCCGGCAGCCACGGCTTCGACATCTGGGACCCGCAGCGCGGCGCCATCGAGCACGAGGCCTCGCGCGGCTGGGAGGACCTGGTCGCCGAGGTCACCGAGCGGGTGCGCAGCGCGGCCGCGGACATCGAGGGCACCCAGGTCGAGCCCAAGCACGCCTCGGTGGCCCTGCACGACCGCCACGTCGCCCCCCAGGACCGCCCGCGCGTGGCCGCCCTCGTCGAGGAGGTGCTCGCCGAGCACCCCGGCGAGCTGCGCGTGACGCCGGGCAAGTTCGTCCACGAGATCCAGCCGAAGATCGACTGGAACAAGGGCAAGGCCGTCGAGCACCTCATCGGCGTCCTCGACCTCGACCGGGACGACGTCGTGCCGATCTACCTCGGCGACGACATCACCGACGAGGACGCGTTCCGGGCGCTCGCCGAACGGGAAACGCCCGGGCTCGGCATCCTCGTGATCGACCCGTCCGACGCGGCCGGCCGCGAGACCGCCGCGACGGCCGTGCTGGCCACGGTCGAGGAGGTCGGCCGCTTCCTGGACGGCCTCGCGAGATGACCCTCCGATGAACCAGGCCCGATGAACCAGGCCCTCCCTCGAGTACGGAGACGTCAGTGACGAGCACGACCGACCAGCAGACCGCGACCGGCGCCACCGGCACGGGCGACGACACGGGCGACGTCCTGCCCGGCGGCGCCGTGGCCGACGACTTCACCCTGACGTGGACCGGTCTGGAGCCCGACGACGAGGGCCTGCGCGAGGCGCTCACCAGCACCGGCAACGGCTACTTCTGCACCCGCGGCGCCGCGGAGTGGGAGGACACCGACGCGCCGAAGCACTACGCGGGCACCTACGCCCACGGCGCCTACAACCGCGAGACGACGATCCTGGGCGGGCGCCCGGTCCTCAACGAGGACCTCGTCAACCTGCCGAACTGGCTCGTGCTCAAGCTGCGCATCGAGGGCGAGGAGGCCATCCGCCTCGACAACGTCGAGGTGCTGGACTACCGCCACTCGTACGACATCCGGACCGCGATGGTCACCCGCGAGTTCCGCTTCCGCGACCGGGCCGGGCGCGAGACGACGCTGCGGAGCCGGCGCTTCGTGTCGATGGCGCACAGCCACCAGGCCGCCATGGAGTGGACGGTCACCGCCGAGAACTGGTCGGGGCGCATCGGCGTCGTCTCGGCGATCGACGGCCGCGTCGACAACACCATGGTCGCCCGGTACCGCGACCTCGAGGGCCGCCACCTCGACCCCGTCACCCCGCGCACCTTCGGGCCGGAGATCATCGCGCTCAAGGTCCGCACGCGGCAGTCGAACCTCTACGTCTCCGAGGCCGCGCGCACCCGGGTCTACCGCGGCCGCGGGCGCGGCTGGGAGAAGGTGGAGCCGGTCCGCACCCTGCACCAGATGAACGACTACGTGCAGCAGGTGCTCGACCTCGACCTCACCGAGGGCGAGACCGTGCGCGTCGAGAAGATCGTCTCGTTCTTCACCAGCCACGACAACGCGATCACGGAGACGCTGACCGCGGCCGGGCGCCACGTCGAGCGCTACCCCGACTTCGCCGGCTGCCTCGCCGAGCACGTCGACGCCTGGGACGAGTACTGGGACGTCTGCGACCTCGAGGTGCCCGGCGTGCCGCGCGTCCAGCTGCTGCTGCGGTTCCACATGGCCCACGTGCTGCAGGTCTGCTCGCGGCACACGGCCCGCCACGACGCCGGCGTGCCCGCCCGCGGGCTCAACGGCGAGGCCTACCGCGGGCACGTGTTCTGGGACGAGCTCTACGTCTACCCGTTCCTCAACTACCGGCTCCCGGAGATCACCCGCGGGCTGCTGATGTACCGCTACCGGCGCCTCGCCGAGGCCCGCGCGGCCGCCGCCGAGGCGGGCTACCGCGGGGCGATGTTCCCGTGGCAGTCGGGCAGCGACGGCACCGAGGAGACGCAGGTCGTCCACCTCAACCCGCTCTCGGGCCAGTGGGACCCCGACCACTCGCACAACCAGCGCCACGTCAACGCGGCGATCTTCTACAACGTCTGGCAGTACTACCAGGCCACCGACGACCTCGAGTTCCTGCGCGACTACGGCGCCGAGCTCATGCTCGAGATCGCCAGGTTCTGGGCCTCGATCGCGCACAAGAACCCCAACACGGGCCGCTGGGAGATCCACGGCGTGATGGGGCCCGACGAGTTCCACGAGCGCTACCCGGGCTCGGAGCACGGCGGGCTGCGCAACAACGCCTACACCAACGTCATGGTCGCGTGGATCTGCGCGACGGCGCCGAAGGTGCTCGCGCTGCTGCCCAAGAGCCGGCGCCGGGCGCTGCGCAGCCGCCTCGGCATCACCGACGACGAGATCAGCCGCTGGTCGGAGATGTGCACGTCCATGACGGTGCCGACCCACCTCGACGGCGACGGGCACCCGGTGATCACGCAGTTCGAGGGCTACGAGGCGCTCGGCGAGCTCGACTGGGAGGGCTACCGCGCCAAGCACCGCAACATCCAGCGCATGGACCGCATCCTCAAGGCCGAGGGTGACGACCCGGACCGCTACAAGCTCGCCAAGCAGGCCGACGCGGTGATGCTGTTCTTCCTGTTCGGCGACGACGAGCTCCGCGAGATCTTCTCGCGGCTCGGCTACGACGCGATCGCCGACGACGAGGACCTCGCGCGCCGCACCATCGACTACTACGACAAGCGCACCTCGCACGGCTCGACGCTCTCGCTCGTCGCGCACGCCGCGGTGCTGGCCGGCATCGACCCCGAGAGCTCCTGGGAGCGCTTCCTCGTCGCCGTCGAGTCCGACATCGGCGACGTGCAGGGCGGCACCACCAAGGAGGGCATCCACATGGGGGTCATGTCGGGGACCCTCGACCTGCTCCAGCGCGCCTACCTGGGCGCCGGGGCCCGCGACGGCGTGCTGACCTTCTCCCCGCGGCTCACCCTGCGCCTCGACGGGCTCGCGCTCTCGCTGGTGTTCCAGGGCACGACGCTGCGCGTCTCGGTCGCCGGCGGCGCGCTCACCGTCGCCGTGCAGTCCGAGGGCTTCAGCCACCCCGTGCGGATCGGGCTCGGCGACGAGGTCCGCGAGCTCGGGGCCGGCCAGGAGTGGACGGTCGAGCTCGACCGCGACGGGCGGATCAGCCCGCGCTCGACGGACGCCGTCTCCGCGGCGGCGGCACCGGCCTCGGCGGCCTCGGCGACGTCCGCGACCTCGGCGACCTCTGCGACCACCGCCACCGGCGGCCACGACCACGAAGGGAACGGGGCATGAGCGGCACTGAACGGTCCGGATTCGGCGGAGCGATCTTCGACGTGGACGGCGTCCTCGTCGACTCCCCGCACGAGGAGGCCTGGCGTGAGTCGCTGCGCGAGCTCATGGAGGGCCCCTGGTCGGACATCGTCTCGCAGACGAGCTACACGCCCGAGAAGTTCACGCCCGCGCTCTACCACGAGCGGATGTCGGGCAAGCCGCGCAAGGCCGGCGCCACCGCGGCGCTCGAGTACTTCGGCGTCCCCGACATCGACCGCCGCGTGCAGGAGTACGGCGAGTACAAGCAGGAGATGATCATCCGGCTGATCTCGGAGGGGCGCTTCTCGGCCTACGACGACGCCGTGCAGTTCGTCGTCGACGTCAAGCAGTCCGGCATCCCGATCGCCGCGGCGTCCTCGTCGAAGAACGCGAAGCTCTTCCTCGAGCGCGTCGACCTGTCCCGCTTCGGGGCGGAGGGCAACCTCCACGGCTACTTCGACGTCGACGTCTCCGGCCGGGACTTCGCCCAGGGCAAGCCCAACCCGGAGATCTTCCTGACGGCGGCCTCCGAGCTCGGCGTCGACCCGGCGAACGCGTTCGTCGCCGAGGACGCCGTCAACGGCATCCAGGCCGCGAAGGCCGGGGGCTTCGGCGCGCTCGGGGTGTCCCGGGCCGACGACGTCGACGCACTCGCCGCCGAGGGCGCCGACGTCGTCGTCACCGACATGGGCACCATCGACCTGTCGGCGCTCGCCCGGGGTGAGCTGGTGACGAAGTCATGAGCGGGCTGACCGTCGGCGTGGACGTCGGCGGCACCAAGATCGCCGCGGGGGTCGTCGACGAGAGCGGCAAGCTCATCGCCTCGACCCGCCGCGAGACGCCGGCGACCGACACCCACATGGTCCTGGAGGCCATCGCCGACGGGGTCGGCGAGCTGCGCACCCACCACGACGTCGTCGGGGTCGGCATCGGCGCGGCGGGCTTCGTCGACGCGGCCCGGGCCACGGTCATGTTCGCGCCCAACCTCGCGTGGCGCGACGAGGACCTGCGGGGCGAGCTGTCGCGGGCGCTCGACCTGCCGGTCGTGGTCGAGAACGACGCCAACGCCGTGGCGTGGGCCGAGTCCCGCTTCGGCGCCGGCCGCGACCACGACGACCTCGTCGCCATCACGATCGGGACGGGCGTCGGCGGCGGCATCGTCACCAACGGGCGGCTGCTGCGCGGCGGCTACGGCGTCGCCGCCGAGATCGGCCACATCACGATGGTCCCGTACGGGCGCCGCTGCGGCTGCGGGCTGCAGGGCTGCTGGGAGCAGTACGGCTCCGGGCGCGCGCTGGTCGGCGAGGCCCGGGAGATCGCGCGGCACTCGCCGGCGTTCGCGGCCGGCCTGCTCGCGGCCGCCGGCGGCGACGCCGAGGCGATCACCGGGGAGATGGTGACCGCCGCGGCCCAGCAGGGCGACGTGGGCGGGCTGCACTGCTTCGACGAGATCGGCCGCTGGATCGGCCTCGGTCTCGCCCAGCTGGCGGCCGTGCTGGACCCGAGCCTGTTCGTCATCGGCGGCGGCGTGTCCGCGGCCGGCGAGGTCCTGCGGGGCCGGGTCGAGGAGACCTTCCGAGCGAATCTCACGGGACGCGGCCACCGGCCGGTCGCCGAGGTGCGGCTCGCGGAGTTGGGGTGGGAGTCCGGGATGGTCGGCGCCGCCGACCTCGCCCGGACCAGTGACGACAGTGCCGTTCCCGGGAGTGACCGATGACCGATCCAGCGCCGGGGGCACCCGGTTCCAGGGAGAAGACGACCGCCAAGGCGATCCTCATCTCCGTCGTGGCCGCCGTGGGCGGCTTCCTGTTCGGCTTCGACTCGAGCGTCATCAACGGCGCGGTCGACGCCCTCAACGACCAGTTCGGGCTCCAGGACAGCCCGCTGCTGTCCGGCTTCGCGGTGGCCGTGGCCCTGCTGGGGTCGGCGGTGGGCGCCTGGTTCGCCGGCCCGGTCGCCGACCGGTACGGCCGCGTGCGCGTCATGCTGATCGCGGCCGCGCTGTTCGCCATCAGCTCGATCGGCTCCGGCCTCGCGTTCGCGGTCTGGGACCTCATCATCTGGCGGTTCCTCGCCGGCGTCGGCATCGGCATCGCCTCGGTGATCGCCCCCGCCTACATCGCCGAGATCGCGCCGGCGCACATCCGCGGGCGGCTCGCGTCGCTGCAGCAGATGGCGATCGTGCTCGGCATCTTCGTCGCCCTGCTCTCCGACGCCCTGCTCGCGGGCGTGGCCGGCGGTGCGGCCAACACGTTCTGGCTGGGCCTCGAGGCGTGGCGCTGGATGTTCCTCGTCGGGCTCATCCCGTCGGTCATCTACGCGATCCTCGCCCTGCGGATCCCCGAGTCGCCCCGCTACCTGGTGGCCAAGGGCCGGCTGGACGAGGCGGCCCGCGTGCTCGCGAACGTCCTGGGCTCGACGGTCGAGGGTGTCCAGGAGAAGGTCCACGAGATCCGCGAGACCCTGCGCCGCGAGGAGAAGCCCAGCCTGCGCGACCTGCGGGGGAGCGCGGCGGGCCTGCGCCCGATCGTCTGGGTCGGCATCCTGCTGTCGGTCTTCCAGCAGTTCGTCGGCATCAACGTGATCTTCTACTACTCGACGACGCTGTGGCAGGCCGTCGGGTTCTCCGAGAGCGACTCGTTCCTCGCGTCGGTCATCAACTCGCTGGTCAACGTGCTCGCCACCGTCGTCGCGATCCTCATCGTCGACAAGGTGGGCCGCAAGCCGATGCTGCTCGGCGGCTCGGCCGGCATGGTCGTCACGCTCGCGGTCATGGCCGTCGCGTTCTCGCAGGCGGTCATCACGGTGGTCGACGGCGAGGAGACGCCGAACCTGCCCGGCCCGTGGGGCCCGATCGCGCTCGTCGCGGCGAACCTCTACGTGGTCGCGTTCGCGGTCTCGTGGGGCCCGGTCGTGTGGGTGCTGCTCGGTGAGATGTTCCCGAACTGGTTGCGTGCCGCGGCGCTCTCCGTCGCGGCCGCCGCGCAGTGGATCGCGAACTTCCTCATCACCGTGTCGTTCCAGTCGCTCGCCGACATCGGCCTGACCCTGGCGTACGGGCTCTACGCGCTGTTCGCGCTGCTGTCGTTCTTCTTCGTCAGCCGCTTCGTGCAGGAGACGAAGGGCAAGGAACTGGAGGAGATGGTCGGCTGACCCCCGTCGCGAGCGGCACGTTCCGCATGATCGTCGGGCCTCCGTGCCTGCCGAACGTGCCGCTCGCCGAAGGGGAGCACTGGCTCGTCGGCGCGGGGCGTCACGGCCGCACCACGGGGCGCCGATACGCTGGCGACCGCCATGCGCATCGGGATCGTGTGTCCGTACTCGCTGGACGTCGCCGGCGGGGTCCAGGCGCACGTCCTCGATCTCGCGCACGCCCTGACGGGGCTGGGCCACCACGTCGACGTGCTCGCCCCGGCGGGCCGGGACACCACGGTGCCCGCGGGCGTCACGCGGGCGGGGCGCTCGCTGGGCATCCCGTACAACGGCTCGGTCGCGCGCCTGACCTTCGGGCCGGTGTCGCTCGCCCGGGTCCGGCGCTGGCTGCGCGACGGCGATTTCGACGTCCTGCACGTCCACGAGCCGACCGCGCCGAGCCTGTCGTTCCTGGCGCTCGTCGTCGCCGAGGGCCCGGTGGTGGCGACGTTCCACACGTCGACCCCGCGCTCGCGCACGATGACGTTCTTCGAGCCGGTGCTGCGCCCGCTGCTGGAGCGGGTGACCGCGCGGATCGCGGTGTCGCCGCTGGCGCGCCAGGTCTACGTCGAGCACCTCGGCGGCGACGCGGTGGAGATCCCGAACGGGGTGGACGTCGCGGCGTTCGCGGACGCGCCCCCGCTGCCCGGCCACGCGCACCACGGCCGCGGCGCCACCGTCGGCTTCGTCGGGCGCTACACCGAACCGCGCAAGGGCATGCCGCTGCTGCTCGAGGCCCTGCGCCCGCTCGCCGCCGGGCGCCCGGACCTGCGGCTGGTCGTGGTCGGGCGGGGCGACGAGGACGAGCTGCGCGAGCAGGCGGGGCCGGGGCTCGCCGACCGGATCGAGCTGCTCGGCGCCGTCGACGAGCCCACCAAGGCCTCGATGCTCGCGTCGATCGACCTGCTCGCCACCCCCAACACCGGCGGCGAGAGCTTCGGCGTCGTGCTCGCCGAGGGCATGGCGGCCGGGGCCCCGGTGGTCGCGAGCGACATCGACGCCTTCCGCCGCGTGCTCGGCGACCCGCCGGCGGGCGTGGCGGTGCCGAGCGGCGACGCCGCCGCCTGGAGCGGGGCGATCGCGGCGCTGCTCGACGACCCCGCCCGCCGGGACGCCCTGCGCGCCGCCGGACGCCGGCGGGTGGCCGCGTTCGACTGGTCGGTGGTGGCCGCCGCCGTCCTGCGGGTGTACGAGGTCGCCGTGGCGGCCGATCCCCGGCGGGTCGGCGCGAACGGTCGCCTCTCGGCGCCCGTGCCGACGGGATCCCGCGGGCAGGACCGTCGGGAGCACGACCTACCGTCATCGCCGTGACCCTCCTCGGCCCCACCGGCGTGCTGGTGGTCATCGTCGCGACCGCGGTGCTCCTGTTGGTGATCGTCACCGGGGCGGTGCTGATCGCTCGCGCGCGGCGCCTCGACCGGCTGCACGTGCGCACCGACGCCGCGGCCGCGGGGCTCGCGGCCGTGCTCGACCGCCGGGCCGCGGTCGTGCGGGCCATCGCCGCGACGGCGGGTCCGGTCGCGCTCGCCGACGCCGACCGGCGCGCCCTGCGCGCCGCCGCCCGCGCGGCCACCGCGACCCGCGCGGCGGGCGAGGGTGACCTGGACGCCGAGCGCGAGGCGGCCGAGAACGACCTGACCCGCGCGCTGGGGGCGCTGGACACCGCCGCGCTCCCGGCCGACCTCGCCGCCGAGCTCGCCGACGCCCACGCGCGGGTGTCGGTGGCCCGGCGCATCCACAACGACGCCGTCCGCGACACCCGGGCCCTGCGCGGCCGGCGGATGGTGCGCTGGCTGCGCCTGGCCGGCACCGCACCGGTGCCGCGCTACTTCGAGATCGCCGAGCCGGGACCCGACGGCCTGCCCGTCGAGCCCGCGGTGCGGGTCGCCCAGGACGCCGTGCGCGCGGTGGTCATCGACGACGGCGGGCGGGTGCTGCTCTTCGAGGGCGTCGACCCGGCGCGGCCCGCCGAGACGTTCTGGTTCGCCCCGGGCGGCGGCGTCCGCCCGGGGGAGGAGCCCGTGGCGGCCGTCCTGCGCACGGTGGGGGAGGAGACGGGCCTGGTGGTGCGCGCCGACCAGGTGCGCGGTCCGCTGTGGGTGCGCGAGGTCGTGTTCGAGTCCGACGGCACGACCTACGCCGGCCGCGAGCTCTTCCACGCCGTGCACGTGCCGAACGGCGACGTCGACGCCAGCACGTTCACCGAGCACGAGGCGCGCACCGTCACGGGCCACCGCTGGTGGACCCCCGCCGAGCTGGCCGTGACGCTCGACGTCGTCCACCCCCACCAGCTGCCCGGCCTGCTCGCCGACCCCCGCACGCTCGAGCCGGGGCCGGTCCCGCTGGCGATCCACTAGACCACGGCGCCCTCGTACTCGGCGCCGACCGGGATCTCGGTGATGACGTCGACGAGCACGCCCGCGGGGTCGGCGACGATGAAGTGGCGCTGGCCGAACTCCTCCGAGCGCAGCTCGAGCTCGGGGCGCAGGCCCCCGCGCACGACGAGGCGCTCGTACTGCGCGTCGACGTCGGGCACCTCGACGTTGAGCAGCAGGCCGCGCGCCGGGGTGCGGAAGCCCGCGGGGACCGTCGGGTGGTCGGCCGCGACGAAGGCGAGCTCGTGCGCGCCGCGGCGCAGGCTCACGTACCAGTCGACCTCGAAGACCACCTCGAACCCGAAGTGCTCGACCCAGAAGGCCCGGGAGGAGGCGACGTCGGTGACGCCGAGGACGGGGTAGAAGCCGGTCGGTTCCATGGCGAGGTCCTTTCGCGTACCGTTGGTACGTCAATGGTGCTGGCGTACCATCGGTACGTCAAGAGGGAGGTCGCCGTGGCCGGTGTGCGGGCCGAGCAGCGCGAGCGGACGCGGCGCGCGCTCGTCGAGCAGGCGCGGGCGCTGTTCGCCACGCGCGGCTACGGCGACGTCGGCCTCGCCGAGATCGTGGCCGCGGCCGGCGTCACCAAGGGCGCGCTGTACCACCAGTTCGACGGCAAGACCGACCTGTTCCGCGCCGTGCTGGCCGACGTCGCCGCCGAGGTCGCCGCGGCGGTCGTCGCGGCCGCGCAGGCGCAGGGGGACACCCCCTGGGCGCAGTTCACGGCCGGCAGCCGGGCCTGGCTGGAGGCGAGCACCGACCCCGCGGTGGCCCGGATCGCGCTCGTCGACGGGCCCGCCGTGCTCGGGTGGTCCGAGTGGCGCGCGATCGACGAGGCCACGTCGGGGCGCCACCTCGTGGCGGCGCTGGAGACGCTCGTGGCGCGCGGCGTGCTCGCCCCGCGGCCGGTCGAGCCGCTGGCCCACCTGCTCGGCGGGGCGATGAACGAGGCGGCCCTGTGGCTCGCGGTCACCGACGAGCCCGACGCCCTGGAGCGGGTGTGGGCCGAGCTGCTGGCGATGATGGAGGCGCTGCGCTGACCCGGGCGTGCACCGCGTCACGCCTCACGCCCGCGTGACGGACGTACGATCGCCTGCAGACCCAGCAGCCGACACCGCCGTCGAGCGCACCACCGGAGGGACACCGTGACCAGGCCCGACACCAGCCCCGCCACCGGCACCGGAGGGGTCAAGCGCGGCCTCGCCGACATGCTCAAGGGCGGCGTGATCATGGACGTCGTCACGCCGGAGCAGGCGAAGATCGCGGAGGACGCGGGCGCCGTCGCCGTCATGGCGCTCGAGCGGGTGCCGGCCGACATCCGCGCCGACGGGGGCGTGGCCCGCATGTCCGACCCCGACATGATCACCGGGATCGTCGACGCCGTCTCCATCCCCGTGATGGCGAAGGCACGCATCGGGCACTTCGTCGAGGCCCAGGTGCTGCAGTCCCTCGGCGTCGACTACGTCGACGAGTCCGAGGTGCTCACCCCGGCCGACGAGGCCCACCACATCGACAAGTGGGCGTTCACCGTGCCGTTCGTCTGCGGCGCGACCAACCTCGGCGAGGCGCTGCGCCGGCTCGGCGAGGGCGCGGCGATGATCCGTTCGAAGGGCGAGGCCGGCACCGGCAACGTCGTCGAGGCCACCCGCCACATGCGCGCGATCCGCGCGGAGATCCGGGCGCTGTCGCGCATGGACCCGCAGGAGCTCTACGCTGCGGCGAAGGAGCTGCGGGCACCGGTGACGCTGGTCCAGGAGGTGGCCGAGGCGGGGCGCCTGCCGGTCGTCCTGTTCACCGCGGGCGGCATCGCCACCCCGGCCGACGCGGCGATGATGATGCAGCTCGGCGCCGAGGGCGTGTTCGTCGGCTCGGGGATCTTCAAGTCCGGCGACCCGGCCCGGCGCGCCGAGGCGATCGTGCGGGCCACGACCTTCCACGACGACCCCGACGTCATCGCCAAGGTGTCGGCGGGCCTCGGCGAGGCGATGGTCGGGCGCACGACCGCCGACATGCCCGAGAGCGAGCGCCTGGCCACGCGCGGCTGGTGAGATCCGCGGGCGCGCGTGGGACGATGAGGGCGATGACCACGTCGCACGGCTCCCCGGTCGACCCCGAGGCGCGGACCGAGACGATGCGCGCCGTCGGGCCGGACGCGCCCGCGCCCCGCGCTCCCCGCCGCCGGCCGGTGGAGCAGGAGCCGGTGGAGGAGCCCGCCCGCCGCAACGGCATGGGCACCCCGGCCCTGGTGCTGGGGCTGCTCGCCGCCGCGACGTGCTGGACGGGCTGGGCGGGCGTGGTGCTCGGCCTGCCCGCCGTGGTCGCGGGCTACCTGGGCGCGCGCCGCGCGTTCCACGACCTCGCGACCGACGGCGCCGCGTCGCTCGGCGGCCTCGTCACCGGGTTCATCGGGCTGGTGGTCGGCGCGGTCATCGTCTGGCCGACGCTGTTCGGCTCCGGCGGCTTCGGCGACGGGCTCACCCTCGACCAGTGCATGGAGCAGTCGACGACGGCCCGCGAGATGCACATGTGCAAGTCGCAGCACCTCGCCGAGTTCAACGAGCGGTACCCGAACGCCGCCGAGTGAGCGCCTGGCACGATCGCGCCATGACGTCCGCTCCGCAGCCCCCCGCCCGGCAGGGTCGCCGCGACGACGGTGAGCGCGACCGGCGCGACCGCGACGGGGGTCTCGGCACCGCCGCGCTGGCGCTGGGCCTGCTCGCGGTCGGCACGTGCTGGCTGGGCTGGCCCGGCGTCGGGCTGGGGCTGGTCGGCCTGGTCGTCGGCTTCATCGGCTCGCGGCGCGCCTTCCACGACCCGCAGCGCAGCGGCGCCATGTCGCTCAGCGGCTTCGTGCTCGCCCTGATCGGGTTCGTGGTCGGCGCGTGGATCGTGGTGCCGGCCCTGCTGGGCATCGGCACGTTCGGCGAGGGCCTCACGCTCGACGAGTGCATGGCGCAGGCCCAGGGCCAGCACGAGGAGCGGATGTGCGCCTCGCAGCACGTCGACGAGTACCGCGCCCGCTACGGGGACCCCGGCACGGGGTGACCCGGTCGGTCGGGGCCCGCCGCATGCGCGGCGCCCCGATCGGTGACCCCTCCCGGTGACGCAGTCCCGATCGGGAGGAGTCGCCGTGAGCGGCCACCAGCAGGAGCACCCCGGCCACGAGCACCTCATGTCGCCGCCGGCCGACTGCGGCGAGGAGACCTACCGGGGCCACGGGCGCCTGGCGGGCAAGACCGCGCTGATCACGGGGGGCGACAGCGGCATCGGGCGGGCCGTCGCGATCGCGTTCGCGCGCGAGGGCGCCGACGTGGCGATCGCCCACCTCCCCGACGAGGAGTCCGACGGGCGCGAGGTCGAGCGACTGGTCACCGAGGCGGGCCGCACGGCGGTGCGCGTGCCCGGCGACCTGTCGGACCCGCAGGCCTGCCGCGACCTGGTCGCCCGCGCCGTCGAGGCGTTCGGGCGCCTCGACGTGCTGGTCAACAACGCGGCGTTCCAGATGGTGCGGCCCAGCCTCGAGGACGTCCCGGACGAGGAGTGGGACCGCACGATCGCGGTGAACCTCGACGCCCTCTTCCACGTCACGAAGGCGGCCCTGCCCCACATGGGCGCGGGCGGGTCGATCATCAACACCACGTCGGTGAACTCCGATAACCCGCCGCCCGGTCTCATCGCCTACGACGCGACCAAGGCCGGGATCGCCAACTTCACCGCCGCGCTGGCCCGGCAGTACGGCGCGCGGGGCATCCGGGCGAACAGCGTGGCCCCCGGGCCGATCTGGACGCCGCTGATCCCGGCGACGATGCCCGCCGAGGACGTCGAGGGCTTCGGCAAGGACACCCCGCTGGGCCGCGCCGGCCAGCCCGCCGAGCTCGCGCCGGTGTACGTGCTGCTGGCCTCCGACGAGGCCAGCTACGTCTCGGGCGCCCGGATCGCCGTCACCGGCGGGACGCCGATCCTGTGAGCGGCTGGCTCCCGCTGCACCTCACCACGCCGGTCGCGTCGCACGTGTTCGGCGGCCGGGCGATCGTCGAGCGTCTCGGGCGCGACGACCTGCCCCCGGGCCGCGTGGCCGAGACGTGGGAGGTCAGCGACGTCGACGGGATGGCGTCGGTGGTCGTCGCCGGGCCGCTGACCGGGCGCTCGCTGCGCGACGTGGTCACGACCTGGCCCGACGAGGTGCTGGGGCCGGGCCGGCGCGACGGCGCCTTCCCGTTCCTGACCAAGACCATCGACGCGCACGGCACCCTGCCCGTGCACCTGCACGCCGACGACGCCACCGCGCAGCGCCTCGAGGGCACCCCGACCGGCAAGACCGAGGCGTGGCACGTCCTCGAGGCGGCCCCCGGGGCGACCGCGCTGTGCGGCACGCACCCCGGTGTCGACACCGACACGCTGCGCACGGCGCTGCTCGACGGCGACTTCGACGCGGTGCTGCGCCGCCTGCCGGTGCGGGCCGGGGAGACGATCTACGTGCCGGGCGGGACGCTGCACTCGTTCGGCCCGGACACGCTCGTGCACGAGATCGAGCAGACCTCCGACGTCGTGCAGCACGCGATGCCCTGGCACATGGAGGACGGCTCGCCCGTCCCGCCCGCGCAGCAGCGGGCGAACGTCGAGGCGCTGCTCGCGCAGTGGGACCCCGCGCCCCGCCCCGAGTTCCGCCCCGGGCTCGCCGTCGACGTCGACGACGGCGTCTCGCGGGTGGTGCTCACCGCCGGGCCGTACTTCGCGCTCGACCGCTGGCGCGTCGCGCGCCGCGCGACGATCGGGGTCCGCTCGGCCACGGTGCTGACCAACGTCGGCGCGCCGGTGTGCCTGCGGGTCGGCCAGCACGCCGAGAGCCTGGGGCGCGGGCGCTCGGTGCTGCTCCCGGCGGCGCTCGGGAGCCTCACCGTCGACGGGCCCGCGGACCTCCTCGCGGGGCACCGCGCCGACCTCGAGCACGACGTGTGGGCGCCCCTGCTCGCCGCGGGCCACGGGGCGGGCGCCATCGGCCGGCTGGGTCCGGGCCCGGAGGTTCCTAGACTGGAGGCGTGAGCGCACCCGTCGGCGTCCTGGCCCTGCAGGGCAACGTCCCCGAGCACCTCGACGCCCTGCGGGCGTGCGGGGCGGACGCGCGGCCGGTGCGCCGGCCCTCGGAGCTCGCCGAGGTGGCGGGGCTCGTGCTGCCCGGCGGCGAGTCGACGACGCTGTCGAAGCTGCTCGAGGCGTTCGAGCTGCTCGAGCCCCTGCGCGAGCGCCTCGCGGCCGGGATGCCCGCGTTCGGCTCGTGCGCCGGGATGATCCTGCTGGCGCGCGAGGCCGTCGACGCCCGCCCCGACCAGCACCAGCTCGGCGCGCTGGACATCACGGTGCGCCGCAACGCGTTCGGCCGCCAGGTGCAGTCGTTCGAGACCGACCTCGCGGTCACCGGGGTGGCGGGCGGCCCGGTACGGGCGGTGTTCATCCGCGCCCCCTGGGTCGAGTCGACGGGGCGCGGCGTCGAGGTGCTCGCCCGCGTCCCCGGCGGGGCACCGGGCCCGGCGTCGGGCAAGGTCGTCGCCGTCCGCCAGGGGCCGGTGATCGCCACCGCGTTCCACCCCGAGCAGACCGGCGACGCCCGCCTGCACGACCTGTTCCTGCGCCAGGTGCGCGCTAGCAGTCCCGGAGTTCCGGCGACTGGTTGAGCAGCTGGCCGCGCGGCGAGGTGAACTCGCGGTAGGTGGCCCCGTCCACCGCCGCCGGGCGGAACGCGGCGACGCGGTGGCAGTTCTGGAAGGCGAGCGTGACGCCGAAGTGGCGCTCGAGGCCGCCGCGGATGGCGTCCGAGGCGAGCGCGCGCAGCAGCTGGCCGCGCTCGGCCTCGCTCGGCGGCGGGACCTCGTGGTCGGCGAGCTCGCCGCCGGAGAGCTCGAGGTCGGCCACGGTCGAGGAGATGACCGTCCACGCGTAGGGCAGCGAGGTCCGCACGCAGTCGACGAACTCGGCGTCGGTCACCTCGCCGCGCGCGGCGCTGTCGAGCAGCTCGGGGGAGACGTCCAGGGACATGGTCTGACCTCCAGGGGAGACGTGGGCGGAGCCGGAGCTCGACCGTGGGGGGTGTGTGTCGTGTTCAGAGCGTGACGGGTGCGGGGACGAAGTCCGGATCGATCTGGTCGGCGAGGGCGGAGCCGGCCCAGGCGTGGGCGTTGCGCAGGTGCATGGCGACGGCGTCGGCCTGGTACCGCTCCCGGTCCCGGGGCACCGCGTCGACGGCGGCGCGCAGGTCGTCGAGCACGGCGGCGTGGGCCGGCTCGAGGCCCGCGACGTCGCGGGAGGCGCCGCGGTCGCCGGCGCGGACGTGGGCGGAGTGGCCGAGGACGCCGACGAGGTCGTCGCCGACCTCGTCGCGCAGGAACGCGGCGTCGCCCTCGTCGGCGACCTTGTTGCCGACGACGGCCAGGCGCACGCCGAAGTCGCGGGCGTAGCCGGCGTACTGGCGGTACACGCCGACCGAGCGCAGGGTCGGCTCGCAGACCAGGAAGGTCAGGTCGAAGCGGGTGAACAGGCCCGAGGCGAAGGCGTCGGCGCCGGCGGTCATGTCGACGACGACGTACTCGCCGGGCCCGTCGACGAGGTGGTTGAGCAACAGCTCCACCGCCCCGGTCTTGGCGTGGAAGCAGGCGACGCCCAGGTCGGCGTCCTCGAACGCGCCCGCCAGGCCGACCCGCACGCCGGGGACGACCTCGCGCACGGCGGCATCCCAGATCGGGTTGTCCTCGACGACGCGCAGCAGCCGCGAGCCGCGCCCGGGCGGCGTGGTCTTGATCATCTGGTCGGCCGACGGGATGCGCGGGTTCTCCCCGCGCAGCCACTCCTTGATCAGCCCCAGGTGCCCGGGCAGCGTCGGGAGCCCGGCCGCGTCCTCCTCGGAGGCGCCGAGGGCGACCGCGAGGTTCTGGTTGATGTCGGCGTCCAGCGCCAGCACGGGGGCGCCGGTGGCGGCCGCCCGGAGCGCGAACAGCGAGGCGCAGGTGGTCTTCCCGCTCCCGCCCTTGCCGACGAACGCGACCTTCACCCGGGACCCCTCTCGTGACGCTGCGCCGAACGAGTGGTTACTCTAAGTCATGCACGGTGCTGCATGGCTGGGTGGGCACCGTCGGGCAGGGTGCGTGCCCGTGCGCCTCGGTCTGTTCCTGATCTCGCCGCAGTGGCCCGGCCGCACCCACGGCGAGGCGCTCGCGGAGACCGTGCGGCTGGCGGCGCTGGCCGACCGCCTCGGCCTCGACGACGTCTGGCTCGCCGAGCACCATTTCGTCTCCTACGGCGTCTGCCCGTCGGCGACGACGCTCGCGGGGCACCTGCTCGGCGCCACGGCCCGGATCGGCGTGGGGACGGCCGTGAGCGTGCTGCCCGTGGGTCACCCGGTGGCGCTCGCCGAGCAGGCGGCGATGCTCGACCAGCTCGCGCCGGGGCGCTTCACGCTCGGGGTCGGGCGGGGCGGGCCGTGGCGCGAGCTCGTGGTGCAGGGCGGGGGCGTCGCGCGGTACGAGGGCGGCCTCGCCGAGGAGCTGGACGCGCTGCTCGGGACGTGGCGGCGCGAGACGGTGAGCGCCTCCGGGCCGACGTTGACCTTCCCCGAGGTCGGCGTCGTGCCGCGCCCGGCGACACCCGGCGGGCCGCCGGTGCGGGTGGCGGCGACGTCCGGGGCGACCGTCGACCTTGCCGCCGACCGGGACCTGCTCCTGCTGCTCGGGATGCACGCCGACGACGCCGAGCGGGGCGCGATGGTGCGGCGCTGGGACGACCGGGCCGGGCGCGCCGGGGCGCACGTCGGCGTCGGGATCGCGCACGTCGCCGACACGCGGGCGCAGGCGCAGCGGGCGGTGCGCGAGGCCCTGCCGACCTGGCTCGGGCCGGGGCTCGCGGGCCACGTGCGCGCCGACGGCGCCTCGCGCACCCTGCGCGACCCCGTCGCCTACACCGACCTGCTGTGCGACCGGCACCCGGTCGGCACGGTCGACGACCTCGCCGAGCACCTCGCGCGCACGGCCGCCGCGACGGGCCTGCGCCACCTCGCGCTCATGGTGCAGACCACCGCCGACCCCGCCCGCACCACCGAGACGGTCGAGGCCCTCGCCTCCCTCCGTGAGCACCTTCCGGCCCTCTAGGGCCGGAAAGTGCTCACATGGGCCGGTCGGTCGCCTCGAGGCGGTAGCGGATCAGGCGGGAGGAGTTGGCCACGACGGCCACCGACGAGGCGTTGTGCAGGATCGCCGCGACGACCGGTGAGAGCGCCCCGCCGGCCGAGACCACCAGGCCCACGGCGTTCACCGCGATCGACATCCCGTAGTTCTGCCGGATCAGCGCGATGGAGTGCCGGCCGAGGTCGCGCAGGTCGAGCAGGCGGGCGAGGTCGTCGCCGGCCAGCGCCACGTCCGCGGTCTCGACGGCGACGTCGGTGCCGCCCACGCCCATCGCGATGCCGATGTCGGCGAGCGCCAGGGCCGGCGCGTCGTTGGTGCCGTCGCCCACCACGGCCACGGTGTGCCCGGCGGCCTGCAGGTCGCGCACCACGTCCTGCTTGTCCTCGGGCAGGACCTGCGCGCGCCACTCGTCGACGCCCAGCTCCCCGGCCACGGCAGCGGCCGTCTCGGGGTGGTCGCCGGTGAGCATGACGATCCGCTCCACGCCGTCGGCCCGCAGCGCCGCGAGCACCGCGGTGGCCTCCGGGCGCACGGTGTCGCGCAGGCTGATCAGCCCCGTGAGCCGGCCGTCGACCGCCAGCAGCAGCGGGGTCTCCGCCGCGCGCTGGAGCCTGCGCACCCAGCCGTGGGCCTTGCGCGAGATCGCGACCTTCTGCGCCTTGAGCAGCTCCCGCGACCCCAGCAGCAGGGTGCGCCCGTCGGCCTGCACCCGCATGCCCTGGCCGAGCAGCACCTCGCACTCCTCGTGCGGCGGGATCTCGATGCGCCGCTCCTCGGTCGAGCGGATCACTGCCTGCGCCAGCGGGTGCCGCGAGTGGATCTCCGAGCTCGCCGCCAGCGCCAGGACCTGCTCCGGGGTGACGTCGTCGTCGAACGACACCACGTTCGTCACCACGGGCCGCCCGACGGTCAGCGTCCCGGTCTTGTCGAACACCACCGCGTCGACGCGCCCCGCCGCCTCGAGGTGCGACCCGCCCTTGACGAGGATGCCCCGGCGCGCGCCGTTGCCGATCTCCGCGCTGATCGCCGTCGGGGTCGCCAGCCCCACCGCGCACGGGCACGCCACCAGCAGCATCGTCATCGCGCGCCGCACGTCGCGGGTGACGACGAGCGTGGCCAGCGACAGCGCGAACGAGGTCGGGACGAAGCGCCGCGAGAACGTCTCGCCGACGGTCTGGATCGGCGCGCGGTCGGCCTGGGCGGACTCGACGCGCTCCACGATGCGCCCGAGCGCGGTCTCGGTGCCGACGCGCTCGGCGCGCACGACGATCCGCCCGCGCAGCAGCACCGAGCCGGCCGGCAGCGCCGCGCCCACCTCGACCTGCACCGGGAGGTTCTCGCCGGTGATCGCCGCCTGGTCGGCCACCCCCGAGCCCTCCACCACGACGCCGTCGACGGGCAGCACCACCTGTTCGTGCACCACCACCTCGTCGCCCACGGCGAGGCGGGCGATGTCGACCTCCACCTCGATCCCGTCGTCGGCCCGCACCCAGATCCGGGTCCGCGCGCCCGAGAGCAGGTCCGAGATCGCCCGCCGGCTGCGGCGCAGCGTCAGGTCCTGCAGGTACTCGCCGATGTTGAGCAGCCACAGGACGGTGAGCGCGACGACGTTCTCGCGCAGCGCCAGCGACGCGATGGTGGCCGCGGAGACGAGCGCGTCGGTGCCTGCGCCGCGCCCACCGGCCAGCGAGCGCAGGGCCCCGCGCAGGAAGGGGTAGCCGGTGACGATCGTGACGCCGGTGGCGGCGAGCCGGCTCGTGGGCCCGAGCACCGGGGGCCGGCGCAGGACGTAGCGGCGGCCGCCGAGCAGCAGCAGGGCGACGCCGCCGAGGGCCATGCGCAGCAGGTCGCCGTTGCCGACGTCGGCCGAGCGGGGCGCGCGGCGAGCCGGGGTGGACGCGGTGGTCCCGGCGATGACGGACGGCAGCGCGGACCGCGCGTCCGAGCCCGGGTCGTACCAGACGACGACCGCCCCGGTCCGGGGGTGTGCGTGCGCCTGCCGGACACCCGGCAGCGCGTCGAGCGCGTCCTCCACCGCGACGGCGAGGGCGACGCGGTCGCGCAGCCAGGGCGTCGCGAACCGGACGCGTCCGGCGGCGTCGGAGACGACGAGTGGCTCCACGGGGTCAGTGCTCGTGGTCGTGCCCGTTCGCCCCGGCCCCGGGCGCCGGTGCCTCCTCGCCGAGCCGGCCCCGCGCCTCGGCCACGATGTCGCCCGCGGAGAGTCGGACGCGCTCGGCGCCGGCCTCGGCCGCCCGCGCGCCGCGCAGGCCCGCCGTCGTCACGGTCACCGCCGCGTCGTGCAGGCGCGCCCCGGTGGCGATCTTCCGGACGCCCTCGACCACGGCCACGCCCACCACCCCGGTCGCGATCGTGCCCGCCGCCCGTGCCGCCAGTCCGGCCCACGCCGTCATGCCCACCGCCCTCTCGGATTCGATCTCCGGCGGCAGGCTAGCCGGGGCGGCGCGCCGCGTCATGGCAGGTCATGCGCGTGAGTGCATGGGTGGTCAGCTGGATATCGCGGAGCGACCCAGCGGGGGCTACGCTGCCACGATGCGCTACGCGGACCGCCCCACCGTCGAGGCCGTCGTCCACGTCGCGGCCCCGCCCGCGCGGGTGTGGCCGCTGGTGCGGGACATCGGCGTCGTCGCCGACACCTCCGAGGAGCTGCAGGAGGCGCACTGGCTCCCGGCGCCCGAGGGCCCGGGCGAGGGGGACGCGCCGGCGGTCGGGCACCGGTTCCGCGGCCGCAACGCGCACCCCCAGGCCGGCGAGTGGGAGACCGTCTCGACCGTCGTCGAGTGTGACGAGGAGCGCGCCTTCGCCTGGGCCGTCATGGACACCGCGAACCCCTCGGCGCTGTGGCGCTTCACGCTCACGCCCGCCGACGGGGGGACCGAGCTGCGTCAGTGGGCCCAGATGGGGCCCGGCCCGTCCAACCTGACCACGGTGATCGAGAAGATGCCCGACAAGGAGGAGCGCATCGTCGCGGGGCGGCTGCGCGAGTTCAAGGCCGGCATCGAGCGCACGCTGGCCGGGATCAAGGAACGCGCCGAGACGTGAGGGCCGCGACGACGATCGAGGCCTCCGGCGCGCCGTGGGCCGAGACCGTCGACTTCGTCGTCGAGGCCGAACGGCTCGGGCTCGACGTGTGCTGGGTCGCCGAGGCGTGGGGATCCGATGCGCCGTCGCCGCTGGGCTACCTCGCCGCGCGCACCGCGCGGATGCTGCTCGGGTCCGGCGTCGTGCAGGTGGGCACGCGCTCGGCGGCCCTGGTCGCGCAGACCGCCCTGACCCTGCAGACGATGTCGCAGGGCCGCTTCCTGCTGGGGCTCGGCAGCTCCGGGCCGCAGGTGCTCGAGGGCCTGCACGGGGTGCCGTTCGCCCACCCGCTGGGCCGGATGCGCGAGACCGTCGAGGTCGTGCGCCGCGTCATGGCGGGGGAGAAGGTCACCTACGAGGGACGTCACGTGAGCCTCCCGCTGCCCGGCGGGGAGGCGCGCCCGATGCGGGTGTCGGTCGCCGCGGACACGCGCGTCCCGGTCTACCTGGCCACCCTGTCGCCGCGGATGCTGCGCCTGACCGGCGAGGTCGCCGACGGCTGGCTGGGCACCAGCTTCGTCCCCGAGGGCGCCGCGACCTCGCTCGAGCCCCTCGCCGAGGGTGCCGCCGCGGCCGGGCGCACGCTCGCCGACCTCGACCTCTGCCAGGGGGCGGAGATCGCGTTCGCGCGCGACGAGGACGAGCTCGCCACGATGCTCGACGAGCGCCGGGCCGGGCTCGCGTTCAGCCTCGGGGGCATGGGCTCGGCGAGCCGGAACTTCTACCACGACGCCTACGCCCGCCAGGGCTTCGCCGACGTCGCCGCCGAGGTCCGCGCGCTCTGGCAGGACGGCCGTCGCGACGACGCCGCGGCCGCGGTGCCGCGGGAGATGGTCGCCGCGACCACCCTCATCGGCACCGAGGACGGCGTGCGCGAGCGCCTCGCGGTGTGGCGCGACGCCGGGATCACCACCGTGCGGCTCTACCCGGCGGGCGCGGACCTCGGGCGGCGCCTCGACACCCTGGCGCGCGGCATCGAGCTCGTGAAGGAGATCGGATGAGCACGGAGACCCTGCGCTGGCGCGACATCGACAGCGGCGCGTGCTCGATCGCGCGCACGATGGCCGTGCTCGGCGAGCCGTGGACGATGCTCGTGGTGCGCGACCTGCTGCACGGCGTGCGCCGCTTCGACGACCTCGTCGCGCACCTCGGCATCGCGCGGACCGTGCTCACGCGGCGCCTCGCGGTGCTGGCGGAGGCGGGCCTGGTGGAGACCGCGGAGTACCGCGAGCCCGGCCGCCGGACCCGGCGCGAGTACCGGCTCACCGAGGCCGGGCAGGACCTGCGGCCCGTGCTGCTCGCGCTCATGGCCTACGGCGACCGGCACCGCGCCGACGGGCCGCCGGTGGTGGTGCGCCACGAGGGCTGCGGGGAGCCGGTGGCGCTGGTGGCGGAGTGCGCGGCCGGTCACCGCCTCGCCGCGGACGACCGGATGCGCAGCACGCCGGGGCCGGGGGCGCGCAGCTCCGCGCCCCCGGCGTGACGACTACTGCGCCGCGTCGGCGACCTTGTCGATCGTCTGCGTCATCTGGTCCTCGGTGACCATCGGGAAGAAG
The DNA here is from genome assembly GCF_042657905.1 of Actinomycetospora rhizophila. Taxonomy (NCBI): domain Bacteria; kingdom Bacillati; phylum Actinomycetota; class Actinomycetes; order Pseudonocardiales; family Pseudonocardiaceae; genus Actinomycetospora; species Actinomycetospora rhizophila. Next base: position 70,606 of record NZ_JBHSKG010000006.1, on the reverse strand, counting down.
CCCTTGAACTGGTCGTCCTGCACGCCGCTCCAGTCGTAGACCTGGGTGACCTCGGTGCCGCTGCCCGAGGGCGCGAGCTTCCAGGTCCAGACGTGGCCCTTGGCGGTGACGTCGCCGAGCTTGTCGGTGTAGCCGTCGAGCGGGTGGAGCTGGGGCGACCAGCCGATCTCGCGGTCCTGCTCGAAGGACGTGACGGTGTTGAGCATCTGGTAGTCGCCGAGCGCGTCGTTGTGCATGTTCATGACGAACTGGTCGCCGACGCCGCTGATCGACGCGCTGCCGTCGACGCCCTTCAGCATGCCCGCGCCGTCGAACTCGTGGTGCCGCTCCGGCGAGGCCAGCAGCGCGAACAGCTGGTCCGGCTTGGCGTCGACGGTGCGGGTCACGGTGATCTGCTCGCTCATGTCAGGTGTCGTGCCCGTCACGATCGCCGACCAAACGGTTGGGCACGATCGACGAGCCGCTCAGCGTCCGGGCGGAGCCAGGCGGTACACCGCGTTCGCCCCGTCGTCGGTGACGTAGACGGCACCGTCGGGACCGGGCACCGCCGCGACGGGGCGGCCCCACCGCGAGCCGTCCGGGGCCTGGAAGCCGCCGACGAGGGTGCGCTGGCCGTCGAGGCCGCCGTTGCGCCACGGGTAGAACGACACCTCGGGGGCGCGCGGGGTCTGCCGGTTCCACGACCCGTGCACCCCGACCAGCGCGCCCTGCCCGTACGGCGCGGGCAGCGTGCCGAACGCCAGGCCCAGCGGCGCGGAGTGCGCGCCCATCGTCTGCTCGACCGGGGTCAACGTCGCGCAGTCGAGGGCGCGGCCGTCCGGGTTCGTCTCGGCGTCGGCGACGAAGGGCACGTCGGACGGGTCGAGGGCGCTGTTCGGGACGCCGGGCTGCACGTCGGGGTCCGGGTTGCAGTACGGCCAGCCCACGTCCCGGCCGGGGTAGAGGCGCGCGAGCTCCTCGGGCGGGTGGTCGTCGACGTAGTCGGGGATGACCTGGCCGCGCGCCGAGCCGTCGTTCTCGCCGTAGGGCCGGTCGTAGGGGAACGGGATGTTGTCGCGGTTGTTGACCGCGGTCCACACCGCGCCGTCCGGGGCGACCGCGAGGCCCGTGCCGTTGCGGACGCCGCGCGCGTAGGGCTCGGCGGGCCCGCCGCCCGGCGGCACGCGCAGGATCGCCGCGCGCTGCGGGGTCGACTCGCGGTCCTGCGGGGACACGTTGCCCGTCGAGCCGACCGAGATGTAGACCGCGCCGTCCGGCCCGACCGCGACGCTCTTGAGCGCGTGCGCGTAGGCCCCGCGCAGGTCGGGGCTGCGCGCGTCGGGCAGGCCGTCGACGACCGTGGTGGGCGTCCCGAGCCGGCCGTCCGCGTACGGGTAGGAGCGCACCGCGTCGCTCTCGGCGACGTAGAGCGTCGAGCCGGAGAACCACAGCCCGTGCGGCTGGGTCAGGTCGCCGACGAGCGTCGTGCTCGTCGTCCCGCCCGGACCCGCGACGAGCCGCACCACCTCGCCCGCGCCGGGCCGCGAGACCAGCAGCGCCCCGTCGGGGGCGAACGCCGCCATGCGGGCGCCGTCGACGCGCGCCCACACCGACATCGACCAGCCCGCGGGCACCAGCGCCCGGCGCGCCGTGTCGAACGGCTCCGCGCCGAGCCCGGGCGGGACCGTGACGGGGGTCGGGACCAGCGCCTGGGTGGCGGCGCCGGCGGGCGCGGGCTCCTGCTCACCGACCGGGCCGGCCGACGCCGTGCGGGCCGGGTCGGGCGGGCCCGCGGGGGGCGCGGGGTCGGGCGCGCCGCCGCCGCACGCGGCGAGGAGAGCGAGGAGAGCGAGGAGCGCAGCGGTCACCGCGACCCGTCTGCCGGCCATGTACGAACCCCTCGTCCTCGACGGCCCGACCGCGACGAGCCCACCACACGTCCGGGAGAGACGTGCGGGGGGTCGGCCTAGCCGCGGAGGATCAAACAGCTCGACGTCGCCTCGGCCACCAGGCGGCCCTGCCCGTCGACGAGCTCGGCGCGGGCGAGCGCGGTGCTGCGCCCGGCGTGCACGACGTATCCGGTGGCGCGGCTGGTGCCCGAGCCTGCGGTGAGGCGGCGCAGGAACTTCACCGAGAGGTCGAGGCTGGTGTAGGCCACGCCGGCGGGCAGCGTGCTGTGCACGGCGCACCCGGCCGCGGAGTCGAGCAGCGTCGCGTAGATGCCGCCGTGCACCGAGCCGATGGGGTTGTAGTGGTACTCGGCGGGCTCGACGGTGAAGACGACCCGGCCGGGCTCCACCGACTCCACCCCGGCGCCGACCAGCGTCATGATCGGCGGGGGCGGGAGCGTCCCGTCGGCCATGGCCTGCAGGAACGCCAGCCCGTCGCGGCCGGCCGCCGCGGCGGCGAGCGTGCGGGGGTCGGACCAGGTGTGGGTGCGCTCGCGCGTCGTGACGTCCACGGGACTCCTGTCGTCGACGGTCTGGGTATCTGTTCGAAACCCAGATGTGCGAGCACCGTACCGTCCCGCCGCCCCGATGAGGACCTCGGTAGACTGGACCGTCGGAAAGCGTGCGCGGCACGAGCTGCCGTTCGTGCCGCCGGTGTTCGAGCCGGCAGTGCCGCACCCGGATCGACCGCGAGGCACGCGCGAGGCGAAGGGGAGACGATGAGCGGCCACTCCAAGTGGGCGACCACCAAGCACAAGAAGGCCGCGATCGACGCCAAGCGCGGCAAGATGTTCGCGAAGCTGATCAAGAACATCGAGGTGGCGGCGCGGACCGGCGGCGGCGACCCGGCCGCCAACCCGACGCTGTACGACGCCATCCAGAAGGCGAAGAAGACGTCGGTCCCCAACGACAACATCGACCGCGCGGTCAAGCGCGGCTCGGGGGCGGAGGCCGGCGGGGCCGACTACCAGGCGATCACCTACGAGGGCTACGCCCCGGGCGGCGTCGCGGTGCTCGTCGAGTGCCTCACCGACAACAAGAACCGCGCCGCGGGCGAGGTCCGCACGGCCATGAACCGCAACGGCGGCGCGATGGCCGACCCGGGCTCGGTGGCCTACCTGTTCAACCGCAAGGGCGTCATCATCGTCCCCAAGGAGCAGGGCGGCGGCGAGCTCGCCGAGGACGACCTGCTGCTCGCGGTGCTCGAGGCGGGCGCCGAGGAGGTCAACGACTACGGCGAGAACTTCGAGGTGCTCACCGACCCGTCGGACCTCGTCACCGTCCGCACCGCGCTGCAGGAGGCGGGCGTCGACTACGACTCCTCCGAGGTGTCGTTCGTGCCGTCGATGAACGTCGAGGTCGACGCCGACGGCGCCCGCAAGGTGCTGCGGATCATCGACGCGCTCGAGGACTCCGACGACGTGCAGAACGTCTACTCGAACTTCGACGCGTCCGACGAGGTCATGGCCGAGGTCGGCTGAGCATGACGGCCCCGCCGTGCGTCGTGGCCGTCCTCGGGGCGGGCGACGCCGGCGAGGCGCTGACCGTGCAGTACGCCGCCTACCTGTCCGAGGCGCGCCGCTACGGCACGACGGAGATCCCGCCGCTGCGCGAGACGGTCGCCGGGCTCGCCGCCGACCTGGGGCGCCCGGACGTGCGGGGGTTCGGCGCGTGGGCGGGACAGCGGCTGATCGGGTCGGTGCGCCTGCGCGGGGACGGCATCGGCACCGGCTCGGGGTGCGCCGAGCTCGCCCGGTACTCGGTCGCCCCGGACGCCCAGGGCCACGGCGTGGGACGCGCGCTCATGGAGCGTGCCCACGCCGAGCTGGCCGCGGGCGACGTCAGCTGGCTCGTCACCGGCGCCCGCAGCGACGAGAACCTGCGCCTGTACCGGCGCGCCGGCTACGAGGAGACCGGCCGGCTCGTCGACAGCGCGGGCGTCGAGCTGCTGCGCCTCGAGCGGCTCGCCGCGCGGTGAGCCCCGCCCGCCGCTCCCGCGTGGTCGGCCTCCTGCTGGGCGTCGCCGCGGCGCTCGTCGCCCTGTGGGTGCCGTTCTGGTGGTGGGCCCCGGTCGGCTCGCCGCTCGTCTTCGGGCTGCTGGCGCTCACCCCGGTCGTCGCCGCGGTCGCCGTCGTCGTGGCGGCCGTCTGCTTCCTGGCGCGCCGCCGGGCCGTCGGCGCGGTGGCCCTGGTGGCCGCGCTCGCGCTGCTGGCGGTGGTCGTGCCCCGGGCCACCGACGACGGCGACCCCACCGTCACGCCCGGCCCGGACAGTGCGCCGGTCACCGTCGCCACGGTCAACATGAAGTTCGGGCAGGCACGGCCCGACGCCGTGGTGGGGCTGGTCCGCGAGCAGCAGGTGGACGTCCTGGGGCTGCAGGAGGTCACCCCGGAGGCCGAGCAGGCCCTCGCGGCGGCGGGCCTGCGCGGCGAGCTGCCGTTCGTGGTGTCGCGGGCGCGCGAGGGCGCGGGCGGCACCGCGCTGCTCGCCCGCCACCCGCTCGCCCCGTCCGGCCTTGTGCTGCGCGAGGGCGTGTTCTCGCAGGTCACGGCCCGGGTGCTGGCGCCCAGCGGGCCCGTCGACGTCGTCGTCGCCCACCCCGCCGCGCCGGTGTTCCGCGACGACGCCGCGGGCTGGGCGCGTGAGATCACGAACCTGCCGGGGCCCGCGCCGCTCGAGGGCCCGCCGCGCCTGGTGATCGGCGACCTCAACGCGACGCTCGATCACCGTCCGCTGCGCGAGCTGTTGTCGAGCACCTGGAGCGACTCGGCCGCCGCGATCGGCGCGGGCCTGCAGGGCACCTGGCCGACCGACTCGACGCTGCCGCCGTTCGCGGCCATCGACCACGTGCTCGTGTCCGGACCGGTCGCGCCGGTGGACCTGACCACCCGCGTCCTGCCCGGCACCGACCACGCCGGCGTGGTGGTGCGGCTGCTCGTCCGCGACGCGCGGGTGCCGGTCACCCCGGGGGCGTGAGCGGGCGGCCCAGGACGCGGGACCAGGTCTCGGCCTCGGACCCGACGTCCACCGGGCCGTCGAACGGGGTCACGGCGAGGCGGTCGTCCTCGGCGCTCCAGGTGCCCACCACGCGGCCGTCGTCCACGACCACCGGCGCGATCCACCCCGCGGCGCGGCTGACGTCCTTGCGGCGGTCGGCGGGGACGAGGTCGGGGTCGGCGGTGCCGGCGCCGAGCACGTAGGGGTCGAAGGGGCCGAGGAGCCGCGTCCCCACGGGGGGCGCGACCTCGAGGTCGTCGAGGTCCTCGGTGCGGGCGTACCGGGCCTCGCCGTCGACCGTCACCTCGGTCAGCGTCCCGTCGGCGACCAGGTCGGCGAACCAGCGCCGCAGCCGCGCCTTGGGCGTCATGCCGCGCAGGAGCCAGGCGTCGACGGCGGTCGGCGTCGCGGGCCCGTGTGCGGCGAGGAAGGCGGGCACGATCGTGCGGGCGGCCTCGTCGGCGTCGGGCAGGCCCGGCCAGCCGGGGCGGGTGAAGGTCACCCGCGCACCCGCCGGCGGCCCGTGGCAGATCAGGCCCTGCCAGGCCAGCGGCTTGAGTACGGTGCCCCACCCCGAGCGGAGGGCCTCGGCGAGCCCCTCGTCCCCGCTGTGGGCGACGAGGGCGGCGGTGAGCTCCTCGCGGGTGAGGACGGCGCCGTCGGCGAGGACGTCGACGACCGCGGCCTCGAGGGCGGTCATCTGCGCGGCGGTGGCGAACTCCCGCTGCCAGGAGCCCTTGTCCCACGAGCGGGCGGCGGCCAGCAGGGCCAGCAGGGACGGCGCCTGGTCGGTGGCGAGCAGGTGCAGGGTCCCGCGCGCCGCCCACGTGCGCACGAGCGTCCCCGCGGTCAGCGCGGCCTCGACGGTGCCGTCGTCGGCGGTGCCCTCCGGCGTCCGGACCGCGACCGCCTGCGCGGCGGCCGAGGGCACCTGCGCCTGCACGCCGAGCAGGCGGCGGGCGACGGCGACGGGGTCGGTGCCGTCGTGCGCGGCGATGTGCTGGCGGCGCAGGCGGAAGCGGCGGACCTGCTCCGCGGCCAGCCTCACGTCTGCTCGAAGGTCCGGTGACCCTGCGGCTCGGTGTCGGTGACGTCGACGCCGCTGACCCGCGCCTGCGACGAGCCCTCGCGGGCCCAGGCGACCATCTGCTCGACGGCGTCGTCCTCGCCCTCGACGACCATCTCGACGGTGCCGTCGTCCCGGTTGCGCACCCAGCCGCCGACGCCGAGCCGGCGCGCCTCCTCCTCGGCGGCCGCGCGGAAGAAGACGCTCTGCACGCGCCCGTGGACGACGATGTGCTTGCTCTGCACGCTCGCGCTCCGTTCGAACATGTGTTCTACTGACCTCGATGACGACAGCCTGGACGCCCTCGCTCTTCGGCGGGGGCGAGACCGCGCAGGACCCTGCGGTGGATCCGGCCGTCGTCCCGCGCCGCATCGTCCTCGACGAGCGCTCGTGGGTCGACCTGGCCCCCGCCTGGATCACGGGCGCCGACGCGTGGTTCGACGCGATCGTGGCGCAGGCGCCGTGGGACCAGCGGCGGCGCCGCATGTACGACCAGGACGTCATGGAGCCGCGGCTGACCTGCGGGTGGCGCATCGACGACGCGCCGGATCCCATGCCGGCCGTCGCCGACGCCCTCTCGCGGCGCTACGGGGTCCGCTTCGACCGGGTCGGCGCCAACTACTACCGCCACGGCGACGACTCGGTGGCCTGGCACGGCGACCGGGTGCGCTTCACCCACGAGGCACCGATCGTCGCGATCGTGTCGCTGGGTGCGCCGCGGCGGTTCGGGCTGCGCCCCCTGGGCGGCGGTTCGTCGACGCGGCTGACCGTGGCGGGCGGCGACCTGCTGGTCATGGGCGGGCGCTGCCAGCACGAGTGGCAGCACACGGTGCCCAAGTGGCCCGGCGCCGGCCCGCGGGTCAGCGTCACCTTCCGGCACGACGACCCGGGGCCGCGACCTTAGAGCTCCCAGACGGCCACCGGCCCGCCGAGCGCGTCCTCGTCCACCGTCGCGCCCAGGCCCGGCGACCGGCCGGGCAGCACGCCGTCGGCGGTCACGACGGTGTCGAGGGCGGCGACCTTGCGGGTCACCATGTCCTCGCTGTTCAGCACGCCGCGCAGCGTGCGCGGGGGCACGGTGGCGCCGAGGTGCAGGATCGCGGCGTAGGACAGCGAGGAGCCGACGGTGTCCTGCACGCTGACCGTCAGCCCGGCGGCACGGGCGAGGTCGCGGTGCCGGCGCCCCGGGGTGAGCCCGCCGGCCTTCGAGATCTTCAGGTTGATGCCGTCGGCGAGGTCGCTCGCGACGACGTGCGCGATGTCCGCGTCGAGCAGGCCCAGCTCGTCGACCACGATCGGGTACGGGCAGCGCCGGCGCAGCGAGGCGGTCTCGCGCCACGTCGCGCACGGGGCCTCGAGGGCGAAGTCCAGCCCGGGCGGCAGCAGCGTGATCATGCGCAGGGCGTGCTCGGGGAGCAGGCCGCCGTTGGCGTCGACGAGGAAGGTCTCGCCGGGCCGGCGGTCGGCCAGGCTCGCCGCGATCCGCTCGGCGTCCAGCGCCGGGCCGCCCTCCGCGTCGAGGGCGCCGATCTTCACCGAGTGCGCGCGGTAGCCGCGGTCCCGGTACGCGGCCACCCGGGCGCGCATCTCCTCCGGGTCGCCCGCGCCGATCGACGACGTCGGCGCCATGGGGACCTCGGTGGAGCCGCCGAGCAGGTCGCACACCGGCAGGCCCACCGACCGGCCGAACGCGTCCCAGCAGGCGACGTCGAGCGCGGTGCGCGCGTCGTGGTGGCCGGTCAGCGTGCGGTCCATGGCGTCGCCGACCCGCTCGGTGTGCCGGGGGTCGAGGCCGAGCAGGGCGGGCGCCAGCAGCGCGATCCCGGCGCGCGTGCCCGCGGGGTGCGCAGCCACGTAGGTCGAGCCGAACGGCGTGCTCTCGCCCCAGCCGTCGGTGCCGTCGTCGCAGGTGAGGCGGACGATCGAGGCGTCGAACGACGTGTAGGACCGGCCCCCCGAGAGCCGGTAGACCCCGCCCGCGTACGGCAGCTCGACCTCATGGAGCGCGATGCGCGTGATCCTCACGGGTGCACGATCCTCGCTCCGCTCACCGTGCACGTCCATCGCCGCGTCCGACACGTGACCGTGTACGGACGCTCAACGATCAGATCGGGATCTCGCTCGTGTCCCCGTCCGGTCGCGGGCCCTGCAGCCGGCGCTCCTCCTCGGCGATGCGCACGTCGTTGATGCTGGCCTCGCGGCGCGCCATGAGCCCGTTGTCGGCGAACTCCCAGTTCTCGTTGCCGTAGCTGCGCCACCACTGCCCGGCGGCGTCGCGGCACTCGTACTGGAAGCGCACGGCGATCCGGTGCCCGCCGAAGGTCCACAGCGACTTGCGCAGCACGTAGTCGCGCTCGCGCTCCCACTTGCGCGTCAGGAACTCCACGACCTGGTCGCGCCCGGTGACCCATTCGTCCCGGTTCCGCCACACCGTGTCCAGCGTGTAGGCGAGCGCGACCTTCTCCGGGTCGCGTGTGTTCCACGCGTTCTCCGCGGCGAGCACCTTCGCCCGCGCCGACTCCTCGTCGAACGGCGGGAACGGCGGACGGGGCTCCTCGGCCGGGCTCGTGCTCACGGTGTCCTCCTCGGGTCGGCGGGGGTGGTGCATGGGCGCCGGCGGTCAGCATGCCGCGCCCGGAGATCACGGGCACGTCATCGACGGGGACCCGCGCCCGCGGGTGGACGGCGTGCCCGTGATCACGTGGGTGGCGCCGGCTCGGTGGGTAGCGCCGGCCTGGTCGTCGCCGGGTGGAGATCACGGGCACCTCATCGACGGGGACCCGGGTCCCGGGGTGGACCACGTGCTCCTGATCTCCGGCGCGGGTGGGTGGCGCCGATGGGGCCGTCGCCGGGTGGAGATCACGGGCACCTCATCGACGGGGACCCGGGTCCCGGGGTGGACCACGTGCTCCTGATCTCCGCAGCACGCCCGCCGGCGGGAAGTCCGAGGGCGCGCCAGCTCCGGTGAGATCGCCGGACCGGGAGCGCCGCGACACACCGGCAGCGGGGGACGAGCGCCGGTTCGCCGGCCCGTGCCGCGTAGCGTCCCGGCCATGCGGGTGCTGGGCGTCGACCCCGGGCTGACGCGCTGCGGCCTCGGCGTGGTCGAGGGCGGCGGCGGGCGTGCGGTGCGCGCGGTCGCCGTCGACGTCGTCCGGACCCCGCCCGAGGCCGAGGTGGCCGACCGGCTCGGCGCGGTCGCCGACGCCGTCGAGGCGTGGATCGCCGAGCACCGGCCCGACGTGGTCGCCGTGGAGCGGGTGTTCGCGCAGCACAACGTGCGCACGGTGATGGGCACCGCCCAGGTCGGCGGTGTCGTGGCCCTGGTCGCCGGGCGCGCCGGGCTGCCCGTCGCGTTCCACACGCCCAGCGAGGTCAAGGCCGCCGTCACGGGCTCCGGGCGCGCCGACAAGGAGCAGGTCACGGCCATGGTGACGCGGGTGCTCGCGCTCGAGACCGCCCCGCGTCCCGCGGACGCCGCGGACGCCCTCGCGCTCGCGGTCTGCCACTGCTGGCGCGCCCCGATGATGGCGCGGATGGCCGAGGCGGAGGCGCGCGCGGCCGAGGCGACGAAGCGTCACCGCGCGCGCCTGAAGGCGGCCCAGAAGGCCACGCAACGGGCCGCTGCGCCGAAGGCCGGACGCTGAGCACCACCGTCACCTCGTCCGACGGCACGCCGATCGCGGTCGAGACGGTGGGCGCGGGGCCGCCGCTCGTGGTCACCACCGGCGCGCTGCAGGCCCGGGCCAGCGTCCGCCTGCTCGCCGAGGCCCTCGCCGACCGGTTCACCGTCACCACCTGGGACCGCCGGGGCCGCGGCGACAGCGGGGGAGTGCCCGACCCCGGCCGCGACCCGCTCGGTGCCGAGGGCGCGGACCTGGTGGCCGAGGAGGTCGCCGACCTCGCGGCCGTGGTCGCCGCCACCGGCGGGACGCCCGTCCACTACGCGCACTCGGCCGGGGCGATGCTGGTGCTGACCGCGGTGCTGGCCGGCCTGCCGGCCGCACGGGTCGTCGCCCACGAGCCCCCGTGGCCCCTCGCCGGCGACGACCCCGCCTCCCGCCGCGACCTCGGCGCGGCGACCATGTCCGCCCTGCGCGCCGGCGACCCCGACGACGCCGCGGCCGCGTTCCTCGGCGGCTTCCCGGCGGCCGCGCCCGCCCCGGTCGAGCGCCTGCGCCGGACCCCGTTCTGGGCCGGCACGGTCGCGCTGGCGCCCTCGCTGCCGCACGACGTCGCGCTCGTGGTGGGGGAGCCGCTCCCCGCCGGGCGCCTCGCCGGCCTGGCCGTGCCGCTGCTCGCCCTCGACGGCGAGCACAGCCCCGCCTGGGTACGTCGGGCGGTGGCGGCGCTGGCCGCCGCGGTGCCCGGCGCGGAGCACCGGACGCTGCCCGGGCAGGTGCACATCGTCACCCCCGCGGTGCTCGCCCCGGTGATCGCGGCGTTCGCGGGCGGGTGAGCGGGCGCGCCGGTCCACGGCACCGTCGGGGGCGGCCGGTAGCCTTCGAACGCCTGTTCGCCACACCAGCCAGGAGGATCGTGCCGTGATCTCGTCGGTGCGCGGGGAGGTCCTCGCGGTCGGGCTGGACCACACGGTGGTCGAGGTCGGCGGGGTCGGGCTGGCCGTGCAGGCCACGCCGTCCACGCTCGCGCGCCTGCGCCGCGGGCAGCCCGCCCGGCTCGACACCGCGCTCGTGGTCCGCGAGGACTCGCTGACCCTCTACGGGTTCGCCGACGCCGCCGAGCGCGAGCTGTTCCTGCTGCTGCAGACCGTGTCGGGGGTGGGGCCACGGCTGGCGCTGGCCGCCCTCGCCGTGCTCGACCCGGCGGCGCTGAGCCACGCGCTCGCCGACGGCAACATCACGACGCTGACGAGCGTGCCGGGCATCGGGCGCAAGGGCGCCGAGCGGTTGATCATCGAGCTGCGCGACAAGGTCGCCCCGCCGGCGCCCGCCGGGAGCACCGACGAGGACGCCCCGGCCTCCCCGGTCGCCGCCGGCACGCTGCGCGACCAGGTCGTCGAGGCGCTCGTCGGCCTCGGGTTCGCCGCCAAGCCCGCCGAGAAGGCCGTCGACGAGGTGCTGGGCGCGGGCGGCCCGTCCGACTCCTCCGGGGTCCTGCGCGCGGCGCTGACGCGGCTCGGGCCGTCGCGGTGAGCGAGCCGGGAGACGAAGCGCAGCGGAGCTCGACCATGGAGAACGAGCTGGAGGAGAGCCTCCAGCGCGCCCTCGACGCCACGCCCGAGGACGGCGAGTCCGACCTCGAGAACCGCCTGCGCCCGGCCCGGCTCGCCGAGTTCATCGGCCAGCCCCGCGTCCGCGAGCAGCTCGACCTGGTGCTCCAGGGCGCGCTGCGCCGCGGCCGCCCGCCCGACCACGTGCTGCTCTCCGGCCCGCCGGGCCTGGGCAAGACGAGCCTCGCGATGATCATCGGCACCGAGCTCGGCAGCGCCGTGCGCATCACGTCGGGCCCGGCGCTGGAGCGGGCGGGCGATCTCGCGGCGATGCTGTCGAACCTTCTCGAGGGCGACGTCCTGTTCATCGACGAGATCCACCGCATGGCGCGGCCCGCCGAGGAGATGCTCTACCTCGCGATGGAGGACTTCCGGGTCGACGTCGTCGTGGGCAAGGGCCCCGGGGCGACGTCGATCCCGCTCGACGTCGCGCCGTTCACGCTGGTGGGGGCCACGACGCGGGCCGGTTCGCTCACCGGCCCGCTGCGCGACCGCTTCGGCTTCACCGGCCACATGGAGTTCTACGAGCCGTCCGACCTCGAGTACGTGGTCGCGCGCAGCGCCCGCATCCTCGACGTCGACCTGCGCCCCGACGGGGGCCGCGAGATCGCCCGGCGCTCGCGGGGCACCCCGCGCATCGCCAACCGCCTGCTGCGCCGGGTGCGCGACTACGCGGAGGTCCGCGCCGACGGCGCGGTCACCCAGGAGGTCGCCCGGGCCGCGCTGGCGGTCTACGACGTCGACGAGCTCGGGCTCGACCGCCTCGACCGGGCCGTGCTCGCCGCCCTCGTGCGCTCGTTCGGCGGCGGTCCGGTGGGGGTGTCGACGCTGGCCGTGGCCGTCGGCGAGGAGCCCGGGACCGTCGAGGAGGTGTGCGAGCCCTACCTCGTGCGGGCCGGGATGCTGGCCCGTACGCCACGCGGACGCGTCGCCACACCCCTGGCGTGGCGCCATCTGGGGCAGGAGCCCCCCGCCGACCGGCCGGACGAGGACCGGGGCCAGGGGACCCTGTTCACCTGAGCTGGCAGACTCGGAATCGGACAGTGCGGGGTGCGGAGACCGACGCGCCCGCCCGGTGAACGGAGAACGATGGACCTGATCTTCCCCCTGCTCATCCTGTTCATGATCGGGCTGGTGTTCATGTCCAGCCGTCAGCGCAAGAAGCAGGAGAACCAGCAGAAGGACCTGCAGAACAGCATCGCCGTCGGCGACGTGGTCGTCATGACCTCGGGCATCAGCGGCACCGTCGTCGACGTCGACGACGAGCGCACCATCGACCTCGAGATCGCCCCCGACGTCGTCACCACGTGGCTGCGGGCGGCGGTGCGCGAGAAGCTCGTGGCCGAGGACGCCGTGACCGACGTCGTCGAGGATGACGCCGACGACGTGGTCGCGGCCGACGCGACCCCGGTCGTCGAGCCCGCCGACACCACGCCGAAGGCGGACACGAAGGACGCCGCGGACACCGCGACCACCAGCAAGGCGGACACGACGGACAACGTGTCCTCGCCGCGCTCCTCCTGACGCTCCTCCCGACGCGGAGAAGGCGGGGCGGCGCGGGGAGCGCCGGGCCCGCCGCCTACCCTCGCGACGAGCCCCTCCCCGGCTGAACCCACCCGATCATCTGGAGCAACGCAGCGTGGCCCCTCCGACCGTCCGCTTCCGGCCCGGGCGCTACCTCGCCGCCTTCCTGGTGATCGTGGCCGCGCTCTACGGGCTGGTGTTCTTCACCGGGGACGGGTCGCCGACGCCGAAGCTCGGCATCGACCTGCAGGGTGGCACGCGGGTGACGCTGACGGCCCGCACCGAGACCGGTGCGGCGCCGACGCCCGACCAGCTCAACCTGGCGCGCACCATCATCGAGCAGCGCGTCAACGGGCTGGGCGTCAGCGGCGCCGAGGTGGTCCTGGACGGCAGCAACCTGGTCATCACCGTGCCCGGGCAGGAGGGCGACCAGGCTCGGTCGCTGGGGCAGACGGCGCGGCTGTACTTCCGTCCGGTGCTCGGCGGCCCGATCCCGGCGGGCCCGCAGCCCGGCCAACCGGGGACGCCGGGACAGCCGGGCGCGCCCCCGGGCCAGGGCGGGGTCGAGCAGGGCGGCGCGACCGGCGCCGGCACGCCCGGGCAGGCGCCGGCCGGCCAGAGTGCCCCGATCGCGGCGCCGGCTCAGCCGGCGCCGCCGGTGCCGACGCCCCCGGGCGGCGGCGGGGACACCTCGCAGGACCCGCGCCAGGCCCAGGCGATCGCCGAGGCGAAGGCGACCCGCCAGAGCGAGGACCCGGCGGTCCAGGAGCAGGCGGCCCTGGCGCTGAACTGTGCGGTCGAGGACCCCTTGCGCGGGTACGACGACCCGACCCGGCCGCTGATCGCCTGCAACCGCGAGGGCACCGAGAAGTACCTGCTCGGGCCCGCGATCCTCTCGGGCACCGACGTCGCGAGCGCGACCCCCAACCCGAACCCGCAGGGCGTCGGCTGGGTCATCAACCTGGCCTTCAAGGGCGGCCAGCCCGCGGAGACGTGGGCTGACTACACGAGCGCGAACGTCAACAACTCGAACGCGGTCGTGCTCGACACGCAGGTGGTCTCGGCGCTGCGCATCCAGCAGCCGCTGCTCGACGGCAACGCGATGATCTCGGGGCAGTTCAACCAGGGCTCGGCCACCGACTTCGCGAACGTCCTGCGCTACGGCTCGCTGCCGCTGTCGTTCGACATCTCCGAGGCGCAGACCGTCTCGGCGACGCTCGGCTACGCCTCCCTGCAGGCCGGCCTCATCGCGGGCCTCGTCGGCCTCGCCCTGGTGTTCGTCTACTCGCTGTTCTACTACCGCGCGCTCGGCGTGCTCACGATCCTGTCGCTGATCCTGTCCGGGCTCGTCGTCTACGCGGTGCTGATCCTGCTCGGGCGCACGATCGGCTTCACGCTCGACCTCGCCGGCGTCGCCGGGTTCATCGTGGCCATCGGCATCACCGCCGACTCGTTCGTGATCTTCTTCGAGAGGATCAAGGACGAGGTCCGCGACGGGCGAAGTTTCCGCTCGGCGGTACCCCGGGGCTGGACACGCGCGCGACGCACGATCCTCTCCGGCGACGCCGTCAGCTTCCTCGCGGCCGTGGTGCTCTACGTGCTCGCCGTCGGCCAGGTCAAGGGCTTCGCCTTCACCCTGGGCATGTCCACCGTCCTCGACCTCATCGTGGTCTTCCTCGTGACGCACCCGCTGCTCGCCCTCGCCTCGAACTCGAAGCTCTTCTCCAGCCCCGCGTGGTCCGGGCTCGGCCAGGTGGTGCACAACGCGCCCCGCTCCGGCGGCACCGGCCCGCGCCCGGGCGCGCGCGGGACACCGCGCAGCGGGGGCTGGGACGGGGCCCGCGAGGGCACCCGGACCGGGACCGGCGCGCGCAACGGCTCCGGGGGCTCCGGTGGCTCCGGCGCCTCCCGCACGCGCGCGGGCCGCGGAGGTGACCGATGACCCGCTCCACCGGACAGCCGGGCGGACGCCGCCGCGTCGAGCGACTGACCGACGAGATGGCCGAGGACCGTCTCGAGCACCGCGACGACGAGCTCGACGACGTCACCGCGGACGAGGACGCCGAGGAGGCCGCGGAGTCCGACGAGCCGCGCCCCCGTCCCGGCAAGAAGCGCAGCCGCCTCGACATGCTCTACCGGGGCAACGGCGGGCTCGACATCGTCGGGCGCGGGAAGACCTGGTACGCGGTCTTCGGCGCCGCGCTGGTGATCTGCATCCTCTCGATGGTCATCCGGGGCTTCAACTTCGGCATCGACTTCGAGGGCGGCACGAGCGTCCAGATGCCGGCGAACGGGGCGACCGGCGTCGCGCAGACCAGCCAGGTCGAGCAGGTCTACGCCGAGGCGCTGGGCTTCCCGGCCACGTCGGTGCAGAGCGCGGGCCAGGGCGCGACGGCGACGATCATCATCCGGTCCGAGCGGCTGGACATCGCCCAGGTCATCACCCTGCGCCAGGCGCTGTTCGACCGGTTCCAGCCGATCGGCACCAGCGGCGCCCCGGACCGGGCCGCGATCTCCGACAGCGCCGTCAGCGCGAGCTGGGGCGGCGAGATCACCCAGCAGGCGCTCATCGCCCTCGCGGTGTTCCTGGTGCTCGTCACGGTCTATCTCTCGTTCTACTTCGAGAGACGGATGGCGCTCGCGGCGATGATCGCCCTGGCCAACGACATCATCATCACCGCCGGCGTGTACTCGCTGGTCGGATTCGAGGTCTCCCCGGCCACCGTGATCGGCCTGCTGACGATCCTCGGGTTCTCGCTCTACGACACGGTCGTCGTGTTCGACAAGGTCCGCGAGAACACCCGCGGCCTGCTCGGGCTCACGCGCCGGACCTACGCCGAGGCCGCGAACCTCGCGGTCAACCAGACCCTGATGCGGTCGCTGAACACCTCGCTGATCGCGGCGCTCCCGCTGATCGGGCTGTTCGTGGTGGGCGTGGTGCTGCTCGGCGTCGGCGTGCTCGGCGACCTGGCGCTCGTGCAGCTGGTGGGCACCATCGTCGGCGCGGCGTCGTCGGTGCTGCTCGCGACGCCGATCGTCGTGGACCTCGCCATGCGCGACAAGCGCTGGATGGCCCAGGCCGAGAAGGTCCGGGCGCGGCGGGCGAAGGCGGCGCGCCGGTCGGCGGCCGCGGCGGGCACGGGCGAGGCCGGCGACGCGGGGAGCACCGCGGGCCCGTCCACCGACGTCCTCGACACCCGCGAGGTCGCCGCGGCCGGCGCGGGCCGTTCCCGGGGTGGCGGCGGCGAGTCCCGGGCGGCGGCGCCACGGCCGGGCGCGCGCCCGGCGGGCAAGGCGGGCCGGCCCTCGGGCAAGCGGCGCAAGTGAGCGCGGAGAGCGTGGCCACGGACCTCGACGTGGTCGCCGGGCTGCTGCGCGACGTCCCCGACTTCCCGAGCCCCGGGATCCGGTTCTGGGACCTCAGCGCGCTGCTCGCCGACGGTGCGGGCCTCGCGGCGACGACACGCCTGCTCGCCGCGCACGACGGGCCCGCGCCCGAGGTGGTCGTCGGCATCGAGGCGCGGGGCTTCCTGCTCGGCGCGGCGGTGGCGCACTCGCTGGGCGTCGGCGTCGTCGCGGTCCGCAAGCAGGGCAAGCTGCCGATCGTCGCGGCGAGCGAGTCCTACGACCTGGAGTACGGGTCGGCGACGCTCGAACTGCCCGCCGACGTGCTGCGCCCGGGCGCGCGGGCGCTGCTCGTCGACGACGTCCTCGCCACCGGGGGCACGGTGGCGGCCGCCGCCGCGCTGGTCGAGGGCGCGGGGGCCACGGTGGCGGCGGTGTCGGTCGTGCTCGAGCTGCCGGCCCTCCACGGCCGCGAGCGCCTCGACGGGCGCCCCGTGCACGCCCTGCTCGCCCGCTGACCGCCCCTCCGCTGACCGCATCCGGCCGTGCCGCCCGTCGCACGCCGGGGACAGCCCGTCCGCGTCCGGACGGCGATCGTCCACGCGTACCGATCGTGGACGACCGATGACCCGATCGGCGCGCGACCGTCCGGACACATCGCCACCTCGGACGTATCCTGGATGGATTCCGGGCACGACGGCTCCCAGGACGGACACCCCGTGACGACGGGGGCCGCTCGCCCGCCCGGCGGGAAGGGGACGACGCGTGAGCCAGGACGTCGACGCCGCGGGCACGCCGATCGCCCCTGACCAGGGCACGGCCCCGGACACCCCGGCCGAGGAGGCCGTCCTCGACGCCGTCGGCCTCTCGCCGACGCCGCCCGTCAGCGCCACCCGGCCCCCGTCGGCCACCCGCCGCGTCCGCGCGCGGATCGCCCGGCGCATCACCGCGCAGCGCTCCGGCGCCGTCAAGCCGGTGCTCGAGCCGCTGGCCGCCGTCCACCGCGAGCTGCACCCCTCGGCGGACATGGGCACGCTGCAGCGCGCCTACGACACCGCCGAGCGCTTCCACGACGGGCAGATGCGCAAGAGCGGCGACCCGTACATCACCCACCCGCTGGCCGTGGCGACGATCCTCGGCGAGCTCGGGATGGACACGACGACGCTGGTCGCGGCCCTGCTGCACGACACCGTCGAGGACACCGCCTACTCGCTGGACAAGCTGTCGGCCGACTTCGGCGCCGAGGTCGCCCACCTCGTCGACGGCGTCACCAAGCTCGACAAGGTCCAGCTGGGCGCGGCCGCCGAGGCCGAGACGATCCGCAAGATGGTCGTCGCGATGGCGCGCGACCCGCGCGTGCTGGTCATCAAGCTGGCCGACCGGCTGCACAACATGCGCACGATGCGCTTCCTCAAGCCCGAGAAGCAGGCGAAGAAGGCCCGCGAGACGCTCGAGGTGCTCGCCCCGCTGGCCCACCGGCTCGGGATGTCGACGGTCAAGTGGGAGCTCGAGGACCTCGCGTTCGCGATCCTGCACCCCAAGCGCTACGACGAGATCGTCCGCCTCGTCGCCGACCGCGCGCCGTCCCGCGACACCTACCTGCGCACGGTGATCGACGAGGTGTCCGGGCAGCTCACCGAGGCGCGGGTGAAGGCCGAGGTGCTCGGCCGCCCGAAGCACTACTACTCGATCTACCAGAAGATGATCGTCAAGGGTAAGGACTTCGACGACATCCACGACCTGGTGGGCGTGCGGGTGCTGGTCGAGGACGTCCGCGACTGCTACGCCGCGATGGGCATGGTCCACGCCCTCTGGCAGCCGATGCCGGGCCGGTTCAAGGACTACATCGCCCAGCCGCGGTTCGGCGTGTACCAGTCGCTGCACACCACGGTGATCGGGCCGGACGGGCAGCCGCTCGAGGTGCAGATCCGCACCCACGAGATGCACCGCACCGCCGAGTACGGCATCGCCGCGCACTGGCGGTACAAGGAGCTCAAGGGCGCCCACAAGGGCGGCGGCACCTCCGGGGACGGCACCCTCGAGCTCGACGAGATGGCGTGGATGCGCCAGCTGCTCGACTGGCAGCGCGAGGCGGCGGACCCCGGCGAGTTCCTGGAGTCGCTGCGCTACGACCTCGCCACCCGCGAGATCTTCGTGTTCACGCCGAAGGGCGACGTCATCACGCTGCCCAGCGGGTCGACGCCGGTCGACCTCGCCTACGCCGTGCACACCGAGGTCGGCAACAAGTGCATCGGCAGCCGGGTCAACGGCCGTCTCGTGGCGCTGGAGCGCGAGCTCGAGAACGGCGAGGTCGTCGAGATCTTCACGTCGAAGGCCGAGGGCGCCGGGCCGTCGCGCGACTGGCTGTCGTTCGTCGCGTCGCCGCGGGCCAAGCAGAAGATCAAGCAGTGGTTCGCCAAGGAGCGCCGCGAGGAGGCGATCGAGGCCGGCAAGGAGGCGATCACGCGCGAGGCGCGGCGCACCGGCCTGCCGCTGCAGCGCCTCGTGTCCGCCGACTCGATGACCGCGCTGGCCCACGAGCTGCGCTACCAGGACGTCTCCGCGCTCTACGCCGCGGTCGGCGAGCACCACGTCTCGGCCCGGCACGTCGTGCAGCGTCTGGTCGCGCTGCTCGGCGGGGTGGAGCAGAACGAGGAGGACCTCGCCGACCGCGCGACGCCCTCCACCGTGCAGCGCCGCCGCGGCACCGGCGACGTCGGCGTCGTCATCGACGACATGGACGGCGACGGCGACGGCTCCTCGGACGTGTGGATCAAGCTCGCCCGCTGCTGCACCCCGGTGCCCGGCGACGGCATCCTCGGCTTCATCACCCGCGGCGGCGGGGTCAGCGTGCACCGCACCGACTGCACCAACGCCGACGAGCTGCGCAGCGAGCCGGAGCGCCTGGTCAACGTCCACTGGGCGTCCTCGTCGAGCGCGCTGTTCCTCGTCGCGATCCAGGCCGAGGCGCTCGACCGGCACCGCCTGCTCTCCGACATCACCAAGGTCCTCGCCGACGAGAAGGTCAACATCCTGTCCGCGTCGGTGACGACGTCGCGCGACCGCGTGGCGGTGAGCCGGTTCTCCTTCGAGATGGGCGACCCGAAGCACCTCGGGCACGTGCTCAAGGCGGTCCGCAACGTCGAGGGCGTCTACGACGTCTACCGGGTCACCTCGGCGAGCTGACCCCCACCGGCGTCACCGTCGCTCAGGAGCCGGCGCGGCGGTGCCGGAACAGCCCTCGCACGCTCGTGCGGGACGGGCCGGCGTCGTGCCACTCGGGGCGCCCGGAGCGGGGGTCGAGCGGGTTGACGGTGGCCGGGTCGAGCGCGCCGTCCGAGGGACGCACGAGCGAGCGGACGCCGGCGTCGACCACCGTGACCAGCGGGACGGCCAGCAGCGCGCCCGGGATGCCGAAGAGGACGAGGCCGCAGGCGATCGGCAGCACCACCGCCAGCGGGTGCAGCTTGATCGACCGGCCGAGCAGCAGGGGCTGGAGGATGTAGCCCTCGAGGTTCTGCACGGCGACGAGGAGCAGGACCACGAGCAGGGCGTCGGTGAGCCCCCCGCTGACCAGGGCCACCAGGACGGCGACGACGCCGGTGACGACGGCGCCGAGGGTGGGGACGAAGGCGCCGAAGAAGATCAGCGCGGCCAGCGGGACGGCCAGGGGCACCCCGATGAGCCACAGCCCCACGCCGGCGGTGACGGCGTCGGCCGCGGCGACCAGGACCGTCGCCCGCGTGTAGCCGACCAGCGACGCGAACGCCCGCCGCCCGGCGATGTCGGCCCGGTCGCGCGCCGCCTTCGGGACCCCGGAGAGCACGAAGCGCCAGACCAGGCCGCCGTCGTAGACCAGGAAGATCAGGGTGAACAGGGTCAGCAGCATCTCGGTGAAGAGCTCGCCGACCGTCCCGACGGCGCCGAGCGCGCTCGTGGCGAGGGTGGCCTGGCTGGACTGCAGGTAGGCGATGGCCTGGTTGCCGATCGCGGTGAACTGCTCGTTGTTCAGCCCGAGCGGGCCGGTGCGCAGCCACTCCTGGATGCCGGTGAGGCTCGCGGTCAGCTGCGTGGTCAGGTCCGGCAGCCCGGAGATGAACGCGAGCACCACGCCGTAGAAGACGGCGCTGACGATCGCGATGCCCGCGAGCAGGACCAGGGCGGTGGCCAGCGCGTGCGGCACGTGGCGCCAGCGCCGGGACAGGGCGTGGGCCTCCGGCGCGAGCAGCGACGCGGCGATGATGGCGAGCACCACCGGGACGAGGACCGCGGAGAGCAGCCCCATCACGTAGAGGATCGCGTAGCCGGCCGCGGCGAGCAGCAGCACCCGCCACGCGAGACCGCTGGCGATCTCGAGCGCGACCGGGACCTCCCACCGCCGGGCGGGCCGGACGACGGCCTCGGGGCCGCGGTCGACCGTCCTCGCGCCCGGGAGGTCGCCGATGTCCTGGGGCGGGCCGGGGCCCGGGCCGGGGTCGTCGGCCGGACCGGGATCCCCGCGGGGATCCGGCGAGGGCGACGACATGGTCATCGGTTCACCGTAGTCCGGGCCACGGAACGGCGGGTCGCGGTCGCGCCGCGGCTGCTGGATCGGTGCAGAACCGACTACCATGGCCGCGTGAGCCGACGAGCCAAGATCGTGTGCACGCTGGGGCCGGCGACGTCCTCACCGGAGGCCGTCCGCGACCTCGTCCGCGCCGGGATGGATGTCGCCCGTCTCAACTTCAGCCACGGCACCCACGCCGAGCACGAACGGGTCTACCGCCTGGTGCGCGAGGCGGCCGACTCCGAGGGGCGCGCGGTCGGCATCCTCGCCGACCTGCAGGGTCCGAAGATCCGGCTGGGGACGTTCGCCGACGGCCCGCAGATGTGGGCGACGGGCGAGACCGTGCGCATCACCACCGAGGACGTCGAGGGCACCCACGACCGCGTCTCCACCACCTACTCCGGTCTCGCCGACGACGTCCGCCCCGGCGAGTCCCTGCTGGTCGACGACGGCAACGTGGCCCTCGAGGTCACCGCCGTCGAGGGCCGCGACGTCGTCGCCCAGGTCGTCGAGGGCGGCCGCGTCTCCGATCACAAGGGCATCTCGCTGCCCAACACCGCGGTCTCCGTGCCCGCGATGAGCGAGAAGGACGAGGCCGACCTGCGCTTCGCGCTGGGGCTGCGCGTCGACATGATCGCCCTGTCGTTCGTGCGCTCGCCCGCCGACGCCGAGCTCGTCCACAAGATCATGGACGAGGTGGGCGCGCGCCTGCCGGTGATCGCGAAGCTCGAGAAGCCCGAGGCGGTCGACGCGCTCGAGGCCATCGTGCTGGCGTTCGACGCGATCATGGTGGCGCGCGGGGACCTCGGCGTGGAGCTGGCGCTCGAGGACGTGCCGCTGGTGCAGAAGCGGGCGGTGCAGATCGCCCGCGAGAACGCCAAGCCGGTGGTCGTCGCGACGCAGATGCTCGAGTCGATGATCCACAACTTCCGGCCGACCCGGGCCGAGGCCTCGGACGTCGCCAACGCGGTGCTCGACGGAGCCGACGCGGTGATGCTCTCGGGCGAGACGAGCGTCGGCTCCTATCCCATCGAGACGGTGTCGACGATGTCCCGGATCGTCTCGGCGGTCGAGGTCGGGCCGGCGTCGGTGCCCCCGATCCAGCACGTCCCGCGCACCCAGCGCGGCGTCGTCACCACCGCCGCGCGCGACATCGGCGAGCGCCTCAACGCCCGCGCCCTGGTGGCGTTCACCCGCACCGGCGACACGGTCCGCCGCCTCGCCCGGCTGCACACGCGGCTGCCTGTGCTGGCGTTCACCCCGATCCCCGAGGTCCGCAGCCAGCTCTCGCTGAGCTGGGGCGTGGAGACGTTCCTCGTGGACTGGGCCGACACCACCGACGCGATGATCCGGCAGGTCGACGCGTGCCTGCTCGAGATCGGGCGCTTCGCCGCCGGCGAGCTGGTGGTCATCGTGTCCGGCTCGCCGCCCGGCACCGTCGGCAAGACCAACCTGCTCCGGGTCCACAAGATCGGCGAGGACACCCGCTAGGTGCCCCACCGCTTCGACGCCCTCACCGCCGAGCACATGCGCGCCGGCGGCTCCTGGAAGTGGTCGACGCCCGGCGAGTCGCACGGGCGCGGGCTGATCGGCGCGTTCGTGGCCGAGATGGACTACCCGGTCGCCGACGCCGTGGCCGACGCGGTGCGGGCGTCGGCCGACGGGTCGCGGTTCGGCTACCTGCCCGACGGGTGGGTCGCCGACATGGCCGCGGCCTGCTCGGCGTTCTGGGGCGACCGGTTCGGGTGGGCGCCGGACCCGGCGTGGGTGCGCCCGGTGCCCGACGTGCTGACCGCGTTCACGGCCACGGTCCGGCACTTCACGCGGCCCGGCAGCGCGATCCTGCTGCCGACCCCGGCGTACATGCCGTTCCTGACCGTGCCCGCGATGCTCGGCCGCGAGCTCGTGCAGGTGCCGATGGCGCGGTCCGGTGAGCGTTTCGTCCTGGACCTCGACGCGATCGACCGCGGGTTCGCCGGGGGCGCGGGGCTGCTCGTGCTCACCACGCCGCACAACCCCACCGGGCGGGTGTTCGACGCGTCCGAGCTGGCCGCGGTCGCCGAGGTCGTCGAGCGCCACGGCGCGCGGGTGTTCAGCGACGAGATCCACGCGCCGCTGACCTTCGGCGACGCGCGCCACCGTCCGTACGTGACGACGTCCGGGGCCGCCCCGGGGCACACGATCACGGCGACCTCCGCGTCGAAGGCCTGGAACCTGCCGGGGCTCAAGGCGGGGCAGGTGGTGCTGTCGAACGCCGCCGACGCGGCGCACTGGACGGCGACCGGCTACCTCGCCGAGCACGGCACGGCGACCCCCGGCGTGCTCGCGTCCACCGCGGCCTACCGGGATGCGCGCGGCTGGCTCGACGAGGTGCTCGCGTACCTGGAGGGCAACCGCGCACACCTCGCGGCCGCCGACCTGCCCGGCATCGACGTGACCGTGCCCGACGGGACCTACCTGGCGTGGCTGGACGCGCGGGGCCTGGGGCTCGCCGAGCCCCCGTCGGCGTTCTTCACCCGCGAGGCCGGCGTCGTGATGACCGACGGCGCGGCGTGCGGCGAGGCCGGGCGCGGCGGCATGCGCCTCAACCTCGCCGTGTCCCACCCCGTCCTCACCGACGCCCTCGACCGCATCCGCTCGGCCATCCGGAGCATGTGAGCGAACTTCGGGGCTATAGCCCCGAAGTTCGCTCACATGGGCCAGGGGAGGGGTTCGTCGGGGAGGCCGGCGGCGAGGAGCGAGGCCAGGTGGTCGCCGCGGCGGTCGGTGAGCTGGTCGATCTGCGTGCGGCACGAGAACCCGTCGGCGACGACCGCCGTGTCGCCCGACGCCGCCCGCACCCGCGGGAGCAGCACCTGCTCCCCGCACGCCACCGACACCTCGTAGTGTCCCTGCTCGAACCCGAAGTTGCCCGCCAGCCCGCAGCAGCCCGAGTCGAGCATCTCCACGTCGGCGCCGCCGCGGCGCAGCACCGCGGTCTCCGTGCCGTAGCCGCCGGTCGCGTGCTGGTGGCAGTGCTGCTGCACGATCACCTCACGGCCGGCGATCCCGGGCGGCGTCCAGTCGGGCGCCCGCTCGGCGAGCAGGCGCCCGAGCGTCGTGGTGGCCGCGGCGATCGCGTCGGCGCGGGGCCCGGGCAGCAGGTTGGGCGCGTCGTCGGTGAACACCGCGGTGCAGCTGGGCTCGAGCCCGACGATCGGCATCCCGGCGCCGACCGCGGGCGCCAGCGCGTCGAGCGTGCGCCCGAGGACGCGCGCGGCGACGCCGAGCTGGCCCGTCGTCACCCAGGTCAGCCCGCAGCACAGCTCGCGGTCGGGCAGCCGGACCGTGAACCCCGCCGCCTCCAGCACGCGCACCGCGTCGGCCCCGGCCCGCGGGTGCAGGAACTCGGTGAACGTGTCGGGCCAGAGCAGCACCTCGCCGCGCTCACCGCTGCCCCGCGGCCCGCGCTCCCGGTACCAGTGCGAGAACCGCGGGGTGGCGAACGCGGGGATCGCGCGGCGCTCGTCGATCCCGCCGGCGCGCTTGAGCAGCCCGGCCACCCGCGACGACGTCACCCGGTTCACCAGCGGCGCCAGCGGTGACGCGACCCGGGCGAGCGCGGGCAGCCAGCCCATCGACAGGTGCGAGCGCGGGCGGCGCCACTGCCGGCCCTCGTAGTGGTGGTGCAGGAACTCGGCCTTGTAGGTGGCCATGTCGACGTTGACCGGGCAGTCGGACAGGCAGCCCTTGCAGGCGAGGCAGAGGTCGAGGGCGTCGCGGACCTCGGTGGAGCGCCAGCCGTCGCGGATCGGCGAGTCGGCGTGGCCGCGCAGCATCTCCCAGAGCAGCCGCGAGCGCCCGCGGGTGGAGTGGTGCTCCTCGCCAGTGACGCGGTACGACGGGCACATGACGTCGCCGTCGGTGCGCCGGCACCGCCCGACGCCGATGCAGCGCTCGATCGCGCGGGTGAAGCGCCCGTCGTCCGAGGGGTAGGCGAACGCCGACGCCGGCTCGGCCGGG
This sequence comes from Actinomycetospora rhizophila, assembly GCF_042657905.1. NCBI lineage: Bacteria > Bacillati > Actinomycetota > Actinomycetes > Pseudonocardiales > Pseudonocardiaceae > Actinomycetospora > Actinomycetospora rhizophila. The sequence continues at coordinate 45,965 of NZ_JBHSKG010000006.1, read as the reverse complement.
TCGTAGTCGGCGCCGACGTGCAGGTGCTCGTCGAGGCGGTAGGGGTGCACGACCTTGCCGGGGTTCATCCGGTGGCGGGGGTCGAAGAGCGCCTTGACGGACTCGAACGCCGCCACCAGCTCCGGGCCGTACATCCGCTCGAGCAGCTCGCCGCGCGACTGCCCGTCGCCGTGCTCCCCGGACAGCGACCCGCCGTACTTCACGCACAGGTCCGCCGAGCGCTCCATGAACGTCCGGTAGTCCGCGACACCGGCGGGCGTGCGCAGGTCGAACGGGATGCGGGTGTGGATGCAGCCGTGCCCGAAGTGGCCGTAGATCGCGGTGCTGCCGGTGAAGCCGTACTCCTCGAGCAGCGCCACCCACTCGGCGAGGTAGTCCCCGAGCCGGTCGGTGGGCAGCGCCGCGTCCTCCCAGCCCTCGTAGTTGTCGACGCCGGTGCGCGGGTCGCGGGCCGACACCGCCAGCGCCGACTCGCGGATCGCGAACAGCTCGGCCTGCTCGGCGCGGTCGGTGACGGTGAGGATCGAGGGGGCCCGGTCGCCGAGCTGGTCGGCGAGGGCGGTGGCCAGCGCCTCGGCGCGGGCCACCGCCCGCCCGGCGTCCTCGTCGCGCATCTGGGCCATCAGCCAGCTGTGGCCCTCGGGCATCGCGGCCATCGCGCGCTGGTGCACGCCCTTGGCCCGCTCGAACTCGACGATGTTGCGGTCGATGCACTCCAGGAAGTGCGGGGCGTGGGGGAGGATCGCGTCGACGCAGCGCGCCGCGGCGACCACGTCGGGGAAGCCGAGCACCACCAGCGCGGTCTCCGGCGCCTCGGTGACGAGGTCGAGCTCGGCGTGCAGCACCGTGACCAGCGTCGACTCCGAGCCGACCAGCGCGCGGGCGAGGTCGAAGTCCGATCCCGGCACCAGATCGTCGAGGTTGTAGCCCGAGACGCGCCGCGGGATGTCGGGGAAGCGCTCGGCGACGAGCGCCGCGTGGTCCTCGGCGATCGCCCGCAACCCGCGGTAGATCTCCGCGCGCCGGCCGCCCTGCGCCTGGATCGCCGCGTACTCCTCCGGCGACGTCGGCCCGACCCACATGCGCAGCCCGTCGTAGGTGAGCACCTCGAGGCGCCGGACGTTGTCGGCGACCTTGCCGAACACCTGCGCGGTCGACCCGCAGGAGTTGTTGCCGATCATCCCGCCGAGCGTGCAGCTCACGTGCGTCGCGGGCTTGGGGCCGTAGATCAGGCGGCCGGGCAGGGCCGCGTTGAGGTCGTCGAGCTTGATGCCGGGCTCGACGACGCAGGTGCGGGCGTCCTCGTCGACGGAGACGATCCGCGTGCAGTACTTCGACCAGTCGATCACCACGGCCGCGTTGCAGCACTGCCCGGCGAGGCTCGTGCCGCCGCCGCGGGACAGCACGGGGACGTCGTGCTCGCGGCACACGGCGAGCGCGGCCACGCCGGCGTCGATCGAGCGCGGGACGACCACGCCGATCGGGACCTGGCGGTAGTTCGAGGCGTCGACCGCGTACGCGGCCCGGGAGCCGGCGTCGAAGCGGACCTCGCCGTCGACCCGCGCGGCGAGCGCCGCGGCGAGCGCCTCCTCGGGGGCGAGCGGACGCGTGCGCGGTGGGGGCAGGTCGACCGTGGCCACCGGACGACTCTGTGCGCGGCCCCGGGCGGACGCAAGTTCTCCGTCATGTGAGCACTTTCCGGGCCCATGGGCCCGGAAAGTGCTCACATGGGTGCGGGAAGATGGTGACGTGGAAGCCGGGCTCGTGGACGACGCCGCCGTGGGCGCGCTGCTGACCGGCGTGCGCCGGGTCGCGGTGCTCGGCGTCTCCGATCGCTTCAACCGGCCCAGCTTCCGGCTCGCCGCCTACCTGCTCGACCGCACGGCGTGGACGGTGGACCTCGTCAACCCGCACGTCGTGGAGACGCTCGGCCGGCTCTGCGCCCCGCTGCTCGCCGACGTCCCGCCCCCCGACCTCGTCGTCGTCTTCCGCGCCCCCGGCGCCTGGGACGCGGTGGTGGACGAGGTCGCCGCGGCCGGCGGGCGCGCGGTGTGGCTGCCCTGCGGGGTCGCCGACGCGGACACCACCGCCCGCACCGTCGCCCGCGCGCAGGGGGCCGGCGTGGCGGCCGTCGCCGACCGCGACCTGCGCGCCGAGCACAAGAGGTGGTGCCCGTGAGCGCCGGCGTCACCCGCGAGCCCGACCGTGTCGAGGTCCGCGCGCCCCGCACCGCGCCGGTCGTCGCGCTGGTCACCGGCGTCATCGGCCTCGCGGCGGGTGTCTGGCTGCTGCTCGCCGGCGGCACCGCGAACCTCGTCCTCGGCGCCGTGCTCGTCCTGTTCTTCGGGGTCGGCGCCGTGCGGGCGGTGCTGCGCCTGGTCCGCGGGAAGCCACTGCTGATCGCGACGCCCGAGGGCATCGACGACGGCGGCTCGATCGTCGCCGCCGGGTTCCTGCCCTGGTCGGAGCTCGGCACGATCGACGTCCTGCCCGCCCGCGGCGGTGCGATGCTCGTCATCGGGGTCCGCGACCCCGAGGCGGTGCTCGCCCGCACGACCCCGGGCCGGGCGCGGGTGGGGCGCGCCCAGGCCGGGCGTCTCGGGAGCCCGGTGGTGCTGCCGCCGACGGTCCTGCCGGTGCCCGCCGAGGAGCTCGCCGCCGACCTGGAGCGGCTGCGACCGGGGCCGTGATGACCGTCCACGAGCGGCGCCGCCGCGCGATGGTCGCCGCCCTGCGCGAGCAGGGGATCACCGACGAGCGGGTCCTCGAGGCCATGGGCCGGGTGCCGCGGCACCGGTTCGTCCCCGCGCACCGGGCCGACCAGGCCTACGGTGCCGGCCCGCTGCCGATCGCGTGCGGCCAGACGATCTCGGCACCGGCGATGGTGGCCGCGATGGCGGCGCTGCTGGAGCTCACGGGACGCGAGCGCGTGCTCGAGGTCGGGGCGGGCAGCGGCTACGCGGCCGCGGTGCTCTCCTGCCTCGCCCGCGAGGTGGTCGCCGTCGAGTACCACCCCTCGCTCGCCGCGTCCGCCCGCGCCGCGCTCGCCGCGACCGGCCACGACGTCGAGGTCCGCCACGGCGACGGGCGCCTCGGTGCGCCCGACCGCGCGCCGTTCGACGCCATCTCGGTGGCCGCGATGGCCGAGGGCGAGGTGCCCGCCGCCCTGCTCGAGCAGCTCACCGACGACGGCGTGCTCGTCTGCCCCGTCGGGCACGGGCGTCACGGCGACCTCGTGCGCGTACGGCGCGACGGCCACGAGGAGCGCATCCTGCCCGTCTCGTTCGTGCCGCTGCTGTGAGGGCCTCCGGCCACGTGAGTGATACGGGGCGTCCTGGCGACCCGGATCACTCACGCGGGCCGCAGGCCCCTCGACCGGGCACTCGGTCGCCATGAGCGATGTCGTTGCGCCCCCGCCCCACCTGGCGCGCTCGGCGAACGTGTCGGCGGCGCAGGCGGACGCCCTGCGCGAGCGCGCCGCCGCCGACCCCGAGGGGTTCTGGCACGAGCAGACCGGGCGCCTCGAGTGGGCGACGCCGCCGGCGCAGGCCTACGACGGCAGCGACTTCCCGTTCGTCCGCTGGTTCGCCGACGGGACCCTCAACGTGGCGCGCAACTGCGTCGACCGGCACGTCGAGGCCGGGCACGGCGACAGGGCCGCGTTGCTCTGGGAGGGCGAGCCCGGCGACGAGCGCCGCCTGACCTACGCCGACCTGCAGGAGGAGGTCGCCCGCGCCGCGCACGCGCTCACCTCGCTGGGCGTCGGGCGCGGCGACGTCGTCGTGGTCTACCTGCCCGTGCTCGTCGAGACGGTCGTCGTGATGCTGGCCTGCGCCCGGATCGGGGCGGTCCACTCGATGGTCTTCGGCGGCTTCTCGGCGGAGGCGCTGCGCTTCCGGGTGCAGGACGGGGCGGCGAAGCTCGTCGTCACCACCGACGGGCAGTACCGGCGGGGGAAGGCCGTGCCGGTCAAGGAGAACGCCGACGCCGCCGTCGACGGTGTCGGCTCCGTCGAGCACGTCCTCGTCGTCCGGCGCACCGGGCAGGACGTGCCGTGGACGGCGGCCCGCGACGTGTGGTGGGACGAGCTGCTCGCCGACCAGCCGGTCACGCACACCGCCGAGGCCTTCCCGGCCGAGACCCCGCTCTTCCTGATCTACACCTCCGGGACGACCGGGAAGCCCAAGGGCCTCGTGCACACCATGGGCGGCTACCTCACCCAGACCGTCTGGACCGCCTGGGCGTGCTTCGACCACCGCCCCGACGACGTCTACTGGTGCCAGGCCGACCTCGCCTGGGTCACCGCCCACACGTACGAGGTGTACGGGCCGCTCGCCAACGGCGTCACCCAGGTGCTCTACGAGGGCACCCCCGACACCCCGCACCGGGGACGCCACTTCGAGATCATCGCGAAGTACGGCGTCTCCGTGTACTACACGGCCCCGACCCTGGTGCGCACGTTCATGCAGTGGGGCGAGGACCTCCCGGCGGCCCACGACCTGTCGTCGCTGCGCCTGCTCGGCTCGGTCGGGGAGGCCATCAACCCCGAGGCGTGGCGCTGGCTGCACCACCACGTCGGGGGCGACCGGTGCCCGATCGTCGACACGTGGTGGCAGTCGGAGACCGGCGCGGCGATGGTGGCGCCCCTGCCCGGGGCCACGCCGCTGAAGGCCGGCTCGGCGACCCTGCCGCTGCCGGGCATCTCGGCGCGGGTGGTCCGCCCGGACGGCGCGCCGTGCTCCCCGGACGAGGGCGGCCTGCTCGTCGTCGACCGCCCGTGGCCGGCGATGGCGCGGACCGTCTGGGGCGACCCCGAGCGGTTCGTGTCGTCGTACTTCGCCGACTTCCCCGATCCCGGCTGGTACGTCGCGGGGGACGGCGCGCGGATCGACGGCGACGGCTACGTCTGGCTCGAGGGCCGCGTCGACGACGTCATGAACGTCTCCGGTCACCGCCTCTCGTCGATCGAGGTGGAGTCCGCCCTGGTCAGCCACCCGCGCGTCGCCGAAGCCGGCGTCGTCGGCGCCCCGGACGACACCACCGGGCAGACGATCGTGGCGTTCGTGGTGCTGCGCGACGGTGACACGAGCGACCCCACCGACGACCTCAGGGCGCACGTGACACGCGAGCTGGGCCCCGTGGCCCGCCCCTCGCGGGTGGTCGTCGTCGACACCCTGCCGAAGACCCGCAGCGGCAAGATCCTGCGCCGGCTGCTGCTCGGCGTGACCCGCGGCGAGGATGCCGGGGACACGACCTCGCTCGTCGACCCCGACGGTTTCGCCGCGCTCGCGGCCGACTACCGGGAGCTCAGCGGTACCCGGTGACGTCCGCCGGCTTCCCCGCGTCCTGCACCTCGACGATGTAGCGCCAGGCGTCGGGCCGCGAGCCGTCGAGGTCGTCGACGCCGTACACCTGCGCCAGCTCGCCCGACGACGTCGACGCCGCGTTCCACCGGTGCCGCGCCGGGTCCGCGGCCAGCGCGGCGATGCCGCGGCCCACGAAGCGCGGGGTCTCCGAGATCGCGAAGTGGGGCTCGGCGGTGAGGGCGTCGCGCCAGGTCTCCTCGGTGACCCCGAAGTGCTCGAGCATCATCTCCGAGCGCAGCCACCCGGGCGTGACCGCGACGGCGGTGCCGCCGTGGTCGGCCAGCTCGTGCGCCCAGGAGCGGGCCAGCCGGATGGGCGCGATCTTCGCGAGGTCGTAGTACACGTTGAGCCGGTACTGCTCGGTGTTGTACTCCGCGGTCCCGTCGGTGACCTCGACGACGAGCCCGCCCGGCCGGCGCGCGAGCAGCCGCAGCGCGTGGTGGGCGGTGATCAGGTGGGTGTCGATCGCCAGCCGCAGCGTGCGCAGCCCGTTCGCCAGGTCGTGCTCCCAGACCGGGACGTCCCACTCCACGAGGAGCTCGCCGCCCCAGATGTCGTTGACGAGCACGTCGAGGCGGCCCCGCTCGCGCTCGATGCGCGCCACGAGCGCGGCGACGGCGTCCGGGTCGAGGTGGTCGGTCGGGACGGCGATCCCCGTCCCGCCCGCCGCCGTGACGAGGTCCGCGGTGTCCTCGACGGTCTCGTCGCGCTGGTACTCCGAGCGCTGCGCGCGCGTGCTGCGTCCCGTCGCGTAGACGGTGGCGCCCGCGGCGCCGAGCTCCACGGCGATCCCGCGTCCCGCGCCCCGCGTGGCGCCGGCGACGAGCGCGACGCATCCGGTCAGATCGGTCATGCGACGCACCGTCGCACGGCCCCCCGACAACCCCATGTGAGCGAACTTCGGGGCTATAGCCCCGAAGTTCGCTCACATACGGACCAGGGCGAACGACTCCGGGCCGAGGGTCAGGGAGGAGCCGGACACGTCGACGTCCGACGGCGCGTACAGCACCTCGGACGCGGCCACGGGCAGGGAGACGGACGCCCCGCCCAGGTTCACCGCCAGCCGCAGCGCGCCCCGGTACACGACGAGCGTGCGCGCGTCGGCGTCGTGGTCGACGCGGACCGGGTCGAGGTGCGGGTCGGTGAGCTCCGGGTGCGCGCGGCGCAGGGCGATGAGCTCCCGGTAGATCCCCAGGAGCTGCGCGTGCGGCTCCCGGGACGGCTCCGACCAGTCCAGTCGCGACGCCTCGAACGTCGACAGGGCCGTCGGGTCGGGCACCTCCTCGGCGCCCCAGCCGTGCTCGGCGAACTCCTTCGTGCGCCCCTCCCGCACGGCGGTCTGCAGCTCCGGGTCCTCGAAGCCCACGAAGAACGCCCAGGGCGTGCGGGCGCCCCACTCCTCGCCCATGAAGATCATCGTCGTGTAGGGCGAGCAGAGCACCAGCGCCGCGCCGCACCCCAGCAGCCCGGGGGAGACGGTGGCCGAGAGCCGGTCGCCGCCCGCCCGGTTGCCGACCTGGTCGTGGTCCTGGAGGTAGGCGAGGAACCGGTGGCCGGGGGTGTGCAGCAGGTCGACCGGGCGCCCGTGGGTGCGGCCGCGGAACGTCGACCAGGTGCCGGCGTGGTGGAAGGGGTGGTGCAGGACCTCGGCGAGCGTCGCGAGGTCCCCGAAGTCCACGTAGTAGCCCTGCGTCTCGCCGGTGAGGGTCGAGTGCAGGGCGTGGTGGATGTCGTCGCACCACTGCGCGTCCAGCCCGTAGCCGCCGGCCTCGCGCGGCGTGATCAGCCGCGGGTCGTTGAGGTCGGACTCGGCGATGAGCGACAGCGGGCGGCGCAGGTGCGCCGAGAGCGACGCGACGTGGGCGGCCATCTCCTCGAGCAGGTGCGTCGCGCGGGCGTCGCGCAGCGCGTGCACGGCGTCGAGGCGCAGCGCGTCGACGCCGTAGTCGCGCAGCCACATCGTGACGTTGTCGAGGATGTAGGCCCGCACCGTGTCCGAGCCGGGGCCGTCGAGGTTCAGCGAGGGGCCCCAGACGTTCTCGCCGAGGAAGTAGGGCCCGAAGCGGTCGAGGTAGGCGCCCGAGGGCCCGAGGTGGTTGTAGACGACGTCGAGCACGACGCCCAGGCCGCGCGCGTGGCACGCGTCGACGAACCGGCGGAACGCGGCGGGCCCGCCGTAGTTCTCGGTCACCGCGTACCAGAGCACGCCGTCGTAGCCCCAGCCCCGCGTGCCGTCGAACGCGTTGACCGGCAGCACCTCAACGAGGTCGACGCCCAGTTCGACGAGGTGGTCGAGCCGTTCCTCGGCGGAGGCGAACGTGCCGCCCGGCGTGAAGGTCCCGACGTGCATCTCGTAGATCACCGATCCCGGCAGCGACCGGCCCGTCCACGCGGCGTCGGCGGGGGAGGGCTCGACCTCGACCACCCGCGACGGCGCGTGGACCCCGTGCGGCTGCCAGCGCGACCGCGGGTCGGGCAGCGGCTCGCCGCCGTCGAGGGAGAACGCGTAGTCGGTGCCGGGGCCGGCCTCCGGCACCGTCAGGCGCCACCAGCCCTGCGCCCCGGCGACCATCGGCTCGGTCCGGTCGTGCAGGACGAGGCCCACCGACGTGCTGTCGGGCGCCCATACCGCGAACTCGTGTGCCACGGCAGCGATGCTTCCCGACGAGCCCCGCGCGCATGCGTGGTGCGCGACCGGAAAGATGGGCCCGGATCGCGACGGGCATCACGACGGGGATCACGACGAGGTGGGACGATCCGGTCGTCCAGAGGCGCACGGGGGCGGTGACATGGGGACGGACGTCTCACCCGGCACGCAGGCGCTGGTCGCGGGCGGCGGGCGGGTCGGCGCGGACATGGCCACCGTCGACTGGGCCACGACGCCCCTCGGCGCGCCCGAGCAGTGGCCCACGCCCCTGCGCACCGTCGTGCGCATGCTGCTGACCTCCCGCTTCTCCATGTGGATGGCGTGGGGCCCGGAGCTCACCGTCTTCTACAACGACGCCTACTGGCGCGACACGCTCCAGTCGAAGCACCCGTGGGCGCTGGGCAAGCCCGCGCAGGTCGTGTGGTCGGAGATCTGGCCCGACATCGGCCCCCGGATCGCCTCGGTGCTCGAGAGCGGGGTCGCCACCTGGGACGAGGACCTGCTGCTCTTCCTCGAGCGCAGCGGCTACTCCGAGGAGACCTACCACACCTTCTCCTACAGCCCGCTCGCCGACGCCGAGGGCGGCATCGCCGGGATGCTGTGCGTGGTCACCGAGACCACCGAGCGCGTCATCGGCGACCGGCGGCTGGCGACGATGCGCGACCTCGGGACGGCGACGGGCCCGGCCCGCTCCCGCGAGGACGTCCTGGGCGCGGTGGAGCGGACGCTGGGCGAGAACGACCGCGACCTGCCGTTCTCGCTGGTCTACCTGCTCGACGAGGACGCGGGCGTCGCCCGGCTCGCCGCGAGCGCCGGGGTCGCCCCGGGCTCGCCGGTGGCCCCGGAGACGGTCGCCCGCGGCGGGGCCTGGCCCGCGGAGCAGCTGACGACGGGGGCGCCGGTGCTCGTCGACGACCTCGCCGCGCGCTGGGGCGACGCGGTGCCCCGCGGGGCGTGGGACCGTCCCGCCACCCAGGCCGTCATGGTCCCGCTCGCCGCCCCGCCCGGCGAGGAGGGCGCCGCGGGGATCGCGGGGTTCCTCGTCGCGGGCGTCAACCCGCACCGCCGCCACGACGACCGGATGGCGAGCTTCTTCGAGCTGCTCGGCGGCCAGATCACCGCGGGCCTGGCGAACGCCGGCGGCTTCGAGGCCGAGCGGCGGCGCGCGGAGGCGCTCGCCGAGCTCGACCGCGCCAAGACGGAATTCTTCTCCAACGTCAGCCACGAGTTCCGCACCCCGCTGACCCTGATCATGGGCCCGGTCGAGGAGCTGCGCGGGGCGCCGGAGGTCGACCCGGAGCACTGGCGCCACGAGATCGAGATCGTCTACCGCAACGGCCGGCGGCTCGGGCGGCTCGTCAACAGCCTGCTCGACTTCTCGCGCCTCGACGCCGGTCACCGGCAGGCGCACTACGTGCCGACCGACCTCGGGCAGGCCACCGGAGAGCTCGCCGGCATGTTCGGTTCGGCGATGGAGCGCGCCGGCCTCGACTACGTCGTCGACTGCCCCCCGCTGGGGCGCCCGGTCCTGCTCGACCGCGACGCCTGGGAGAAGATCGTCCTCAACCTGCTGTCGAACGCGCTGAAGTTCACCACCGCCGGGTCGGTGTCGATCAGCGTCGAGGCCACCGACGACGCGGCCGTCCTGCACGTCGCCGACACCGGCGTCGGGGTGCCCGCCGCCGAACTGCCGCGGCTGTTCGAGCGCTTCCACCGCGTGCAGGGTGAGGGCGCCCGGTCGGGCGAGGGCAGCGGGATCGGGCTGGCCCTCGTGCGCGAGCTGGTCGGCCTGCACGGCGGCGAGGTCGGCGCGGCGAGCGAGTTCGGCGTCGGCACCACCATGACGGTCACGCTGCCGTTCGCGCGCGCCGACGCCGGGCCGGTGGCCGACGAGCCGGCCGGGTCGCGCGCGCCGTCCGACGACGCGGAGTCGTTCGTGGCCGAGGCGATGCGCTGGCTGCCCGACACCGAGGACGGCGACGAGCCCCCGGTCCCCGACGACCGGGACGCGCGCCCGGAGGTCGCCCGCGGCCGCATCCTCGTCGCCGACGACAACGCCGACATGCGGTCCTACCTGCACCGCCTGCTCGCGGCGCACCACGACGTGCGGCTCGTCGCCGACGGCGAGGAGGCCCTGTCCGCGGCGCTGGAGGACCCGCCCGAGCTCGTCGTCTCCGACGTCATGATGCCGCGCCGCGACGGGCTCGCCCTGCTCACGGCCCTGCGCGCCGACGAGCGCACCGCGCGGGTGCCCGTGCTGCTGCTCTCCGCGCGCGCCGGTCAGGAGGCGGCGGTCGAGGGCCTGGCCGCGCAGGCCGACGACTACCTCGTCAAACCGTTCACCGCCTCCGAGCTGCGCGCCCGCGTCGACGCGCACCTGCAGCTGGGCCGGGCCCGCCGCCGCGCCGAGGTCCGGTTCACCGCGATGGCCGACCTGGCGCCGGCGATGATCTGGGTGGCCGACGCGGACGGCGCCCGCACCTTCCACAACGCGGGCTGGCGGCGCTTCACCGGCCGCTCGGACGCGCAGGAGCGGGGCGAGGGCTGGTTCGCCGGGATGCACCCCGACGACCGCGAGCGCTACCGCGACGTGCGGGCCGCGGCGATGGCCGTCGGGCGGGGCTGGGAGATCGAGTACCGGCTGCGCCGCGACGACGGCGCGTACCACCGGGTCGCCGAGCACGCCGTCCCCGTGCCCGGCGAGACCGGGGTCTCCGGGTGGGTCGGCAGCGGCATCGACGTCCACGCGCGCTGGCTCGAGGCCGAGCGCCAGCGGCTGCTCGCCCGGGTCGGCGCCGAGCTGGACGGCGAGCCCGAGGTCGTCGACCGTCTCGAGAGCCTCGTGCGTCTGCTCGTCGAGGTGGGGCTCGCCGCCCGCGTCGCGGCCCGGGCCGTCGACGACGAGGGCGCGCCCGGGGCCGGCCGGGCGGCCGCCACGACGATCGGGGCCGAGGGCGACGTCGTGACCACCGTGCCGCTGTCCGCCGACGGGATCGTCGAGGGCGAGCGGCGGGCGCTCGAGGCGCGGGCGCCGGTCACCGCGTCGGGCGTGCTGCACCTCCCGCTGACCGTGCGGGACCACCCCGTCGCCCTGCTGTCGCTGACGCGCGCCGACGGCGCCCCGGGCTGGAGCGAGGACGACCTCGACCTCGTCGAGGAGATCGCGGCCCGGGCCGCCCTCGCCCTGGACAACGCCCTGCTGCTGGCCGAGGAGCGCGCCACCGCCGCGCGGCTCTCGCTGCTCCAGCGCGCGACCACCGAGCTCTCCGCCGCGGCCACCCCGGCCGAGGTCGCCGACGTCACCGTCGGGCACCTCCGGTCGCTGTTCGGGCCGGCGGCGCGCGTCGCGGTCTTCGAGTACGACCCGCGCAGCGGCGCCCTGTCCCCGCTCGCCGCCGTGAACGTCGACCCGCCCGTCGTCACCCCCGAGCGCGAGACCCCGACGATGGTGGGGGCGGCGGTGGACGGCGGGGAACCGCTGTGGCTGGTCGCCGGGGGTCCCGTGACGCCCGACGCCGAGCGCCTCCGCGCGACCCTGCGGGAGAGCGGCATCCAGGGGGCGATGGCGCTGCCGCTCGTGGCGGCGGGGGTCACCGTCGGGGCGATCGGCGTCGGCCTGCCCGACCGCGTCCGCGTGCCGCGCACCGAGCGCATCACCCTCGTCGCGCTCGCCGAGCCGTGCGCGATCGCCCTCGACCGCGCCCGGCTCTACCGCGCCGAGCACCAGATCGCCGACACCCTGCAGCGCAGCCTGCTCCCGCAGGCCCTGCCGTCGCTCGACCGGCTCGGGCTCGCCGTGCGCTACCTCCCCGGCGCGACCGGCACCCAGGCCGGCGGCGACTGGTACGACGTGGTCGAGCTCGAGGAGCACCGCGTCGCGATCGCCGTCGGCGACGTCGTCGGGCAGGGCACGGCGGCGGCCGCGGTGATGGGCCAGCTGCGCACGGCCCTGTCGGGCTACCTGCTCGCCGGCCACGGGCCCGCCGAGGCCCTCGCCCTGCTCGACGGCCTGACCTCGCGCATCCCGGGCTCGCAGGCGTCGACGGCCATGTGCCTGACGCTGGACACGAGCACCGGCGAGCTGCGCCACGCGCGCGCCGGGCACCTGCCCGCCCTGCTCGTCCCGGCCGACGGCGGGCCGCCGCACTTCCTCGACGACCCCGCGGGACACGGCCCGCTGCTGGGCCTGCCGCCCGGGCTGCGCGACCACCGCGAGGCCGTCACCACCCTCGAGTCGGGCGGGGTCCTGCTGCTCTACACCGACGGGCTGGTCGAGCGCCGCAGCGAGACCCTCGACGAGGGCTTCGAGCGGCTCGTGGCCGCCGCCGACCGCCACCGCGTCGCGGCCCCCGACGCGCTCGCCGGGGCCCTGCTCGCCGACCTCGGCACCCGCTCGGACGACGTGGCCCTCGTCGTCGCCCGGCTCGCGCCGCCGCCCCTGGAGCTCACGCTGCCCGCGCGGCCGGACGCGCTCGCGGTGCTGCGGCGCCGGACCGCGCGCTGGGCGCGGGCGGCGGGCGTCTCCGAGGTCGTGCTCGGCGACCTGCAGCTGGCGCTGGGGGAGGCCGCCACCAACGCGGTCGAGCACGGCTACCGCAACGGCGACGGGTCCGGCGACGTCGAGGTGCGGCTCGCGCGCCGCGCCGACGGCTCGACGCAGGCCGCCGTCGTCGACCACGGCAGCTGGCGCCCGGCGCCCGCCGACCCCGGGTTCCGCGGCCGGGGCCTGACGCTCCTGCGCGAGGTCAGCCGCGACGCGACGGTGACCACCTCGCCCGACGGCGGCACCCGGGTCGAGTTCCGGGTCGAGCCGGGCGAGGACGAGCAGGTCCCGGTGACCGCCACCGAGCACGAGCGCCGGCCGGGCACCCCGGCGGCGGTCGCGGTGCACGACGACGGGGCCGGGCGGCGGATCGTGCTCTCCGGCGACCTCGACCTCGGGGGCGCGGCGTCCTGCCACGAGGCGCTCCTGGGAGCGGTCGACGGCACCGCGGGCGCCGGACCGCTCGAGATCGACCTGCGCGACGTCGGCCACCTGGCCAGCGCGGGCGTCGGCCTGGTGCTCGAGGCGCTGCAGGCGGCGCGGCGCGGCGGCCGCGAGGCCCGGCTGACGACGGCGCCCGGGAGCCCCGCCGCGCGGGTGCTCGCGCTGGCCCTGCCCGCCCGGCCCTGATCCCGGCCCGGCAGGACCTGCCCAGGACCTGGCTCCGGACCTGCTCAGGCCCGGCCCAGCCCGGCCTCGCGGGCCCGCACGATCGCCTCCGCGCGGTCGGCGACGTGCAGCTTGGTGAAGATCGCCGAGACGATGTTGCGGACGGTCTTGGGCGACAGGAAGAGCGCCGAGGCGATCTGCGGGTTCGCCCGCCCGGCGGCGACGAGGTCGAGCACCTCGCGCTCGCGGGCGGTGAGCTCGGGGAAGACGTCGACGGTGGCCCGGCGCGGCGCGAGGAACTCGACCACCCGCCGGGCCAGCGCCGGGCCGAAGATCGCGTCCCCCTCGGCGACCGCGGTCACCGCCCGCACGATCTCGTCCTTGGTCGCCCCCTTGAGCAGGTAGCCCCGCGCCCCGGCGCGCAGCGCGGCGAAGACCGTCTCGTCCTCCTCGCTCATCGTCAGCACGACGACCCCGACCGACGGGTCGGCGTCGACGACGCGTCGCGTGGCGGCGATCCCGTCGAGCACGGGCATCTGCACGTCCATGACGACGACGTCCGGGCGCAGCGCCGCGACCGTCTCGACGGCGGCCGCGCCGTCGGTCGCCGTGCCCACCACGTCGATGCCGTCGACGGTGGCCAGCAGGCCGGCCAGGCCGTCGAGGTAGACGGGGTGGTCGTCGGCCAGCACGACCCGGATCTCGCTCACGGACCCTCCAGGGGCAGCTCGGCGGTGACGACGGTGCCGCCCCCGGGCGGGCAGGTGACGCTCGTGCGCCCGCCGAGCTCGGCGGCACGCTCGCGCAGCGACAGCGTCCCGACCCCCGCGACGACGTCGGTGCCGATCCCGCGGCCGTCGTCGGCGACGGTGACGACGAGCCGCTCGGGGCGGCGGTCGAGGGTGACGGTGGCGTGGGTCGCGCCGGCGTGGCGGACGACGTTGGTCAGCGCCTCCGATGCGATCCGGAACGCGGCGACCTCGGCGGCGGCGGGCAGCTCGCCGGGCTCGCCGTCGACGGTGATCGCGAGGCCGTCGCCGGAGAGCCTGCGGGCCTGGGCGCGCAGCGCGCCGAGCAGGCCGAGCTCGTCGAGGGCGGGCGGGCGCAGGTCGTGCACGAGCCGCCGGACGTCGGTGAGCAGCGCGCCCACGTCGGTGACGGCCTGCGCGAGGGTGGCGTCCGCCGCCGCGGCGTCCCGGGCGGCGAGGCCGCGGGCGGTCTCGATGCGCAGGGTCACCGCGCCGAGCCCGGGGCCGAGGCTGTCGTGCAGGTCGCGCCGCAGCCGCCGGCGCTCCTCCTCGCGGGCGGTGACCAGGTCGACACGGGCCTGCTGCAGCGACGCGGACAGCGCGCCGGCGCGGGCGGCGGCCGCGGCCTGGCGCAGGAGGTCGCCGAGCAGGCGCTGGTCGTCGTCGGCGAGCCGGCGGCCCTCCGCGACCGCGACGCGCCCGATCGTCTCGTCGCGGTAGCGGATGGGGAGCTCGACGGTCGGCCGGTCGGTGTGGCCGTGCTCGACGACCGCCCGCGCGCCGTCCGCCCGGTCGATCTCCACGCGCACGTAGGGCAGGCGGAACGCCTCGGCCACCGACCGGGCCAGCGCGGCGAGCTGCTCCCCGGGCGCCACCGCCGTCTCCAGCCGCCCGGCGAGGGTGGCGACCGCGGCGTGGGGGTCGTCGCGGGACCCGCGGGTCAGGCGACGGGCGGCGCGCCACAGCCGGGAGCGCAGCGGCGTGTAGAGCACGGCGACGATCGCCACTGCGAGCAGGCCCGCGTCGCGGCCCCCGAACGCCGTCCCGGCGACGAGCAGGACCAGGCCGTCGACGGCGAGCACGAGCAGCCCGAGGGCGACCGCGACGATCGTCGTCGGCAGCAGGCGGTCGATGTCGTAGAGGCGGTGGCGGGTGATCGCGACGACGACGGCGGAGCTCGTGACCGCGATGCTCGCGATCAGCCCGACCATGAGCCACGCGGGCGGGAGCGCCTGGACGATGGCCAGGGCCAGCGCCGAGACCGCCCCGGCCCACACCAGCCAGCGCATCTGCAGGCGGCGGCGACCGCGCGCGGCCCGGTGGCGCGCGGCCACCACGACCAGCGCCGCGAGGAGCCCGACCGCCGGCAGGAAGCGCGCGATGCTGAAGATCGTCGGCCACCACGGCAGGTCGAGCGTCAGCTGGTCGAAGGGCAGGGCGGCGATCGGGGCGGGTGTGTCGCCGCCGGAGAAGGCGCGCGCGACGTCGGCGGGGACGAGCACGGCGACCACCGGCATGACCGCCGTCGCCGCCACCCCGACCACGGCCACGGCCCGCCAGAGCCGCCGGCGCGGGAGCCGCCCGTCGGGGAACAGCACCATGAGCAGCGGGAGCCCGACGATCGCGAAGGCGCCCCAGCGGTAGCCGAGGTGCAGGCCGAGGACCGCGCCCGGGAGCCCGGGGTGCTGGTAGACGACGAACACCGTCCACGCCGACGCGAGCCCGCCGACGATCCACACGACGCCGGACGCGACGAGGACCCAGCCGATCGGGTGCCGGGGACGGTCCCGCAGCACCAGCAGGCCCGGCAGCAGCTGCGCGAGACCCGCGACCGCGTTGGGCCAGCCCGCGGCCGTGTCGATGGATCCGGGCAGCGTGAGCCCGCGGCCCGAGACGTCGAGGACGACCGCCAGCACCCCCAGCGCGACGGCCAGCACCCCGACGGCGAGGACCGTCGCCGTGCGGCGGCGGGGCGAGGTCCGGTCGGGCCGGTCGGACGGGTCGCTCCCGGCGGGGTCCGGCGGGCCGGGGTGCGCCTCCGCGCGCGCGACCGACTCCCCGACCCCCATCGCCATGGGGTGATCGTGGCAGCTCGACGCGCCGGGTGTCTCCGGACCGGCGTCCCGTCGTGTGTCCCGGGCGCCCGGGACAACGACGGGACCGCGGCGGGGCCCGCGGCCCTGCCGTCGGGGACGGCCCGGAGCCGAGAGTTCTCCCCGTGCCGCAGGCCGACCCGATGCCGAGCCCGACCCGCCGTCGGGCCGGCCTGACCGACCGACTCCTCGCCGACCCCTTCCTCCGGGAGCCCGCCGTGACCACCATGCGCACCACGCCCGCCCGCGTCCGCACCGACGCCCCCAGCACCGACGCTCCGGTCGCCCGGCCCGCGGAGTCCGGCGCCGGGACGCCGGAGGCCCCCTCGACGCGGTCGCTGCGTCTGCTCGGCGCCGGGCTCGCCGCCGGCGCCACGGCCTACGGCGCCGCGTTCATCGGCCTCGGGGTCACCCGTGGCGCGGCGGCCACCGACGGCAGCTTCGCCTCGGACCTCTGCGGGCTGTTCTTCCAGCTCGGCGTCTTCTGCCTGCTCGCCGCGATGTGGCGCACCCGGGCGGCCGGCACGTCACGGCTCGCCCGGATCATGATCGTCGTCGAGTCGGTGATCCTGGCGGTCGCGACGGTGCAGTCGGCGCTGACCCTGCCCTCGATGGGCGGCGAGTGGAGCCCGCTGGCCACCGCGCTCGACCCGTTCTGGCCGCTGTCGATGCTCGGCATGGCGGTCCTGGGCGTGAAGGTCGCCGTCGCCGGCCGCCGGCGTGGGGCGCTGCGGGCGTGGCCGGTGGTCGCCGAGACGTGGTTCTTCGTCGCGATGCCCGCCCTGCTCGTCCTCGGCCCGGCCCTCGGCGCGATCGTCGCCGGCGCCCACTTCCTCGTCGGCTACGCGGTCCTCGGTGTCCTGCTCGCCGTGCGCCCCGACCTCACCCGCCGCTGACGCCACGCCTGTCCCGAGGAGATCACGATGACCACGATCGACGCCCGCACCCCGGCCGCCCCGGCCCCGACCGCTGCCCCGACCGCTGCGCCGAGCCGCGGAGCGATCCGCGCGGCCGGCCTGGTGCTCGCCGCCTGCTCCCTGCCCTGGGCGGTGACCTCCCTCGTCGCCGGGATCGACATCGGCTACCCGACGCACGTCGTCTGCGCCGTTTTCCAGCTCGGCATCTGGGCCCTGCTGCTGACGATGTGGCGCACCGGGGCGACGGGCACGTCCCGCGTGGCGCGGGCGATGCTGGGGGTCGAGGCCACCCTGCTCGCGCTCGCCTCCGCGGCCTCGGTCCTGCTGCTCCTGGGCGAGCCGATCGCCTCCAGCACGCCCACGCTCGTCCTCGACGTCTTCTGGCCGTTGTCGATGCTGGGCATGGCGGTGATCGGGATCAAGGTCGCCCTCGCCGGCCGGTGGCGCGGCGTCCTGCGCGCCTGGCCGGTCGTGGCCGAGACCTGGGTGCTCGTCGTGCTGCCGTCGATGGCCCTGTTCGGCCCCGCGGGGGCGTCCTGGGCGTGCGGCCTGCACCTCCTGCTCGGCTACACCACCCTCGGTGTCCTGCTCGCCGTGCGCCCCGACCTGACGCGGCGCTGACCCGCCCCGTCCGTCCCGGCCTGACCGAAGGGGCCCCCTCGCTCGGACAGACCGAGCGAGGGGGCCCTTCGCTCATGTCACGTTCCCGGGGCAACGGTCGCGGGCAACCGTCCGGCATGGAGTACCGCACTCTCGGACGGTCGGGCCTGAAGGTCTCGACGATGACCATGGGCACGATGACCTTCGGCGGGAAGGGCGGGTTCGAGAAGCTCGGCGCCACCGACGTCGAGGGCGCCACCCGCCAGATCGACCTGTGCGTCGACCACGGCGTCAACCTCGTCGACACCGCCGACATGTACTCGGCGGGCGTGTCCGAGGAGATCGTCGGCCAGGCCACCAAGAACCACCGCGACGACCTGTTCCTCGCCACCAAGTGCCGCTTCCCGATGGGGGAGGGCCCGAACGACGGCGGGGCCTCGCGCCAGCACATCGTCAAGAGCGTCGAGGACAGTCTGCGCCGTCTCGACGTCTCGCACATCGACCTCTACCAGCTGCACGGCTGGGACGGCGTGACGCCGCTGGAGGAGACGCTCGAGGCGCTGGACACGCTGGTCAGCAAGGGCAAGATCCGCTACATCGGCTGCTCGAACTACTCGGCCTGGCACGTCATGAAGGCGCTGGGCGTCTCGGAGCGCGAGCACTACGAGCGGTTCGTGTCCCAGCAGATCCACTACACGCTGCAGGCCCGCGAGGCCGAGAACGAGCTGGTGCCGGTGTCGGTCGACCAGGGCCTCGGCATCCTCGTCTGGAGCCCGATCGCCGGCGGCCTGCTCTCGGGCAAGTTCCGCCGCGGCCAGGACGACCCGGAGACCTCGCGCCACCTCGGCGAGTGGTCCGAGCCGCCGGTCCACGACCGCGAGCGCCTCTACGACATCATCGAGGTCGCCGCGGAGGTCGCCGACGCGCACGGGGTCTCGGTGGCCCAGGTGGCCAATGCCTGGCTGCTGCGCAAGCCGGGCGTGACCTCGCTGGTCGTCGGCGCCCGTACCGAGGAGCAGCTCGCCGACAACCTCGCGGCCGCCGAGCTCGCGCTCACCGACGACGAGGTCGCCCGCCTCGACGACGTCAGCGCGACGCCGCTGCTCTACCCGTACTGGCACCAGCAGAACACGATCACCGACCGCCTCTCGCCCGCGGACGCGACGCTGCTGGGCTGACCCGCTGGTCACGGCCCCGGCCGTCCGCGACACTGGCCGCGGGTTCCGGGGGAGGGGTCGGTCGTGCTGCACCACGTGACGTCGCCCGACGGGACGGTGCTCGCGGTCGAGCGTGTCACCGACGGACCGCGACCGCTCGTGACGTTCAGCGGCGGACCGACAGGGCGCCACAACTGGGCGGCGGTGGGCCAGGCCCTCGACGGCGAGTTCGAGGTCTGGCTCGCCGACCGGCGGGGTCGTGGTGACTCGGGGGACACCGCGCCCTACTCGTTCGAACGCGAGTACGAGGACATCGCGGCGATCGGCTCGTGGTTCGGCGGTGAGGCGGTGCTGGCCGCCCACTCGTCGGGCGCGCTGTGCCTGCTCGGTGCCGCAGCCCGCGAGGTGCCCGCGGCCTCGCTCGTGGTCTACGAGCCCCCGTGGCCGCTGCCCGGCCGGGCGGACCCGACGGCGGCGCTCGACGCGATGGAGGAACGGCTCGCGGCGGGCGACCCGGCCGGCTCCTTCGAGATCGGGCTGCTCCGGCTCGTCGAGCTGCCGGCCCCCGCGGTGGAGGGCATGAAGCAGGCGCCGGGGTGGGCGCAGCGCGTGTCGTACGCCCACACCTGGCCGCGGGAGGTGCGCGAGGTCGAGCGCCTGCCCGCGGACACCGACGTCCTGCGCGGCATCCGGCTGCGCACGGTGCTGCTGATCGGCGAGCAGAGCCCCGAGCACCTGCGCAGGTCGACCGCCGCGGTGGCCGACGTCCTGCCCGACGCCACCGTCGTCGAGCTGCCCGGGCAGGGGCACACCGCGCTGCAGACCGCACCGGCCCTCGTCGCCGAGGCGATCCGGCGTCACGCGGGCTGAGCCCTTCCCCGCCCGGTGCGGGCGCGGGATGCTCCGGCGGGTGGGCACCGAGGGTGCGCTGCTGGGGCGGCGGACGGAGCTCGCGCTGCTCGGGGACTGGCTCGACGGGGCGCGCGCCGGTGCCGGGCGCCTCGTGCTCTGCGCCGGGGAGCCGGGGATCGGCAAGACCCGGCTGGCGCGCGAGGTCGCCGGCCGCGCGCTCGCCCTGGGCGTGACCGCCGTGTGGGGCCGCTGCGCCGAGGCCGGGGAGGCGCCGCCCCTGTGGCCGTGGCGCCAGGTGCTGCGCGGCCTCGGCGCGGACGTCGGCGTGCTGCGCGGCGAGCACGCGTCGACCGAGGAGCGCTTCCGCGTCGTCGAGGACGTCGCCGCCACGCTGGAGACGGCCGGCGACGGAGCGGGGCTGCTGGTCGTCGTCGACGACGTGCACCGTGCCGACGCGGCGTCGTTGCAGGTCCTGCGCCACGCCGCGACGGTCGCGACCGGGGCCCGGGTGCTGCTGCTGGCCACCTACCGCGACGTCGAGCCCGGCGGGGCGCTGCCGGCCGTGCTGCCGGACCTCCTCGGCGCCCCGGGCGCCGAGCGCCTCGACCTGCGCGGTCTCGGCCCCGACGAGGTCCGCGCCCAGCTCGGTGAGGACACCCCGGCGGCGACCGCCCGCGACGTCCTCGACCTCACGGGCGGCAACCCGCTGTTCGTCCGCGAGATCGCGCGGGCGAGGGCGGACGGCGCGTGGGAGCCGGGGCGGACACCCCGCTCGGTGGTCGACGTCGTCGCGGCCCGGCTCGCGCGGCTCGACGCCGGCACGCGCCGCGTCGTCCTGACCGCTGCCGTCGCCGGACGCGACTTCTCGGTCGCGGTGGTCGCGGCGGCGCTCGGCGACCCGCCCGCGGCCTGCGTCCCGGTGCTCGACGAGGCCCGCGCGCACGGGCTGGTCGAGGAGACGGGACCGGGCGCCTACCGGTTCGTGCACGCGGTGATCCGCGACGGGGTGGAGTCGGCCGCCCCGACCGGCGAGCGGCTCGCGCGGCACCGGGCCGTCGCGGAGGCGCTCGAGGCGGGCGTGCGCGACGGGCACACCCACGCCCTCGCCGACATCGCCCGCCACTGGCGCGAGCTGGCACCGCACGGCGAGGCGGCGCGGGCGCGCGCCTGGACCGTGCGAGCCGCCGCCGACGCCGTCGACCGGCTCGCCCCCGAGGAGGGCGTCCGGCTCTACCGTGCCGCGCTCGCCATCGACCCGGGCGGCATCGAGGAGGCGCAGCGCAGCGCCTGGTGCGCCGCCCTCGGCCGGGCCGCCCAGGCGGCCGGGGACGTCGCCGCTGCGTGCGAGGCCGCGCGCCGCGCCGGGGACGCCGCCCGTGCCGCCGGCCGCCCCGACCTCCTCGCCGACGCCGCGCTCGTCCTGGACGCGGTCCCCGACCCGGCCGTGAACGCGGTCGCGACGGCGCTGGTCGAGGAGGCGCTCGCGGGCCCGGCGACCGGTCCGCTGCGGGCCCGCCTGCTCGCCGCGCGCAGCCAGCTCGCGTTCTACGACGGCGAGCAGGACCGCGTGACCTCGCTCAGCGCGGAAGCCCTCGCGCTGGCCCGGAGCACCGGCGACGACGGGGCGCTGGCCGCGGCGCTGCGGGCGCGCCACGAGGCCTGCCCCGGCCCGGCCGGCCGGGACGAGCGGGCGGGCCTCGCCACGGAGCTGATCGCGCTCGCCCGCCGGACCGGCAGCGCCCGCAGCGCGATGTGGGGCGAGCTCTGGCGACTCGACACGCTGGTCGAGGCCGGGCGGCTGCGCGAGGGCGCCGACGTCCTCGCCGCCCTGCAGGTCGCGGTCGCCCGGATCGGCGGACCCGTGCCGGCGTGGCACCTCCACCGGGCCACCGCCTGCCTCGCCCAGGCCCAGGGGCGGTTCGACGACGCCGCGGCGTCCGCCCACGCGGGGTTCGAGCGGATGCGCCCAGTCGAGCCGGCGCCCGCCGCGGGGGCCTACCTCGGCCTGCACATCGCCCTGGCCCGCCACGTCGGCGTGCGACCCGAGGCGCAGTGGCTCCTCGAGCAGGTGTTCGAGCCCCCGCCGCGCTTCCGCACCCAGTTCCACATCGCCCGCGCGGCACTGTTCCTCGCCGCCGGGCGTGCGGACGAGGCCGCCGCGTCGTACCGGCGGGCGGGCGCGGTCGACACGTGGTCGCTGCCGGTGTTCTTCGTGGTGCCCGTGCAGGCGTCGGCGGCCGCGATCTGCGGCGAGCTCGGCCTCCACGACGACCTCGCCGTCCTGCTCGAGCGCCTCGCCCCGCGGCGCGGCGGCTTCGCGGCGGGCACCGGGGTGTTCTTCCTCGGCCCCGTCGAGCTTGCGCTCGGGCGCGGGGCGCTCGACCTGGGGCGGCTCGACGAGGCCGTCGCGGACCTCGACGCGGCGGTCGACGCCGCGGACCGGGCCGGTGCCGCGGGCTTCGTCGCCGAGGCGCAGTACCACCGGGCGGCCGCCTACCGGGCGCGCGGCGGGCCGGGCGACCACGACCGCGCCGTCGCCGCGGTCGGCGACGCCGAGCGGCTGGTCGGCGCACTCGGGATGACGCCCTGGATCGGGCGCGTGACGGCGCTGCGCGAGCGGCTGCGCCCGGCGCGCCCCGACCTCAGCCCGCGGGAGGCGGAGGTCGCCGCGCTCATCGCGGAGGGCCTGACCAACCGGCAGATCGCCGCCCGGCTCGTCCTGTCCGAGCGCACGGTCGAGAGCCACGTCCAGCACGTGCTGACCAAGCTCGGTTTCGGCTCGCGCAGCCAGGTGGCGGCGTGGGTGGTGCGGGCCGGGAGTCCGTGACGCGTTCCGTGGTTCCGCGGATGGCGGAGGCTCCCCGTCTCCCTAGCGTCGTCCCCGCGGCCACCCCGGCCGCGAGGACCCCGAGGAGGACGCCATGTCGTACATCCTGATCGCGATCCCGCCGACGTCGTCGGTCGAGGGCTTCGACGCCATCACCGCCGCGGCGGGCGACGGCGAGGGGCTCGAGGGTCGCTGGCTCGGTCGCACCGAGAGCGGCGAGCTCCGCGTCGTCACCCTGTGGACGTCGAAGGAGCACGCGGAGCGCTTCCTCGCCGAGCACCTCGCCCCGGCGTTCGCCCGCGTGCTGGGCCCGGACGTCGCGGGCCGGCCCGAGGCGACGGGCCTCGAGGTGCTGCGCAGCTGGACGCCGGTGCCGGTCGCCTGAGCGCTCGATCACGCCGACCCCTGACCCGGGTCACACTGCGCGATCGTCCATCCTGGGCACCGGGGAACGAGGAGGGAGACGCCGGTGCCCGGTCGCCGCACGGCGAAGGCCGCACAGCACGAGCAGAACAAGCGCACGATCGTCGAGCTGACCGCCTGGATCACGGTGGCGGCCGCGATGCTGGTCGTCGCGCTGCACGCGGGCATCTCGGCGTCGTCGACGGCCGCGGACGTCCCGCGCGTCACCACCGCCGAGTACCGCTGAGCCGAGCCCGTGATCGAGCTCTGGAACATCTCGCGGGCGCTCGGCCTCGTCGCGCTGCTGCTCATGGGCGTGGTGCTGGCCCTCGGCGCGCTGCACAACACCTCGCTGACCAGGGTGATCGGGCAGGCGCTGCCGCGCTTCGTGCTCGTCGCGCTGCACCGCAACCTCGCGCTGATCAGCGTGGTGTTCGTGCTGCTGCACGTGGTCACGGTGCTGGTCACGCCCTACCTGCCGCTGCGCTGGTACCACCTCCTCGTCCCGTTCACGGCGTCGTTCAACCCGTGGCCGGTCGCGCTCGGGGCGATCGCGTTCGACCTGCTGCTCGCCGTCGTGATCTCGTCCGCCCTGCGCACGTACCTGTCCAAGCGCGCCTGGCTCGTCGTGCACTGGACCAGCTACGTCTGCTTCCCGGTGGCCGTCGCGCACGCGGTGGCCAACGCGTCGTTCCGCGGCGGGACGTGGTGGACGCTGCTCGTGCCGCTCCTCGCCACGGGGATGGTCGTCGCGGCCCTGCTCTACCGGCGCGCCACCCGCCGCCGCCCGGCCCTCCCGCTCGCCGACCGCGGGCGCACCGACCCCGCCGAGGCGCGCCGCGCCGCGGACGTCGCGACGGGGTCGCAGCCGGTCGTGCCCGCAGACGAGCCCGACGCAGACCCCGGGGAGACGCCGGCGCCGCGCCGGGCGGTGCGCGAGCTGCGGGTCGTCGCGCGTCCGGAGGCCCGCGCCGACGAGGACCGCGCGCCCGACCGGGACCGCGCGCCCGACCGGCCCCGGCGCTCCCGGCACGCCGCCGACCCCGACGACGACGCGGGCGCCGACGCGCAGACCGACACGATGGCCGGTACCGAGGCGCCGACCGTCGCCCTGCCGCCCCGTCCGCGCCGGCGCTGACCCGGCCGCGCACTCCGGTTACTGGCTGGTATCTCTCGCGTGGCGAGAGATACCAGCCAGTAACCGTCCGTCGGGGATGCCGCACGGGCCGGTGCGGAGATCACGAGCGTGCCGTCCACCCCGTGGTCGCCGGTCCGGGCGATGACGTGCCCCTGATCATCAGGAGCACCCCGGACCCCCACCGCGCCGCCCCGCGAACGGGGACTTCGCGCGCCCAGAAGCAGCGAGTCAGAGGAGCACGCCGATAGGGCGTTCGCTGCCACCACCAGGAAAGCGCCTACCGCGGGTCGGCGACGTCGGTGTCGGACGTCGCCGCCGTGCTCGCGCGCATCCGCTCGAGCTCGCCGATGAGGGTCTTGGCGTCGTACGGGCCGTGGTGGCGTTGCGGGGTCGCGTCGCCGACGCCGAGGTAGAAGGTCGGCGTGCCGGGCAGGTCGCTGCTGCGGGCGTCGATCTCGTCGTCCTCGACGTGGTTCTCGGGGTCGCCGTCGCGCAGGTCCTCCTCGAGGCGGTCGACGTCGAGCCCGAGGTCGGCGCAGTAGGCGATGAGGTCGTCGCGCTCGAGGGCGTCGGCGTGGGCGAAGAACGTGTCGTGCACGTCCCAGAAGCGGCCCTGCTCGGCGGCGGCCTCGGCGACCTCGGCGGCGCCGCGGGCGTGCGGGTGATACTCGTCGAGCGGGAAGTGCCGGAACACGTAGCGCATCTCGTCGCCGAAGTGCTCGCGGACCTGTCGGATGTTGCCGGTGGCCTTGCCGCAGAAGGGGCACTCGAAGTCGCCGTACTCGACGATCGTCAGCGGCGCGTCGGCCGGGCCGCGGACGTGGTCGCGGCGCACGTCGACGGGGCGCAGCAGGTCGCGCGAGGGCTCCTCGGGCAGCAGCGACCGGCCCGCCCGGAACACCGCGGCGCCGAGCCCCAGCGCGATCACCGACCCCGCGAGCACGCCCACGCGGGCCGTGTCGGCGAGGGCGTCGTCGTCGAGCGCCAGGTCGACGATGAACAGCGAGATCGTGAACCCGATGCCCGAGAGCGCCGCGCCGCCGGCGATCTGCGGCATCGTCAGCCCCGGCGCGAGGCTGCCCGGGCGCAGGCGCGCCAGCACGGCGGTCGCGCCCGTGATGCCGACGAACTTGCCGACCACGAGCCCGAGCACGATGCCCCAGAACAGCGGCGAGACGATCGCGGCCCGCAGCGTCTCGGCCGTCAGCGGGACGCCCGCGTTGGCCAGCGCGAAGATCGGCACGATGATGAACGCCGTGTAGGGCTGCCAGAGCCGCATGAGGCGCTCGTTGACCGACACCGCGCGCTCCAGCCCGAGCCGTGCGTTGCGCGCGTACTCGGGGTTGGGCGACTGCCGGAACGCGCGGGCGAGCGCCGCCGCGCGCTCGACCTCCTTGCGCTTGGGCGGGTAGACCGGCAGCAGGAGCGCGATCAGCACCCCGGCGAGCGTCGCGTGCACCCCGGACTCGTAGAGCGCCAGCCACGTGACCAGCGAGACGACGAGGTAGCCGCCGCCGCGCCAGACCCGCAGCCGCCGCAGCTGCCAGATCACCAGCAGCCCGCCGACCGCCACGAGCAGCGGCACGAAGCGCAGCTCGTCGGTGTAGACCAGCGCGATGATCGCCAGCGCGCCGACGTCGTCGGCGACGGCCAGGGTGAGCAGGAAGATCCGGAGCCGCTCGGCGCGGCCCGGCCCGATCACCGCCAGCGCGCCCAGCAGGAACGCCGTGTCGGTGGAGATCACGACGCCCCAGGCGGTGGCCGCCGGCCCCGACGGGTTGAGCAGCAGGAACAGCACCGCGGGCAGCGCGAGCCCGGCGACGGCCGCGGTGAGCGGGACGGCGGCCTTCGACCGGTCGCGCAGCTCGCCCATCGCGAACTCGCGCTTGACCTCGAGCCCGATGACGAAGAAGAACAGCGCCATCAGGCCGTCGTTGACCCAGTGCTGCAGGTCGAGGTCGATCGACCAGCCGCCCAGCGAGATCGCCAGCGGGGTGTGCCAGAACGCGTCGTAGGTCGAGCCCCACGGCGAGTTCGCCCAGACCAGCGCGAGGACCGTCGCCGCCAGCATGAACACGGCGGCGAGCGACTCGCTCGCGTCACCCCGACGTGCCTGGGAGATCCGTTCGAGGACCCCGTGCCAGCGGGGACGGCTGTCCGTCACGTCGGCCATGGGCGAATTCAAGCAGGGCGGACCAGCAGTGCCACCGGGTAGCGGTCGAGGAGTTGCGTGAGCTGTGGCGCACCGCTCTCGACGGGGCGTCCGGTGACCACGTCGGTCCAGTCGTCGGCGCCCCCGGGCAGCGGCAGCACGGTGTCGCGCCACCCGCCGGCCGCCTCGAGGCCCACCGGCAGGCGCGTGGCGACGGCGACGAGGCGCTCGCGCCCCGCGGGGCCGCCGCGGGCGAAGGCGAGCGCGTGGTCCGCGGCGACACCCGAGGCCGGCACGGCGGCGTAGCCCCGGAACAGCTCGGGCCGGAACCGGCGCAGCCGCAGGGCCGCGGAGACGACCGCGAGCTTCGCGGCGGCGATCTCGTCGGGGTCGGTGGCGCCGTGGAAGGCCGGCGCCCACCCGCCGTCGAGGCGCTCGAGCAGCCGGCGGCGGACGTCGAAGTCGACCGGGCGCCGGTTGTCGGGGTCGACCAGCGAGTACTCGAAGCACTCGGTGCCCTGGTAGACGTCCGGCACGCCCGGGCCGGCGAGCTGCAGCAGCTTCTGGCCCAGCGAGTTCGCGCGTCCCGGGGCGTCGAGCCGCGCGACGAACGCCTCGATCTCGGCGACGGCCTCCGGATCGGCCAGGACCTGCCCGGGCCACGCCGCGACCGCCTCGTCCACCTCGGGCACCGCGTCGACGTGCGCGGTGACGAGCTTGGCCTCCTTGGACGCCTTCGTCAGGTAGCCCGCGAGGCGCTCCTCGGTGATCGGCCACGCCCCGAGCACCGACTGCCAGGCCAGCAGCTCCAGCGACGGCGACGGCAGCGGGTGCCGGGCCGACGCCGAGCGCAGGAAGACCCCCCACTCGGCGGTGAGCTCGCTGAGCACGGACAGGCGTGCGCGCACGTCCTCGGAGCGCTTGGTGTCGTGGGTGGACAGCGTCGTCATCGTCGCGGGCGACGCGGCCTCGCGGGCGGCGGCGCGGGAGTGGAACTCGGCGGGGGAGACCCCGAAGCGGTCGGGCGCCCCGCCGACCTCGTTGAGCGCGACGAAGCGGTTCCACCGGTAGAACGTGGTGTCCTCCACGCCCTTGGCGGTGACCATCCCGCTGGTCTGCTCGACCCGCCGGGCCAGCGCGCCGTCGGGCTCCGCGGTCATCCCCGCATGGATGCTGCGGACGATGTCGGCGAGCTCCGGGCGCGCGGTGGCCGCGGTGTCCACCGCGCGGTCGAGCGCCTCGCGCCCCTCGGGCAGGTACGAGCGGTACACGGGGAACGAGCACAGGAGCTCGGCGACGGCGTCGCGCACCTTGTGGTCATCGCCGCCACCGGGAACGAGCGCGGCGATCCGGCGGACCTCGGCGACGAGGATCTCGTCGGTGACCAGGCGCCGGGCGGCGTGCTCGGTGACCGACAGGCCCTCCCGCGCGCCGGTGTGCTGCGCGGCGACGGCGTCGACGAGGGCCTCGCCGCGCGGGTCGACGAACAGGCCGCCGACCTCGCGCAGGGCCTCGTAGCCCGTGGTGCCGTCGACGGGCCAGGAGCGGGGGAGCGCCTCGTCCGGGCCGAGGATCTTCTCGACCAGCAGCCAGGCCTCGTCGCCGAGCGCCTCGCGCAGGCGCCGCACGTAGGCCCCGGGCGCGGTGAGACCGTCGGGGTGGTCGATGCGCAGGCCGTCCAGCTCGCCGGCCGCGCGCCAGCGCAGCACCTCGGCGTGGACGGCGTCGAAGACCGCGGGGTCGTCGACGCGGACCGCGGCGAGGTCGGAGACGTCGAAGAAGCGCCGGTAGGTCAGCTCGGCGTTGCCCCGGCGCCAGTGCACCAGCTCGTAGTGCTGCCGGTCGTGCACCTCCTGCGGCGTACCGGTGTCCCCGGTGCCCGGCGCCACCGGGTAGCGGTGCTCGTAGTACGAGAGCTCGCTGCGGTCGTCGGAGAGCGTCAGCGCCTCGACGTCCCCGGGCGACCCGAGCACCGGGATGAGGATGCGCCGCGTGAGGTCGACGTCGTACCACGACGCGTACGGCGACTCGGCGCCCTCGCGCAGCAGCGACCACCACGAGGGGTTGGCCGCGGGGACCGCCACGCCCATGTGGTTGGGCACCAGGTCGACGAGCACGCCGAGCCCGGCCTCGCGCAGCGCGGCGACCAGCTCGCGCCGGCCCTGCTCGCCGCCGAGCTCGTCGTTCGCGTGGGTGGGGTCGACGACGTCGTAGCCGTGGCTCGACCCCGGCGCGGCCTGCAGGATCGGCGAGCAGTAGAGCGTGCCGACCCCGAGCGCGTCGAGGTAGCCGACCAGGTCGCGCGCGGCGGCGAAGGGCTGCGCGGGCGAGAGCTGGAGCCGGTAGGTCGAGGTCACTCGAGGGGTCACGCGTGCTCCGTCTGGTCGGTGCGCTGGAGCAGGAGCATCGAGCGCGACGTGACGGTGAGGACGTCACCGCCCACCCGGTCGGGGAGGCCGTCGTCCAGCGGCGGGGTGTTCCACGTCTGGGTGGTGCGGGTGGTGCCGACGGCGACCTCGCCGGTGGTGGTGTCGAGCACCGTGGCCCACCGGTGGGGGAAGCCCTCGCCGGGCAGCGTGACCTCGACGTCCTCGTGGTGGGCGTTGAAGATCATGAGGAAGGTGTCGTCGACGACCCGCTGGCCGCGCGGGTCGCTCTCGAGGATGCCGTCGCCGTTGAGGAACACGGTGAGCACGGCGGCCTCGCCGGACTCCCAGTCCTGGTCGGTCATCTCCTCGCCCGACGAGGTGAACCAGGCGATGTCGCGCTGGACCTCGGCGTCGGGGGCACCCGCGGCCGGCCGGATCGGCCGGCCGTTGAAGAAGCGGCGGCGCCGGAACACCGGGTGCGAGGCACGCAGCTCGGAGACCTTGGCGGTGAAGTCCATCAGCTCCGAGTCGGACTTCTCCGGCGACCACTCCATCCAGGAGATCTCGGAGTCCTGGCAGTAGCCGTTGTTGTTGCCGTACTGGGTGCGGCCCATCTCGTCGCCGTGCAGCACCATCGGCACGCCCTGCGAGAGGAACAGCGTGGTGAGGAAGTTGCGGCGCTGGCGCTGGCGCAGCTCGAGGATCTCCGCGTCGTCGGTGGGGCCCTCGACGCCGTGGTTCCAGGAGTTGTTGTCGTCGGCGCCGTCCTGGCCGCCCTCGCCGTTGGCCTCGTTGTGCTTCTCGTTGTACGACACGAGGTCGTTGAGGGTGAAGCCGTCGTGCGCGGTGACGAAGTTGATCGACGCGTACGGACGCCGCCCGTCGTCCTGGTAGAGGTCCGACGAGCCGGTGAGCCGCGCGGCGAACTCGCCCAGGGTGCCGGGGGTGCCGCGCCAGAAGTCGCGCACCGTGTCGCGGTACTTGCCGTTCCACTCGGTCCAGCCGGGCGGGAAGTTGCCCACCTGGTAGCCGCCG
Organism: Actinomycetospora rhizophila; assembly: GCF_042657905.1. NCBI lineage: Bacteria > Bacillati > Actinomycetota > Actinomycetes > Pseudonocardiales > Pseudonocardiaceae > Actinomycetospora > Actinomycetospora rhizophila. The sequence continues at coordinate 16,509 of NZ_JBHSKG010000006.1, read as the reverse complement.
GGGCCGACGTCCCAGGGCTCGGCGATGAGCTTGACCTGCGAGATCACCGGGTCCTGCTGGACGAGGTCGAAGAACGTGGACAGCCGGTCGACGTCGTAGAACTCGCGGGCCAGCGTCGAGGCGAGGTCGAACCGGAAGCCGTCGACGTGCATCTCGGTGACCCAGTACCGCAGCGAGTCCATGATCAGCTGCAGGGTGTGCGGCTGACGGACGTTCAGCGAGTTCCCGGTGCCCGTGTAGTCCATGTAGTACTGCGGCTGGTCGTCGACGAGGCGGTAGTACGCCTGGTTGTCGATGCCGCGCATCGAGAGCGTCGGGCCCTGGTGGTTGCCCTCGGCGGTGTGGTTGTAGACGACGTCGAGGATCACCTCGATGCCCGCGGCGTGCAGGTCGCGCACCATCGCCTTGAACTCCTGCACGTGCGCCCCCGGCGCCGGCCGGCCGGTGATGCCGCGGCTCGCGTAGCCGTAGTGCGGGGCGAAGAAGGCGATCGTGTTGTAGCCCCAGTAGTTGCGCAGCTCGCGCTGCACGAGGGCGTCGTCGTGCACGAACTGGTGCACCGGCATGAGCTCGATCGCGGTGATGCCCAGACGCTGCAGGTGGGCGATGACCGCCGGGTGCGCGACGCCGGAGTAGGTGCCGCGCATTTCTTCGGGGACCTCGGGGTGCAGGTAGGTCAGGCCCTTGACGTGCGCCTCGTAGACCACGGTGTCGTGGTACGGCGTGCGGGGCGGGCGGTCCTCGTGCCAGTCGAAGAACGGGTTGACCACCACGGACTTCGGCACGTACGGCGCCGAGTCGTCGTGGTTGGTCTCGTCGGGGTCCTCGAAGTGGTAGCCGAACAGGGCCTCGTCCCACGCGTACGTGGTGCCCAGCGTGCCGTCGAGGGCCTTGGCGTACGGGTCGATGAGGAGCTTGTGCGGGTTGCAGCGCTGGCCCTGCGCGGGGTCGAGCGGCCCGTCGACGCGGTAGCCGTAGCGCTGGCCGGGGACGACGCCGGGCAGGTAGCCGTGCCAGACGAACCCGTCGCGCTCGGGCAGCGGGATCCGGGTCTCCTCGCCGGCCTCGTCGAACAGGCACAGCTCGACGGCGTCGGCGACCTCGCTGAAGAGCGCGAAGTTGGTCCCGGCGCCGTCGTAGGTCGCGCCCAGGGGATAGGACGTGCCGGGCCAGGGCTGCATCGGGTTTCCTCCGCGGGGTGGGGAACGACGAACTCGGACGGAGTGCCCGATCGCGCCCCGCGAGAATACGGGCCGGAGCGACGACACGGGATCGATGCAGGACGGGGCCGCGGGGCGCCGCGGCGATCGCTACGATCCCCGCCGTGGCGACGGTCTTCACCAAGATCATCAACGGCGAGATCCCGGGACGCTTCGTCTGGTCCGACGACCAGGTGGTCGGGTTCCTGTCGATCAACCCCCTCGGGCCCGGCCACGTGCTGGTGGTGCCGCGGGAGGAGGTCGACCAGTGGCTCGACGCGCCGGACGGCCTGTTCGAGCACGCCATGGCGGTGGCGAAGGGCATCGGGTCGGTGATCCGCGACACCTGGTCGCCGCCGCGCGTGGCGCTGATGATCGCGGGCTTCGAGGTGCCGCACCTCCACATCCACGTCCACCCCGCGTGGGGCCTCGAGGCGTTCGACTTCTCCCGGGCCGAGAGCGACCCGGACCAGGACGCGATGGACCGGCACGTCGAGGCGATCCGCGCCGGGCTGCGGGCGGCCGGCCACGGGGCCTCGGTCCCCGCGTCGTGACCCCGGCCCCGTGACCCAGCTCCTGCTCGTCCGCCACGCGGAGCCCCTGGCCGCCAGCGCGGGGCCCGGCGAGGCGGGCGGCGCCGATCCCGCGCTGTCCGCGCGGGGGGAGGAGCAGGCCGACCGCTTCGCGAAGTGGCTCGCCGGCGCGCCCGAGCGCGAGGACGTCGCCGAGATCGTGACCTCGACGATGCGGCGCGCCCGCCAGAGCGCGGCACCGTCGGTGCGGCTGCTCGGGACCCCGGAGCCGGTGACCGTCGAGGACCTGTGCGAGTTCGACCGCGGCCGGGCGAGCTACCGCCCCGTGCACCTGCGCGACGACGCCGACGAGGACTGGCAGGCCATCCGCTCCGGCGTCTTCCCGTCCTACGTCGACGGCCCGGCGTTCACGGCCCGGGTGACCGGCGCCCTCGACGCGATCGCGGCGCGCCAGGAGCCGCGGGCCACCGCGGTGGTCGTCTGCCACGCCGGGGTGGTCAACACCTACGTCACGTCGATCCTGGGCATCGCGCGGCCGCTGGTGTTCCCGCTCCACCACACCTCGGTGACGCGGGTGCTGATCTCCCGGTCGGGGGCGCGGCGGGTCAGATCGGTGAACGAGACGCAGCACCTGGCGGGGATGCTGTGACCGCGGGGGAGCCGGCGCCGCAGCGGGACTGGCTCGGCCCCGAACGCCTGCTCGCCTTCAGCGACGGCGTCGTCGCCATCGGGCTGACGCTGCTCGTGCTCCCGCTGGCCGAGCTCGTCCCGGACGCCGAGGAGCCCCACGGCTCCGGTCTGGAGATCATCACCGAGAACCTCGCGCCCATCGGCAGCTTCGCGCTGAGCTTCGCGGTGATCGCGCGGTTCTGGGCGGCGCACCACCGGGTCTTCGACGACGCGCCGCGGGTGAGCCCGCTGCTCGTCTGGGTCAACACCGTCTGGCTCTTCACGATCGTCGTGATGCCGTTCCCCACCGAGATGGTCGGGACGTTCCCCGACGACGCGTTCACGCTGCGGTTCTACGTGGGGACGCTGTTCGCGAGCAGCGCCCTGCTGACGGTGATGACGTTCCTCGTCCAGCGCTCGCGCGCCCCCGCCGACCGGGGGTTGAAGCACGGGTCGGGAGGCACCGGCGCCGTGCTCCTGCTGATCTTCCTCGTGACGCTGGTGGCGCCGCAGCTCGGGTACTGGCCGCTCCTGCTGCTGTTCCTCAGCGGGCCCGCGGAGGCGCTGCTGGCCCCGCGCGTCGAGCGGCTCCTGCGGCGCGCGCGGAACTAGATCCTTGAACCCCGCGCGGGCGTGCACGACGCTGCGACCATGACCACGTCGGCGACCCCGCGCGCCGGGCAGCGGATGGTCCTCGCGGCGATGACGCTCGCCAACGCGATGATCCTGGTCGACCAGACGGCGGTCCCGCTGGCGCTGCCCGACATCGCCCGGGACTTCGGGGTGAGCTCGCTGCTGGTGCAGTGGGTGCTCACCGCGAGCCTCCTCCCGCTGGCCGGCCTGCTCGTGCTGGGCGGGCGGCTCGGCGACCTGCTCGGACGCCGGCGGGTGTTCCTGCTCGGCTCGGTGGTGTTCGCGGGCGCGTCCGCCGTCGGTGGCGTGGCCCCGGACTTCACCGTCCTCATCATCGCACGGGTCCTGCAGGGGGCGGGCGGCGCGATGATGCTGCCCGCGACCGTGGCCATCCTGAGCAGCGCGTTCGACGCCGACCAGCGGGGCCGCGCGCTCGGCGCGATGGGCGGGATCGCGGCGACCGCGGGCGCCCTCGGCCCCACGCTCGGCGGGGTGCTGACCTCGGCGCTGAGCTGGCGCGCCGTGCTGCTGATCAACCTGCCCCTGCTCGCGGTGACCCTGTGGGCGACGCTGCGGTCGGTGCCGCCGGACCCGCCGCGGCGCCGGGGCGTCCACGTCGACCTGCCGGGCGCGGCCCTGCTCGGCCTGGTGCTCGTCGGCCTCGTGTTCGGGCTCGCGCAGACGACCACCGAGGGCTGGACCGCGCCCGACGTCGTCGTCTCGCTGGTCGTGGCCGTGCTCGCCGCGGTGCTGTTCGTGGTCCGGGAGCGCCGCGTCGACGACCCCCTGCTCGACCTCGGCCTGCTGGCCCGCAGCCGGGACTACCGGGGGGCGACGATCGCGCAGGCCCTCGCCGGCATGGCGGAGATGGGCCTCGGGCTGATCCTGCCGCTCGCGCTCGTGCTCAACCTGCGGATGGACCCGGCCGTCGCGGGCCTCGCGCTGCTGGCCACCACGGTGCCGATGGTCGCCATCGCCCCGCTGGTGGGCCGCTGGTACGACCGCGCCGGCGGGCGTCCGCCGCTGGTGGTGGGGTTCTCGCTGCTCGCGGTCTCCGGGGTCCTGCTCGCGCTCGGCATCCCGGGCAACGACTTCTGGTCGCTGCTGCCGGGGCTCGTCGTCTACGGGATCGGGCTCGCGGTGGTGCTCACCGTCAACGACCCGGTCAGCCTCGACACCGTGCCCGAGGGCGACCACGGGCAGGCCTCCGGGGTGTCCGCGACGGCGGAGCAGGGCGGCGGGGCCGTCGGGATCGCGCTGCTCTACGCCCTGCTCCACCTCACCTACATCTCGTCGCTGGTCGACGGCGTCGCCGAGCGCGGGCTCCCGCCGCTGACGCCCGAGCGCGGCATCGAGCTGCGCGACGCGCTCGCGGACGCCCAGCAGACCGGCCTGGTGCCGCGCACGTTCGACCCCCGGGTCGCCGAGTACCTCGAGGTCGCCGAACGGGCCTCCGACCAGGGCTACGTCGCCGCGTTCCTCGCGGTCACCGTCCTCGCGGTGATCGGCGCCGTGACCTCGGCCTGGCTCGTCCGCCGGCCGCAGGGCCCCGCCACCGAGGCCGCCGGGACCGCGGTGCCCGAGACGGAGTGGGGCGCGGACGCCCCGGAGCCGGGCACCGGACGCGCGCACCGGCACCCGGTCCGCCCCGCCCGCATCCCGTCGACGGCGGCCCGGACGCCGACGGTGCCCGACTGATCGCCACCGTCACCCGCTCGTGACCCGCGGGGCCCCGGCCGTCCCTACGGTGGGTCTCCCGCCACCGCCGCTCCCGACCCCGAGGAGACGCCGTGCCCGTCACGCCACCCACCCCCGAAGAGCTCGCCGCCCTCGCCGAGCGCGACCGCCTGGGCCTCGACCCCGAAGGGCTGGCGGCGTTCGCCCCGCTGGTCGGCGGGTCCTTCGGCGCGTACGACCGCGTCGAGGAGCTGTGGGCGGCGCAGGCACCGGTGGCCCCGCAGCGGGAGTGGTCGTGGCCCGCGGCGGGCGAGAACCCGTGGGGCGCCTGGTACGCGCGCTGCCGGGTCGAGGGCGCGCCCGAGGGCCCGCTGGCCGGGCGCACCGTCGCGGTGAAGGACAACACCGCGGTGGCCGGCGTGCCGATGGCCAACGGCTCGCGGCTCGTCGACGGCTTCGTCCCGGCGCGCGACGCGACCGTCGTGACGCGCCTGCTCGAGGCCGGCGCCACCGTCACCGGCAAGTCGGTCTGCGAGGACCTCTGCTTCTCCGGCGGCAGCCACACCTCTCACACCGGTCCCGTGCGCAACCCCTGGGACCCGAGCCGGACCACCGGCGGCTCGTCCAGCGGGAGCGCGGCCCTGCTCGCGGCGGGCGAGGTCGACCTCGCGACCGGCGGCGACCAGGGCGGCTCGGTGCGCATGCCGGCCGCGATGAGCGGGATCGTCGGCCACAAGCCCACCCACGGCCTCGTGCCCTACACCGGAGCCTTCCCCATCGAGGCGACCATCGACCACCTCGGCCCCATGACCCGCACGGTCACCGACGCCGCGCTCGCCCTCGGGATCATGGCGGGCCCCGACGGCCTCGACCCCCGCCAGCCCGACGCCGTGGTGCCCGTCGACTACCTCGCCGAGATCGCCCGCGGGGCCGAGGGCCTGCGCGTCGGCGTCGTCACCGAGGGCTTCGGGATCGAGGGGCTCTCCGCGCCGGGCGTCGACGCGAGCGTGCGCGCGGCCATCGAGGTCCTCGCCGGCCTGGGGCTCGCCGTCGACGAGATCTCGGTGCCCTGGCACCGGCACGCGTTCGACGTGTGGACGGTCGTCGCCACCGACGGCGTCGTCGCCCAGATGATCGAGGGCAACGGCTACGGCCTGAACTGGGACGGGCTCTACGACCCGGACCTCATCGCGCACTACGGGCGGCGCCGTGCCGACGGCGGGCACCTCTTCTCGCCGACGGTGAAGATGGTGACGATGGCCGGGCGCCACGCCCTGACCCGCGAGCACGGCCGGCACTACGCCATGGCGCGCAACCTGCTGCCCACCGCCCGCGCGGCCTACGACACGGCCCTGGCCGACCACGACGTGCTGGTCATGCCGACCGTGCCGATCCTGCCGAGCGTGATCCCCGCAGACGACGCCCCGGTCGGCGAGAGCATCGCCCGCGCGCTCGAGATGATCGTCAACACGGCGCCCACCGACGTCACCGGCCACCCCGCGACGTCCGTGCCCGCGTCCCTCGCCGACGGCCTGCCGGTCGGCATGATGATCATCGGTCGGCGCTTCGACGACGCCACCTGCCTGCGCGTCGCCCACGCCTTCGAGCAGGCGGTCGGCGGGTTCCCCTCGCCGCACGTGGCGTCGGCGGTGCCGACGGGCTGAGCCGCCCGGCCCCGAGGTTCTGAGCGAAGGACACCTTCGGTCGGATAGACGGGCGAGGGGCACCCTTCGCCGGAATGCGGAGCCGGCGAGGCCCCGCGAGCGGCACGTCCGGCCCGATCGACGGGCTCGGCGACCTACCCCCGTGAGTCCCCGACCCCTCCGCCCTGCGCGAACACCGCTCGTGCGGAGGGAGGCCTACTGCAGGTAGTCGTGCACCTGCTTCGCGGTCGCCTCGCCCGGGTCGCCACCGAAGTCGCGGCCCGCGCGCCGGCGGCGCAGGGCGTCCCAGCACTGGTCGAGCTGCTCCTCGATCTGCGCCAGGCGCGCCCGGTCGTCGTCGTTGATCGCCTCCCCGTGGCCCCGCAGCCGGTGCTCCTCGTCGACCAGCGCGTGGATGGTGCCCAGGGTGTCGTCGTCCGCCATGACGCCGAGCCTAGCTCCGGACCAGGGCGACGAGATCGCGGACGCGGGCGTCGGGCAGGTAGGCGCGCCCGATGCCGATCCCGACGCGGGGGAGGTCCGCCTCGTCGCGGTAGACGAGGAACATCGGCGCGTAGCGCGGCTGGAACTTCGCCTTGAACGTGTGCAGCGAGCGGAAGCCGTAGTAGGGCTCGAGCAGCTCGCCCATGCGGTCGAGCACGCGGTCGAGGACGTGCTCGCCCTCCACCTCGTCCCCGGCCCGGGCCAGCGGCGCGCCCGACAGCGACAGGAACCGGGCGCCCTCGGCCTGGAAGGTCAGGCACGCCGACGCGATGAGGTACTCGACGACCGCGCGGAACCCCTCCTGGCGGCGGCGCATGACGTCGAGGGTCCAGCCCACGACGACGTCGTCCGGCCCGTACACCGGCAGCCACGAGGTGACGCCGTGGACGGTGCCCTCGGCGTCGACCGCGAGGCCGGTGCGCACCTCCGGGTCGAGGGCCTCCTCGACGCCGCCGAGGGTGAAGCCCATCTCGGGCAGGCCCTTGTCGCCGACCCACTCCTCGGAGATCGCCCGGACCTGCGCGACGATCGCCCGCGGCTCCTCGGCGAGGTGCACCATCCGGTGGGAGATCCCCGCCTTGCCGGCGCGGTTGAAGGCGCTGCGCACGTTCTGCCAGGGCTTGCCCTTGAACTCGAGGCCCTCGAGGTCGATCAGCGTGTCCTCGGCGACCTGCAGCGAGCGCCAGCCGTCGGCGCGGGCGGCGTCGGCGAGCGCCTCGGTGGTCGAGAACAGGCACGGCACCCAGCCCGACCGCTCCGCGAGGGCCCGGAAGTCCTCGAGCGCCGCGGTGCGGTCGGCCGGGGCGACGATCGGGTCGCCGAGCGCCACGGCGACGCCGGCGTGCACCCGGTACGCCGTGACGCCGTCGGCGTGCTCGAGGTACCGGTTCTCCGGCCACGTCGTCATCCACGACAGCGTCGACCCGCCGTGGCGGTGCAGGGCGTCGCGCGCGACCTCGGGGCCGGTCGCGGCCCCGCCGCCGCGCCGGCGCAGGCGCCGCCGCGACGGGACGGCGAACGCGTGCCGCCCGGCGACCAGCCACACGAGCAGCGCCGACCACAGCACGGCGTTCGGCACGAAGACCGCGAGGCCGACGAGCTCGACCTGGTCCATCTGGCCGGTGAGCTGCGCCCAGATCACCACACCGATCACGAACAGCCCGACCAGCAGGTAGAAGCCGCCGAGCACGAGCCCCGCCAGCCACGCGAGCCGGCGCCCGCGCCGCAGCCCGGCGGCGAGCAGCAGCGAGATCACGACCGACACCAGGGTCTCGACCGGCGTCGAGTCCGACGCCGTGTCGCCCAGCGGCCCGGCGACGGGCACCAGGAGGGTCAGCACGCGGATCACCGCGATGGCGACGAGCCCCGCCGCGGCCACGAGCCGCCACTCGCGGCGTCCCGGCCGGCCCGACGGCGCGGCGCCCGCGCCCGCGATGCGGTGGCCCAGCGGCAGCGCGACGGCGAGCGCGAGCGTGTGCGCCGTGTCGGCGAGGTGCCCGAGGAACAGCAGCCCGACCAGCGCGACCCCGACGAGCGCCAGCCGCAGCCGCAGGCGCCACGGCGCGCCCAGCGTCGCGGAGGCGACCGCGAGCACGGCGAGCACGCCGGTCGACAGGCCGCCGGTCAGCGCGCCCGCGAGCCCGACCGCCCACACCCAGCCGGTGGCGGCCAGCGCGACGACGATCCCGAGCGCCACGAGCACGGCCGCGAGCTGGGCGACCACGAGCACGACCGCGGTGCGGCCCGACCCCAGCCGGCCCTCGGCCCACCCCAGGCCGACGACGGCGAGGAGGAGCCCGAGCAGCGCGCCCACCGGGTGGGCGCCGACGAGCGCCGCCGACAGGGGCGTCCACCAGTGGCCCTCGGCGAGCGCGGGCACCCCGGTGGCGACCGCGGACGCCCACGAGCGCTCCGCCAGCGGGGTCCAGAACGCGCCGGTCGCGATGCCGCCGACGAGCATCAGCAGCGTCGTCACCGTGGTCACCGGCCGCCAGCGGGCGATCCCGGCGGCGCGCGCCCGGACGGCCGCGAGCCGCTCGTCGCCCGCCTCGTCCCCGGTGCTCTCCGTGAGCTCCTGGTCGACCGGGTCCGTCGGCTCGGGCGGGGCGGTCGCCGTCATGGGTTCTCCTGGACTGTCACGTTGCGCTGTCGAGCGACGGCATCGTGCGGCTGAACGGGTGAGCTTCGCGACGAGTGTCCGTCCCGTCGACCCCGAAGACAATCCTCTGGGTGATCGAAAGTCTCGACGTGGCGGCCCGTGGCAGGCCACGATCAACGCCGTGGGGACCGAGACGGGCGAGGACGCGCGTGACCGGCGCCTGCTGCTCCTGTCGGTGTGGGCGTCCGCCGCGTTCGCCGTGCTGGCCTCGGTGTGGGGCGTGCTCAGCGACTCCTCGATGATCGTCTTCGACGGCCTCTCGTCGTTCGCGAGCATCGGGCTCTCGATGCTGGCCGTCGTCGCGCTGCGGACCTCCCGGCGCGGGCCCGACGAGCGCTACCCGTGGGGCCGCGAGGTCTGGGAGCCGCTGGTCGTGGTGATCAAGGCGGTCGCGCTCGCCGCGCTGTGCGTCTACGCCGTGGTCGGGGGGATCACCGACCTCCTCAACGGCGGGCGCGAGGTCTCGACGGGCTGGGCGCTCGGCTACGCGGTCCTCGCCACGGTCGCGGGCACCGTCGTCACCCTGATCATGCGCCGCGGGGGGCGCTCGGACCTCGTGCGGGCCGAGGCCGCGGAGTGGGTCGGCGACACCCTGCTCTCGGTCGGGGTGCTCATCGGCTTCGTCATCGCGGTCGTGCTGGTCTCCGCCGGCCGCCCCGACCTCGCCGCCTACGTCGACCCGGCGATGGTCGTGGTGGTGTCGCTGCTGTTCCTGCGCATCCCGGCGCGGCTGGTCGGCACCGGGATGCGGGAGATCCTCTCGATGTCGCCGCCCGCGGACACGCAGGCCGACCTCGGCGCGGCGGTCGAGGCGGTCCGCGAGCAGTTCGGGCTCGCCGAGGCGTTCCTGCGGGCGTCGAAGGTGGGCGGCCGCGTCGACGTCGAGGTCGACTACGTGGTGGGGGAGGGATCGTCCGTGGTCACGGTGGCCGACGGGGACGTCGTGCGGCAGGCCCTGCACGACCGGCTGGAGGCGCTCGGCCACGAGCGCTCGGTGGTCGTCGCGTTCACGGCCGATCGGCGGTGGGCCCAGTGAGCCGGGCCGAGGAGCTGGTGGTGCACCTGGGCCGGCCCGAGGACCTGCTGACCGTCGAGCCGACCGACCTGTTCGACGACGACGTCGCGCGGACCGTCCCGGGCGCCGAGGAGCTGTTCGAGGTGCTCCTCGCCCGCCGCCGGCCCGGGCGCGCCGGTGGCCGCGTCGTCGTGACCCTGCCGGCCGCCGACCTGGGGACCGAGCCGGACGCGGTCGCCGCGCGGCTGGCCGCGGGGCTGCGGCGGTGGTGCACGCGGCGCCTCGAGAGCGTCGGGCGCGACTCCGGGCTCCAGCGACGGCTGGCGGTCGCCGCCCTGCGCCCGGGGATCCCGCTCTTCCTCGTCGGGCTGCTCTTCTCGACCGACTTCCTCGCCCCCGACGTCCCGGAGTTCTTCCAGGAGCTGCTCGGCAACGGCGTCTTCCTCGTGATCGCCTGGATCGGGCTCTGGTACCCGCTGGACTCGCTGTTCTTCGCGCGCCTGCCCCTGAAGCGCCAGCGGCGCGCGCTCGAGGTGCTGCGGGCGATGCCGCTGGAGGCCCACCCCCGCCCCTCGGCCGAACGAGTGGTTGCGCGCGACGCTTCGGGTGACGGCGGGTAGCGACCACCCCGCCGACCGGAGGACCCTTCTCGCGCGCGAGGGTCACAGGGGGACGGGGTCGGCGATGGAGACCATCCAGCGTGAAGGGGAGTGGCTGGACCTCGTCGCGGACCTCATCACGCGCCCGCTGACCTGCTGGCCGGTCGACCGCATCCTGCCTCTGCTCGGGCGGTCGTTCGGCGCCCCGGCGAGCACGTACTACGCCCAGGAGCCGGGCGGGCCGATCGAGCAGCGGGGATGGCCCCCCGACCTGTACGTCGACCGGCTCGACGACGCGCTGCGGTGGGGCCGGGAGCGGGCGCCCTTCGACCACCCGCTCCTGCGCTACTACCTCGCGACCGGCCGCGGCGAGGCCATGCAGATCGCCGAGGTGCCCGAGCGGTTCGCCGACCGCCACGTCCACGAGCGCTGGCGCGCCGCCTGCGAGGACGTCTTCGGCGTCGACGTCGTCGCGCAGGTGTCCCTGCCCGTGTGCCTGGACGAGGGCACCAACCGGTCGTTCCTGGTCGGGCGGGTCGACGCGTACTCGCCGGAGGAGATGGACCTGCTGCGGCGCCTGCAGCGCGTGTTCGTGGGGCTGGACCGCCAGATCGCCGCGCACGCCCGGTGGTCGGCACGGACCGGGGCCGGCGCCGTCCCCACCGCCGAGGCGGTCGGGCTCACGCCGCGGGAGAGCGTCGTGCTCGACATGCTGGCGACCGGCGCCACCGCCCGGGCGATCGCCCGCCGCCTCACCGTGGGGGAGCGGACCGTCCAGAAGCACCTGCAGCGGGTGTACGCGAAGCTCGGTGTCGCCGACCGCCTGGCCGCCGTGCAGCGCGCCCAGCTCCTGGGCCTGCTGCCGGCGCCGCTCGCGGGGCGTACGTAGATCCCGCCCCTGTCGCGCCCGTCACGTCCCGTCGCCAATGGGGGCCACCACCACATCCCGGCCCCGGGAGGCCCCCGTGCTCGCCACCACCGACATCCGCGCCCGCCTCGACGACTGCCGCGCCAAGACCGCCACCGCCATGCGCGACACCGAGGGCGACCGAGGAGCCTCGGTCGTCACCGTCGCCGTGGTGCGGGAGTTCCTCAGCAAGGCCGACAAGGCGGGTCTGACCCCGGACGAGGGGACCCGCGACGCGGTGATCGAGCTCGAGCAGGCCGCCGACAGCGCGAAGGCGGCCGCCGCGGCGGACCCGGGCCTCGGTGGGGCGGCCCGGGAATCCGTCGAGGCCGCGCACCTCGCGATCTGCATCCTCAAGACCGAGGTGTGAGGCACCTCAGCGGTCCAGCATCGCCTCCTCGTAGTCCAGCTCGCGCAGCATGTCGCGCAGGATGCCCTCGTCGATGCGGCCCATGTCGCGGAAGCGCACGAACGTCTCGCGCTCGGCGCCCAGCATCGCGCGGCGCAGCCGGGTGAACGCGACCGAGGGCGCCTCGCCGATCTCCTCGTCGGGGCGCCCGAGGCGTTCCCACGCGCCGTTGGAGCGGTGCTGGGCCCAGGTCCGCAGCTGCTCGGTGACGTGCTGCGGGGTGTGCTCGTCGGTGAGCTCGTCGAGCCGGCCCAGCGCGGCCTCGGCGGCCGCCTGCTTCGCCGCGGCCTCGTCGAGCACGTCGCGCTGCGCGCCCTTGTCGCGGACGTGCAGGCGCCGGATGAGCGTCGGCAGCGTCAGCCCCTGCAGCAGCAGGGTGCCGACGGTGACGACGAACGCGGCGAACACCACGACGTTGTAGCCGGGCATGGCCGGGTCGCCGCCGATGCCGTGCGGGATCGCGAACGCCGCGGCCAGCGTCACCACCCCGCGCATGCCGGCCCAGGAGATGACGAACGGGACCCGCCAGGACACCGGGGGACCGCGCCGCCGGACCTTCGGCAGCACGCGCGGGAGGTAGATCGTCGGGAAGACCCAGGCGAAGCGGGCGAGCACGGTCACCGCGAGCAGGGCCAGCGACACCAGCACGATACGCAGGCTGTCGGCGCCGAGGCCGTCGTAGACGATCCGCAGCTGCAGCCCGATCAGCGCGAACACCAGCGCCTCGAGCAGCGTGTCCAGCGCCTTCCAGACCGCCTGGTCCTGCAGGCGGGTGGCGTAGCCGGCCTCGGTGGCCTTGTGCCCGAGGTAGAGCCCGGCGATGACCACCGCGAGCACGCCGGAGGTGTGCAGCTCCTCGGCGAGCAGGTAGATCGCGAACGGGACGAGCAGGCCGACCGAGCTCTCGAGTACGCCGTCGTCGAGCATCATCCGCACGCGGTGCAGCAGCCAGCCCGCCGCGCCGCCGATCGCGACGCCGCCGACCGCCGCCAGGGCGAACTCGCCCAGACCGGCGAGGACCGTCGCGCCGGTGCTGACGGCCGTCGGCGCGATCGCGGCGGCCAGCAGGACCCGGAACAGGGTGAGCGCCGTCGCGTCGTTGAGCAGGCTCTCGCCCTCGAGGATCGTCATGATCCGGCGCTGGAGCCCCAGGCGGCGCCCGATCGACGCGGCGGCGACGGCGTCCGGCGGGGCCACCACCGCGCCCAGCACCAGCGCGCTCGCCAGCGGCAGCTCGGGCACCAGCAGCCACGCCGCGACCCCGACGACCGCCGTCGTGAAGACGACCAGCCCGACCGCGAGCTGGCTGATCCGCCGCAGGTTCTCGCGCAGGCGCAGCGTCGAGCTCTCCAGCGCCGCCGAGTACAGCAGCGGCGGGAGCACGAGGAACAGCACGAGGTCGGGGTCGAGGGGCACGGTCGGGACGCCCGGGACGAACGACATCGCGAGCCCGAGCACGACGAGCACCAGCGGCGCCGAGAACGAGAACCGGCGCGCGAGCGCCGTCACCCCGAGGGCGACGACGAAGACGACGAGCAGGGTCGGTCCGGTGTGCTCGCTCACGACACGGATCGCCGGTGCACGCTGACGGCGTAGCCGCCGCCCTCGTAGGGCTCGTCGCCGTCCCAGTCGGCGGTGCGCGCCTGCAGGGCGAGGCCGGCGGCGGCGCACGCCTCGTCGTAGGCGTCGAGGCCCGGGAACGGCACGTCGTCGGGCAGCGTGAAGGGCACGTGGTCGGCGTCGAGACCGAACCCGGCGACGAGCAGGCCGCCCGGGCGCAGGTGCCCCGCGAGGTTCGCGACGACCGCGGCGTGGGTGCCGGGCGTGAGCAGCGGCCACAGGTTGCCGGCGGCCACGACGGCGTCGACGGGGTGGTCGAGGTGCAGGGCGTCCGGGTCGGCGAGGTCGACGAGGCGCCAGTCGAGGTCCGGAGCCGCCGCGCGGGCCTCCGCGAGCATCGACGCGTCGAGGTCGACGCCGACCACCCGGTGCCCGAGGCGGGCGAGGTGGATCGCGACGCGCCCGGTGCCGCACCCGGCGTCGACGACGTCGGCGCTGCGCCCGCCGAGCAGCGCGTGCACGCGGCGCGCCTCCCCGTGCAGGTCGACGCCCTGCTCCTCGAGCGCCGCGAAGCGCGCGGCGTAGCCGGGACCGGCCGTCCCGCCGGTGACGGCGAGCCAGGGGTTGACGTCCACCGGCACACTCTAGGACCGGTGTGAGCCCACGGTGAGGCCTGCGGCACGTCGTGTGTCCCATGCGAAACCGTGCATGTATCGTCGGCGGCGTGGGACACGGCCATGGTCACGGCAGCGGCGGCGACGACCGCCGGCGCCTCGGCCTCGCGCTCGGCGTCACCGCCCTCGTCGCGCTCGTCGGCGCCGTCGGGGCGGTCCTCACCGGCTCGCTCGCGCTGCTCGCCGACCTGGGCCACGTCGCCACCGACGTCGTCGCCCTCGCCACCGCCCTCGTCGCCTCCGCGCTCGCCGTGCGCCCCCCGAGCCGCCGGCGGACCTTCGGGCTCGGCCGGGCCGAGGTGCTCGGCGCCGCGGTCAACGCCGTGCTGCTGCTGGGCGTCACGGTGTGGGTCGCGATCGAGGCCGTCGAGCGGATCGCCGTGCCCACCGAGGTGCCCGGCGGCGGCCTGCTCTTCTACGGCGTCGTCGGCCTGGTCGGCAACATCGTGTCGCTCGTGGTCCTGCAGCGCGGCAGCGGCGGGATGAACGTCCGCGGCGCGGCGCTGCACGTGCTCGGCGACGCGCTGGGCTCGGTGGCGGTGCTGGCCGCGGCGGTGGTCGTGCTGACCACGGGCTGGGCGTACGCCGACACCGTCGCCTCCCTGGTGATCGTGGCGATCCTCCTGCCGCGCACCGTCGCGCTGCTGCGCGAGACCGGGCACGTCCTGCTCGAGGGCGCGCCGGCGGGCATCGACGTCGACGACGTGCACGCCGCCCTGCTGGGCGTCGAGGACGTCGCCGAGGTCCACGACCTGCACGTCTGGGCCATCAACGACCGCAGCCCCGCCGTCTCGGCGCACCTCGTGATCTCCGCGGACGGCTGCGCGACCGCCGACTGCGGCGAGCACGGCGTGCTCGACCGGGCGACCACGGTGCTGCGCGACCGCTTCGGCCTGCACCACAGCACGCTGCAGATCGAGGCCGTCGAGCACGCCGACCACGAGGAGTCGTGCACCCCGCTGCCCCCCGTGGAGGCCGTCCGGGAGCGGTAGCTGGTTGGCTGGACGTCGTGACCGTCACGCACACGGTGCTCGACAGCCCGCTCGGTCCGCTGACGCTGCGCGCGCACGACGGCGTGCTGTCCGGGCTGTACATGACCGAGCACCGGCACGGGCCCGCCGCCGACACCCTCGGCGCCCGCGACGACGACGGCCTGCCCGCCGCGCGCGAGCAGCTCGCCGCGTACTTCGCCGGCGACCTCGTCGACTTCGACCTCGCGACGACCGCGAGCGGCACCGCCTTCCAGCAGCGCGTGTGGGCGGCGCTGCGCGAGATCCCCTACGGCGCGACCGTGAGCTACGGCGAGCTCGCCACCGCGATCGGGCAGCCGACCGCGGTGCGTGCGGTGGGCCTCGCCAACGGCCGCAACCCGATCAGCATCGTCGTGCCCTGCCACCGCGTCGTCGGCGCGACCGGGTCGCTGACCGGCTACGGCGGCGGCGTCGAGCGCAAGCGCGCCCTGCTCGACCTCGAGGCCCGCGGGGCTCAGCTGCGCTCGGGCTGAGTCCGCTCGTCTTGGGACCGGGCTTCCTGGGACCGGGCCGCCTCGCCGTCCGGGTCGAACCACGGGTGGCCGGCCGACGCCGCGACGCCGTTGCCGGCGGGGACCACCTCGGCGGGGTCCTCGGCGGGGTCGTCGGTCTGGTCCTCGACGGGCTCGTCGGCAGGCTCGTCGACGGCCTCGTCGGCGGGCTCGTCGTCCGTCTCCTCCGTCCCCTCCAGGACCTCGGGGTCCGCGTCGGCCACGGGCTCCTCGTCGACGTCCTCACCGGGCGGGGGCGCCGGCTCCTCGGCTGCCGCCTCGTCGTCGATCGCTGGGGCTTCCGGGGCTTCCGGGGCTTCCGGGGCCTCCGGGGGCTCCGGGGGCTCCGGGGGCTCGGCGGGCTCGGCGGGCTCGGCGACGCCCTCCAGGTAGCCCGGGTACTCGGTGGTCTCCGTGTCCGCGCCGTCGTCGGGCTCGCCGGCGCCGTCCGGGGCGTCCTGCAGGTAGCCCGGGTAGTGCTCGTCCTCCGGGTCGGCGGCGGCCTCGGGGGTCTGCTCGGGGGTCTCCTCGGCCTGCTCGTCCGGGGCCGGGGCCGGGGGCGTGCCGTAGGCGGCGAAGGTCTCGGTGTCGGCGGGCTCGTCCCCGTCCGGTGCGCCCGCGTCCTGGACGGGCAGCGGGACCGAGGGGAGCGGCGGGCCGGAGGGATCGGGGCCGGGCGGCATCCCGGGCGGCGGGGGACCGGCCGGACGGGCGGGCGGAGGACCGACCGCGGGCCGCGGGCCGGTGGGCGGGCCACCGCGCGGCGGCGCAGCGGGCGCGGGCGCGGCGGCCGCGCCGAGCCCCACG
>NZ_JBHSKG010000005.1:0-344278 GCF_042657905.1 Actinomycetospora rhizophila | reverse complement strand
CGCCGCCGCGCCCAGGACTCCAACTGCTCCCGTTCGTCCTCGGAGAGCACGATCGCCACCGGCGCAGGTCCACGAGCCATACCTCGAACCTAACAACCGCTGCCGAACTTCCGACTCAGGACACTAGCCGAGGACGGACCGAGTACGGCACGAGGTCGGCGGCTGGCGCGGTTCACCGAGCGCCATGGTCGGGCACACGCCACCGAACAACGAATCCCCCCAGGCCGGCCGGCACGGCCAGAGACGGAGCACCTGCTCATGACCGACGGCACCATCCCCCACAGCGGCGACTCGACCGAGCCCACCTCCGACCCGGCAGAGCGCGACGCCTACTTCCCCTCGCCCTACTCGCTGAGCCAGTACGTCCCGGCCCGGACCGACTACGACGGGACCGAGCACGAGGGCGCGGCCGGGAGCCGCTGGAAGGTCCTCGTCGTCGGCGCCGACGAGCGGTACCTGCCCATGGGCAACGGCCGGCTGTTCTCCACCGGCAACCACCCGGTCGAGACGCTGCTCCCGCTGGTCCACCTCGAGGCCGCCGGATTCGGCATCGACGTCGCCACCGTCTCCGGCAACCCCGTCAAGCTCGAGTGGTGGGCCACCCCCGCCGAGGACACGACCGTCCACGACGCCCTCGATCGCTTCCTCCCCCGGTTCCGCGCGCCCCGATCGCTCGCCCAGGTGCTCGAGGACGGCCTCGACGACTACCTCGCCGTGTTCATCCCCGGCGGGCACGGCGCGATGCAGGGGCTGCACGACAGCCACGACGTCCGCGCCGTCCTCGACTGGGCCCTCGGCGCCGACCGCTTCATCATCACCCTGTGCCACGGTCCCGCCGCGCTGCTCGCCGCCGGACTCGACCGCGACACCTCCCCGTTCGCTGGCTACGAGTCCTGCGCCTTCCCCGACGCCCTCGACACCGGCGCCAACCTCGACATCGGCTACATCCCCGGCCCGATGCCCTGGCTGCTCGCCGAGGGCCTCCGCGCGCAGGGACTGGTCGTGATGAACGAGGACATGGCCGGCCACGTCCACCGCGACCGGGGGCTCCTCACCGGCGACAGCCCCCTGGCCGCCGACGCCCTCGGCAAGCTCGCCGCAGCAACCCTCGTGGAACACATCAAGAGCTGACGCGACCAGTTCACGGCGTCCACCACAACGGGAGATACGTGCAGGTCAGCGGTTCACGTCGTCGTTGGCGGGGCGATCGCTGACTGCCCGAGGGACCGGGAACTCCTCACGAGAGTCGTCGTGGAAGATCGGCTACCGTTGCGTGGCCGACTGTCGACAGGGCCTCGATCGCCGGCGGGATTCCGCCAGAGCAACAGGTTCGGTCGGCCCGAGGGCGGGGTCGGCAAGGGCTCGATCGAGACGGGGCTCCCTGCTCGCCGTCGGCCGCCATCGGTCCGGCAGGGCCGCTGATCGAGTCCCGCCCCTGTACGCATGAACGGGGATCGGCGTGCGGTCAGCGAATATCGCGCTCGTCGCGCTCGCGGCGCAGGTCCTCGATGGTGCCGGCGGCGAGTGCGGTCCAGAAGCGCAGAGCGGCGTGTTCCATCTCGAGCCCGAGCTCGAGGGTGATCATGCGAGGCCGCGCCCAGTCCTCGTCGCCGTGACGGGACACCATCTCCTCGTAGACGGCGATCCGTTCCTCGTGCTGTCGGATCTGTTCCTGCGCGAGCTTCGGGACGTCGTCGTCGGGAGAGCCGGCCTCGTTGAAGAAGAGCTTGAGCTCGGCGACGTCGCGCATCTCGAAGTGCTCAGCCGTGGGCGCGGCCAGCCACTCCTGCAGTGCGGCGCGTCCCTCCGGCGTGAGTGAGTAGGTCTTGCGTCGCCTGCCGCTGTCCTCCAGATCGACCGCCAGCAGCCCCGACGCGGCCAGGCGCTCGGGCTCCGAGTACAGCTGCGTGTGCGGGAAGTTCCAGAAGTAGCCGACCGATCGGCTCGTCGCCCGCTTGAGGTCGTACGGGGTGGACGGTCCGCGCAGCGCCACCATGCCCAGGACCAGGTACGACGTGGTCGACAGACGCATCGGTCCTCCGTGCTCCGGCGTGATCGGCATCCCGACTCTAGCCAGGTCCACCCCTTGCCCCCGCACCGTACGAAACGTACGGTGCGATTCACACCAAGGGGAAGGCTGCTCATGGACCTCGCGTCGACGCTCCGCTGGGCCGCCGAACGCCACCCGCACCGTCGGGCGGTGTCCGGGCAGGGCCGCCGGCTGACCTACCGCGAGTGGGACGAGCGCACGGACCGCCTCGCGGCGGCGTTGAGCGACTGGGGCGTGCGAGCCGGGGATCGCCTGGCGCTGGTGATGCACGGCGGTGAGCCGCTCGCGAGCCTGCACCTGGCCGCGCAGAAGCTCGGCGCGGTCTCGGTGCCGCTGTCGACCCGGTTCAGCGTCGACGAGCTCGCCTACTGTCTCGATGACGCGGGGTCGACCGTGGTCCTCACCGATCCGGCGCACGCCTCGCGGGTGGAGGCCGCCGCGGGCGCGGTCCCGATCCATGACGTCGCCGAGGTCGACGCGGCCGCGGAGGTCGCCGACACCACGGCCGTACCGCCGGCGCCGGACGAGTCCGCCGTGAGCGTGATGCTCTACACGTCCGGCACCACGGGCAAGCCGAAGGGCGTGCCGCGCACGCATCGGGCGGAGCACTTCGCTGCGGTCGCGCACGTGATGCAGACCGGGCAGCGCATGGGTGTCGCCACGCTCGGGGTGATGCCGCTGTTCCACACGATGGGCCTGCGCACGCTGCTGGCCTCGATCGTGCTCGGTGGGACGTGGGTCGCCCAGCCCTCCTTCGACGCCGACGAGTCGATGGCGCTGATCCGCGACGAGGGGATCGGATCGCTGTACCTGGTGCCGACGATCTACTGGTCGCTCCTGCGCACCGGGCGCCTCGGCGAGGCCCACCGGCTCGACAACCTCGCCTACGCCGGGGCGGCCATGACCCCGTCGCTGGCCGAGGCGCTGGTCGAGGCGGTGCAGCCGCGCTCGTTCGTCAACCACTTCGGGTCGACCGAGATCTATACGTTCACCATCGGCGCGGACGTCGCCGCCAAGCCCGGCTGCGTCGGACGGGCCGGCTTGTTCTCCCGCGTCCGCTTGATCGCACCCATGCAGGGTGCACCGGTCGACGAGGAGGTCGCGCCCGGCGAGCAGGGCCAGGTCATCGTGTCGATGGCCTCGGCGGAGGCGTTCGGCGGCTACTGGAACCGCCCCGACGCGAACGCGAAGGCGATCCGCGACGGCTGGTACCACACCGGGGACCTCGCGATCGCCGACGAGGACGGGGACCTCTGGGTGTCCGGCCGCACCGACGACATGATCAACTCGGGCGGGGAGAACATCTACCCGGACGAGATCGAAGCGGCGCTCATCCGTTGCGCGGCGATCGACGACGTCTGCGTGGTCGGGCTGCCCGACGACCGGTGGGGCCACGCGGTGAGCGCCTTCGTCGTGCCCGCCGCCGGGATCGAGCCGGAGCTCGCCGCCGCCGCGACGCTCGCCCACGCCCGCGAGCACCTGCCGTCGCTCAAGCGGCCCAAGCAGGCGATCGCCGTCGACGCGATCCCGCGCTCCGGGGTCGGCAAGACCCTGCGCCGGACGCTCGTCGCCGGCGAGTACACCCCCCGAGGAGAGGCCCGTGCCTGACATGACCGCAGAGGCCGCACCGCCGCGGTGGACGCCGTCGCGCGACGAGGACGCGGCCCTGGTTGCGGGCCGCGGCCGGTTCCTCGACGACCTCGACCCGCTGCCGGGGACGCTGGTCGCCGCGGTGGTGCGCTCCACCCGGCCGCACGCCCGGCTCACATCGGTGGACCTGTCGCGGGCCCGCCGCCACCCCGGGGTCGCCGCGGTGATCGGACCCGAGGAGGTTCGGACCGCTCTGCGTCCGTTCCCGCTGTCGACCGGCGCGGCGATGCCCTACCTCCCGACCGGCGTCGACAAGGTCCGCTTCGTCGGCGAACCGATCGCCGTCGTCGTCGCGACCGACCGCTACGTCGCCGAGGACGCCGCCGAGCTCGTCGACGTGACCTACGAGGACCTGCCCGCCGTCAGCGACGCCCGCTCCGGGCTGGCCGACGACGCGCCCCGCCTGCACGAGGACGCCGAGTCCAACGTCGCGACGGACCGCACCTTCTCCTTCAACGCACCGGACGACCACTTCGCGGCCGCCGCGCACGTGGTGACCCGCTGCTACGAGTTCCCGCGCTACTCGTCCGTGCCGATGGAGTGCTATTCGGTCATCGCGCACTGGACCGAGCAGGACGGCGGGCCGTTCGTCGAGGCCTGGGCAAACTTCCACGGCCCTTTCTCGATGGTGCCCGTGATGGCGGGCGCGCTGCGCATCCCGACCTCGAGGGTGCGCCTGCACGTCCCGGCCGACATCGGCGGCAGCTTCGGGATCAAGGCCGGCATCTACCCCTACGTGGTGCTGCTCGCGCTGGCGTCGAAGCACGCGGGGACACCGGTGCGGTGGACCGAGGACCGCGTGGAGCACCTCACGGCGAGCTCGTCCGGCGCCGACCGGTCGATGGAGTTCTCGGCGGCGCTCGACGGCGAGGGCACGATCACCGCGCTGCGCGCCGACCTCGTCGACAACGTCGGCGCCTACCTGCGGCCCCCGGAGCCGTCGACGCTGTACCGCTGCTTCGGCAACATCACCGGGCCCTACCGGATCGACGCCGTCGGCATCCGCGCCCGGGCGGTCGTCACCAACACCATGCCGACCGGGTTGAACCGGGGCTTCGGCGGCCAGCAGCTCTACTTCGGGCTGGAGCGGCTCCTCGACGACATCGCCGCCGAGCTCGGCTTCGACCCCCTCGAGCTACGTCGTCGCAACCTCGTCACCTCCTTCCCGCACGAGACCGCCACCGGCGGGGTGTACGACTCCGGGGACTACCTCGCCGCGCTCGACCTCGCGACGAAGAACGCCAACCTCCCCGAGCTGGAGAGACGGCGCGACGAGGCCCGCGCAGCCGGCGCCCACTACGGCATCGGGACCGCGCTCGTGGTCGATCCCTCCGGGACCAACATCGGTTACGTCGGGCTCGCCACCCCCGCCGAGCAACGGACCCCCGGGCGGGACAAGTCCGGGTCGACCGAGCACGTGCGGATGTCGGTCGACCCCCAGGGCGTCGTCACGGTGCTGCTCGGCTCCGTCCCCCAGGGCCAGGGGCATGCCACGGTCGCTCGCAAGATCGCCGCGCAGCGCCTCGGGCTTCCCCTCGAGCAGGTCCGCGCCGTGGTCGACATGGACACCGCGACCACCCCGTGGACGGTCACCTCCGGCAGCTACTCCTCCCGGTTCGCTCCGCTGGTCACCAGCGCCGTCGTCGCTGCGGCCGACACCATCGCGGCCACGGTGCGCGCGGCCGCGTCGACGCTGCTCGACGACATCGACCCCGCGACGCTCCTCCTCGAGGGCGGCGAGGTCCGCACCTCCGGCGGCCGGGCGGTGAAGTTCCGCCACGCCGCCGGCGTCGTGCACTGGGACCCCGCCGCGCTGCCCGCGGGGGTCCCGGCGCGGCTCTATGCCGAGGCCGAGTTCTCCCCGCGCGAGACCCGGGCCGCCACGGCGGACGACCGGATCAACTCGTCGCTCTGCTACGGCTTCGTCGCGGAGATCGTTGCGGTACGGATCGACCCGGACACCCTCGAGATCTCCGTCGACCGGGTGTCGTCGGTGCACGACGCCGGCACGGTCCTCGACCAGACCCTGCTCGACGGGCAGGTGTACGGCGCCCTCGTCCACGGGCTCGGCGGCGCCGCCTACGAGGAGTTCACCCACGCCCCGTCCGGGCAGCCGACCGCGGCGACGTTCCTCGACTACCTGTGCCCCACCGCGGCCGAGGCGGGCTTCGACCTGCGCACCGACCACGTGGTGTCCCCCTCACCACTCACCCCGCTCGGCGCCAAGGGCTGCGGCGAGGGCTCCTCGATGAGCTTCCCCGTGGCCTACGCCAACGCCGTCGCCGACGCCCTCGCCCCGCTCGGCATCGCCATCACCTCCCTGCCCCTGCACGGCGAGGTCCTCCACCAGCTGACGAACAACGATCGGAAGGACGCCTGACATGCCACTGACCGGCGGCGACGTCACCCTCGAGCGCGACGGCCACGTCGCCTACGTGACGCTCTCCCACGGCAGGTACACGGTCGTGACGATGGCGATGCGCCGGCTGGTGGCCGAGCGGTTCGCCGAGATCGACGCCGACCCCGAGGTGCGGGTCGTGGTCGTGCGCAGCGACGGCGAGCACTTCACCTCCGGCGGCGACATCGCGGGGTTCATGGAGGTCGACCCGATCGACCTCACCGACCTCGGGCACGACGTCACCGCCGCCGCGCGCAGCCCCAAGCCCGTCATCGCGGCGATCGACGGGTACTGCTTCGGCGTCGGGCTGGAGATGGTGCTCTCCTGCGACATCCGGCTCGGCACCGGGCGCACCCAGCTGGCGCTGCCCGAGATGAACCTCGGCATGATTCCCGGCTCCGGCGGCACCCAACGTCTCGCCCGCCTCATCGGGCTGTCCCGGGCGAAGTTCCACATCCTGTCCGCCACCCGGATCCAGGCCCAGCAGGCCCTCGACTGGGGGATCCTGTCCGGCGAGCTCCACCCCGACCGCGAGGCGCTCGACGCCGCCGCCGACGCGCTGGCGCAGAAGATGGCGGGCCTCTCCCCCGCCGCGCTGCGCACGGCGAAGGAGGTCCTCGACCGCGGCGTCGACGGACCCCTCTACACCGGCATCGAGCTGGAGCGGAAGGCCTACTCGATGCTGCGCGCCACCCAGGACTTCGCCGAGGGCGTGAAGGCGTTCGGCGAGAAGCGCACCCCCGTCTTCACCGGGCGGTGACCTGGTGAAAGCAGCACCCTTCGCCTACGTCCGGCCGCCGACCCTCGACGACGTGCTCACCGAGCTCGCCGGCGGGGACGGCAAGGTCCTGGCCGGCGGCCAGTCCCTCGTCCCCGTGCTCGCGATGCGGCTGGGCCGCCCCGCCACCCTCGTCGACGTCACCGCCGTGCCCGAGCTCACCGAGTACGGGCCGGACGCGCGCTCCGGCTACCGGGTCGCCGCGGCCGTCCGGCAGCGGGTCGTGGAGCACGATCCGGCCGCGCGGGACGTGCCCCTGATCGCGATGGCCATGCCCTTCGTCGGGCACCGGGAACTGCGCAGCCGCGGCACCGTGTGCGGCAGCCTCGCCCACGCCGACCCGGCCGCGGAGCTGCCCGCCGTGGCCTGCTGCCTCGACGCGCAGGTCGAGGTGTCCGGGCCCGGTGGGGCCCGCACCGTTCCCGCGAGGGAGTTCGTCACCGGCGCCATGACGACGGCGGCCGGGCCCGAGGACGTCGTCACCGCGGTCACGTTCCCGGCCGCCCGTCCCGGGGACGGGTTCGGGTTCGCCGAGATCGCCCGCCGGCACGGCGACTTCGCCCTCGCCGGCGTGGTGTGCCGGGTGCAGGTCGCCGACTCGGGGGCGGTGCGCTCCGCCGTCCTCACGGGGTTCGGCATCTCCGATCGGGCGGTCACCCGCGACGTCACCGCGCTGCTCGCCACCGGCGAGAGCGAGGAGGACCTCCGGCCCGCCACCACCGAGCTGGCCGCCGCGCTCGTCGACACCGGCGGGGACACGCACGGCTCCACCGGCTACCGGCGGCGGCTCTTCGCCGTCCTCGCCGCCCGCGAGCTGTCCCGGGCGCTGCTCCGTGCCCGCGAGGGAAGGACCACTGCATGACCGCCGCCCCCGAGCGCCACGACACCGGCTCCCGCCGCGTGCCCGCGCCCGTTGCCCGGGTCGCAGCCCACGAGACCGCCGAGGTGACCTTCGTCGTCAACGGCACCGAGACCACCGTCGAGGTGCCGCCCCGGGCCCACCTCGGGGACGTCCTGCGCGAGCGCCTCGGCCTCACCGGCACGCACCTCGGCTGCGAGCACGGGGTCTGCGGCATGTGCACCGTGCTCCTCGACGGCGAGGCCGCCCGGGCGTGCCTGCTCTTCGCCGTGCAGTGCGAGGGTGCGGAGATCGTCACCGTGGAAGGGCTCGGCTCCCCCGACGACCAGCACCCGCTGCAGCAGGCGTTCTCCGCCCACCACGCCCTGCAGTGCGGGTTCTGCACGCCCGGGATGCTGATGAGCAGCTACGACCTGCTCGCCAACGAACCGGAGACCGCCGAGGAGGACCTGCCCGAGGCGATGTCGGGCGTGCTGTGCCGCTGCACCGGCTACCGCGGCATCCTCGCGGCGGTCTCAGACGTCGCCGAGGCCTACCCCGACGGCGTTCCCGAACCCGGCGGATGCGCGCCACGCGCGCTGGTCGGGCGAACGTCGGCCGGTGCCGACCGTGCCGGCGGTGCTCCCGAGGACGCCGGGACGGCTGCGCCGCAGCTCACCGAGGTGCGGCTGCCCTCCAGCCCGCCATCGGCGGTGGTCGACGTGACCTCACAGCTGGCCTCCCCGGTCGACCGCGTGTGGAGCGTGCTCACCGACTTCGACCTCCTCGCTCGCTGCCTGCCCGGAGCCCAGCTCGTCGAGTCCTACGACGAGAACCGCCACCGCGGGCGCGCCACCATCGCCCTCGGCCCGGTCAAGCTGTCCTTCGAGGGGCTCGCACAGGTCGTCGAGCGCGATCCCGACGACCACCGCCTGCGGTTCCACGGCCAGGGCTCCGACACCGGCGGCAGCGCCACCGCCGCCGACATCGTCCTCGCCGCGACGCCCACCCCCGACGGCGGCACCGAGCTCGTCGCGCACGCCGACGTGCACCTGTCGGGTCGGGTCGCCCAGTTCGGTCGGGCACTGGCCGGCGACGTGTCCCGCCGGCTGTTCGAGCAGTTCGCCGCCGGGGTGGACGAGGCCGCCGAGACCGGCTCGGTCTCCGGGGTCTCCTTCGCCCGCAGGCTGCGACTCGCCGCCGGGGCAGCCCGTGACGCCGCCGCCGGCGCCCTGCGCCGCGCCGCGCAACGCATGCGTGATCGCGCCCGGCGCGGCACCTCCAGCTGACCTACGAGGGACAGCGAGACCGTCGCCCGGAGCCCCGACGCGTAGAACGGGCCTGCCCCGCGGTCGGCGCAGCCGACCGCTTAGCTGTCCGCTTACGTCCCCACATCGCCTGTTAGGGGACTCCACCGCCAATGATCGACACTGACCGGCACCACTCCTGAGCAGCACGAACGTCCACCAGGCGTCACCGTGGCGGTCGTGAATCCTGTCCATTGGGTTCGGGGTTCGAGTCCCTGACGGCGCACTCTTTCTGCTGCTCACAGCTCCGCGGAGCGATCTTCGAAGTGACTCCAGGTGGCTCCGACGGGCCGTTAACTCCGCTCTCCGGAGCGTTTGAAGATCATTGTTGGGCGGTCCGTGAGGTCGTTCAGCATCAACCCTGGTGGCTCGCCCCGACCCAGTCCTCGTAGAAGGGCGGCATGCCCTTCGCCGCGCTGGAGCCGAACTCCGGCGCCCGCTTCTCCCGGAACGCTGCGACGCCCTCGGCGCCGTCCCCGAGGCTCATGTAGAACATCGACAGCGAGTCGACGCGGTGGGCGTTCGCGGGGTGAGGCTGGGCGGAGTTCCGGTACATCATCTGGCGCGCCATGGCCGTGCCGACCGCGGACTTGCCGCGGGTCCACCGGTCGGCGAGCGCTCGCGCCGCACCGAGCAGCTCGTCCGGGGCGTGCACCGACCGGACCAGACCGCAGGCCTTGGCTTCCTCCGCGTCGAGGATGTCGGCGGAGTAGACGAGGTCGAGCGCGGTCGGCATGCCGACGATCCGCGGCAGGAACCAGGTCGACGCGGCCTCCGGGGTGACCCCGATGCGCCCGAAGACGAAGCCCACGCGCGCGACGTCGGACGCGAGCCGGGCGTCCATCGCGAGGGTCATGGTGGCGCCGATGCCGACGGCGGTCCCGTTGATGGCGGCGATCACCGGCTTGCGGCAGTCGTGGATCGCCAGGGTGACCCGGCCCCCGGTGTCCCGGACCTTCTGGAGACCCGGGTCGTCCAGGTCGGCCATATCCTCGAGCGTCGGCTGCAGGGACTCGTCGAGGCCGAAGGCGTTGCCCGGCACGCTGAGGTCCATCCCGACCGAGAAGGCCTTGCCCGAGCCGGTCACGATCACGGCGCGGACGTCGTCCCGGTCGTTGACCTCGACGAAGGTGCGCTCGAGCTCGTCGGCCATCTCCACGGTGAAGCCGTTGAGCTTCTCGGGGCGGCGGAGCGTGACGGTGAGGATGCCGTCCTCGACCTCGTGCGTCAGCGTGCTGAGGCCCACTGGGGCTCCTTTCCGTGAATGGTCATCGGGAGTTCCCGCAGGATCGACTCGGCCTGGGCGATGATCCCGTCGACGATGTCGCCGCAGCTCTCGACGGACTGGATCAGACCCTGGGCCTGCCCGGCCCACCACATGCCGTCGTCCATCTCACCCTCGCCCAAGACCCGGGACCGGCCCCGGGCGCCGGACGCGAGCTCGGCCACGTCGTCGAAGGTCGCCCCTTGCCGGCGCGATCGGGCCGCGATCTCCTCGGAGATCGCGTTACGCGCCACCCGCGCAGTGTTGTTGAACTCGCGAAACACGAGCTGGGTCGCCCGCTCGTCGTTGGCGACGATCTGGTCCTTGACGTTGCGGTGCACCGGAGCCTCGGTGCTGGCGACGAAGCGGGTGCCCATGTTGATCGCGGAGGCGCCGAGCGCGAGCGCCGCGACGAGGCCGGCGCCGTCGGCGAACCCTCCGCTCGCGATCAGCGGCACGGACACCCGGCGTGCCGCCGCCGGGATGAGCACGAGCCCGGGGACGTCGTCGTTACCTGGGTGGCCGGCGCACTCGAACCCGTCGATGCTCACCGCGTCCACGCCCAGCGACTCCGCCTTGACCGCGTGCCGGACGCTGACCGCCTTGTGGATCACGCGGACGCCTGCCGACTTGAAGGCGGCGACGTGCTCGGCCGGGTTGCTGCCGGCCGTCTCCACGATGTCCACGCCCGACGTGATGATCACGTCCCGGTATTCGTCGTACGGGACCGGCGTCAGCGTCGGCAGGATCGTCAGATTGACGCCGAACGCCCGGTCGGTCATGTCCCGGCACCGGCGGATCTCCGCGGCCAGTGCCTCGGGCGTGGGCTGCGTGAGCGCGGTGAGGAACCCGAGTGCGCCGGCGTCGGCGACGGCGGCGATGAGGTCCGCCGTCCCGACCGCCGTCATGCCCCCGCACACCACGGGGTGGTCGACGCCGAGCATCTCGGTGACGCGCGTGGAGATCACTCAGGGCGTCCCGGCGTGCGGCACGTCGACGCGGACGGCGTCGACGCGTGCCTCGCGGGCCGCGGAGCGGGCCGTCTCGTCGAAGTCGGGGGCCACGCACAGGAACAGGGTGCGGCCGTCGTCCCCGCCCAGGCCTACGGCGAACACGCCGTAGGGCGCGGTGCTGACCTCGTCGAGGATCTTCCCGCCCTCGGCGATGCGCACGGCGCGCTGGTGGGCGCAGTCGGCCACCCAGACCGCGCCCTCGGCGTCCAGGGTCAGGCCGTCGGGGATGATCGTCGACCGCTCGACGCGCTTGTGCCAGCTCTTCTCGTCGCCCAGGTCGTCGTAGGCGGCGAAGTCGCGGCGCGGGCCCAGCGTGCCGTCGGACTTGATGTCGAAGGCTGACACGCGGTTGCCGAAGAGCTCGTTGACGATCAGCGTGCGCTCGTCCGGCGTGATCACCATGCCGTTCGGGAACGACAGGCCCTCGGCCACGGTCTGCGCCTTGCCGTCGGTGTCCACGAGGATGACCGACGCGAACTCGTGGTCGGCGCCGCCCATGAGGTCGAACCCGAAGTGGCCGATGTAGGCCTGTCCATTGGGCGCCACGACCATGTCGTTGGCGTGGCCGGTGCACAGGTGCGCGATGTCCGCGTGCTCGACGAGCGTGCCGTCGGCCTCCTGCCGGAGCACCTTGCGGTCCTTCATCGACACGATCAGCATGCGCCCGTCCGGCAGCCATCCGAGACCGGAGGGCTGCTGCTCGACGTGGGCGACCTCCTCGACGCTGCCGTCGGGATTCACCACGTTGACCGAGTACGTGTAGAAGTCCACGAAGTAGAGGCGGCCGTTGTACCAGCGCGGCCCCTCGGTGTAGGTGAAACCCTCGGCGACCTTCGAGACGTCCCTGTCTGCCATGGCTCCGCGACCTTTCGATGCTCTGCGAACGGGACGCTTACTGTGGGTCGCCGGCGGCGGCCCGGGCTGTCCGAATACGCGACAGGGCTCTGGCGCCGAGTCGCGAACTGGGACAGTCGCGGGCTCTCGGTGACGAGGAGTGTGTGCGCTCACCTACCAGGGAGGGAGCGCGGGTGCTCGGAACGATGATGGACCGTCCCCTGCTGATCAGCTCGTTGCTGAACCGCGCCGAACGCTTGTTCGGCGACCGCGTCAACGTGAGCTGTGAGGCCGGCCGGGTCCGACGCACATTCACCTACCGCGAGCTCGGCTCCTCGGCCCGCCGACTCGGCGCCGCGCTCGGGGAGCTGGGCGTGGGGCACGGGACCCGCGTCGGTTCACTGGCGTGGAACAGCGACCGCCACCTCGCCGCCTACTACGGCGTACCGGGCATCGGTGCGGCGCTGCACACGATCAACCAGCGGATGCCGACCGACCACATCGTCTACTCGGTGAACCAGGCCGAGGACGAGGTGCTGCTGGTGGAGGCCGACCTCCTGCCCGTGGCCCGGGAGATCGTTCCGGCGACGCCGTCGGTGAAACACGTCGTCGTGCTCGGCGACGCCGAGGCCGACATCCCCGGAGTGCAGACGTGGTCGTTCGACACGCTCGTGGACCAGGCGAGCGAGGTCGACTTCGGCGAGTTCGACGAGCGCACCGCTTCCTCGATCTGCTTCACCTCGGGCACCACCGGCAAGCCCAAGGGCGTCGTCTACACCCATCGCAGCACCGTCCTGCACGCCACGGCACTCGCCGCGGCCGGCGCGATCGGCGTGTCGCACGAGCACTCGTACCTCGTCGCGTGCCAGATGTCGCACGTGAACAGCTGGGGCGTGCCGCACGCGGCGCCGCTGCAGGGTGCTCGCCTGGTGCTGCCGGGACCGCACCCCACCCCGGGCGACTACCTCCGGCTGATCACCGACCAGGGGCCGGACGTCATCGTCGGCGCCCCGGCCGTCATGGCCCTGCTGCGCGACGAGCTCGCGGCGCGGCCCGACGCGTACGACGTGTCGTCGCTGCGGACCTTGTGGATGGGTGGGCAGACGCCGCCGAAGGCGCTGGCGGCCTGGTGGGCCGAGCGCGGCATCGCGACCGCCAACGGCTGGGGCATGACCGAGACCTCGCCCATGGCGACGTTCTGCAACGGGCCCGAGGACCAGGGACCGCAGCTGCCCCTCTCGGAGATCCGCGTGGTCGACGACGCCGGCGCCGAGCTCCCGTGGGACGGTCGGAGCACCGGCGAGCTCGAGGCCCGCGCGCCGTGGGTCACCGGCCGCTACCTCGGGGACACGGGGCCCTCGGACTCGTTCCACGACGGCTGGCTGCGCACCGGCGACGTCGCGGTCATCGGTACCGACGGTGCCCTGGAGATCAAGGACCGCTTCAAGGATCTGATCAAGAGCGGCGGCGAGTGGATCTCGTCGATCGAGCTCGAGAACCACCTCATGCTGCACCCGGCGGTGCACGAGGCCGCGGTCATCAGCGTTCCCCACGAGAAGTGGCAGGAGCGGCCCGTGGCCTGGATCGTGCCCACCGGGGACGTCACCGACGAGGAGCTGAAGAAGCACGTCAGCGCCACGTTCCCCCGGTACTGGGTGCCGGACGCGTTCGTGCGGGTCGACGCCATCCCCAAGACCTCGGTCGGCAAGCTCGACAAGCGCGGCATGCGCGAGCGTCAGACGGCGTCGACCTGATCGACATCAGACGGTGAGGACCTGGCAGCGTGACCGCTCAATGACGGTCACGCCGCCTCAGGTCCACGCCGACGCCACTTCGATGAGCCTCATCTCGTTCGCGTGGACGCGCTCCGGCTCGACGCCGTAGTGGGGCGGGTAGAGCAGGGCCCAGTCGACGACGTCGGCGTAGCGGCGGAGCTGGTCCGCGACGTCGTCGGGGGTGCCGTACACGGCTCGTTCCTGGATCATCGCCTCGCCGGCGGCGACGACGCCGTCGACGTCCCCGTTCCGGACGGCGTCGCGCGCGTCGGCTCGTTCGGTCGAGAACCGACCGTCGGGGAACAGCGCGTCGTAGCCCTTGGGCGTGGCGTAGAAGCCGACCTGGGCGGCGGCGTCGCGGCGGGCGGTGGCCGGGTCGTCGTCGGCCGAGGCGACGATCTGCGTCGTCATCCGCAGCCGGCTCACGTCCCGGTTCGCCTTCTCGGCGCCCTTGGCCAGCAGTGGCCGGGCGACGTCGCGCAGGTAGTCCGCGGAAGCGATCGTGTGTCCGACGAACCCGTCGGCGCACTGGCCGGCGACGCCGACCATGTGCTCGCCCACTCCGGCCGCGAGGATCGGCACGCTGTCGGGGAGGTCGGGACGCTCGTAGTGGGCGATCGTCACGTGATCGAACCGGCCGTCGTGCTCGAACGGCCCCCCGCGATGGGCGATGAGCCGCCGGATCAGCTCGATCCGCTCCTTCGCCTGCGGGCCGGGGTGCTGCAGGGCGGTGCCGTACCAGTCCTGGTTCATCCGTCGGGTGCTGCTGCCCACCCCGAGCACGAACCGTCCACCGGCGATCGCCTGGATGTCGCTCGCCGCGCAGGCCAGCGCCAAGGGCGAGCGGGCGAACAGCGGTGTGACGCTCGTGCCGACGATCGCCCGCTCACACACCGCCGCGAACGCTGACGCGCGGACGAGGCTGCTGCGGTTGTAGTAGTCGATCGACCAGAGCGAGTGGACACCGGCGCGGTCCGCGGCGCGGGCGACCTTCAGCGCGTCGGCCGGGTCCTCGTCCATGACGACCAGCCCGATCTTCATCTGCTCTCCTCGGCGACGCGGAACTGGTGACGCGGGGTGACGCCGACGGCCCCGGGAGCGGCCGGAGCCGTTCCCGGGGCCGTCGGAGGTGTCAGGCGAACTGGAACCCGGCGTAACCGTTGTCCTTCGCCTCGGCGTACTTGCTGCGGTACGAGGAGAGACCACCCGGGTAGTTCAGGCTCTGGATCGTCTTGCCCGGGATGTTGTGCCCCATGTACCAGGACTTCGCGAGGGGGAACAGCGTCGGCGAGACCAGCTCGTGGATGTGCTGGCTCCAGGCCTTGTCCGCCTCGGCCGTCGCCTCGATGCGCGTCTTCCCGGTCTCCCGGAGGTGCTCGAGCATCTCGATCACCATTTCGCCCTGGACCTCGGCGCAGGTCGGGCCGTTGCAGAATCCGGACGGGCTCTGCGGGCCGTAGATGAAGATCAGGTTCGGGAAGCCGGCCGTCATCATGCCCAGGTGGGCGTCGATCCCGGCGGCCCATTTGTCCCGCAGCGACGAGCCGTCCGTACCGCGGAAGTCGAGCTGGGTCAGCCCGCCGGAGACCGAGTCGAACCCGGTGGCCAGGACGATGATGTCGAACTCGCGCTCCTGGCCGTCCCGAGTCTTGATGCCGGTCGGGGTGACACGGTCGATCGGGTTCTCGCTGATGTCCACCAGGTGCACGTTGTCCTGGTTGTAGAGGTCGTAGTAGTTCTGCTCGAGCGAGGGTCGCTTGACGCCGAAGGGGTGCGGCGCCTCCATCGGGGCGAGCTTGTCGGCCAGCTCCGGGTCGTGGATGCGGGCGCGCACCTTGTCCCGCCAAAACGCGTAGGCGTGGTCGTTGGAGGCGGGGTCGAACAACGTGTCCTGGTAGACCCCGACCCAGAACTTGAACCCGCCGTAGTCCCAGGCCTTCTGGTAGCCCGCCGTGCGCTCGTCCTCGGGCAGGTCGACCGCGTTGGTGGGCAGGAAGTCGAAGTCGAAACCGGCGAACGCGCGGGTGCGGTCGTCGAACCGCTGCGGCAGGCCGGCCTTGATGGCGTCCTGCTCCTCGGGTGTCAGCTTCTTCTGGTGCATCGGCAGCGCCAGGTTCGGTGTCCGCTGGAACACCGTGAGGTCGGCGGCGTCGCGAGCCGCCTCCTGGATGACCTGCACGCCGCTGGCACCGGTGCCGATCACCGCGACGCGCTTGCCGGTGAAGTCGAGCCCCTCCTGCGGCCACCAGGCCGTGTGGTGCGAGACGCCCTGGAACGAATCGAGCCCCGCGATCTCGGGCACGTGGGGCTTCGAGGCGAATCCGACGCAGGGCACGAGGTAGGTCGCCCGCACGGTCCGGCCGTCGGAAGTGCTCACGACCCACTGGCGGCGTTCCTCGTCGAACTCGCCGCCGGTGACGCGCGTGTTGAAGCGGACGTCCTTCTTGATGTCGAGCTTCTGCTCGAGGAAGTCGAAGTACTGGCGGACCTCGCGCCAGTCCGGGTAGCGCTCGGAGTACTCCCAGTCCTTCCACAGATCGTCGCGGGAGAACTGGTAGATCGGACCCTCGGTGTCGACACGGGCACCCGGATAGCAGTTCCAGTACCAGATGCCGCCGAGGTCGGCGCCGGCCTCGTAGATCTTCACCGAGTAGCCGAGCCGGCGGAGCCGGTCGAGCTGGTAGATGCCGGCGAAGCCCGCCCCGATGAGGAGGACGTCGAGTTCTTCGACGGCGGTGTCGACTGCGGTGTCGTCGGTCGTACTCATGGTGCTCCTAGGGAGAATGGTGGTGACGGGAGCGCTCGTTGGCGTCGTGGGAAGTCTGTGCGGCGTGTGACCCCGTGCACTGTCCGAGAACGCGACACAGCGTCGGGTGATCACCGATCACCGAGATAGATCAGCGCGCATGAGCGCCTCGAAGACGTGCGCCGATCCCGCGAGCTCGGCCAGAACGGATGCGGCATCCGGATAGGAACTCGCCGTGAGCCCGTGCAACGCCCGTCTGACGGCGTAGTCGGCGCCATCGGTGTCCGCTGCGATGACGACCTGCCAGCGGTGTGCCGGGAACCGGACGGACGTGAGCGCGGTACCGAGTCGTCGGCGCAGGGCAGCGATCCTTCTGTCCTCTGTTCCGGGCGGAGGCGGGATGCGGAGCAGCGGGAGCGGGAGCCCCGTCATGGCCCGACCTGACCGGTGAGCGCGGCGAGCACGTCTGGGTCGGCCTGGACCGCGGTGCGTTGCATGTGATGCAGCACGCCCCGGACACCGCCCATCTCCTCACCACCACCGGCGCGTCCCGGTCCGCCGTGGACGAGGGTCGGCAGTGGGGACCCGTGTCCTGTGGACTCCTGGGCATTGGCCGTCGTCTGGACGAGGAACCGGCCGTGCCATGGGGCGAGCTCCAGCACGACCCGGCGGGCGATCTCCGGGTCCGCGGTGACGAGCGATCCGGCGAGGCTCCCTCGGCCGCGGGCGGCGAGGTCCACGACGTGCTCGACCGAGGCGTAGGGCAGCACGGTGCACACGGGCCCGAAGGCCTCGACGGAGTGCGGTTCCTCGAGGTCGGGGTCGGCGCCGTGCAGCAGGATCGGGGACAGGAAGGCGCCGCGCGTGTCGTCGGCGTCCACGGCAGCCACCCGGTCCGGGTCGCCGAACGCGACGGTTGCCGCCTTCCGCAGCCGCGTGATGGCGGCACGCACCTCGTCGCGCTGGTCGAGCCCGGCGAGGGCGCCCATCCGGACGTCGGGGTCGGCGGGGTTCCCGACCCGCACACCGCCGAGCCGATCGACGACGGCCTCGAGCACGGTCTCCTGGACGGCGGCAGGCACGAACGCTCGGCGGATTGCGGTGCACTTCTGGCCGGCCTTCACCGTCATCTCGGTGACGACCTGGTCGACGAAGAGGTCGAACTCCGCAGTCCCGGGCGCGGCGTCGGGGCCCAGGATCGAGCAGTTGAGGGAGTCGGCCTCGGCGTTGAAGCGCACCGCGCGTGCCGAGACCACGGGATGGTTCCGCAAGGCCAGCGCGGTGTCCGCCGAGCCGGTGAACGAGAGCAGATCCTGCTCGCCGAGGTGATCCAGCAGATCACCGACGCCACCGCAGACGAGCTGGACGGCGCCCGCCGGCAGCACGCCCGACGCCACGACCAGCTCGACGAGCCGCGCCGTGACGTAGGCCGTCGGCGTCGCCGGCTTGATGACGCTCGGCACGCCGGCCAGGAGTGACTGGGCGAGCTTCTCCAGCGGTCCCCACACCGGGAAGTTGAAGGCGTTGATCTGCACGGCCACCCCGCGCAACGGGACACAGACGTGCTGGCCGAGGAATGTGCCCTTGCCCCTGCCCAATGGCCTGGCCGCGTCCTCCACGAGGTACGTCGCATCGGGGAGCTCGGTACGTCCGAGGGCGACGTACGACTTGACGACCCCGAGGCCGCCGTCGACGTCGAAGCGCGCGTCGAACAGGGTGGCGCCGGTCCGCGCCGAGAGGGCGTAGAGCTCCTCCCGGTGATCGCGGAGATATGCAGCCAGCCGGTCGAGCAGGTCCGCGCGTTGCCGGAACGTCAGTACGCGCAGGGCCGGGCCACCGACCGTGCGCGCATGGTCGAGGACCGCGGCCATGTCGACGCCGGAAGACGAGACGCGCGCGACCTCCTCGCCGGTCACGGCGTCGTGCACCGGTCGCCCGGCGTCCTCGGGTGTCTGCCATCTGTCCTGGACGAAGCTGGGCAGGACCGTCATCGTCGTCTCCGTTCCGGCGCGGGCGACGACACCACCTCTCGCGACCCGAGAGGCGGGAGCCCGTGCCTGGGTGACGGCGGACGATGCAGGTCCGGCCGGGGGCGCTCGTGTCCCATCTCGCGACACCGGGGCGCGCCACATCGGCGTCCGGCGCGCGCGGTGAGATCGCACAGTGTCGCGTTTTCGGACAGTGACCTGGCCCATCGTCATGGTTGGTTGCCCCGATCACACTGGACCGGAGCCTTCGTCGACGGTGAGGAGGCAGCGATGAGCCGGACAGAGGACTCGGTGCGGCGCGCCGAACGAGAGCGGTTGCTGGCCACCCGCCTGCCGGCCGGCCCGGCCTCCGAGGTCGTCCGGGACGAGATCGTGTCCTCGTGGCGGCGGTGCCAGGTGGTCGGCGTGGTGCCGGAGGGCGCGGAGGTGCCCTACCGCCCGGAGTTCGAGCGGCCCCAGCGCCTGCGTCGTGCCGCGGACCCCGTCATCGACCAGCTCGCGGAGCAGCTCGACGACGGACCCATCTCGATCCTGGTCGCCGACTCCGACGCCCAGATCGTCGATCGCCGCGCAGGCGGACGGGACCTCTCGAAGGCCCTCGACGCGGCGTACGTCGCCCCTGGGTTCCTCTACGCCGAGGAGTTCACCGGCACCAACGGCATCGGCAGCGCTCTCGAGGAGCGACGGCCGTTCATCGTGTCCGGCTCCGAGCACTTCCGCGAGAACCTGCAGGAGTTCACCTGCATCGGCTCGCCGCTGGTGCACCCCATCAGCGGCACGGTGGAGGGCGTCCTCGACGTCACGTGCCGGATTGGCAACACCCACGAGGCCATCAAGCCGCTGGTGCTCAGCGCCGCCCGCGAGATCGAGGCTCGGATGTACGCCGACGCCTCGCGGCGCGAGCAGATGCTGCTCGAGCAGTTCCTGCGCGCGCGCCGGCGGGCCACGACCGCCGCTGTGCTGTCCCTCAACGAGGACGTCGTCATGGCGAACACCGCCGCCTCAGCCCTGGTCGACGTGTCCGATCAGGCGATGCTCTGGGAGTGGGCCTGCCAGATGCTCGGGGCCCAGGACGAAGTCGTCGGCGAGGTGCGTCTCGCCCGGGACGTCCTCGTGCAGGCCCGGGCCAGCCGCGTGGGCGAGCGCGGGTCGATGGCCGGGGTCCTGGTCGAGATGCGGCCCCGATCTCGAGTGACCACCCGGGCGACCGTCCTTCCCCGGCCGTCGACGAGCCTCTCCCCGTCGTCCGACGAGCCCCCGCTGAAGGGACGGAGCGTCGCGAGCGCCCGGCTGCGTGAGGACGTCGACACGGCCCTCGCCGCGGCCGGGCCCCTGCTGGTGTGCGGCGAGCCGGGCGCCGGCAAGCGGTTCGTGGCTGCCCACCTGCACCGCCGCCGCCACGGAGACACACCACTGACGGAGCTGGACGCCCGAGCCAGTCACGACACCTCCGACCAGTGGATCGAGCAGCTGCGCGACGCCCTGGCCGCCGAACAGACCGTGATCCTGCGGCGCATCGACCAGCTCGCGCCGACGCTCGCCGACGCGATGGAGAGGCTCCTCGAGGAGCCGGCCGCACGATGGCTCGTCGCGACGTCCCGGGCCCGCGGGGGCGACGGCGCGGCCGCACGGGTTCTCGACCACCTGCCGTTCTCGCTCACCGTGCCGCCGCTGCGCTACCGCACCGAGGACATCGCCGACCTGGCCGCCGACCTCCTCGTCCGGCACACGACCCACCGCCCCTTGCCGCGCCTGCAGCCCGGGACCTTGCGCACGCTGCGCTCGCTGGACTGGCCCGGCAACGTCCGCGAGCTCGACGGGGTGCTCGCCACCGCCGCCGGTCGCTCGCTCGGCTGCGACATCACCCACGAGCACCTGCCGCCCGAGTACCGGTCCACCTCGAACCGCACCGAGCACCGGTCCCTGCAGCGAGCCGAGCGCGACATCGTCCTCGAGGCCCTCGCCGAGACCCACGGGAACAAGCTCGCCGCCGCCGAACGGCTCGGCATCGCGCGGTCCACCCTCTACCGCAAGATGCGCATCCTGGGTATCGACGAGAACCACCTCCCGATGGCCCCCACCACATCCCTGTAGCGATTTCGGACGCTTCGAGGGCCTGCCCTCTCCCTAG
Organism: Actinomycetospora rhizophila; assembly: GCF_042657905.1. Classification (NCBI taxonomy): domain Bacteria; kingdom Bacillati; phylum Actinomycetota; class Actinomycetes; order Pseudonocardiales; family Pseudonocardiaceae; genus Actinomycetospora; species Actinomycetospora rhizophila. The sequence goes on along the minus strand of NZ_JBHSKG010000005.1, from coordinate 323,506 downwards.
CGTCGAGAGCATGTCCACGACTCCGTCGACGCCCGATCCCTCCGACTTCCTCGCCGTCGACGCCGGTCTCGACGACGACGAGCGCTCCATCCGTGACACCGTGCGCGAGTTCGCCGAGGAGCGCCTCGCACCCCACGTCGCGCAGTGGTACTCCGACGGCGGGCTGCCCGTGCGCGACCTCGCCGCCGAGTTCGGCAAGCTCGGCGTGTTCGGCATGCACCTCGCCGGCTACGGCTGCGCCGGCACGAGCGCCACCGCCTACGGCATCGCGTGCCGCGAGCTCGAGGCCGTCGACTCCGGGCTGCGCAGCTTCGTCTCGGTCCAGGGCTCGCTGGCGATGAAGGCCATCCACCGCTGGGGCAGCGAGGAGCACCGCCAGCAGTGGCTGCCCGCGATGGCCGCCGGCGAGGCCATCGGCTGCTTCGGGCTCACGGAGTCCGACGCCGGCAGCGACCCCGGCTCGATGCGCACCCGCGCACGCCGTGACGGCTCGGACTGGGTCCTCGACGGCACCAAGATGTGGATCACCAACGGCACCGCTGCGGACGTCGCCGTCGTCTGGGCGCAGACCGACGAGGGCATTCGCGGGTTCGTCGTGCCGACGGACACCCCGGGCTTCAGCGCGCCGGAGATCCACCGCAAGCTCTCGCTGCGCGCCTCGGTGACCTCCGAGCTCGTGCTCGAGGGCGTCCGGCTGCCCGAGGACGCGGCGTTCCCCGACGTGCGGGGCCTACGCGGCCCCCTGACCTGTCTGAGCGAGGCCCGCTTCGGCATCCTCGCCGGGGTCGTCGGCGCCGCCCGGAACTGCTACGAGACCGCACTGCGCTACACGCTCGACCGCCACCAGTTCGACAAGCCGCTGGCGGGCTTCCAGCTCACCCAGCGCAAGCTCGCCGACCTCGTCGTCGAGGTCAACCGGGCCGGCCTCGTGGCCCTGCAGATCAGCCGGCTCAAGGACGCAGGCACGCTGCACCACCACCAGGTCAGCTTCGGGAAGATGGCCAACGTCCGCGCCGCCCTCGAGGTCGCGCGCACCGCCCGCACCATGCTCGGCGGCAGCGGGATCACCCTCGAGTACCCGGTCATGCGGCACATGGCGAACCTCGAGACGGTCCTGACCTACGAGGGCACCGAGGAGATGCACGCCCTCTCCATCGGCCAGGCGGTCACCGGCCTTCCCGCCTTCCGCTGACTGTGTCGACACACAGCGGCATGCCGTGGAGCAGTGGCTCACACCAGCGACCACAGCTGTTCCGGCGGCGAGGATCGAGGGCACACAGCCGACCGAAGGAGTTCGCATGAAGGGCCTCGTCTACGACGGACCGAAGCAGATCGCGTACAAGGATCAGCCCGATCCGACGCTGCGCGAGGACACCGACCTCATCATGCGGATCACGCACTCGACGATCTGCGGCACCGACGCGCACATCATCGCGGGCGGTGTCCCGACCTGCGTGCCGGGCACCATCCTCGGCCACGAGGCGACCGGCATCGTCGAGGAGGTCGGCGCCTCGGTCAGCAATCTCAAGGCCGGCGACCGCATCCTCGCCACCTGCGTGAGCGCCTGCGGCTACTGCCGCTTCTGCACCGCCGGCATGTACGGCCAGTGCCTCACCGGCGGCTGGATCCTCGGGCACACCGTGAACGGCGTGCAGGCCGAGTACGCCCGCATCCCCTACGCCCGGAACTCGGCGTACAAGATTCCCGAGTCGCTGACCGACGAGCAGGTTCTCTTCCTCACCGACATCCTCGCCACCGGCTACGAGGTCGGCGTCCTGCGCGGCAAGGTCTCCCCCGGAGACACCGTCGTGATCGTCGGCGCCGGCCCGGTCGGGCTGAGCACCGCGCTGACGGCGAAGCTCTACTCACCGCAGAACATCGTCGTCGTCGAGCGCACCGCCGCCCGTCGCGACTTCGCCCTGAAGATGGGCGCGACGCATGCGGTCACCGAGGACGAGGTCCACGACGTCGTCAATCGGCTGACCGACGGGCTCGGCGCCGACGTCACCGTGGAGGCCGTCGGGTTCCCCGAGGCGTTCGAGCTCGCGTGCGACCTGGTGCGCTCCGGCGGACACATCGCCAACATCGGCGTGCACGAGGGTCCGGCGACGCTGCACGTCGAGAAGCTGTGGGCCAAGCAGATCACGCTGACCACGGGCATCCCGTCGGGCCTGACGATCCCGCAGCTGATGAACTCGATCGCCACCGGCGCCCTGGACGCCACGCCGATGATCACGCACCGGATGTCGCTCTCGGAGATGGAGCAGGGCTACGACACCTTCCTGCGCCCGGGCGAGACCGGCGCGGTCAAGGTCGTTCTCTCGGCCTGACCCGGCAGCCAACGCAACGACCCCCGACCCTACGCCGGTCGGGGGTCGTCGTGTACCGGCTCAGGGGCGCCCGAACGTCGCGATTGAGTCGACGCTGAACTCGAACAGGACGCGGCGCTCGTCGCGGTCCGGGTCTCGCAGCGCGTAGCCACCGGGCTGCTGGATGTACTTCGCCCACATCTTGTCGATCTGCGCGGTGACCCGCTCGCCCTCGTCGGGGTCGTCCTCGTGGACCTCCCGCGCGACCGTGCCTTTGATGCTCATCCAGTGGTACGGGTTGGCCGGGTTCATCAGCATGAACGTCGCCTGCGGGTTGTTCCGCAGCCAGTCGACCTTCTTGCGGTGGGACGCGAGGTTGAGCAGCACGAGGTCGCCCTCGTAGTCGAACCAGACCGGGGTCAGGTTCGCTCGCCCGGTCTTTCCGATGACCGCGATGACGGCGGTGATCGGCTCGTCGAGCAGGTGCTTGTAGACCGGGTCGAGATCGTCGAAGCTCGGCACCGCCGAGCGGTCGCCGACCTCGAACTGCCCGGCCTGCGTGCCGTCCGCGACGTCGCGGACGTTGGACACCTGGATGGCCATGCTGCATCCCCTCCTCAGGGGCCGTCGTGGAACTTCTGGCGGTGGCGGGCGAGGACGTCGTCGCCGAAGTCGTTCTCGGGGTCACGCCAGACGGTGTGGACGTGGTTGACGTCGCGCTGGGTGTTGTCGTACTCGACGAGCAGGTGCGGGCCCTGGAGCCGGTAGTAGTGCGGCTGACCGGGCTCTGTGCCACCCGCCCACGCGAGGTGGACATCGTGGAGTTTGTCGCCGGCGAACTTCTCGGCCTCACGGTCGGCGAGCTCGTCGGGGATGCGGTCGAGGTACACGCCGAGCAGCGCGCGCAGCTGGTCGCGCTGCTCGTCGCTCATGTCGGCGGCGGGCAGACCCTTGGGCGGGTCGGTGAGGCGCACGGCCTCGTGGTCCTCGGGCCGGACGCCGGCCTTCTCCTCCGCGCCGGAGTGCATGGCCGCGACACGGTCGGCCAGGCGCCGCTCGGTGAAGTGGCCGCGCCACACGTCGGGCAGGGCCATCAGCAGATCCCCGTCAGCGACGTGCGGCCGGTTCCCGCCGACGATGTCGACGGGTGCCACCGGCGTGAGCAGGGCCCGCGCGGCCGTCGGCTCGTCGAGGGAGCGCACGAGGTCGCGGGCGAGGTCCTCGGCACCCGCCAGGGGACGCAGGGGATGCGGCCCGAGCAGCGGCGACGACGCCGGGTCGGCGCCCAGGAAGAACGGGGTGCTCCCCCGGACCTCGCCGTCGACGACGACGTGCTGGATCGAGACGTGGTGCCCACCGAAGCGCCAGGACCACGGCGCGTCGCCGCCCGGCTCGCCGAAGACGCGCATCCAGTAGAGCTGCGGGTCCCGGCCGCGCTCGCGTCCCCAGTCGACGGTCCAGCCCTCGAGCTCGTCGAGGATGTTCTCCAGCCCCATGATCGTGGTCGCCGTGACGTAGCCCGCTCGCGAGGTCCCGGTTCGCAGCAGCTGCATCGCGAGGCTCTGCTGGGCCGGGCGCTGGCGGGTCAGCGGGAGCCCACCGTGGTCGGTCGGCGTGTAGTACCAGCGGTGGCGTTCGTCCTCCGACGGCCACGGGAACCAGGCGTCGGCGCGCTGCGCGTCGTCGAGGCCGTCCAGCCAGGCGCGGGCGGCCGCGGCCATGCGATCGGCGGCGTTCGGGTGCGTCACGGGGTCCTCCCGGTCGTCGGGGTCGGTCGGGGCTGGCGCGCCGTCGCGAGGGCGAGGCACAGCTGCTCGAGCGCGAGGAGGTTGTGCCCGGCCATGAGGACGTCGACGGACGGCAGGGCGGCGGCCATACCGCGCTGCAGCGGCCGGAAGCGCGGATCACCCTTCAGCGGGTTCAGCCAGAGCACGCGGTGGGCGATGCGATGCACGGCGCGCATCGCGTCGCCGAGGAGCTCGGGATCGTCGCGGTCGAGGCCGTCGGAGCAGACCACGACGACCGCGCCCCGCAGGGCACGGTGCCCGCCGTAGCGTTCGACGAGAGTGGCGAACGAGCTGCCGAGGCGGGTGCCGCCGTCCCAGTCGCGCACCGACGCGCTGATCCGGGCGAGCGCGGCGTCGACGGCCGGGCGGGCCATTTCGTCGGTGATGCGGTTCGCCTCGAGGCCGATCGTGAACACCTCGACGCGGTGCCCGGCGTGCCGCAGGGCGTGGGCGAACCGGAGCACGGCCAGGGCGTAGGGCGCCATCGAGCCGGATACGTCCACGACGAGGGTGATCGGCCGCTCGCGCCAGGGATGGCGCCGGCGAGCGAGACGGAGCGGCTCGCCGTCGGTGCGCAGGGCCGAGCGCAGGATGCCCCGGGTGTCGAGGTGCCGTCCCCGGGCCGCCGGAACGCGACGCCGTCCGCGGCGTCGGGGAAGCTCGGCGTCCAGACGGCGCACGAGCAAGGCCGCGCGGCGTTGCTCGACGGCGTCCATCGCGGCGAACGACTTCGCTTTCAGCACCCGCACGTCGCTCGGGGTCAGCCGCGCGTCGTCGGCCTCGTCCTCGAGCTGGTCGGCGGCACGGGTGCCGGGTGTGCCGGCCGACTGCTCCTCACGGTCCACCACCGGAACCGCGACGGGGTGCGGGACCTCGATGGTCGCTCCGTCGTCGCTCTCGCCGAGCACGGATCGCCGGAACGCCGCGTCATAAGCCGCGAAGTGCCGACGGTCGCCGACGAGCACCACGCGCCCCGCCCAGTAGAGGTCGCGCAGGCGCAGGACGTCGAGCTGATGCAGCGCCGACCAGAGCGCGGTGGTCTGTTCCGGCCCGACCGGGACGCCCCGCTCCCGCAGCTCCCCCGCGAGGTCGAGGCACGTGCGCATCGTGAGCTCGACGGCCTCCTCGGTGGTGCTCACGAGGCGGTGGGGACCAGCTCGTCGATGCGCTCGGCGATGCGTTGCTGGTCGTCGACGTCCTTGATGAGCGCGCTGAGCGTCGCCGCGGCGTCGTCCGGGGAGAGCGTCGCTGCGCCCACCATCTGCAGGGCGCTGGCCCAGTCGATGGCCTCCCCGACCCCGGGCGGGGCGCCGAGCACGGCCGCACGGATGCGGGCGACGCCGTCGGCGACCTGGCGCGCCAGCTCGGGAGCGATGTGCGGAGCACGCGCCAGCAGGATCCGGTACTCCCGCTCGGCGTCGGGGTGGGCGACCCAGTGGTAGAGGCAGCGGCGGCGCAGCGCGGTGTGCAGGTCACGCGTCCGGTTGGAGGTGAGCACCACCAGCGGCGGGGACGGCGCGGCGACGCGGCCGATCTCGGGGATGGTCACCGCGAAGTCGGCGAGGAGCTCCAGGAGGAAGGCCTCGAACTCGTCGTCGGCGCGGTCGATCTCGTCGATGAGCAGGACCGCCCGGTCCCCGGCCTCGAGCGCGGTGAGGAGAGGCCGTGGCAGCAGGTAGGCACGGGTGAAGACGTCGGCGGAGGACGACGAGCCGCCGGCCCGGACGTCGAGGAGCTGACGCGCGTAGTGCCAGTCGTAGAGGGCCTGGGTGGCGTCGAGGCCCTCGTAGCACTGGAGCCGGACGAGGTCGCGTCCGAGCAGCTGGGCCAGTGCCGCGGCCACCTCGGTCTTCCCGACCCCGTTGGCGCCCTCGAGCAGCAGGGGACGGTCGAGTCCGAGGGCCAGGTGCGCGGCCATGGCCAGCGCGTCGTCGGCGAGGTAGCCGACGCCCTCCAGCCCCTCGGCGAGCTCGGTCGGCGAACGGAAGGGGGACGGCAACGGAGGTCCTCCGAGGTCGGAATGATCGGGAGAGGGAGCCGGGCGCGACGGTGCGGTTCCGTCGCGCCCGGCAGCTCTCACTGCTTGCCGTGCAGGGCGTCCTGGACGGTCTGCACGATCACCGACGGCCGGACGGGCAGCTCGCGCACGTGCATCCCGTACTCGGCCAGGGCATCGTCGATCGCGGCCGAGACCACCGACGGGGTGACCATCCGGCCGCCCTCGCCGCCGCCCTTGATCCCGTACTCGGTGTACGGCGACGGGGTCTCGACGTGGCCCATCCGGAAGGTCGGCACCTCGGTCGCCGACGGTACGAGGTAGTCCAGGAACGTCGCGGAGTTGAACTGGCCCTCGGCGTCGTAGGCGAGCTCCTCGTACAGCGCGGTACCGAGACCCTGGGTCGAGCCGCCGGTGACGTGGCCGCCGAGACTCTTCGGGTTGACCACGGTGCCCGCGTCGTGCACGGCCACGTAGTCGAGGAACGAGGTGCCCCCGGTGTCCGGGTCGACCTCCATCACCGCGATGTGGCAGGCGTGCCCCATGATCGGGTAGAAGACGCCCAGGTCCGTGCGGTCGGCCGACGGCAGCGTCGTGTACGGGTGATCGTAGGTGTAGGCCTCCTCGAGGCCGCTCTCCATACCGGGCGGGAGGTTGAGCGCGAAGAAGTAGGCCGATGCCGCCAGCTCGGGGATGCCCATCGAGCGCTCGGGGGCACCGACCACCTGCACCTGGCCGTCGACGAGCTCGAGGTCGTCGGGCGAGACCTCGAGGCTGTGCGCGGCGATGTCGATGAGCTTCTTCTTCAGCTTCCGCGACGCACCACGCACGGCGCCGGCCACCATCACCGTGTACCGGCTGCCGCCGGGTCCCGTTCCCGGGAGCGCTCGCGACGTGTCGGCGTAGGAGACGTTGACCGACTCGGGTTCGACGCCGAACTCCTCGGCGAGCACGGTCGTGGACACGGTCTCGGGGCTGTTGCCCCACATCGCCTGGCAGTGCAGGAGCAGCTGGAACTGTCCGGCCGGGTCGATGGTGATCGTCGCGCTCTCCGGACTGGAGGTGATCGGGAACGCGGGCTCGTCGAACCAGAACCAGAACTCGGTCGACGAGAACACCGACCGCTCCTGGGTGGTGGCGATCCCGATCCCGATGTAGCGGCCCTCCTCCTTGCGGAGGCGCTCCTTCTCCTTGCGCCAGTACGCGACGTCGATCATCCCGAGCGCCTTGTCCAGTACCTGGGGGTAGTCACCGCTGTCGTAGACGTTCCCGCAGGGGATCTTGTAGGGGAACTCGTCCGGCATGATGAAGTTCCGCCGCCGGATCTCCTCCGAGGCGAGACCGAGCTTCTTCGCGCCCTGCTCGACAAGGCGCTCGAGCACCCAGTTGTGCACCTCGGAGCCGAAGCCGCGGTAGGCGCCCTGCTGGCACTTGTTGGTCAGCGCGGCACGCAGCTTGTAGCGCAGATCCCGGAACCGGTAGGGCCCGGTGCCCTGCGAGAGCGCGTTGCCGTGGGTGCCGACCCCGAACTGGAGGTAGGCGCCGTAGTCGTCGACGACGTCGACGTCGAGGCCGGTGATCATCCCGTCCTCGGTGAACCCCATCCGGGCCTCGTAGTAGCGGTCCGAGGCGTGGTGGTCGGAGTTCATAAGGTGGTCGAGGCGGTCCTCGACGTAGGAGACGGGCCGGCCCGTGCGCAGTGCGAGGAACGCGGCGAGCGTCGGCACCTTGTGCGCGGTGAACTTGCTGCCGAAGCTCCCGCCGGCCGCGACGGGCTGCATCTTGAGCTTGTTCGAGGGGATGCGCAGCGCGCCGGCGACGAGGAACTGCAGGTAGCTGAAGTTCAGGGAGTTGCAGTAGACCTCGAGGACGCCGTTGGTGCCCGGGCGGGCGATCGCGCCGCTGGTCTCCATCGGCATGCCGGCCGAGCGGCCCCAGTGCAGGGTCTCCTCGACGACGAAGCTCGCGTCGTCCATGGCCTTCGTGATGTCGCCGAACTCGAACGTGCGCTCGTACCCGAGGTTGCTGCCGTGCTCCTCGTGGAGCAGGGCGGCGTCGTCGGCGAGGGCTGCGTGCGGGTCGGTCACCGCCGGCAGATCGTCGAACTCGACCTCGAGGGCCTCGATGCCGTCCTCGGCGACGTAGCGGCTCTCGGCCACGACGACGGCCACGCACTCCCCGACGTAGCGGACCTTGTCCACGGCGATCGGGTACTGGGCGATCGTCGGCGGCCCGAAGTTCATGCAGGGGTTCATGTGGGCCTTGCAGTCCTCGCCGGTGATCACGGCGACGACACCGGGGATCGCCTCGGCGGCCGAGGTGTCGATCGAGACGATGCGCGCGTGCGGCAGAGGGCTGCGCAGGATCGCCGCGTGCAGCAGCCCCTGCATCTTCATGTCGGCGATGTAGCCGCCGCGGCCCACCAGCAGCCGGGGGTCCTCGACGCGCTTGCGGTCCGTGCCGATGTACTTGTAGGCGGGCTTGGTGCCGCCGTGCGTGACGGCCGTCGGCTCCTGGGTCGCGGTCATCTCAGGCCTCCCCGGCGAGCTTGCGGCCGGCGTTCTGCACCGCGTTGACGATGTTCTGGTAGCCGGTGCAGCGGCAGAGGATCCCGGAGATCTCGCGGCGGACCTCCTCGTCCGTGCGCTCGCGGCGCTCGCCGAGCAGCTCCTTGCAGCGCAGCACCATGGCCGGGGTGCAGAACCCGCACTGCAGACCCTGCTCCTCGGCGAAGCTCTGCTGGATGGGGTGCAGGTTGTTCTGGTCCGCCGACAGCGACTCGACGGTCTCGACCTCGTGACCGCGAGCCTGCACGGCCAGCATGAGGCAGGAGCGGACCGACTCGCCGTCGAGCAGGACCGTGCAGCAGCCGCACACGCCGTGCTCGCAGCCGAGGTGGACGCTGACCAGGTCCAGGTCGTCGCGCAGGAAGTCCGACAGCGTCGTGCGGGTGGACACGGCGCGCGTGACCTCCCGCCCGTTGACCCGCAGCGTGATGGTCCGGGTGTCGGAGGCGATCGCCGGGTTCTCGGCGGTGGTCACGAGGAGCTCCTGTTCTGCGCGTCGGCCGCGGCGGCCGCGACGGCGCGGGAGACGACGGTGGTGGCGAGGTGCCGGCGGTAGGTGGCGGTGGCGTGCATGTCGTCGCCGACGGTCACCGACTCGGTGATGAGCCCGGCGGCCTCGCGGATCGCCTCGGGCGTGACGTCGCGCCCGACGAGGGCCTCCTCGACGGCGCGGGCCCGGACCGGCTCGGTGGTGATGCTGCCGACGCCGACGGCCAGATTCGCGAAGCGCCCGGAACCGTCGACCTCGGCGACGGCCCCGGCGGAGGCGAGCGCGAAGTCGCCCTCGCGCCGGGCGAACTCGACGAAGGCCGATCCGGCGGACGGCGCGGTGACCGGGTAGCGGACCGCGACCACGAGCTCGTCGGGCTCACAGCTGTTGGTGAGGAAGCCCTGGAAGAAGTCGGCGGCCGGGATCTCCCGCTCGCCCCGCTCGCTGCGGACCACAACGACCGCGTCGAGCGTGATCGCGGTGCACGGGAGCTCCGCCGCGGCGTCGGCGTGCGCGATGCTGCCCCCGACGGTCCCCCGGTGCCGGTTCTCGATGTGGCCAATGTGCGGCATGGCCGCAGCGATCAACGGGACGGCGGCCGCGGCCTGCGCGTCCGCCTCGAGGACGGACTGGCGGACCCCGGCGCCAATCTCGAGGACACCGTCGGTACGGGTGATGCGCTGCAGGTCGGTGACGCCGTTGATGTCGATGAGCACGTCAGGACCGGCCAGCCGCATGTTGAGCATCGGCATGAGGCTCTGGCCCCCGGCGAGCACCAGGGCGTCGAACTCGTGCTGGGTCTTGAGCGCGACCGCTTCGTCGAGGGTCTCCGGGTCGCAGTACAAGAACCGAGGCGGCTTCATCGCCACGTCCCCTCGTCGTGTGGTGGTGATCGGGCCCGAAGAGGCCCTGTCCGCGGGAACGTACGCTGGGTCACACTGGGGCGGACTGTGAGAAGCCACAGCGTGTGGGCTCACCACTGGTGATGTGCCCACCGAGAGGAGGAGGGCAGCGCGGGTGTCGACCTTCCCGAATAACGAGGTGCGGCGCTGGCTGGCCGGTGTGGGCGCAATTGCGGCCGCCGTGAACGCCCAGACGCCGCTGCCCGAGCTCCTCGACCTCATCGCGCGCACCGCGTGCGAGCTCACGGGGTACGAGGGTTCCGGTGTCCTGCTCACCGACGACGCGGGTGAGCGCCTGCTCATCAGCGGCTCGCACGGGATCACCACGGAGTACATCGAGCGCGTCAACGAGCGGCACACCATCGAGCTCGGCTCCGGGCCGCTCGCCGACGGCCCGTCGAGCCGCGCCTTCCGCGACGCGGAACCCGTGCCGATCGCCGACATCCTCGCCGACCCGTCGTTCGAACCGTGGGCGAAGGTGGCCACCGACCACGGCTGGAGGGCGATCGTCGCCGTCCCCCTCGTCATCGCCGGTGAACCCGTCGGCACGCTGAACTGTTATCGCCGGCAGGTGCACGAGTTCGGCGACGACGAACTCGCCCTGCTCGCCACGGTGGCCAACCAGGCCGGAACCGCACTCCAGAGTGCGCGACTCATCCGTTCGCTCACCGAGCAGAGCAGCATGCTCGAGCAAGCCGAGGACATCCACCGGGAACTCACCGCCGTCGCGCTACGGGCCGGCGGCATGCAGGGGGTCACCGAGGCCCTGGCCCGGCTGCTCTCCCGCCCCGTCCTGGTCACCGACGACAGCGGCGGCGTCGCCGCCAACGCCCGCTACGACGGCGTGCTGCTGGCACCCGAGGAGGGCAGCGCCACCCCGCCGGGCGACGACATCGGCGAGGACGCGGCCACCGGGCGGGTGTGTGCGCCCGTCCTGCTCGGCCGCGAGGTGGTCGCTCGGTTGTGGCTGCCCGGTCGACTCGCCGAGCTCACCGAGCTCCAGCGGCGGGCTCTCGAGCACGCGGCTGTTGTCTGCGCTCTCGAGGTCCTCCGCCGTCGGACCGCGGTCGACGTCGAATGGCGTTTGCGCGGCGACCTGCTCACCGACCTGCTCTCCGAGACGTCCAGCGCGGCATCGGTCGCGGCTCGGGCCGTGCCTCTCGGGCACGACCTGACCCGCGCCCATACCGTCCTGCTCGCCGCCCCGGACGGCCCAGCCGATGCGAACCGGATGCGCCTGGTGCTCGGCGCAGCCCAGACCGTCGCGGACCGCTGTGAGCCCCGCCCCCTCGTCACGACCTGGGGGGAACACGTCATCGTGCTGTGGCCGGCCGCCTCGACCGCGACGGGCGCGAGCGACGCCGCCGCAGAGATCCGTACTGCCGGACGTCGGGCCCTCGCGGGGAAGACCGTGACCGTGGCGATCGGGCACCGGTGCGAAGAGGTCGACTCCGTGCGCTCCGCCGTGCGGACCGCGCGGGGGGCCCTGGAGCTCGCACGTCTCCACGGCGCCGATCGCACGGTCGCCCTTCCGGACCTCGGGGTGTACGGCCTGCTCCTGCAGCTCAACGACCCCCGCGAGCTCGTCCGCTTCACCGAGCACACGCTGCGACCGTTGCGCGAGTACGACGAGCGGAAGAAGGCGACGCTCGTATCGACGCTGCGGGTCTACCTCGACCAGGGCATGAGCGTCGCCCGCGCGGCGGGCGAACTCTACGTCCACCCCAACACCGTCGCGCTGCGGCTAAAGAAGGTGGAGGAGCTGGTCGACATCTCGATCCAGCAGCCCGAGGCCCTCCTTCGGCTGAAGGTCGCGCTGATGGCCGAGGACGTCCTCGGCACCGGGGTTCCCGGCGCGATCGCCTGAGGTTCCCTGTCGAGGGACACAGTCGAACGCGGCAGGACTGTGGCTCGCCACATCCACCTGCTCGCCTGCGGCGGTCACGATGTGACGACGACCGCAGCAAGTCAGGGAGGACTCGGCGTGCACTCATACGTTGGCTCACGCGCCGTCGTGGTGGGCGGCTCCATCGGCGGACTCACCAGCGCGCTGCTGCTGCGCGAACTCGGCTTCTCGGTCGAGGTGTTCGAGCGGACCCCCGAGGAGCTCGACCACCGCGGCGGCGGGATCGTGCTCCAGCCGATCACCGTGAAGTGGTTCGACGGGCGCAGCTCGCGCAAGATCGAGGAGCTGAGCACCCACAGCAGCCGCCTTCGCTACCTCGCCGGGAACAACGAGGTCGTCTACGACGAACCGGCCGAGTGGCGCTACACCTCGTGGGGGACGGTCTACCGCGCCCTGCTCGCCGACTTCGGCCGCGAGCGCTACCACCTCGGGGAGCACTGCGCGGGGTTCTCCCAGGACGACGAGAAGGTCGAGGTGCGCTTCGTCAGCGGCCGGGTCGAGCACGCCGACCTCGTCGTCTTCGCCGACGGCATCAGCTCCACCGCCCGTCGGCGGATGTTCCCCGATCTCGAGCGGCGGTACTCCGGCTACGTCGGCTGGCGGGGCACGCTGCGCGAGGACCAGGTGAGCCGCGAGACCTACGAGGCGCTCGACGACGCCCTGAACTACGGACGCGCTCCCCACACCCACATCGTCATGTACCAGATTCCCGGGTGGGACGGAGAGCTCGAGCCGGGCGCCCGCCTGCTCAACTACGTCTGGTATCGCAACGTCCCCGAGGGACCCGAGCTGCAGGAGCTCTGCACCGACACCCGCGGCTTCGAGGCGCCCGTCTCCATCCACCCTGCAGCGGTACAGCAGCGTTACGTCGATGAGCTCCGGGCCGCCGCGGGTGAGCACTTGGCGCCGGCCTTCGCCGAGGTCGTCGAGCGCACCGAGCAGCCCTACGTCCAGGTCGTGTTCGACACCCGCATCCCCGGCATGATCGACGGCCGGGTCGCGATCATCGGCGACGCCGCCTTCGCCGCCCGTCCACACGCCGCCGCAGGCACAGCGAAGGCCGCCGACGACGCGTGGAACCTCTACGAGCACCTCGGCGGCGCCGGCGGGGACATCCCCACCGCCCTCAAGCGCTGGGAGCCGGGACAGCTCGAGCTCGGCAACCAGCTCATCGACCGCGTGGCGATGATGGGCCACCGCTCCCAGTTCGCCAACACCTGGCGTGCCGACGACCCGGCACTCCGGTTCGGCCTCTACGGCCCGGGCCGCTGACAGGGAGTCGTCCGCCGGGTCACCCTCTGCCGCACCAGCTCGGTGTGCTCCCCCAGGTGGGGCGGGCGGCGGTAGCCGGTGATCGGGGTGCGGGAGTAGCTGACCGGGTTGCGGACCTGCGGCAACGCCTCGGAACCGACGTCGACCAGTGGGGCCAGGTCGAGGGCGTCCGCCAGCTCGAGCGCAGAAGCGATGTCGCCGACGCACCCGGCCCTCACGCCGACGCCGGTGAGTCGCCGTGCCCACCGCTCGGCGATGTCCGCACCGAGTGCCTCCTCCAGGGCCGTGACGAGGTCCGGCCGGTGCTCCACACGGTCGGCATTCGTTCGGAACCGAGCATCGTCGGCGAGCTCGGGACGTCCAACGGTCTCGGCGAGGCGGCGGAACTGACGGTCGTTGCCGCAGCAGACGGCGAGCGCGGCGTCCCTGCACATCAGCGTCTCGTACGGAGCGATCGACGGGTGGGTGTTGCCGAGCAGTCCGGGTGACCGTCCCGTCGCCAGGTAGGACGTCGCCTGGTTGACGAGAGAGCCGAGCAGGCTGGACAGCAGGTTGACCTCGATGTGCTGCCCGCGGCCGGAGGCGTCGCGCTCGCGGAGGGCGGCCAGGATGCCGACGGTGGCGTCCTTGGCGGTCAGCACGTCGACCAGGGCGACTCCGACCTTCGTGGGGCCGGCGTCACCGGTGATGCTCATCAGCCCACCGACGGCCTGAGCGATGAAGTCGTAGCCGGGTAGCTCCGAGCCGGCACCCGAGCCGAACCCAGAGACCGAGCAGTACACGACCCGCGGGTTGGCCTCAGACACTGCGGCGTACCCCAGGCCTCTCCCCTCGAGCGCCCCGACGCGGAAGTTCTCGACGACGACGTCGGCGTCCGTCGCCAGCGCCCGCGCGGTCTCCAGATCGTCGGGGTCGTCGAGGTCAAGGCAGGCCGACTGCTTGCCTCGGTTGGCCGACTCGAAGTAGGCGCTCGTGTGCGGAGTCCACGGTGGACCCCACTGACGGGTGTCGTCGCCCGAACCCGGACGCTCGACCTTGACCACGGTCGCGCCGAGGTCCGCGAGCGTCACCGTCGCCAGCGGACCGGCCAGCACTCGACTGAAGTCCGCGACGAGGATGCCGTCCAGGGGGCTCATCGCCCGAAGGTAGATCGGCCGGCCGGCACCGCCATGTCCGATAACAGGTCACCTCGAAGCGAGCGGACCGGTCCCGCTTTGGGTACCGCTTACGTCACACCAAGGCTGCCGTCGACGGCTCACCGCTGATGATCGACGGGCGGCAGCATGTCCGCTGACCAGCACGAACGACGACCAGACATCACCCTTAAGACCGTGACTTCGGGGTTCGAGTCCCTGACGGCGCACTCTTTCTGCTGGTCACGGCTCTACGGAGCGATCTTCGATCAGATCGCAGATCGATCCACCGGCCGTTTACTCCGGTCCGGGCGCGCCAACGAGATCGTCGAACCTGCCAGACACGAGTCCGAGCGAGGCGGTCGGACGCCGTCGTCCAGCCCGTCACCGGAACCTCCGGGATCGAAGGAAGCAAATCCCGCGAGGTCTCCAGCACACGGTGCGGGGGCCGGGTCGTCGTCGCCATCACGCCAGAGCACGTGGACCGCGATCGTCGGGAGGTCGTCGACCTCGACGATCCGGACGCCGTCGAGGAGCAGGTGCTCCAGGACCAATGGCAGTGGTGAGGTCCAGCCGACGTGCCGTGGTGCCGTAGCACCCTGCAAGCGGGTCGAAATCGATCAACGGGTGTTGCTCGCGAACCGCACGCGCGAGCCGGCCCACGACAGCCTGAGCGGACGGGCCCCGTATCCATTGCGACCCCGTCCGGCGCGGCCCTCGTGCGCGGGGCGCACCGATCACGGGCGTTGTCCCGGTCTCGCGCCCGCGGTCGAGGCCGCGCTGGCCTCGATCGGTCCGCCCGCACGATGGTCAGCGTCGCGATCTACGAGAAGCCCCTCGAGACCCGCTGCTGCACCTCGTCATGGGCGAGAAGCGCATCCAGGGCACGCTCTGCTACACCGCCGACGACTACCGCGCCGTGTGATCGACCTCACGGGCTGCGGCCACTACGACACCACCCGGCTGGGTCGAGAAGATCGCCCTCACCGACGTCGTCACCGAAGGCTTCGACGCCCTGCACGCCGGTCAGAAGATGAAGGTCCTTGTCGACCCAACGCGGTAGTCCTTGCCGTCGAGCTCGATGGTCGCGGGCCCGGCGACGAGAGGACTCTGGACGAGCATCGATCCATCAACGGTGACGGTGAGTTCGACACATCCGCCACCGACGACCTGGGCGGTGTAGCGCCCGGGCGCCGGAAGGGCGCTGTCGGGCACAGGGATGAAGGCACCGTCGTACATCTCGAGGGGCACCAACCGGCCTTCGATGCGATGAGGGCGTCCGAGTGCCACCGCAGCTCCGCCGTCGTCGCCGTTCCGAAGGCACCTCCGTACTCGGGTCGAGGACGTGGCGGCCCCGAGGTCGGCGAGCAGCGGCACGGCGTGGGTTGTGAAGCCTCCGCGCTGACCGAGGTCGTGGAGGGTCCGCACAGTGCCAGTACCTCGGTGCCCGAACGTGAAGTTGGCGCCGACGACAACGGCCTTCGCGTGGAGCGTGCCGACGAGAACGTCGTCGACGAAGTCCTCGGAGCTCTGCCTTGCCCGTTCGCTGGTGAAGCTCAGCACGTACACCGCGTCGATACCCCGCTGGCGCGCGAGCTCGGCTCGGTGAGTGAGCGACGACAGCCGTGACGTGTCCTTGGGGAGCCCGAGGACCTGCGCGGGATGGGGATCGAAGGTGATCAGTACTGCTGGCAGTCCACGCTCGCGCGCGTGCCGCACGGCGGTGTCGACGAGTCGGGCATGTCCGCGGTGCATACCGTCGAAGACCCCGACGGTGACGACGCTGGCGCGCATGCTGGGCGGTACGTCCTCCGGGCCTCTCCAGATCCTGGGCGGAATCGCCTCGGCGGTGAGGTTGGCAATCATGTCGCCGGTCCTCCGATGGCGCGCATACCTGACCGGGGCTCCCGGCGGCCGTCTCGTGCCGCCGGCAGCCCGACGCCGGTCAGGTGGCGATGTTGAAGAACGTGTCGGGCAGCTGCCCGCCGTACCAGACGATGGCCTTCTCGATGGCTGCGCCGTCCCAGATGATCGGCTTCCAGTCCGGCCCGTGGATGGGGTAGCCGCCGGAGAACAGCTCGACGCGGTTGCCGCCGGGCTCGAAGACGTAGATGAAGAACGCCTGGGTGAGCCCATGCTTGCCGGGGCCGGCGTCGATGGGGGTGCCTTCCTCGACGAACGTGTCCGCAGCACGCAGGAGCGTCTCGGGGGTGTCGAGGTAGTACGCGATGTGGTGCAGGCGGCCGCGCTCCCCCATGCCGTCTCGCATGATCGCGAGGTCATGGACCTGCGAGGTGACCGACATCCAGACCCCGATGTCGCCCTCGGGGGTGCGGGCGGCCTCGCGCAGCTTGAAGCCGAGCACGTCGGAGTACCAGTCGCGGGCCTCGTCGACGTTGGCCGCGGTGATGTTGAGGTGGTCGAGGCGACGGGCGCCGATGCCCGGGGTCGGGAACTTCATGGGCTGGCTGAGCAGCGCCGAGGGGTTCGGGTCCTCGTAGCGCTCGAAGTCGTAGAACAGTTCGGTGCGGTGCCCGAAGGGGCCGGTGAAGCTGAGCGTCTCGCCCTGGGCGAATCGAGTGCCGCCGTCCTCGAACTTGTGCTCGACGCCGGCCTCCTTGAGCCGCCGGGCCCAGCCCTGCACCTGGTCGGGTTCGGCGACCTGCCAGGCCATGTGCCCGAGGCCGGGGGCTCCGGCCTCGGTCAGCTTGGTGGAATAGCGGGCCCACTCGCCGGCGCCACGCAGGTACACCGACTGGCCCTCGCGGTGGGTCTCGTGCAGGCCGAGGACGCGGGTGAAGAAGTCGAGCGACTCGTCGGGCTTCGGAGTGAGAACTTCGACGTGGTGCAGGTTGTGCACCCGTGGGGTGGTTACCTCGACGTACTCGACGTTCGAGGGGCGGGACTCGGTCGCGGTCGACACCGGACCATCTCCTTTCATCGGCGGTAGCCAGCGGGCTGCCGCGTAAGCGGGTCGTCGGGAGGCGTGCGCCATCGCTGCGACTTGTTCGCCGGGTCGCGGTGGATGTACAGCACGAGTGCGGCGGGCGACAGGTCGCCCGAGAGGTCAGAGCCAGCCTTCGGCGAACCCTTCGCGGGCGAAGCGATGGATCTCGTCCTCGTCTTCTGCGGGGGCCGGTGGCAACGGGTGCCCGATGGCGCGACCGATCCGTTGGCCATCTCGATCGAGGCCGTCGCCACGACGCAGGAAGCTGCCGGCGTGGAAGAGCAGCGGCTCGCTGCTCGCCCGGATGGACAGTTGTTGTACCTCACCGAGGTAGAGGACGTGATCGCCGCCGTCGTAGGCGCGCCAGGGCTTGCACTCGAGCCAAGCATGGGATTCGCGCAGCCGCGGCGCCCAGTCGCCGTGGTCCCAGTGCACGGGCCGGTCGGTGGGCTTGCCGGCGAAGTTCATGGCGATGTCGACCTGGTCGGCGGCCAGCACGTTGACGCAGAAGGCGCTGTTCTCCAGCAACGGGCAGGCCTTGGCGCTGCGCGCGATCGAGACCAGTACCAGCGGCGGGTCGAGGGAGACCGAGCTGAAGGCGTTGACGGTGGCCCCTCGCGGCTTGCCGTCGGCGGCGTATGACACGACGGTGACCCCGGTGGCGAATCGCCCGAGGCAGGACCGCAGGTCGGCCGCTTCGACAGTGGTCATGACGTGGTCCTTTCCCGAGGGCCGAGTGGTGGGGCGCGGCTGGCGGCAGCGGTCTGTCGTCAGCCGGTGCTGTTCTGTCGTCGAGTCGTCGCCGCGCTGGTGGAGTGAAGGTCGAGCGGGGCGGCCGGCGACTTCTCCGGCTCGCTGATGCTGACCATGTCGACGTGGTGCAGGCGTGTCGCGGTCTCGAGGCGCTTGCGGTCGCCCGCTCGGATGGCCTCGAGGATCTGCGCGTGGACCCTGAGATTGTGATCGATCGTGGCTTCGTGGCCTTCGGTCCACGCCGCGCGAACGAGGCTGCCGGTCAGCACGGTGACCATCGCGTCGTAGAGCCCCACGAGCACCTCCACCCGGGTGGAGCGAGCGATGGCCCGGTGGAACTCGACGTTGGCTTCGAAGAAGCCTCGTGCGTCCTGGGCCCGCTCGGTCATCGAGCGCAGCGCGCTCTCGATCGCGGGGAGGTCCTCGGCTCCGGCGCGCTCGAGGGCCAGGGTGTTGAACATGTCCTCGAGCAGGGTGCGGGACTCGAAGACTTGCAGGGGCGGGACGGTCATGCCCTGGAACCAGAGGTCGAGCGCGCCGAGGCGGACGCCGGGGGGTTGGTCGGCGACGTACACCCCGCCGGACTGGCCCTGCTTGACGACGATGATCTCGCGGGCCCTGAGCAGCCGCAGCGTCTCGTTCATGACCCCGGGGCTGACCTGGTAGCGGTCGATGAGCTCGGTGCGCAGCCCAAGACGGGTTCCCGCGGGCATGGCTGCTCGCAGGATGTCCATCTCGATCTCGTCGGCCAGCTCCTCGGCGCGGGACCCACCAGACTTGCGTGCCACGTCGGCCTCCTTCCTGGTCTGCAGCGGTGCGGTCCGGTCGAGGTTCGCTCGGTCCGAGCGACATCGTGCACGCGTCGCAGGCGTGTGCGATGCCGCCCGGTCCGAGGAGCCGGGAACTCAGCCGCCCACGTGGCGGCGGACGTCGTCGTTGTTGACCAGGTCGGGCACGGTCCAGCCGTCGAGGTCGTACTCCGTAAGGCAGCGGTCGACCATCGCGCGGTAGCTGTCGATCTGGCCGGACATCTTCTGGCCCATGTACGCCTCGATGCGCAGGTTCTCGTGGTTACCCGAGTAGTTGCGCTCGTACAGCTCGTGGCGGCCGCCGAACTCTGAGCCGATGGCGTCCCAGATCAGCTTCATGAGCTTGACCCGGTCCTCGGCGGTGCGGCCGGCCGAGCCTCGGACGAACTGGTCGAGGTAGGGGCGTAGCTCCGGGTTCTTCCAGTCCCTCGAGCTCGACGGCAGGTAGATTAGTGCGCTGGCCACGTCCTGCTCGAAAATCTCCTTCGCGCGCGGGTAGGCCTGGGTCATCATCAGCCGGTAGACCGAGGCGGCGTCGGGGTTGGGGACACATGTCCCGTCCGCCCACGCCACCGGGTTGTCGACCATGGAGTCGACGCATGTCCAGAACAGGTTGCGCAGGCAGACCAGCTCGCCGACCCGGGTCTGGACACCGCGGAACTCCGACGTGCCGGTCATCTCCAGGGCCTTGGTGAGCAGGCCAACGAGGAAGTCGAACTTGACCGCCAGCCGCACGCAGCCGTGCAGCATCGCGCGGAAGACAAATCCGGATCCGGCGAAGAACTCGTTGGCCTTGTCGACGTCGTAGCAGAAGACGTTTTCCCAGGGCACGAGAACGCGGTCGAAGACGAGGATCGAATCGTTCTCGTCGAGCCGGCTCGAGAGCGGGTAGTCGAAGGGGTCGCCGTTGGTGGCCGCGTTGAGCTCGTAGGACTGGCGGCAGATCAGCTTCACGCCTGGGGTGGCCATGGGCACCATGAACATGGCCGAGAATTCCTTCGACTTCACCGGCAGGCCGTAGTTGCCGACGAAGTTGTAGTGCGTCAGCGCCGAGTTCGTGGCGACGACCTTGGCCCCGGAGACGATCAGCCCGTCGTCGGTCTCCTCCAGGACCCGCATGAACACATCCCCTACCGCCTCCATGCCCAGACCACGGTCGACCGGCGGGTTGATGATGGCGTGGTTGACGTAGAGCAGCCGCTCCTGGCACTCGGTGTACCAGCGCCGAGCGTTGTCCTGGTACGGCGCGTAGAACTCGGTGTGCGACCCCAGGGTCGACAGGAACGCCGCCTTGTAGTCGGGGCTGCGCCCCAGCCAGCCGTAGGTCATGCGGGCCCACTCCGCGACACCCTCGGCTCCCGCACGGAGCTCGGTCGGCGAGTACGGCGCCTTGTAGAACGGGTGCGTGAAGCCGCCGTTCCCGGTGTCGGTGGGCACGGCCAGCGTGCCCTGGTTCGCGGGGTCGTGCATCGCGTCGTAGAGCCGGGCCACCATCCGTGCCGTGTTCCGGAAGGCCGGGTGCTCGGCCACGTTGCCCACCCGCTCGCCGTCGAGCCAGACCTCCCGGCCGTCGTCGAGGCTCGCGAGGTACTCCGCGCCGGTGAACGGACGGCGCTCCTCCGAGGTGGTGCTGGTGGAGCCTGGCGCGTCGGCGACCTGCGTCATGGCGGTACTTCCCTTCAGCGTCATTGCCGCGGTTGGCGGGGCCGAACGAGTCAGGACCAGCCCGTGATCCTGCTCTCAAGTTCGTCAATGTGAATGAAGATAGGCACGCCCCTCGGCAGCTGTCAACGCCTCTGAACTGGCAACCTTCTCTTCCCCGTGGTCCGGAGCACTGCTAACCTCAGCGAAAGTTTCGCTGTCGTCTGAGGCTGTGACTTGGTCCGACGCCGTCTGCGCGGGGACCCCGACGGCCTGGCGAGCAGCGCCCACGAGGAGTCGCGGACTCCGCCATCGGCCCCTGGAGAAACGATGACCCAGACCTACGCGCCCGCTGGCCTGTCGTCGGGAGGAGAGAGCGCCAACCCCGAGGTGGGCTCGAGTGTCCGAGCCGCGGGCGTGCTGACGAACTACCACGACCACGGCGCCGGCGAGCCGGTCCTGCTCATCCACGGCTCCGGCCCGGGCGTCTCGGCGTGGGCCAACTGGCGCGGGGTCATCCCGCAGCTCGCCGCCCGCCGGCGAGTGCTCGCCCCGGACATCATCGGCTTCGGCTACACCGAGCGCCCCGACCACTTCGCCTTCACCCGAGAGAACTGGGTCGAGCACCTCATCGGATTCCTCGATGCCCTCGAACTCGAGCGGGTCTCGATCGTCGGCAACAGCTTCGGCGGCGCACTCGGTCTCTGGCTGGCCAGCCGCTACCCGAACCGGGTCGAGCGCCTGGTCCTGATGGGCAGCGCCGGCACCTCGTTCCCGATCACCCCCGGCCTCGACGCGGTGTGGGGCTACGAGCCCTCCGTCGAGAACATGCAGGAACTGCTCGGCGTGTTCGCCTACGACCAGACCCTGCTCGGCCCCGACCTGGCCGAACTGCGCTACCAGGCCTCGGTACGGCCCGGAGTGCAGGAGTCCTACTCGGCGATGTTCCCGGCTCCGCGCCAGAACGGAGTCGACGCCCTGGCCCTCAGCGACGCCGAGATCGCCGCCGTCGAGCACGAAACCCTGATCGTGCACGGCCGCGAGGACAGAGTCATTCCACTGCAGTCCTCACTCGACCTCCACAACTTGATCCCCAACTCCCGTCTGCACGTCTTCGGCCACTGCGGGCACTGGACCCAGATCGAGCGGCTCAGCGAGTTCGTCGCCCAGCTCGAGACCTTCCTGCCCGTGAATCACACCACCAGTCCGAGCTGATCCGGCCCCGGCGCCGGGTCCTTCCTCCACGAGGCCAGGACTCTTCGATGCCCCTACCCACGACTGCCTCGACCCCACTCGCCCCTGGTGTGCAGGAGGCCGCCGACCGTCTGCTCGACGCCGCCGCCACAGGAGCGCCGTGCGCCCCGCTCCGCGACCTCATCGGCACCGACGACGTCGACGCCGCGTACGCCGTGCAGCGCCGCCTGACCGCGCACCGCACCGACGCGGGGGCCCGGGTCGTCGGGCGCAAGATCGGGCTGACGAACCCCGCCGTGCAGGCCCAGCTCGGCGTCGACTCCCCGGACTTCGGGGTGCTGTTCGACGACATGGCCGTCGACCACGACGGCACCGTCGCAGCGGGCCGCCTCCTGCAGCCACGGATCGAGGCCGAGGTCGCGTTCGTGCTCGGCGCCGACCTCGACGGAGAGATCACCGACGCGACGGTCCGCGCCGCCGTCGACCACCAGCGCGCCGCCCTCGAGATCGTCGACAGCCGCATCGCCGGGTGGGACATCACTTTCGGCGACACGGTCGCCGACAACGGGTCGAGCGGGCTCTACGTGCTCGGTCCGGAGCAGGTCGCGCTGCGCACCACGGAGCCGGTCGGCGTCACAAGAACGCTCGAGAGGGCCGGTGGGACCGTCTCCGAGGGCACCGGCGCCGCCTGCCTCGGCGACCCCCTCGCCGCGCTGGCCTGGCTCGCCCGCACGGCCCGCGACCTCGGCGACCCGCTGCGCGCGGGCGACGTCGTGCTCTCCGGCGCGCTCGGCCCGATGGTCCCGGTCGAGCCCGGCGACCGGTTCACCGCCCGGATCACCGGCCTCGGCGACGTGGCCATCACGTTCGCGAAGGAGAACCCGTGACCACCAAGGTCGCCGTCATCGGGTCCGGCAACATCGGCTCCGACCTCATGGTCAAGATCGTCCGGCTCTCGGAGACGCTCGAGGTCGCCGCCATGGTCGGCATCGACCCCGACTCCGACGGCCTCGCCCGCGCCCGACGCCTCGGCATCGCCGCGGTCGACACGGGCGTGCAGGGCCTCACGGAGCTCGACGGCTTCGACGAGATCGACATCGTGTTCGACGCGACGTCGGCCAAGGCGCACATCGCGAACGCCGAGGTCCTGAGCCCGTACGGCAAGCGCCTCGTCGACCTGACGCCCGCCGCGATCGGCCCCTACGTCGTGCCGCCGGTCAACCTCGACGACCTCGGCGACGTGGCGAACGTCAACATGGTCACCTGCGGCGGCCAGGCCACGATTCCGATCGTCGCCGCCGTCGCGTCGGTGGTCACCGTCCCGTACGCGGAGATCGTCGCGTCCATCGCGTCGAGGTCCGCCGGCCCCGGCACGCGCGCCAACATCGACGAGTTCACCGAGACGACGGCGGCCGCCATCGAGCAGGTCGGCGGCGCCGGGCGCGGCAAGGCGATCATCGTGCTCAACCCGGCCGAGCCGCCGCTGATCATGCGTGACACCGTGCTGTGCCTGGTCGGCGGCGCCGCCGAGGCCCGGGACGAGCAGCTGCTCGCCGCCGAGATCAGCACCGCGGTCGAGGCCATGGTCAAGACCGTCGCCGAGTACGTCCCCGGCTACCGACTCAAGCAGGCCGTCCAGGTCCGCGCGATCCCCGACGACCAGCCGCTGCACACGCTCATCGGCGACGCGCCCCGCCCGACCCACCAGGTGTCGGTGTTCCTCGAGGTCGAGGGCGCCGCGCACTACCTCCCGGCCTATGCCGGCAACCTCGACATCATGACCTCGGCCGCCCTGCGCGTCGGCGAGGAACTGGCCACCCGGAGCACGCGATGACCCACCTCTACGTCCAGGACGTCACCCTGCGGGACGGCATGCACGCCATCCGCCACCGCCTCGCCCCCGACGCGGTCGGCACGATCACCCGCGCGCTCGCCGACGCCGGCGTCGACGCCATCGAGGTCTCCCACGGCGACGGCCTCGCCGGCGCGAGCCTGACCTACGGGCCCGGCTCCAACACCGACTGGGAGTGGATCACCGCCGCGGCCGAGGCGATCGAGGCCAGCGAGAACAGCCCCGTGCTCACCACCCTGCTGCTGCCCGGCATCGGCACCATCAAGGAGCTGACGCGGGCCCACGAGCTCGGCGTGCGCTCGGTGCGCGTCGCCACCCACTGCACCGAGGCCGACGTCGCCGCCCAGCACATCGCCACCGCTCGCGAGCTGGGCATGGACGTGTCCGGGTTCCTCATGATGAGCCACATGGCCCCGCCCGCGGAGCTCGCCCGCCAGGCGAAGCTCATGGAGTCCTACGGCGCGCACTGCGTCTACGTCACCGACTCCGGCGGCCGCCTGACCATGCCCGACGTCGCCGAGCGCATCCGCGCCTACCGCGACGTGCTCGAGCCGGAGACACAGATCGGCATCCACGCCCACGAGAACCTCTCGCTGTCGGTGGCCAACTCCGTCGTCGCCGTCGAGGAGGGCGTGACGCGAGTCGACGCCTCCCTCGCGGGCCAGGGCGCCGGCGCCGGCAACACGCCGCTCGAGGCGTTCGTCGCCGTCGCGAACACCTACGGCTGGACCCACCGCTGCGACCTGTTCGCCCTCCAGGACGCCGCCGACGACCTCGTGCGACCCCTGCAGGACCGCCCCGTGCGCGTCGACCGCGAGACGCTGACCCTCGGCTACGCCGGGGTCTACGGCAGCTTCCTGCGCCACGCCGAGAACGCCGCCGCCCACTACGGCCTCGACACCCGCGACATCCTCACCGAGGCCGGCCGGCGGCGGCTCGTCGGTGGGCAGGAGGACATGATCGTCGACATCGCGCTCGACCTCGTCACCGAGCGAAGCGCTGCGTGACTGCGCTGATCGACCTGACCAGGCTCACGATCGGGCGCTGAGTGGCACCGGCGCCCGCAGCCCGGGCTCGGCTTCAGCGTGGTGATCGGGCTCCAGCTTCTACGTCCTGCCCGTCGGTCAGAAGATCAAGATCGCGGTCGACCCCGCAGAGGGCGAGTCGTCGGCCCGACCGTCCGCTTAGGTGGCCGCTTACGTCACACCACGGTCGCTAGCGAGGCGTCAGCGCTGATGATCAGCGCTACGCGGCACCATCACTGACCAGCACAGACGAAGACCAGGCGTCAGCAAGCACGACGTGACTCTCGTCCACTGGGTTCGGGGTTCGAGTCCCTGACGGCGCACTTTTTCTGCTGGTCGCGGCACTACGGAGCGATCTTCCAACGTGGCTCTCTTTACTTTCGGGCACGCTTACTCTTGAGATGTGCGCGGCTGAAGATCGCCTGGACTAGCGCCCGGGAAGTCTCCGGATGATCGTTGCGGGGAGAGCGGGGGCGCCGTGCCAGCGCCCGTGACTCCCCCCACGTGTGCTCGACTCGCGGACGTCGGAGTCGGCCACGGGAGGCTCGGCCCACCGTCTCGGCAAGGCCGCAGCGACGGGCGCGAGTGTCGAGGTCGCGGCAGCTGCGAGACGCTCGACGACCGGGTGGGCGAATCGGCGCCGGTAGAGGCTCGGGCCCATCGACCTGGACCGCGCCTCAACCCCTGAGTAGCGATCTCGACCAGCAGCTCTGATACGGCCTCGGCGCATGCCTCCTCGAGGGTCGGCCTGCGCCTCGCGCTCGGCTTGCCGCCGTAGGTCTCGGCGGGCGCGGCTCTCGCCGGAGGGTAGACGTGTGTGTTTGCCGTGGGGGAGCACGACAGGGCGCAGACGCTGTCGCACAGGACCGAGGGAGCCGAATCGGGTCGGAGTCGACGTCGAGCGCCCTGGTTCGTCGCGGCGACTGGAGCCGGATTGAAGTGCCGTTGAAGTCGGTGGGGTGAGCGTCTCGAGCACCGGACCGAGACGAAGGAGCCCCCATGTTCCGCCGCCGTGGCGTGCGCGAGCCCGTCGCCTGTTGCGCGCCGTCGGGCACCGACGCCCCGTCCGACGACACCGCGAGCACCCCCGAGCCGCCACGCCCCTCGATCGGTCGACGCTCGCTGCTCGGCTCCGCGATCGCCGGCACCGGGCTCGTGGCGGCGGCCGCCGCGGGGTGTGCGCCGTCGGCCGAGCAGACCGCCGGGCCGCTCTCCACCCCGCTGAACCCGGTGCTCCCGACCAGCAACTCCCAGCCCCGGGACACCTCGCTGACGCTGCTCGGGACCTCCGGTGGCCCGCAGGCCGACTACGTGCGGACCGGCACGTCGACCGTGCTGACCGTCGAGGGGCAGAACTACGTCGTCGACTGCGGGCGCGCCAGCGTCACGCAGTACATCAACGCCGGGCTGGAGTTCAAGGCGCTCAAGGCCATGTTCATCACCCACCTGCACGCCGACCACCTCGCGGACTACTACAACTACTTCCTCTGCGAGGGCGGCGAACCGAACGGCGAGGGCGACAACCTTGCCGGGCCGCTGACGGTCTACGGCCCCGGGCCGGCCGGGGCACTGCCGCCCATGCCGACCCCGCCGGTGGCGACCATCGCGCCGCAGAACCCGACCCCGGGCATCAAGGAGCTGACCGATCGCCTCAACGAGGGGTACGCCTACAGCTACAACGTCTTCATGCGGGGCATCGGCACCCGCGACGTGGAGTCCCTGCAGGACATCCACGAGATCGTCGTGCCTGCGGTCGGTGCCACCCCGGCGAACACCGCACCGTCGATGGCTCCGTTCCCGATCTACGAGGACGACCGGGTGCGGGTGAACGCCATCCTCGTCTCCCACGGCGCGGTGTTCCCGTCCTTCGCCTACCGCTTCGACACGGCCAAGGGCTCCGTGGTGTTCAGCGGCGACACCAAGTACTCCGAGAACGTCATCCGGCTCGCCCAGGGCGCCGACGTCCTGGTCCACGAGGTCATCAACCTGGAGCTCATCGAGCGGTTCGGCCACGTCACGCCCGCGCTGATGACGCATCTGCAGGACTCCCACACCACGACGAGTCAGGTCGGGCAGGTCGCCACGCAGGCCGGGGTCGGGCAACTGGTGCTGACCCACCTGGTGCCGTCCAACCCCCGGCAGATCCCCGATCCGGTCTGGCACACCCAGATCAGCGCCAACTTCCGGGGGGCCGTGCACGTCGGCAACGACATGGACCGCATCACCTGGGCTCCTCGACGCCGCTGACCCACCACCCCGTCAGGAAGGAAGCGATCGATGTCCGAGGTCCGAGGCCACCAGGTGGCAGACGACGTGTTCGTGTTCACCGGCACCGCCGTGAACTGGGTGCTGATCCGGGAGGGCAGCGAGCTCACCCTCGTCGACGCCGGCTGGCGCGGCGACACCGAGCAGGTCGAGCGATCGATCCGATCGCTGGGCCGGGACCCGCAGGATCTGCGCGCCGTCGTGCTCACCCACGCGCACGCCGACCACACCGGCGCGCTGAACCACCTGCACGACTCTTACGGGGTGCCGTTGTACATGGACTCCGCCGAGGTGCCCAACGCGGTGGGCACGGTCGACGAGTCGGGCGGCCCTCTCGACATCGCGAAGATCCTCTATCGGCCGCGGGTCGCGCTCTGGGCGGCCCAGATCGTCGGTGTCGGGGCCCTGCGCCACGTCACCGTGCCCGACGCCCAGCCCTTCCCGCAGGACGACGGCCAGGACGACCGACCCGACGACGGCGCCCTGGACCTGCCCGGTCGACCGGTCCCGGTCGCCACCCCCGGGCACACCTCCGGGCACACCAGCTACCTCCTGCCGTCCGCCGGCGTCCTGATCAGCGGCGATGCGCTGGTCACCGCGCACCCGACACTCCCCGACGTCGTCGCGCCCCGCCTACTGCCCGGCTTTTTCTCGAACGACCAGGACAGCGCCGTCCGTGCGCTGAGCACCCTGCGCACGGTCGACGCCGACACCCTGGTCCCCGGCCACGGGCCGACCTGGGACGGCCCGATCAGCCGGGCGGCCGACGAGGCCCTGGAGGCCGCCGAGCACGTCAGCGAGGAAGAGCGGCCGTGAGCGACATCGACAACACCGTCGCCGAACCGACGGTGACGATCATCGGCGCGGGGTTCGCCGGCGTGTGTCTGGGCATCAAGCTCAGCCGGGCCGGCATCCCGTTCGTCATCCTGGAGAAGGCGTCGGCGGTGGGCGGCGTCTGGCGGGACAACGTCTATCCCGGCGCCGCCTGCGACGTGCCGTCGCACCTCTACAGCTACTCCTTCGAACCGAGCCACGACTGGTCGCGCGCCTTCGGCCAGGCCGCGGAGATCCGCAGCTACATCGAGTCGTGCGCGCGCAAGTACGGGGTGCTCGACCACGTGCGCTACGACAGTGAGGTCACCGCCGCGTCCTTCGACGAGCACCGCGGGCGGTGGCGGGTCACCGTGGCCGACGGCACCGAGGTCGAGAGCCGCTTCCTCGTGCCGGCCACGGGGCAGCTGAGCCTGCCCGCCGAAACGAGCGTGCCCGGCCTGGACAGCTTCGAGGGCACGGTGTTCCATTCAGCGCGCTGGGATCACGACGTCGAACTCGCCGGAAAGCGGGTCGCCGTCATCGGCAGCGGCGCGAGCGCGATCCAGTTCGTCCCGCGGATCGTCGGCGAGGTAGCCCAGCTCTTCCTGTTCCAGCGCTCGGCCCCGTACGTCCTGCCCAAGCCCGATCGCCCCTACACCCCTCTGGAGAAGTACGTCTACCGGAACTTCCCCGCCACGCTGGCGACGAGTCGCACCCGGAAGTACCTGTACTACGAGGCGCGGGTCATCCCGATGACCAAGGGTCGCGGCTTGCCGCTGATCAGGGGTCTGTTCCGCCGCCACCTGCGCCGATGCGTTCCCGACCCGCAGCTGCGGCGCCGTCTCACCCCGACCTACCCGCTCGGCTGCAAGCGCGTCCTGATCTCCAACGAGTGGTACCCGGCGATCACGCGGACGAACGTCGAGGTGCTATCCACGGGGCTGGCCGAGGTCCGGCCGCACGCCGTGGCCGGCGCCGACGGCAGCGAGCGGGAGGTCGATGTGATCATCTTCGGCACCGGCTTCGCGGCCAGCGACCTCCTGGCCCCCATGGCGATCACCGGCCTCGACGGCCTGGACCTCCGCCGCGATGCGTGGCGCGACGGGCCCGAGGCCTACCTGGGGATGACCGTCACCGGCTTCCCCAACATGTTCATCCTCTACGGCCCGAACACGAACCTCGGGCACAACTCCATCATCTACATGCTGGAGAGCCAGACCGACTACGTGCTCAGTGCCATCCGCCACCTCGGCGTGCACGGCCACGGCTGGGCGAACGTCCGCCCCGACGTGCAGGCCCGCTACAACGAGGAGATCCAGCGGCTTCTGGCCGGCACGGTGTGGGAGGCCGGCTGCACCAGCTGGTACCGGTCCGCGAACGGCAAGAACACCAGCAACTGGCCCGGCTTCACCACCGACTACCGCAACCGCACCCGCTTCTTCGACGCGGGCAACTACGAGGTGCGCCCCGCCGTCGCACCGACCGCCTCCTCGTCGCCGCGCTGACCCGCTCCGGCGTTCATGTCGAGCGCCGTCCCGTCCCGCCAGGGCTGGAGATCGGTGAGGAACGTGGAGTCACCGGACGGGTCCTGGCGCCGTAGCCAGCAGCGGAGCGCCGCGCGGGTGACTCGGGTGGAGAGGCAGACCATCTGCGCAATGGCCTCGCGGGTCAGGCTCTCCGACAGCGGGACGTCGTCGTGGAAGATCGCCTTCTGGGCCGCGACCACGGGCCGGGGCCGCCGGGCGTAGCGGGCGGCGAGCTGCTGGGCGTCCGCGAGGACATCGCCGTCGACGACACGGTTGACCAGGCCCAGCGCGGCGGCCTCGGCTGCGGTGATCGCCCGGGCCTCGAGCATCAGCTCGAGGGCGCGCACCGGTCCGATCACCTTCGCCAGCTGCTGTCCGCCGAAGGTGGTGGTGATCCCGATCGTCAGCTCGGGGAGCATGAAGTGCGCGTCGCGGGACGCCAGGCGCACGTCGAAGAACGTCGAGACCTCCAGCCCGCCGCCGCCGCACGGACCGTCGACCGCGGCGATCCACACCGCGGGCGAGCGCAGGACCGCCTCGCACGCGGCGTGGAAGCGGGCCAGGAGCCCCAGCGAGGCGAGGGGAGTGCGGTCCAGCAGCCGTCGCGCCGGCTCGCCGCCCACCGCGGAAATCTTCTTGATCGCGCGCACCGCCACGGACACCGGCGAGCGCGGCAGCGACGGTGGAAGGCCCTCGGCGCTGTGGAGCAGGTCGGCGATGTCGAAGTGGGTGATGTAGCGACCGGGCACGCCGCCGGTGAGGACCACGGCGCCCACGCTGTCGTCGGCGTCGACCGCCGCGACGAGCCGGACGAGATCGTCCTGCATGGGCCCGGTCATGTAGTTGAACGGCGGGGCCACGACGCGCACGGTCAGGACACGGCCGTCCTGCTCGCACCGCAACGTCGCGAGATCCAGATCGGCTGTGCGCATCGGCGCGACTCCTCGGTTCCGTCGGTCATCCGGGCCGAGCGGCCCGGCACCGAGGCAGGGTTACGCGTCCGTCTCCAGTCCGACTCCAGTGGCTACTCGGCCGCCAGCACTTCCGCGACCGACAGCCGCTCGCCGTCCTGCCGGGCCTGCTCGTACTCGGCGCGGGGTAGGCGCTCGCGGGTGATCTCCTCGAGCGAGTGGGTGAGCTCCCATCGCGGCCAGCTCAGCGCGGCGCGGCGGTTCTCGGCGCGGGCCGCGGCGTAGATCGTCGCGGCCCGGCGGTAGTCGCCGGCCTGGGCGGCGAAGTTGGCGCGGACCTCGAGGGGGCTCCCGACGCCCCCGGTGCCGAGCCGCGCGTAGCCACGGACCAGTCGTCGGAACCACGGGATGCCCTTGTCCGGGTCCGCCGTCAGCATCGCCACGAGCATGGGCGGTGCCGCGGACACCCAGGTCGCCATGACGTTCCCGGCGGCACTCGCGCGCTCGTGGACGCGTTCCGAGTCGCGGACCGCCTCCTGCCAGCGGCCGGCGGCGAACGCCGCCGAACAGCCGACGGCGGCAGCGACGAGCTCGAGGTCCGGATCGCCGGCGTCATCGACGACCCGGCGGAGCCGCTCGTGCACCACCGCGATCAGCTCGACCGCGGCCGGCAGCCAGGCCGCCGGCACGAAGGCCGAGGAGATGAGACGCGCCAGACCCTCGCCGACCTCGACGAGGTCCTCCCGCGCCACCGAGGGCAGGTCATCGAGGGCGTGCTCGACGTGGGGTCGAGCGAGGTCGATCCGGGCCCGCAGGGCCAGCGCCGCGGCGAGCGCCAGCCGGACCGACACGGAGTCGACGGGCCGACCGTCCTGGCCGCCGTCGGGGGCGCGGTCGTGGACGACGTCGTGGGCGAGCTGCAGCCAGCGGGTGCCCTCGAGCACCCGTGCGCGGTAGTACCAGTAGGTCCCGAGGCGGACCGCGATGTGGGCGCCCCGGACGTCGGGCTCGTCGATGAGGCGCCGTGTCAGGGTGGCCCGAACCGTGGCGTAGCCGTCGTCGAGCGTGTGGAACCACTCGATCTCGTCGGGATGTCCCAGGCGGGGTCGCGCCGCGACCAGCGCCGCGGTCCACGCGTCGCGGCGGTCGGTGATCTCCGCTTCTTCGCGCGCGTCGAGCAGTGCGTGATGTGCGTGCGCGCGGACGGTCGCGAGCTGGCGGAACGTCGTCGACCCTTGGCTGCGTCGCGCGCTCTGCGCGCTCAGCATCGATCGGTGCACCAGCTGGGCGAGGAGGTCGTCCGCTCCCGCCGGCCCGTCCACCTCCTCGCCGAGCACCGCGGCGGCCATCGCGCTGGTGAACGGTCCCGGCAGGACCGCGATCCGCCGGTGGGCGACCTGTTCGGGCACCGTCAGCATCCGGTGGCTCCACTCGATCGCCGACTGCACGGTGCGGCGGTGGTCGTCAGCGCCGCGCCCGAGCCGGCCCAGTCGACCGGGGTCCGCGAAGACCTGCGTCGCGATGTCGTCGAGGGTGTGGCTGCGGACGCGGGCGGCGGCGAGCTCGATCGGCAGGGGAAGCCCGTCGAGGGCCACGCAGATGTGCACGGCGCGGTCGAGGACCTGGTCGTCGACCGCGAGTGTCGGTGCCGCCGCGGCCAGCCGTTGCAGGAACAGGGCGACGGCGGGGGCCGTGGCGCGGTCGGTACCGGCGTCGTCGGGTGGCAGCCGGAGGGGATCGAGGGTCCAGATGGTCTCGCCGGTGACGTCGATCGGCTCGCGACTGGTGGTGAGGATGCCGCACGCGGGCGGGGCGCCCGGGTCGACGCCGTCGGCGAGCGCTGCCTCCACGATGCGGGTGACCGAGGGCAGGACGTGCTCGCAGTTGTCGAGGACCAGCAGGACCCGGCGGGCCCGCAGGTAGTCCCCGAGGTCCTCGAGCGGCGTGGACCCGGCCCTGACCGAGAAACCCACCGTCGAGACGACGGTCTCGACGACGAGAGCGTCGTCGGGCACCGACGCGAGGTCGACGAACCACACGCCGTCACCGAACGCCGGGGCGGCGTGGCGGGCGACCTCGATCGCCAGCCGAGTCTTGCCGCACCCGGCGGCTCCGGCGACGGTGACCAGCCGGCGTTCCCGCACGAGCTCCTCGAGCGCGGGCAGCGCGTCCTCGCGGCCGATCAGCGGCGTCAGAGCGGTCGGCAGGTGCACCTCGGGGGTGTGCGCGGTGGCCGCTGCGCGGCGGGCCGGGACCGCCGGGGCCAGCCCGGCGTCGTCGTCGAGGATGCGGCGGTGGAGGGTCCGGAGCTCCGCGCCGGGCTCGGTGCCGACCTCCTGCATGAACAGGCGATGAGCGTCCCGGTAGCTCTGCAGCGCCTGTTCGCCACGACCGCTACGGTAGAGCGCCAGCATCTGCTGCGCCCGCAGCGGCTCGCGGAACGGCATGGCGGCGATCAGCGGTTCCACATCGGAGAGCGCCTGGTCGAGCGCCCCCGACTCGACGAGCGCCTCGATCCGGCGGGCCTCCACCTGTCCGTGCAGCTCGTCGAGGCGGGCGACGGCCGGTTGCGCCCACGGGCGCTCGGCGAGCGGGCCGTAGGGGCGACCACGCCACAGTCCCAGCGCTTTGTCGGCCCGGACCACGGCCGCGCTCGCGTGCCCGGCGGCGATCAGGTCCCGGACCTCGCCGGCGAGCTCGGAGAACAGCAGCGAGTCGACGCCGTGGGCCCCGGCGACCAGGCGGTAGCCCCCGGCGTCGTTGACCAGCACCGTCGGCGGCTGCCGAGGGCTGCGACCCGGCTCGAGGAGCTGTCGCAGACGCCAGATGTGCGAGTCGAGGCTCGATGCGGCGCCGGGAGTGAGGTGCTCACCCCAGGCGGCGTCCATCAAGGCATCGACCGAGACGCGACGGTTCACGTTGATCGTCAGGAGTGCGAGCATCGCGGTCGCTCGCAGCCCGGCGACCGGGCGCTCGTCAGCATCGACGGCCACGGCGACGGCGCCGAGGTCCCGCACGCGCATCAGCGGATGTTAGCCGTCACAACGAACGGCGGTGAAGGGATCGCGAGGCCCCGGAGTGCTCGCGCGCCGCACCCGGGCCGGACTGGAGTCGGACCGGAGTGCGGGTGGAGTCGCCGCCCGCAGCCTTCGGGGGTGACGACGCCGGCGGCGAGGAGAAGGACATGGACATGCCGAGGAGCCTGAGGTGGGTCCTGATCGCGCGCGGGATCCTGGCCGTCGCGCTCGGAGTCCTCGCCATTGCCTGGCCGGGCGTCACCGTGGGCGTCGTCGCTCTGCTGTTCGCTGCCTACGCGCTCGTCGCCGCCGGCGCCGACGTCGTGACCGCGATCCACGTCGACGGCGTCGGACCCACGGTCGGCCACCTCGCGCTGGCCGCCCTCTCCGCGACAGCGGGCCTCGCCGCCCTGCTCTGGCCCGGTGCCACCGTCGTGCTGCTGAGCTGGGTCGTGGCGTTCTGGGCGCTCGCCGCCGGCATCGGCGAGATCGTCCTCGCGATACGGCGCGGGATCACGCCCGGCCGACGTGCGCTGTGGTTCGTGGGTGGGCTCGTGTCGATCGCCCTCGGCCTCGCTCTCGCGCTGCTCCCGAGCGTCGATCCTCTCTCCCTCGGCGTCGCGTTCGGCCTGTTCAGCACGGTCTACGGGATCACGGTGCTGACGCGGACCCTGCGGGCCGCGAGGTCCCGCCCGGTCATGGCTGCGGGGAGTGCGTCGTGAGCGACCGCGAGCGCATCGACGTCTCCTTCCCCTCCGGGGACGCCTCGTGCGCAGCCTGGTTGTACCTGCCCCCGCCGCACGGGACCCGCGCCCGGCGACCGGTCGTCGTCCTCGGCCACGGTCTCGGCGCCACGCGCGACATGAGCCTCGACCACTACGCCGAGGCCTTCCGCGCCGACGGCTACGCCTGCGTCGTCTTCGACTATCGCCACTTCGGGGACTCCGGCGGGCAGCCGCGCCAGCTCCTCGACGTGGAGCAGGAGCTCACCGACTGGGCGTCCGCGATCGCGTACGCCCGCTCGCACCCCTCGTGCGACCCCGAGCGCGTCGTGCTCTGGGGCAGCTCGTTCGGCGGCGGGCACGCGCTCACCGCCGCCGCCCGGGATCGCGGTGTGGCGGCCGTCGTCGCCCAGTGCCCCTTCACCGACGGCATCGCCTCGATGATGCGCCACGACCCCGTCGCCTCGGTGCGCGTCGGCACGCGCGCGGTGCGCGACGTCCTCGGGGCCGCGCGAGGACGAGCGCCCGTCACCGTCGGCCTCGTCGGTCGCCGCCGCAGCGCCGCACTGCTGACCGCGCCCGACGCGCTCCCCGGCTACGCCGCCCTGCTGACCCCGGGGACGACCTTCCGCAACGAGGTCGCCGCCCGCTTCGCCTTCCAGCTCCCGCGTTACCGCCCCGGACGGCGCCTACGTGAGCTGCGGTGCCCGGTGCTGCTCTGCCTATGCAGCGAGGACTCCGTTGCTCCCAGCGCCCGCGCCCGCCGGTACGCCGCGGGCACACGGACGCAGCTCCGCGACTACCCCTTCGATCACTTCGGCATCTACCTCTCCCCCGAGCGCGAGGTCGTCCTCCACGACCAGTGCGAGTTCCTGCGCCGCGAGGTCCCGGCCGAGAGCAGGGGCGCATGAACGGCGGACCGGGCCGGGACGGGGAGCGCCAGAAGCACCCGCTCCTGCTCGCCATCAGCCCCCGAGAGCGGACGATCCGCGAGCGCTACGAGCTCGCCAGCATCGTCAACGACATCCTGATCGCGGTGTGGTTCCTGGTCGGCAGCGCCCTGTTCTTCGCCCCGCAAACGACGTACGCCGTCACCTGGCTCTTCGTCCTGGGCAGCGTCGAGCTCCTCGTGCGCCCGATGATCCGCCTCGCCCGGTGGCTGCACCTCCAGCGACTGTTCGGCCTCTCGGCCGCGCCCGTCGACGGGCCCGACTTCTGATCGCCGCACGGGACCTGCTCCGTCAACCCTCTCCAGCTTCGTGAACGAGGTCGCCATGCCCACCACCCACGTCGCCGGCGTCGAGCCGGGACAGCGCCCGCTCAACGGTCCTCAGACCACCGGGCGCGACTACCGCAACCTCTCCGACGCCGAGTTCGGTGTGCGACGGGAGAACGACGTCCGGATCCCGACCCGGGACGGCACCGTGCTCCTCGCCGACGTCTACCGTCCGGACACCGACCGTCCGGTCCCCGCGCTCGTCGCGGCCGCGCCCTACCCGCGCCAGATCCAGGACCTGGGTGCCCCGACGGGGATCATCGAGGCCGGCATCAGCGACTTCTGGGTGCCCCGGGGCTACGCGCACGTCATCGTGAACCTGCGGGGGATGTGCGGCTCGGAGGGCACCTGGACCTTCTTCGACTCCCAGGAGCGCCTCGACCTCCACGACATCGTCGAGTGGGTCGCCGAGCAGCCCTGGTGCGACGGCCAGGTCGGCATGATCGGCATCAGCTACTACGCGATGGCCATGCTCGCGGCCGCGGTCGAACGCCCCCCGCACCTCGCGGCGATCTTCCCCTTCCACGCCACGATCTCAGGCTTCGAGTTCGCCAACCACAACGGGCTCTACAGCTCCGGATTCATGGACTCGTGGTTGTCCGCCCTGGCGCTGGTGGCCCCCCGCAACCGAGCCTTCCGCAGCCCGCTGGTGAGCCTCGTTCGCCGCGTCCTCGCGCTCCCGCGCGTGCACCGCCGGTTCGCGACCTTCAACGGCGAGGCCGCCCTGGCCGGGCTCGAGAAGGTCCAGCACCTCCCCCACGCCGAGCACCCCTGGGACGACCTGCTCCGCGCGTGCGGCCAGGAGCACCCGGTCCGGGACGCCTGGTGGGACGACCGCGAGCTCGTCCACCGCCTCGCCGCCATCGACATCCCGGTCTACCTGGGCACCGAGTGGACCAACGTGCCGATGCACCTGCCGGGGACGCTCGCCGCCTGGGAGCAGCTGGCCGACAAGCCGAACGTGCGGCTGGCCCTGCTCGGCGACCACGGCCTGCCCTGGCCGTGGGA
Organism: Actinomycetospora rhizophila; assembly: GCF_042657905.1. Classification (NCBI taxonomy): domain Bacteria; kingdom Bacillati; phylum Actinomycetota; class Actinomycetes; order Pseudonocardiales; family Pseudonocardiaceae; genus Actinomycetospora; species Actinomycetospora rhizophila. Next base: position 287,385 of record NZ_JBHSKG010000005.1, on the reverse strand, counting down.
GAGCATGCACGTCGAGGCCCTGGCGTGGTTCGACCACTGGCTCAAGGGCCGCGACACCGGGACGCTGGACGGCCCCCCGATCCGCTACGTGCTCCCCGGCGCCGACGGGTGGCGCACCGCCGAGGAGTGGCCCCCGACGGCCGACCTCACCGAGCTGGCCCTGCAAGCCGACGGGCGACTCGCTCCCGACCACGGTGCCGACACGGCCGGCGACCGCAGCTACGACAGCGCCTACGGGCGCCTGTCCTGGACCACGACCCCGCTGTCGGAGGACCTCGACGTCCTCGGCCACGGCGAGCTGGCGCTCACCGCGGCGAGCACCGCCACCGACACCGGCTGGATCGTGCTGCTCGAGGACCTCGCCCCCGACGGCACCGCCACCCCGGTCACCCAGGGCTGGCTACGGGCCGCGCTGCGCGAGGTCGACGAGGCCGCCAGCGCACCCGGCCGACCGATCCTGCCCGTGCGCCGCGCAGCCCCCATCCCGATCGGCGAGCCGGTCGACTACCGAATCCCGCTCGTGCCGACCGCCCGCCGCTTCGCCGCCGGCCACCGCGTCCGGCTCACCGTGACCAGCGACGACACCGTGCCGGGCAGCCGCCCGATGCTCGGCTTCACCCACACCCCGGTCGCCACGACCGCCACCAACACCGTGCACGCGACCTCGCGGCTGCTGCTGCCCGTCGCCCCCTCGATCACCACTCCCGAGAACCAGGAACGATCATGACCACTGCACGCGGACCGCTCAGCCACGTCGCCTCCGCCGGCACCGGACCCGGCGAGCGCCAGCTCAACGGGCTGCAGACCTCCGGCCGCACCTACCACGACCTCAGCGCACCCCGGTACGCGATCTCGCGGACGAACTCGGTCACCATCCCGGTCCGGGACGGGACCCGTCTGCGGGCCGACGTGTTCCTGCCCTCCGACGGCGAGCCGACCACGACGTCCAGCTCCGCCGGGGAGGTCCACGACGACCCCGACGGGATCGTCGCCCCCGCGCTCTTCTCGTTCACCGCCTATCCGCGGCAGGTCCAGGACCTGGGCGCGCCGCTGGGGTTCATCGAGGCGGGCGCCAGCGACTTCTTCGTCCCCCGCGGCTACGCCCACGTGATCGTCAACGCCCGGGGCACGGCGGGCTCGGAGGGCACCTTCGGGCTCTACGACGGCCAGGAGCACGAGGACGTCCACGACGTCGTGGAGTGGATGGCCGACCAGCCCTGGTGCGACGGCTCCGTCGGCGGGATCGGCATCAGCTACTTCGCCATGGCCCAGCTCGCCGCAGCAGCCCTCAAGGCCCCGCACCTCAAAGCGATCTTCCCCTACGCGACGCTGGACGACCTCTACGACGCGGTCTGGCACCGCGGCGTGCTCAGCTCCGGATTCTTCGCCTCGTGGATGTCCGCGGTGGGGGCGATGGCCGCGGTGCCGGACGAGTTCTGGCGCGGCCACCGCGTCGGCTTCGCCCGCCGGCTGCTCAACACCCCGCACGTGCACCGGCAGATGGCGCATGTCACCGGCGACACCGCGGCCAAGGTCCTCGGGTCGCTCAACCACACCCATTACGCCGAAGAGCCCTTCGGTCGCCTGTGGCAGGAGGGCGCGATCGAGCACCCCACCCATGACGCCTGGTGGGACGCCCGCTCCGTGCGCCCAGCGCTGGCCGACATCGACATCCCGGTCTACCTCGGGTGCGAATGGGACAACGCGCCGATGCACCTCCCCAGCACCTTCCCGGTCTGGCGCGCGCTCGCCCACAACCCGCACGTGCGGATGACCCTGCCCGCCGAGGACGCCCTGGCGTGGCCGTGGGAGAGCATGCACATCGAGGCGCTCGCCTGGTTCGACCACTGGCTCCAGGGGCGCGAGACCGGGATCATGGACGGCCCGCCGATCCGCTACGTCATCCCCGGCACCGACCGCTGGCGTACCGCGCAGCAGTGGCCCCCCGAGCAGACGACGCTGGTGCCCTTCGCGCTCCGCGCCGACGGCGTCCTCTCGCCCGACGAGGGCGACGCCGGGTCCCGCAGCTACCTGTACATCGCGGCAGAGGTCGGCCGGCCCCGCAACGCCAACCCGCCCGTGCTGCCCGACCGCCTGTCGTGGCAGACCGAGGCGGCGGACGAGCCGATGGACATCGTCGGCGACATCGAGCTCGACCTCGACGCCGAGATCTCCGCCCTGGACACGGCGTGGATCGCCGTGCTCTACGACCTGGCCCCCGACGCCACCGCCACGCCGATCACCGCGGGATGGCTGCGCGCCACCCTGCGCACCGTCGACGAGATCGCGAGCCGGCCCGGCAGCCCGGTGATCCCGTGCCGCGAACCGGTCGCGGTGCCGGTCGGCCGCGTCGTCCGCTACCGCATACCGATCGTGCCCAACGCCCGGCGCATCGAGCCCGGGCACCGCCTGCAGCTCGTGCTGGCCAGCCACGACGACGGTCCCGACGGCCCCACGGTGCTCGGCTTCGTGCACAGCCCGATCGCCGAGTCCAGCCGCAACACCGTCCATTCGTCGTCGCGGCTCCTGCTGCCGATCCTGCCCGCCGACCAGGCGTGACCGATCACCCGACCATCACAGGAGACAGACCATGACCACGGCATCGACACCGTCGGCCACCGATCCCCACCCCCGTCGGCGCGTCGAGGTCGACGGGCTCGAGATGTCCTACGTCGAGACCGGCATCGGCGACCCGATCGTCTTCCTGCACGGCAACCCCACGTCGGCCTACCTGTGGCGCAACGTCATCCCGCACGTCGCGGACCTGGGCCGCTGCCTGGCGCCGGACCTCATCGGGCACGGCGACTCGGCCAAGGCACCGGAGTACAACTACCGCTTCGTCGACCACGTGCGGTGGCTCGACGAGTGGTTCGACACCGTCGGCGCCACCGCCAACGTCCACCTCGTCGTCCACGACTGGGGCTCGGGCCTGGGATTCCACCGCGCGAAGCGCTTCCCCGACCAGATCGCCTCGATCACCTACATGGAAGCCCTCGTCCAGCCCCGGCCCTGGGACGGCTTCGGCGACGGCGAGCCGATGTTCCGGGCGCTGCGAACCGCCCGGGGCGAGGACATGGCGCTGGGCGACAACATCTTCGTCGAGGACGTCATCCCCAACACGGTCATCCGCAAGATGACCGACGCGGAGATGGAGGTCTACCGCGCCCCCTGGCCGTCCCGGGAGAGCCGCATCCCCACCCTGCTGTGGGCCCGGGAGATCCCGGTCGAGGGCGAGACCCGCCCCGCCGACGTGTTCGAGATCGTCAACGACTACGCCGCGTTCATGGCGCACTCACCGATTCCGAAGCTGTTCGTGCGGGCCAACCCCGGCAACATCCTCCACGAGCCCGGCGTCGAGGTCGACCACTGCCGCACATGGCCGAACCAGCACGAGGTCGAGGTCCCCGGCATCCACTTCCTCCAGGAGGACTCACCCGACCAGATCGGGCAGGCACTGCGCGGATTCCTCCAGGGTCTGAGGGCCTAGACAGCTCCGCCCACCCGCACCGCCCTGTCCTTCGACCGGTCACCTCGAAGCCGGCGGAGTGGTCCCGCTTTGGGTACCGCTTTCGTCACACCACGGCCGATGTCGAGAGGCCGCCGCTGATGATCGACATTCGAATACACGGCTACTGACCGGCACAAACGACTACCGGACACCACCACTGCCGCCCTGACTCCTGTCCACTGGGTTCGGGGTTCGAGTCCCTGACGGCGCCCCCTTTCTGCTGGTCACAGCTCTACCGAACGATCTTCACAGTGACTCCAGACTGGTCCGACGGGCCGTTTACTCCTGCGCGATGGCCCCTTGGGCGGTCGTGTGAAGATCGCTAGGAGCCGCCCCGCCGCAGCTGATCGAGTCGAGCAGCAGGCCCCGCCGAGGGGCCGAAGCTGACGTCTTCGACCTTCACGTCGGCCGTTACGGCTGGCAGCCGGATGCCTGGCTCTGTCTGCCCGATCGTGGTCTCGTGCCACGCCACCACTGCCTCCTACGGTCGGCCGGTATGGGGGGACGATCGAACGAACGGAAACCGTGGGCAGTGCCGGAATTTCTTGCTGAGCCGGAGGACCCGGATCGGCGGGACTGGGCTGCAACGGTCTTGCAGACCTACTTCCACGACCGCCGGGACGCGGGAGACCCGCTGTACACCGGAGCGGCCTTCGATCGGCTCGCCGGTGGAGGCGACGCACCGAAGGTCGCCAACCGATTCACCGCCGACGACTTGAGCGCCGTGACCATGCTCAGCGTCTCGGTCGACCCGCGTGCGGCGCTGCGGATGCTCGAGACCGAGGCGGACGATCTCTCGGCGTTGCTCGCCAAGATCCCGGCCGAACTCGACCTCATCGATGCCGACAACCATCAGATCGGCCCTGATTCGCCTGCTGATGAGTTGTGGCGGCGCGTCGATCGTTACCACCCCGTCGGCGAGACCACGACCTCGAAGCTGCTCGCACGAAAGCGCCCACGGCTCCTTCCGGTCATCGACTCTGTCGTGCGCGAGGTCCTCGCCATCACGTGGTCCGGTGACTACTGGCGTCAGATGCGCGACTACCTCCGCGAGGAGTCACCGCGCTGGGAGTTCTTGCGCGCCGCCCACGCGGCAGCTGGCCTCGCCGACGGGATCAGCCTGCTGCGCTGCTTCGATGTCCTGCTGTGGATGAGCCGACAGCCGGGCTGCCCGCCGCCCTCGTGGGGCACGCGCCACTCGCCCGCTTGACCCATCCCCGCAGGCATGCGGCTCCGGGCTCTTTCTCGCCGAACACGTCGGCAGGAGCTGGCGAGCCTTGCTACGCAGTGGCCCAACGCCGGGAGTGACGCGCCACGTACGGTAGTAGGACGAAGTTGCTCGACGAGCTTCCGCAGTCCCTGGTCCCCACTGAGATCGAGGCCCACGATCTCCTTGGTGCTTCCGCGTCGCTGTATGCGTGCGCCTGCGGCCTGGAGCAGCGCCTCGCCGGGATCGATCCGGGTCCGGTTGACGCGCTCGCCGCCGCGGCGGTGGAAGCGACCGACGTAGATCGCGGTGACGTACTGGTCGGCCGACGCCGCGTGCGGGTCCTTGCGCACGACGACAACGCGGAGCTCCGGAGCCCCCCGAGCCGCACGAGGTGGTGGGCGATGTCGCGCTCAACAACTCGGGCGCGTTACTTCGCGTCGCTGCGGCCCAGCGCGACGATCCGGTCGAACACCTCCGTTGCAGCGACCCCGATGGTCGGCGCTCCTCCCGAACCTCGGTGGCGCGGTCGTACTCGACCTGCAGCGCCTCGCTCACGGCGGCGAGGACGGCGCGGGTCTGCGCGGGACGCCCGGCCGCCCCGACGATCTCCCGCTGCAGCGCGGCTGCATCCTTGTTCTGCGACGCCGCGACCTGAGGCCACGGGTACGCGGCCCATCCCTCAGCGGGGTGATCTCGTGGCTGGCGGCTTGCGTGCGCCTGGGCCAGCTCGGCCACTCCGAAGTGATCGCGTCGGCAGGAGGCCCCGCCGATGGGGCCGAAGCTGACGTCATTGATGTTCTGGCGCCCGACGCGGCCAGCAGCCTGCGGCCTCACCGGACGAGGACCACCTCTCAGCGCTGCTCGCTGCTCGGAGGCGGCGGGCAGCTTCCCCAGAGTCGGTGGCTAAGCGCGCCCCGTTGCCACCCGCGACGACGTGCGGAAGTGACCGTCGCGCACATCCTCCAGCCGCGACCGGCGGCAGCCGGGGTGCGACTCACCCCGGACCGAACCACCGTTCAGCGGTTTCATCCGGCCGTCCGAGCTGAGCCTCGATATAGGTTTCGAGGTTCGACCAGTAGCGGTGGAGTTCTCGGCCTGGGAGTGGGAGCGAGCCGGTCGGCCGCTGGTCGAAACGCTTCACGAGTTCGCGCCAGGTGTTCCACCGCAATGTTCGCACCGCTTCCCTCCACGCCTCAAAGCGATCTCCGCCGGCTGCGGTCGTCACCTCGCGGACGACGGGGTCGTCCTGGAACCTCGGGAACTCGCCTCGGACGGGCTTGATGCGGTGGGTGCGAGCGAATTGGTCGGCCTTCTGCACGAGCTCGAGTCGCGTCTGCCAGTGGCGGTGTTGAAGTGTGTACTCCCGCGCCAGCCGGACGACCTCCTCCTCCCGTTCGAGCTCAACGGTCGGGAACGACGCGTCACCGGGCCACGTCGACTCGTACGACTTCCAGAACTCCGCCCGCACGCGACAGAAGGAGGCGAGTGTCCTCAGGGCGTGCAATGACATCACGAGTTCGAGCAGACCCTGCGCCGGTCTGGGCGCCCTCGGGTCGACGTTGGGGAGGTAGCGGTCGAGGAAATCGATGAACTGCTCGGTCGAACGTAGTGGATTGAGGTCCGGGTCGCCGGTCGCGAGCCACTGTGCATAGCGAGCCACGTAGCCGCTGTCGGTGCTCCGCACTGCCCTCTCGAGGTGCCGCACGGCGTGCATGGCCAGCTCCTGCTCAACGCGTTTCCGCTCAAGCTGGTCGTCGCCGAGGTGGCAGCGCAGCGCGACCGCAACGACGCAAGCGGCGTTGTAGTACTCGTTCCACCCGCGCGCCCACCCCGGCTTCAGCGCGAGGTAGCGAGAGATCTGCAGGTCGAGGCCGTGTGCATCGATGGCAAGCTTCGTCCTCTCGCCGCCCGAGTAGTAGGCCTCCTCCGCGACCCTGACGTAGAGCTGCGCCCAGATCCGCATAAGGCTTAGCCCTGTCTGCGGTACGGACATTCCTGGGATCCGCCGTCCACGACTCCACCGGTAGTCGTCGACGAGTGACTCGACCTCCTCGCGGGCCACGAACTGCAGGAAGTGGCGAAACCGCTCCTCAGACCAGACCAGCTGGCCTTTGACCACCTTCCCCGGCGGCTGCGACAGCGCGTTGACGAACTCGCGGTCGTTCCGCTGCTCCTCCGAGAGGATCTCCGACTCATCGACGTAGCGGTGCGCGTATGAGCGAAGCCAGATCCATAGGCGGCGTCGCAGCGCCTCACGCTCAGCGTCACGCTTGCTATGGAACACGGCGTCGTCATCGGCCGGCGCGCGATACCACTGGCCGACGAGTTGCTCGGCTGCCGCAAGCTGCGCGACGAGGCGGTACCGCGAGATCAGGAGGGCCTCGCGACCGTTCGGGTCGCGCTGAATCCAGGCCGGCGGCGGGCCCGTCGTGTCGTCGTTCAACAGGCGGCGCAGTCGGCGCCAGAGACGCCGGTCGTACCATGACTGCACGGCGACCACGTCGGCGAAGGTCGCCGCGGCGTCCATGTACAGGCCGAGCTGCACCTGGACGTGACCCAGATCGATGCGTAGATACGGGTTCTGCGGATCAAGGTCGAGCGCGTCGTGCAACGAGCCGAGGGCGTACTCGTATCGGCGTTCGCGCACGTAGTTCGACGCCTTCTGGCTGTGGTGGAACAGCTCGTAGGGCATCTCCAGGCCGTGCCAGGCTCGCCATGGGGCACGCCGCGAGAGTCGGCTCCTTGGGATGACGAACGCACCGACCACATGGGCCGCTCGCTCGGCGGCACGGTTCCAGGTGTCATCCCAGACAGTGCGAACCTCACCGTGCCCGCTGGGCAGGCGGACGACATGGACGGATATGCCGCACCGCCCAGCCCCCTCCCGGGTGCGCAGTTGCACTGAGACCCGGTAGGCGTTCTTGATGCGGATCAGCGACACGAGGAGGTGGACGGCACTCTGAACAGGGGAACGCTGACCCTCGAACGCCGTGCGCACGTCGTCCAGAACCCCGTCGCTGGCCGGCGCGTTGGGGACGGGCTCTGGCGCCGACAAGCTCATCCTCGTGAGCAACCGGCGGAACTCGGACAGGACGTCCTCAGTGCGGTGCACGCCGTCCCCCAGAAGCTCACCCGTGAACGACTGAATCTCCACTGGTCCGGGTCGACGAGCGAGCCGGTCGTACAGCGCGCGCCGCATCGCGACTAGCGCGACGACACCGAGCACGGCCGACATCACCTGACGCACCCGCACCGGGACCCCCGGGGCGCCCAGCGCCGGGCGCTTCAGCAGGACGGCAAGCTCCGGCAGGTAGAGAACGACGAGAGCAACGGCTCCCAGCGCGATCGTCGCGACAATCCACCTGCCCGGACGAGGAAGGGCCACCGACGTTGCCAGGGTGCTGGTGCGGAGACGGCGCGTCCTCATCGATGGCCCCGGAGCAGTCGCCCCCATCCGCGTGATCGACCGGTCGGTGGCCGGTCGCGCGGCTCTCGTCTTCTCGCCCTATCAACCCGTTGATCGTTCTTCCGCTTGACCCGTTCCCGGCGACGTCGGATCGTCCGGTCCTCGTAACGCTCCACGGCCCACTCGTTGATCCGACGGGGGATTAGGAAGAGCAGGAAGGTCCCAAGGGCGCAGCCCATCGCGAGGCCGACGATGATCTCTTTCCAGCCATCGACCACGTAGTAGCTCAGGAGCAATCCGCTCGAGCCCAGCGACTGACAGAAGCAGACGACACCGACCCAGCGGCTCCGGCGCAACAGACCGAAGAGCCCGAGTCCCGCAACTCCGACGAGGATACCGACGGCACCGCTGCTCATCAGCCGATGCAAGGAAGCAGGACTCGGAGGATTCGGCGCCACCATCTGCAGCGGGAGGTAAGGAACGAGGTGGGGAAGCAACAAGGCGTACGCCGTGCACGCCAGAATCCCCACCCAGAAGCCCGCGTATGCCGGCACCCGAACCGAGGAGGGAACCCGCCCGGCCGCGGCCAGGCTGAGGACGAGCCCGGCCGCGAGGAAGGTTGGGACACCGATCGTCGTGATGACGTCGGCAATCTTGTTTCCGATCACGCCGACGCCCCCCAAGATGCTGACTTCCCTATCCGTCACTCGCTGTCGCTGAGAGCGGTGTTATCGACGGCCCGCTTTACTCACCGGGACGGCGACCCGATCCACCCTCTCGGCCCTCTCAGCTCGTCGAGAGAGGCGTTCTTGAGTCCATTCGGGTGACCGCAAGATAGACATAGGACCCGGTGGTTGCTAACGACGGACGATTGCCCAAAGACGTGTGAGCAGGGCGGTCTAGACAAGACCTCTTGAGCAACGAGCCTCGGACGTGCGCCCGTCGCGTCGCACGCCCACCATCGATCATGTGGCTCGGGGTGCATGCGGAACGAACCCATGCTGAGTCGTCCCGCTGAGCCCTAGCAGAGATGCACTCCCTCGACGCCGCTCGCAGTGGCCAGCTATCAGGGCAGCATGCGGCGTCTGCCCAGGTTCAGGAGCTTGATCCGCGGGCTGTGCGGCAAGCACGGGCCTCGCGCCGTACCCGTCGTGCCTCGCGCTCCTGCCAACAGGCGACCCCCACCAGAAAGCCGAGCAGGAGACACGAGCCAACCACTACGGCCTGTGCGATCACCACCATGACCCACGTCGTGACCATCTCGACCCCCGGTCGTCCTCGCCGTCTGTGTCATGTCCTCTGTCCTTCGATGAGTCAGCGACAAACGTCGCGAGGATCTCGTCCTCGACATGTCACAGGCGCGGGCGCGCCGGACAGATGAAGCACTGGGCCGGCGAGGGAGGATCGGGTTGGGACGCGACAACGACGCTGCGCGCGACGGAGGCCCGGTGTACGAGTTCTCGGACCTCGCCGCGCTCTACCAACAGGCGTCCGCGGATGATTTTCGCGGTCCGGCATGGAGGAAGCTCACTACGCTGCTCGTGAACTACGCGCTTCCGCGCTTGAGCCAGTCCATCGCCAACCGGTCAATCTTTGAACAGCTCGCTGAGCATCGCCTGCCCTACAGCCGGTCCCCGCTGCGACCCCAAGAGCACGAAGTCGAGGAACTCGCTCTCGATGCGGTCTTCCGGGGCCTGCAATACCTGGTGCGCAGAGCACGAGAGGGCCGCGGCTGGACGCCGGACGGCGGCGCAAACCTCACGTCCTGGTTCTACGGGGACTGCCTCCGGGAGTTCTCCAACGCGTGGCGGAGCTGGCTGCGATCGAACGGCTGGCGACTTCTCGAGTACCAGGACATTGCTGACCTGGCGAGTCTCGCCGACACCCGCTACGGGCCAGAGGACTGGGCTATCTACTACGACATCCTCGAACGGCTCGCAAAGTCAATTCGCGACCCTGTGACTCTTCGCATCCTGCGGATGCGGCTTGACGGATACGACTTCCGCACGATCGCCGACGACATCAACTGCTCCGAGGAGGCCACCCGACGGCGCTACTACAGGTTCATCGACCGGCGACGTCGTGAGAGAGGGGAAGTGGAATGAGCGCGCACGAACCCGAGACGTGCTCCATCGACGACGACGTCGTGCAGACACTGGCGGCTTTGGCCGGGATGGAGGACGAGCGCATCGCGCTCAAGACCTGGGAGTGCGTACGGCCAACGCTGGCCCGGGAGCTCATCGCTACGCGACGGGACCAGGAGCGGTCGGAGGAGGAGTCCCGGACAGACGAGCGGCTCGACCCGCGCACCGGGCTGATCGTCGTCGGCCACACTGCCATCGACCGCCTCATCAGATATGCGGGACTCTTCACCGACGGGGGCGGCAGCGACGATCAGCGTTCCTACGTATACAACTCCCACTCGGACGAAGTCGTCACCCGTCGGGGAGGGATCGCCGCCAACATCTGCTACGGAGCGACCCGACTGGGCCTGCGTCCCACACTCATCAGTGCAGTCGGGGCGGGCGAGGGCCGCCGTGTGCTCCGCGAGCTCGACGCGCAAGGCGTGGACACCAGCCACGTCGTCATGGTCGCGGGCGGCCGCACCCCACGGTTCAGCTGCGTGACAGACGAGAACTTCAACCAGCTAGCCGTATTCGAAGACGGGTCAAGCCATCGGCAGAGCGACGTGGACCTCGATGCCGTGGTCAGCAACCTGGGCCGCACCGATCTCGTCGTCATCACCGCCGGACCAATCAGTGGCATGATCAAGGCCAAGCGGACGGCACGACGGTTGCGCCTTGACCACCTCGTCGATCCTGCTGGGCCGATCCGTTGGAGCGGGCTCCAGGGATCGGAGCTCCGCGAGCTCCTGACCGGCAGCACCTATGTCGTGGTCACCCAGCGCGACCTGCGGCGGATTCTGGACCTCACGGGGTGGAGCCACGAAGAACTGCTTTCGACGATCGGCGTCTTGGTCACGACCTCGGGGCATCGCGACGTCACCATCGAAGGGGACGACGTCGAGACCCAACGGGTGCACATCGCCCATACGCGCGAGCACGCGGATCCGACCGGCGTGAGTGACGCCTTCCGGGGCGGCCTCGCCGCAGCACTCTCGATCGGACTGGCCGTCGACGTCTCCGTCCGCGTGGGCTGCGTCCTCGCCAGCTGCGCTTTCGAGACGACGGGCACCCAGGAGTACGACTGCACCGTCGACGATCTCCTCAAGCGCTTGGCCGAGTCCTACGGCAATGAGGTGGCGGACACAGTCCTAGGCGCACTTCCGCAGCCGCGCCGCATGGGTTCGCCAGCCGAAGGTCTTGAGGGGTCGGGGGTTGAACGCGGCGGCGACGGCGCTGACGACGAGCAAGTCCCGCCGCGTAGCCGCGGTGGCGTCGCGGAACACCAAACACGACGGCGCGCTTAGGGGACCGCTTACGTCACACCACGGCCGCTTGCGGCCGGTCACGGCTAATGATCGACGGCTGGCGGCACCGTTGCTGACCAGCACGAACGAGCACCGCACGTCACCGCGCAGCAGGTGACTCTCGTCCACTGGGTTCGGGGTTCGAGTCCCTGACGGCGCACCCTCTCTGCTGCTCAAAGCTCTACAGAGCGATCTTCGACTGATTGAAGATCCCGGAGCGGGCCGTTTACCCCGCATGACCACGTCGCGGCAGCACTCGATCGGCCGTGGCGAGGACGTGGCCGAGAGCCGGATCGTCGTCGTCCGACCGCCACACGAGATAGACCGAGATCGGCGGGAGCCGGTCGGCGACCTCCCTGATCGAGACCCCCTCGAGCGGCAGCTGGGCCATGGCGCTCGCCGTCGTCAGATGGAGGCCGACTCCGGCCAAGACGAGCGCGACGCACGTCCAGCTATCGGGGGCGGTCTGGGCGATGCGTGGGGTGAAACTGGCTGCGTGGCACCTCGACACGAGTACCCCGCGGACTGCCGAGCCCGAGGACTCGGGAAGGCGACGACGGGCTGACCACGGAGGTCGGCGATGTGCACCGTCTCGGTCTCGGACAGGGGTGCGCAGATCGAGGAAGGCCTCGGTGAGGGCCCGGGGATTACCGGGCGGGACCAGCACGCCGGTCCCGTCGCCGTTGGCCACCGCTCACCACGCCGGGGACACCGCCGCGGGGTGACGGGGAGGTCGAGGGCCCGGGCGAGAAGGGTCGAACCGGGCGTTGACAGTTCGGCCGCCGCCACTAGCGTCACCTCACACCGATCGGACCCACCCGCCGAGAGCTCTCCCCCCGTTCACCACGACGACGAGGGAGTCGCCGTGCCGAGCACATCGTGCCTCCGCCGACCGCTCGTCGTGGGTGCCGTCGTGGTCCTCGTCGGTGCCGTGCTGGCCGGGTGCGGTCTGCGCGGTGCCGGTCAGGAGGGCGGCTCGTCGTCCTACACCCTGCGGTTGTCCCACGTGGTGTCGCCGAGCACGCCGAAGGGACAGGCGGCGCTGCGCTTCGAGCAGGTCGTCGAGGAACGCTCCGGCGGCCGGATCGCGGTCGAGGTCTACCCGAACTCGGAGCTGTTCGGCGACGAGGACGAGCTGCAGGGCCTGCAGTCCGGCGCCGTGCAGGCACTGGCTCCGGCCAGCGCGAAGTTCACGACGATCGCGCCCCGGCTGCAGGTGCTGGACCTGCCGTTCCTGTTCCGCCAGGTCGACGACATCCCGCGCGTGGCCTCCCGCGACACCCCCGTCGGGCGCGCCATCTTCGCGAACCCCGAGCTCGCGCGGCGGGACATCGAGGTGCTCGAACTGTGGGACAACGGCCTCAAGCAGCTGTCCTCGAACAACCGGATCGTGCGCGCCGAGGACATGACCGGCCTGCGGTTCCGCATCCAGCCGTCGGACGTCCTGCGCGCCCAGTTCGCCGCGTGGGGCGCGCAGTCCACGCCCCTGTCCTTCTCCGAGGTCTACACCGCCCTGCAGCAGGGCCTGATCGACGGCCAGGAGAACCCGTGGTCGAACATCGAGTCGCAGAAGATGCACACGGTCCAGCGGTTCATCACCGAGAGCGACCACGGCTACGTCGGCTACGTGCTGGTGGTGAACCGCCCGTTCCTGGAGAGCCTGCCGCCGGACCTGCAGCAGGTGGTGCGCGACGGAGCCACCGAGTCGGCCCGGTTCAACCGCGAGGTGGCCGCGCGCATCAACGAGGAGGCGGAGCAGGAGATCGTCGCCGCGAGGACGACCGAGATCGTCCAGCTCAGTCCCGCCGAGCGGGCCGCGCTGGAGGCGTCTGTGGTGCCCGGGGTCTGGCAGGAGATGGCCCCGGTGATCGGGCAGGACGTGATCGACCAGTTGCTCGCCGAGCGACGCCGGTGAGCCCGACCGGAGCCCGGAGGCGTTGCCGGTGAGCCGCGCGAACCGTGTCCTGACCGGGATCGAGAACGTGCTCGCGGCGGGGTCGCTCGGGCTGGCCGCCCTCATCGCGATCGTGGCCGTGCTGCTCCGGAGCACGACCGGCTACGTGATCTTCTGGTCCGAGGAGGCGGTGATCCACCTCGTGATCACCTCGACGTTCCTCGGCGCGGTGGTGGCGCTGCGCCACGGCGAGCACGTCGGCGTCGACGTCCTCTCGCCGCTCGTACGCGAGCGCGGCCGCCGGGTGCTCGCCCTGATCGGGATCGCGGTCACGCTCGTCTACCTCGGGCTGGTCGGGACGTTCGCCTGGCTGGTCCTCGCCGAGCCGTACGCGCGGTTGACCGAGACGCCGGCCCTCGACGCTCCCCTGTGGCTGGTGGCCCTGCCGATACCCGTCGGGCTCACGCTGATGTTCGTGCGCGCGATCCAGATCGCCGTGCACCTGCTCCGCGGGCAGGACCCGTACCCGGAACGGACGGCGGAGGCCGAACAGGACGCCGGGGACCTGCCCCCGGCCACGGGTGCGACGCGATGAGCGCCGCGGCGCTGGCCCTGCTCGTGACGCTGGTCGTCCTGCTGCTGTCGTCCGCGCCGATCGCGGTCGCCCTGGGACTGACCGCGTTCCTGTACTTCTTCTACTTCACCACCGTCCCGCTCACGCAGGTCCCGGACACGCTCACGAACGCGCTGAACAGCTTCCCCCTGGTCGCCGTACCGTTCTTCGTCCTCGCCGCGACGATCATGAGCCGGGGCGGGATCAGCACGAGACTGACGCAGGCCGGCCTGGCCGTCGTCGGCGGCTACCGCGGCGGGCTGGCCATGACCGCCGTGCTGTCCTGCATGTTCTTCGCGGCCGTCTCGGGCTCCAGCCCGGCGACCGTGGTCGCGGTCGGCACCGTGCTGATCCCGGTGATGGCGCGATCCGGGTACGACCGCGAGTTCGCCACCGGGACCATCGCCACCTCGGGCTCGCTGGGGATCCTCATCCCCCCGTCCATCCCGCTGATCGTCTACGGGATCGTCACCGAGACGTCGATCGGCGACCTGTTCCTGGCCGGGGTGCTGCCCGGCCTGCTGGCGGGTGCCCTCCTGCTCGTGCTCGTCGCCGTCGTGTCCCGGCGCCGCGGCTACGGCGCCGGCTCGGAGGCGATCGTGATGACGCGGGAGGAGAAGGTCCGCGCGATCCGGGACTCGGTGCTGAGCCTGCTGCTTCCGGTCTTCGTGCTCGGCGGCATCTACACCGGCTTCTTCACCCCCACCGAGGCCGCGGCGATGGCCGTCCTCTACGCCCTGCTCGTGAGCCTGCTGGTCTACCGGGAGATCGGCTGGCGGGACGTCGGACCGATCCTGCTGCGGTCCGCCCGCCTGTCAGCAATGATCATGTTCATCATCGCGAACGGGATCCTGTTCTCGTTCGTCCTGACCTACGAGCGGATCCCCGGCGAGATCACGGCGGCCCTGCTCGATCTCAACCTGCAGCCGTGGATGTTCCTGACGCTGGTCGTCATCCTGCTGTTGATCGTCGGCTGCTTCATGGAGACGTCCAGCGCCATCCTCATCCTCGCCCCGATCCTGCTGCCGATCGGGCTCGAGCTCGGAGTGGACCCGGTACACCTGGGCATCATCATCGTGATGACGATGGAGATCGGGATGATCACCCCGCCGCTCGGGCTGAACCTGTTCGTCGCGAGCGGGATCTCCCGGATGAGCGTGCTGCGGGTCGCGAAGGCGGCACTGCCCAGCGCAGCCGTGCTGCTCGTCGCGCTCGTGCTGGTCACGGCCATCCCGGCGATCAGTCTGGCGCTCGTGGGCGACTGAAACCCCGGGAACGACGTCGTCCCCCGATCCGCGGCTCCTCGTGCTCGCCCGACGCTGCCGCGCAGCGCCGGGAGCGGCTCAGCGACGTCGTCCGCGAGCAAGGCCCTCGAGAACCCTGACGCCGTGGTCGAGCCCGTCCTCGGCGCGGACCTGCTGCCCGATCGCGGCGGCCGTCACCCAATAGTCGTCACGGCCGACGAGGTCGCCGAGGCGTGCCGTGAGCCCGGCGCCGAGCTCGCCGGCGGGCAGGGGTGGCGGCCCCGCGCCGAGGGCGCGGACGCGCGCGCCCCAGAAGGGCTGGTCCCCGAGGAACGGGCAGACCAGCGTCGGCTTCCCGGCCCGCAGCCCGGCGGCGGTCGAGCCGGCACCGCCGTGGTGGACGACGGCGGCGACACGGTCGAAGAGCCAGTCGTGGGGTACCGCGTCGACCACGAGCACGTCGCCGGACGGCGCGTCCCCGGCGGTCAGCCCGCCCCATCCCGTGGCGACGATCCCGCGGAGCCGGTTTGCGGCGAGCGCTCCGAGCACCGCGTCGCGCCGCTCGTCGGCGCCCCGGCCGAACCCCATCGACCCGAACCCGACGTAGACCGGCGTCGGCCCCGCCGCGAGGAAGTCGACGAGCCGGGCGTCCGGGCGCCACGCGGGATCGGGCGGCAGGAACCAGTACCCGGTGACGTGCGCCGACGGCGGGTAGTCGGCCGGGACCGGGACGACGTGGCGGCTGAAGGGGTACAGCACGTCCACGGGCGAGCGGTCCGGGTTGCGCAGCGGGTCCGCGAACCGGCCGATGCGTCCCAGGCCGAGCCGGCGACGGTAGTCGCTGATCATCCCGCCGTAGAGGACCGTGGCCATCCGCGTGAACGCGTACGTGGCGCGGTTCGCCGGGCCGGGCAGCGACATGCCGCCCAGGAACGGGATCGGGAACGCCCGTGTCGGGGTGTAGAAGGGCAGCGGGATCGACAGCACCCCGGGGACCCCGAGCGCCTCGGCCACGTGCGGCCCCGCCAGGCACTTGGGGTGGTGAACGATCACCTCCGGGTCGCCCGCCCGCGCCGCCGCCCACTGCTCGTCGAGGTGCTCGCGCATCGCCTCGCGCATCACCCCGAGGGTCCGCAGCGCGTCCCGGGCGCCACGGAGCTGCGGCATGACCTCCCGCAGCAGGGTGAGCATCCGCGAGCCCGCGGGCTCGAGCCTGACGCCGACGCGGTCGGCCTCGTCCCGGAAGGTCTCCGGGACGGCGAGCACCACGTCGTGGCCACGCGCTCGCAGCGCGCCGCCCAGGGCGAGGTAGGGCTGGATGTCGCCGCGGGTGCCGAAGCTGGTGACGAGGACGCGCACGGGAGCCGCCGATCGATCCGGGAACGCGGACACCGACCTCGCCGACCAGACTTCCCGGCACGCCACGGCGGACGCTACTCCGCGCGCGACCGGCGGAGTAGCGTCCGCTGCACGCCCGAGGCTCGGGCGACGGGGTGCCGGGAAGCCTGGTCGGCGTGCGGAGACGCGTATGCCGAGGAGTTCACACCGGCTCGAGATCCGCGACGCCGAGCGGGTGTTCGGTCCCGACGCCGGCCTGTTCGGGGCGACCCTGACCGTCGCACCCGGCGAGGTGCACGCGCTGGTGGGCCTCAACGGTTCGGGCAAGACCACGCTCATGCGCGCCGCCCTCGGCATGGTCGACCTCCACGCCGGCGGCGCCCGGATCGACGGCGTACCCGTCGCCGGGCTCCCGAGAGGAGCGTGGTCGCGGGTCGGGCACATGGTGGAGCACGCGTTCGCCTACCCCGACCTCACAGTGCGGCGGAACATCCGGCTCGCCGCCCGGCTGCACGGCCTGCCCGATCCGCAGGCGCGGCGGGCCGTCGACCACGTCCTCGCCGCCCTCGACCTGGAGCGCTACGCGCGGGTCCGCGCCCGGCTGCTGTCGCAGGGCAACCGGCAACGCGTCGGGCTGGCGGCCGCGCTGGTGCACGCGCCGCGCCTCGTGGTGCTCGACGAACCGACCAACGCCCTCGATCCCCGGGGCGTGGTGCTGGTGCGCGAGCTGCTGGTCGCGCGCGCCGCGGCCGGTGCCGGTGTGCTGGTCTCGAGCCACCACCTCGACGAGGTCGCCCGCGTCGCGCACCGCATCTCCGTGCTCAACCACGGCCGGGTGATCGGCACCCTCGACCCCGGGGGCGCCGACCTCGAGCGGACCTTCTTCCGGGTCGTGCACGCCGATGACGAGAGCCGCGCGCCGTGCGCCCGTTGACCACCGCCGTCGCCGTCGAGCTGTCCAAGGCCCTCGCCTCGCGCGTGCTGCGCACGACCACGGTGCTGCTGGTCGCCGGGGTCGCGATCCTCAGCAGCGCCCTCGTCGGCGCGGCGACCGCCGGCAACGCGCAGGTCCTCGCCCAGCTCGGGCCGCTCGGGGCGCGGGACGGCTGGGCGCTGCTGACCGGGGTGGCCGCCCAGATCACCGCCGCGGGCGGACTGCTCGCGTTCGGCGTCGCCCTGAGCTGGAACGTCGGCCGGGAGTTCGCCGACGGCACCGTCGTCGGGCTGTTCGCCCTGCCCGTGCCCCGCTCCCACATCGCCGTGGCCAAGCTCGTCGTCCACGTCCTGTGGACCGTCGCCGTGGCCGCCGCGCTCACCGCCACGCTCGCGGCACTCGGCCTCGCCCTCGACCTGGGGCCGCTCGACGGCCCGGTGCTCGGTCAGCTCGGTCGACTGCTCGCCCTCGGCCTGCTCACCGGCGTCCTCGCGGTCCCGGCCGCCTGGGCGGCGACGCTCGGGCGTGGCCTGCTGCCCGGCGTCGCCGCCACGATCGGGCTGATCGTCGCCGCCCAGGTCGCCGTGGTCGCCGCCCCGGACCGGGCGGGCTGGTTCCCGCTCGCCGCGCCCGCGCTGTGGGCGCTGCGCCTCGGCGAGGTCGCACCGCACCAGCTCGCCCTGGTCGCGCTGGTCCCCCTCGCCTTCGGCGCCCTCACCGCCCTGGCGTGGGACCGTCTGCGTCTCGACCGGTAGGGGCGGTCAGCCCCGGACCTCCTGGATGCGCACGAACTCGAGGTCCCGCTCGTACTGGTCGAGGATGTCGTCGGTGAGCTGCCCGTAGGTGTAGCCCATGACGTCGTAACCCTGCCCGCCCTCACGCAGGTGCACCTCGAGGCGGCAGTAGGTGTCGGTGCCCTTCGGTACGGCGTGGCCGTAGACGGGGATCGGGACCTCGCGCGGCTCGATGCGGTAGAGGAACTGCCGCTCCTCCCCCAGGTCGGCGACGAGCTCGACGGCCCTCGCGCTGCCCTCGCCGTGCTCCCGCGCCTCCGCCGACACGCCCCGCTCGCGCAGGTGCGACGCCACCTCCTCGACCGCGGGGTGAGCCACCTCGTCGAGGAACTCCTGCGCCCGCGCGGAGTCGGGGAAGGACAACGCCCGGTCGAGCCGCTGCCGCCACCCGGGGACACCGGGCCGGTGCCCGTCGCCGGGACTGCGGCCCGAGATCGACGAGCGCAGCGCCATGCGCTGGCTCTCGGCCTGCAGGGCCTCGACCCGCAACGCCTTCCACAGCCCGTAGGCGACGAGCGCCAGCACGAACGCGAACGGCAGCCCCATGATGATCGTGGCGTTCTGCAGCGCGGTGACCCCACCGACCAGCAGCATCCCGATGGTGAGCAGGCCCGTCGCGACCGCCCAGAAGATGCGCACCGCCGGCCGCCCGTCGGACTGCGGTGTCGCCAGGTGCGAGGTCAGGTTCGCCATGACCAGCGCGGCCGAGTCGGCCGAGGTCACGTAGAACAGCAGCCCCACGAACGTGGCGAGCCCGGCGATGAACGGGACGGCCGGGTACTGCGCGAGCAGCTCGTAGAAGCCCTGGGCGTTGTTCTCCATCGTGTTCGCGCCGAAGGCGACGTTCCCGTCACGGATCACGTCGATCGCGCTGTTCCCGAAGATCGAGATCCACATGACGATGTAGGTGAACGGGATGATCAGCGTGCCGGCGACGAACTGCCGGATGGTGCGGCCCCGGGAGATGCGAGCGAGGAACAGCCCGACGAACGAGGCCCAGGCGATCCACCAGGCCCAGAAGAACAGCGTCCAGGCGTTGAGCCAGTCGACGGGCCGGTCGAAGGCGAACGTCTCCAGGGTCAGGCTCGGGAAGGTGCTGACGAAGTCGCCGACGTTCTGGACCAGGCCGTTGAGCAGGAAGACGGTGTCGCCGGCGACCAGCAGGAACAGCGCGAGCCCGATCGCGAGCAGGACGTTGAGCTGGCTGAGCAGCTTGATCCCGCGGTCGACGCCGGTCACGGCCGAGACCGTCGCCATGCCGACCGCCACGACCACCAGCCCGACCTGGGCGGCCGTCCCCTCCGGGATCCCGAAGAGGAAGAACAGCCCGTAGTTCAGCAGCACGACGCCGATGCCCAGGGAAGCGGCGACGCCGAAGATGGTGCCGAGCACGGCGGCGAGGTCGACAGCCGTCCCCAGACCGCCGTGGATCCGCTTGCCGAAGATCGGGTAGAGGGCGGACCGGATGGCGAGCGGGAGGTTGCGCCGGTAGGCGAAGTAGGCCAGCGCCATGCCCATCAGCGCGTAGAGACCCCACCCGCTGATGCCGTAGTGGAACAGCGTCCACACCGTGGCGTCCTCGGCGGCCAGCAGGGTGCCGCCCTCACCGCGCGGCGGGGTGAGGTACTGGGTCACCGGCTCGACGACCGCGAAGAACATGAGGTCGGTGCCGATGCCCGCGGCGAAGAGCATCGACGCCCAGGCGAACGTGCTGAACTCCGGTCGTGAGTGCTCCGGGCCGAGCCGCACCCGCCCGAGACGGGACGCGCCCACGACGATGACGAACACCAGGACCAGCGTGGTCAGCAGGATGTAGAACCAGCCGAACCATTCCGAGGTCCAGCCGACGACCGCCCCGATGGTGTCCGAGGCCGATGTCGGCGCGATGATCGCCCAGAGCGCGATGGCCAGGGTGACCGCGGCGGACCCGTAGAACACGGCGGGCTTGATCCGCGCACCGGACACGGGTGCGGGTTCGGTCGGCGCCGCCTGCGGCTGTACATCGGTCATCTGCGCCTCCGGTCGTCGCGGCGTCATGACACTGCGTGAGGAACCAGACAAGCTTCTCATGTCGGGAGACGACTGCGCAGCACTCTGATCACCCAATTGGTGAGTGCGATGCACACGGAGAGCAGCCCGCTGAGCCCATCGCCTCGGCGGCACGCCGACCCGTGGCCTCGGTGCAGGAAATCGGGCAGAGTGGACATCGGTGTGCCGGGAAGTCTGGTCGGCGGTGCAGTGGCGTGCGACCCGAGGACGGCGACGATGGCGAGCGATCCCGACCGACCGACACCGCCCGAACCGGCTCGGCCCTTGAGCGAGCAGGAGAAGGACGCGTTCGCCCGGCTCGAGGCGTCCCTGCGTGACGACGATGCACCGGACCGTGGTCCCGAGGGGACGGAGCCCGCGCGGCGTCGGACCGGCCCCCGCCCCCGGGACCTCGTGATCCAGGTCGTCGTGGTCGCCGTGCTGGCCGTGGCCCTGATGCCGAGCGCCTGGCTGGCTGGGCTCGTCGTCGCCATCGTCATGCTCGGCCCGACGTGCGTCGCGATCTGGGCGATGCGGCGAGGGATGCTGTGACTGCCCCGCCGCGGGCGACTACCTGACGAACGTCTGACGAACCGACCGGCGGCCCGTCCGCACCCGCGACCCGCACCTACCGTCGAGGCGGCAGGACGACGCGCACGGATCGGGCGGGGGCACGGATGGACTTCTCGGCCATCGTCTGCCCGGAGACCGGGGTGACCGCGCGCGAGGCGGCGGTACGGGCTCTCGTCGCCCGCGACCACCTCGGCGGCGAGGTCAGGACCCTCGCCGCGCTCGGGCTGCGGGAGCGACGCGCGGCCATGCGGGGACTCGACCGCACGGAGCAGTCCGAGTGATGCCACCCGGCCCGGGTCTGTCGATTCCCTGACGAAGCCGGCGCAGGCCTTGGCCGCGAGGGGCCGGTGCCCTGGGCTGGGCCGATGACCGCCACACCACTCGCCTCGGCCGGAGCGACCGGCGGGATGCTCGCCGGCATCGAGGACGCGATCGACACGGTGTTCACTCCCGTCGCCGAGGGCCTGTCGGCGGTGGTGTTCGCCGAGATCCCGCTGTTCGGCGTCTCGCTCCCGTGGATCGTCGGCTGGCTGATCCTCGCGGCCCTGATCTTCACCGTGTACTTCCGGGCGCCGCAGTTCCGCAACTTCGGGCTCGCTGTGCGCATCGCTCGCGGCCGCTACACCGGCGACGACGAGCCCGGCGAGATCCCGCACTTCCAGGCGTTGACCTCCGCGGTCTCGGGCACCGTCGGCCTCGGGAACATCGCCGGCGTCGGCGTCGCGGTCACCATCGGCGGGGCCGGTGCCACATTCTGGATGATCGTGGCGGGACTGCTGGGGATGTGCACCAAGTTCGTCGAGTGCACCCTCGGCGTGCGCTACCGGGAGCACCACCCGGACGGGACGGTGTCGGGCGGGCCGATGCACTACCTGCGTCGCGGGATCGCCGAACGTTACCCGTCGGCGTTCGGCCGCAACCTCGGCAAGGTCCTCGCGGGTCTCGCGGCGGTCTTCATCCTGTTCTTCGGGGTCGCCGGCGGGAACATGTTCCAGGCCAACCAGACCTTCGCGCAGCTCACCGAGGTCACCGGCGGCGAGACCGGAGTCCTCGGCAGCGACGGCGCCGCCCTGGTGTTCGGCGTCGTCCTCGCCCTCGTGGTCGGCGTCGTGATCTTCGGCGGCATCCGCTCGGTCGGGCGGGTCACGAGCCGGCTGGTGCCCGCGATGGCCCTGGTCTACGTCGCCGCCTGCCTGACCGTGCTGCTGGTCAACCTGCCGCTGGTCCCCGCCGCCGTCGGTGCGATCATCAGCGGCGCGTTCACCGGCGCGGGAGTCGCGGGCGGCGTCATCGGCGCACTGATCGTCGGCTTCCAGCGCGCCGCGTTCTCCAACGAGGCCGGGCTCGGCTCGGCGCCGATCGCGCACTCCGCGGTCAAGACACGGCACCCGGCCACCGAGGGGTACGTCGCGCTGCTCGAGCCGTTCGTGGACACGGTCGTGATCTGCACGATGACCGCCCTGACCATCGTCGTCGCCGACACTCCCTTCTGGCGCGACGCACAAGCAGCAGCCGCCGCCGGGGAGGACCCGTCCGGTGTCACGGTGACCTCGTCGGCGTTCGAGACGGTGCTGCCCTGGTTCCCCTACGTCCTGACGCTGGCGGTGGCCCTGTTCGCCATCTCGACGATGATCACGTGGGGCTACTACGGGCAGAAGGCGTGGACCTACCTCTTCGGCCGCAGCGCCGTCTCCGAGCGCATCTACCAGGTCGTGTTCTGCCTGTTCGTGGTCATCGGCTCCGTGCTCACGCTCGGCGCTGTCCTGGACTTCGCCGACGCCGTGCTGTTCCTGCTCGCCCTGTTCAACATCATCGGGCTCTACCTGCTCGCCCCGGTGGTCAAGGAGGAGGTCGCGGCCTTCCGGGCGGCACGACGGTCGGGCGAGGTGGTCGAGATGGATCCCGCCGAGCGCCGCGCGACCACGCGCACCTGACGATCACCTGACGACGGGGTCGGTGCAGCTCCGCGAGACCGTCCCACCGGTCGAGGGCGGGTAGCGTCGCCCCACCGACACCGCGGGAGGGCCGCCAGATGGGGACGCGCGTCCTGCTCGTCGAGGACGACGAGCGCATCCGCCAGGCCCTCGGGCTCGCCCTGGCCGACGAGGGGTACGACGTCGTCGAGACCGCCACCGGGGAGGAGGCGCTCGACCTGGTCGACCCCGACCTGGACGTGGTGCTGCTCGACCTGATGCTGCCCGGCATCGACGGCATCGAGGTGTGCTCCACGCTGCGCTCCCGCGGCGACCTGCCGATCATCATCGCCACCGCGCGTTCGGACACCGCCGACGTCATCGCGGGGCTCGAGGCCGGCGCCGACGACTACGTCACCAAGCCGCTGATCGCCGGGGAGCTGGCGGCCCGGATCAAGGCGCTCCTGCGGCGCCGCCGCCCTCCGGGATCGGAGGACGCGCCGGGCTCGTCGGAGCTGCGCGTGGGCGACCTGGTCATCAGCACCGGTCGCGAGGAGGTCGAGCGCGACGGGCACCGGCTGCACCTGACCCACACCGAGTTCCGCCTGCTGATCGAGCTCGTGTCCGCGCGGGGCGACGTCGTCACCCGCGAGCAGCTGCTCCAGCGGGTCTGGGGCTACGACTACTTCGGCGACACCCGCCTGCTCGACGTCCACATCCGCCGGCTGCGCCGCAAGATCGAGCCCGACCCCGACGACCCGACGCTGGTGCTGACCGTGCGCGGCTCGGGGTACCGCGTCGGACCGTGAACGGCCTGCGCCGACGCTTCGCGTCGGTGTCGCTGCGCTGGCGGGTGGCCCTCGCCTTCGGCCTGGTCACCACCGCGGTGGCGGGGCTGCTGTCGGTGACCACCTGGCAGCTGGCGTCGAGCTACATGCTCGAGCAGCGGGAACGGGGAGCGACCAACCAGGCCGTGGTCGACGCGCGCCTCGTCGCCGACAGCCTCCGGCGGGGATCGGACGATCTGCCGACACTGCTCGTCGGGCTGACCGGCGAGCCCGAGACCGCCGTGCTGTTGCGGTCCGACGGGCGCTGGACCACCGCCGGACGTCAGGTCGACGTGGACAGCGTCCCCACCCTCCTGCTCGCCCTCGCGACCTCGGGGACACCGGCTCGCCAGCGGCTGGAGCTCGACCGAGCGCCGGTCCTCGCGGTCGCGCTGCCGGTGACCCCCGACGGCGACCTGTTCGTCCGGCTCGTGCCCCTCACCGAGCTCGACCGGACGCTGCGCTTCGTGTCGATCGTCCTCGTCGCCGGCACGGTCCTGGCCGGCCTGCTCGGGGTCCTGCTGGGCTGGTGGACCGCCCGGCGGGCCCTCGCACCCCTGACCGAGCTCACCGACGCCGCCGGGCGTATGGCCGAGGGCGACCTCGGCGCGCGCCTGCCGGTGCGCCGGGAGGCCGACCTCGCGCCGCTGGCCACGCGGTTCAACGACACCGCCGACGCCCTGGAGGAGCGGGTGCAGCGCGACGCGCGGTTCGCCGGCGACGTCAGCCACGAGCTGAGGACACCGCTGACCACCATGATCAACGCGGTCGAGGTGCTCCGCCGGCGACGCGGGGACCTCCCCGAGACCGCCGGGCGCGCCGTGGACCTGCTCGGCGCCGACGTGGAGCGGTTCCATCGGATGGTGGAGGATCTCCTGGAGATCTCGCGCGGCATCCAGGTTCCGGACCGGCACGACCTCGCCCCGGTGGACCTCGGCGTCGTCGTGCGGAACGTGCCCGCGTCGCTGGTCCCCGGCGCGGTCATCGATGTCCCGGAGCCGGCGCCGCTGGTCACGGCCGATCGTCGCCGCCTCGACCAGGTCGTGGCGAACCTCTGCGACAACGCCCGGCACCACGGGGGCGGCGTGGTGCGTCTGGGTGTCGTCCGCCGTGACGGGGAGGCGGCCATCGAGGTCGACGACGCCGGCCCGGGGGTGCCGGCGGAATTGCGCGAGCGCGTCTTCGAACGCTTCACGCGCGGCGGACGGTCCGGGCGCAACGGCGCCTACAGCGGGGGCACCGGACTCGGGCTCGCTCTCGTCGCCCAGCACGTCCACGGCCTCGGCGGGCGGGTGTGGGTGGAGGACCGACCGGGCGGCGGCGCCCGGTTCCTCGTCACGCTGCCGGAGGTGGCCTCGTGACCGGACGGGTGCTCGTCGTCCTGGGCCTCGCGGCGGTGCTGGCCGGATGCGGGGTGCGGCCCGAGAGCGAACCCGAGCCGCTGCCCCCGACCGCCCCGGTCGTGATGCCGCCCTCGGTGACCCAGGAGCCCGCCCCGACACCGTCGAACCCGACGACCCCTCCCCCGCCACACCGACCGTGAGCCTGCTCCGCCGCCGACCGGCACGGACGCGCGTCGGCCGGGTCGTGGCCGCGGCCTCGCGGCACCAGGTCCCGGCGATGGCGGCGGAGTCGGCCTTCTTCGCGGCGCTGGCCGTCTTCCCCGCCCTGCTCACCGTCGTCGCGATCCTGCGCACGGCCGGCCCCGCGCTGGGCGCCGACGCCGACGTGGCCGCCGTCGGCGGCATGACCCGGCTGCTGCGCGTGGTGCTCACGACACGGGGTAGCGCCGCCGCGGACGCCGCTTCGACCCTGCTGACCACCAGCACCACCGGTCTGCTGACCGTCGGCACCGTGGCCGCGCTGGTGCTGCTGGTCCGGGCCCTGCGCTCGGTGCTGCACGCTCTGGCCACGATCGCCGGACGCCCGCCCCGGACCTGGCGCGCGGCCACCGCCCTCGGGGTCATGCTGCTCGTCGGCGGCGCCACCGTCACCGCCGCGGCGGTGCAGGACCCGTTGCTGGTGCTCGACGTCCCGGCCGGCGACCTCGTGTGGCGTCTCCTGCGGTGGCCGGTCGTCGTCCTCGCCCTCGTCGGGTGGGCGGTGCTGGTGCTGCGGGTCGGGATGCGCACGGGCCGGGGAACGTGGCGGGTCACCCTCGTCGCCGCGTCGGGTGCCGTGGGGGCCTGGGTGGCCGCGAGCGCGGTGTTCCCGCTCTACGTGTCGGTCGTCGCGCGCGTCGGGAGCGGCCTCGGCGCCCTCGGGGGCGGGCTGATCCTGCTCGTCTGGCTCTACCTGCTCACGCTGTCGCTCTATCTCGCTGCGGAGACGCTGCGCGAGCTGCGCGGCCACGGCACCGGCGATGACGCGCCGCCGCGCTCCCCCGCCTGATCCGAGGGCCGCTGCAGCGGGATCGAGGAGCCGACGGGAGGCACGACGGCCGTCACCTGTCAGCTCCGGACGATCCCGACCGGCGCCGGACCAGCCGTCCCGTCGGCGGGGTCGGCCGGACCGCTACCCGTCAGCCAGGCGACGAGCACGCCGAGCACGAACCCGACCGCGAGGGCGAGCGCGGCCATCGAGGCGAAGCGGAGCGCTCCACCCGGGGCATCCGCGGGTCGTCGGTGCGGCGGGGTCGTGGGCGCCGACAGGAGCGGGATGTCCCGGGGCACCGGGGGGACGCCGCCGGCCCGTGCGCGTTCCGGCGGCGCCCCGTCCCGCCGGCCACCCGCTGACCCGTCGGTCCCGCCGCCGAGCGGGAGCTCGACGGTCGGAGCCGGTCCCGGAACCGCGGGGTTCGTACGCCGGGCCGGCGGCCTGTTCGTCACCGGACCTTCTCGACCGGCACGGCCCCGGTGGCGGGTTCCCGGCCGTGCGGTCGGCTGACGACCTCGCCGGCGCAGCCGGCGCTCTCAGCCGTCCGCCGCCTCCTCGTCGTCGGGACGGGAGCGGCGCTCCTGCGCAGCCGGGGGGTCGGCGTCGCGGGCTCGGGCGGCCGCCGGGCGGCCCTCGTCGTCGTAGTACTCGTCGGGCAGCCCGACGTTGTCGTGGGCGCGCTGCGCGGCGCGCCGGTTCTCCTGTGCCATCGCTCCTCCTCGAGCGCTGTCGCCGTGGTCAGTTCTGCCGCTCCGGTGAGGAGGGCGCGACGTGGGAGAGCTCGGCGACGGTGGTCTCCCCCAGCGTCGGGTCGAGGTGGTCGTCCCCGTCGAGGCCCGAGCCGTCGGCCGGCTCCCCGTGCTCGGACCCGTCGTCCTGGTCGCTGTGCCGGCCGTTGCCGGTGGTGGTGGTCACGGCGCCCGCCGGGCGCGCCGCGGCCCGGAGCCCGGGCATCGGCGAGGCCTCCGACGGCATCCGCACCACGAACCGCTCGGTCGACATCCCCTTCACCAGGCCCACGGCCATGGCGATCAGCACGAGGCAGAACGGCAGGCCGGCGAGGATCGACGCGGTCTGCAACGCGCTCAGGGCATCCGCCCCGCTGGCGGCACCGGCCGCGAGGAGGACCGCCGCGATGACGCCCTCCATCACCGCCCAGAACAGGCGCTGCTGCCAGCGCGGGTTCGGGTCACCGCCGTTGGTGAGGATGTCGACGACGAGGGACCCGGAGTCCGACGAGGTCGCGAAGAACAGCACCACGACGATGATCGCGACGGCAGAGGCGAGCAGGGACACGATCCCGGCGACCGGCAGCTGCTGGAGCAGCACGAACATCCCGGTCTCGGTGGTGGCCTCGGCCAGCGGGTTGGTGGGGTTGGACAGCAGCGCGGCCAGCGCGCTGTCGCCGAAGACGGTCAGCCACACCATCGACGCACCCACCGGCGCGAAGAGGGCTCCGGCGACGAAGGAGCGGATCGTGCGCCCGTAGGAGATGCGGGCGAGGAACATGCCGACGAACGGGGACCAGGAGATCCACCAGCCCCAGTAGAAGAGCGTCCAGCTGGCCTGCCACTCTTGTGCCGCCGGGTTGCCGGGGTAGGTCTGGAAGCTCTGCGCGGGCAGGTTCTGCAGGTAGTAGCCGATGTTGGTGACCGTGGTGTTGAGCAGGTCCCGCGTCGGACCGAAGGCGAACACGAACACCATCAGCGCGAACGCCAGCCACAGGTTG
This sequence comes from Actinomycetospora rhizophila, assembly GCF_042657905.1. Lineage (NCBI taxonomy): Bacteria > Bacillati > Actinomycetota > Actinomycetes > Pseudonocardiales > Pseudonocardiaceae > Actinomycetospora > Actinomycetospora rhizophila. The sequence continues at coordinate 259,568 of NZ_JBHSKG010000005.1, read as the reverse complement.
ATCAGCGACAGGTTCCGGATGCCCTTGTCGATCCCGAGCATCACCGAGACCACGGCGATCGCGGTGATGCCGAGGATCAGGACGACCTGCAGCGGCGTGGTGTTGGTGATGCCGAACAGCGTCTCCAGGCCGGCGCCGACCTGCTGGGCGCCGAGGCCCAGCGAGGTCGCCAGGCCGAACAGCGTCCCGAACACCGCCAGCACGTCGACGACGAATCCGGGCCACTGGTTGATGCGCTCACCGAGCAGCGGGTAGAGCGCCGAGGCCGGGCGCAGCGGCAGGCCCTTGCGGAACGCGAAGTAGCCGAGCGCGAGGCCGAGCACGATGTAGATCGCCCACGGGTGCAGGCCCCAGTGGAAGAACGTCAGGAACATGGCCTGCTGAGCCGCCTCGGGCGTGCCCGCGGCGCCGACCGGCGGCTCCTGGAGGTAGCTGACGGGCTCGCTGACCGCGTAGTACACGAGCCCGATGCCCATGCCCGCCGTGAACAGCATCGCGAACCACGACATGGTCCCGTACTCGGGCCGCGAATCTGCCGGGCCGAGACGGATGCGGCCGTATCGCGACGCCATGAGCACGATGACGAAGATCAGGAAACCGCTGGCGCTGAAGATGTAGAGCCAGCCGAAGTTCGTGACGATGAACGAGTTCACCGCGCTCGCCGCCGACGACAGCGAGGACGGCGCGAGCACGCCCCACAGCACGAGGGCGATCGCGAGGACCGCCGAGGAGACGAAGACCGGCGGGCTGGTGTGCTCGCGGAGGGAGCGGATCACGGGAGAGGTTCCTCCTGGGGCGGCCGGGGTGGAGCGTGCGCCCGCCCCGGGACCGGGGTCGGGCTGAGCAGGACGAGGGGCACGCCGTGCTCGGCGTCGGCCCCCAGGCGCTCGTAGGCGCCGGGCGAGCCGTCGACGTCGTGGTCGAGCATGCGCATGAGCGCGGCGGCGGCCCGGGGGTGGCGCGTGGCGTACTCGGCGAGGCAGCGGCCCGACTCGGCGGACGGGAGCGCGTAGGCCCAGCCGTCGCGACGGCGTCGCCCGACCTGGTAGCTGACCTCGGGATGGGCGAGCACGTTGCGGAACCACTGGGCCCGAGCCCCGTAGCCGGAGGCCACGACGTAGGAATCGCGTGCCTCGCCGCGGCCCACGACCTCGAGCACCACGTGGCGCGGCCGCCCGCTTCTGCGACCGATGTGGGTCAGCAGTACCAGGCGTCGTCCGAAGACCCACCCGAAGCCGCACCGGTAGACGAGCACGGGCGCCCGCACGAGGGCACGCGAGAACGCCCGACGTGCCGGTTCCGCGGTCCGCATCCGCGCCTCCTCCCTGGTGTCGGGGCCGAGTCCACCGCCGGGGACCCCGTCTGCGCCAGCTCCGCCGGGCGTCGTCAGCGGATCGCAAGGCGCCGGGGGTCACAGGACTCGTCGGCAGGCCATCGTCAGGAGATCGACAGCGCCGAGCGCCGCTCCCGACCAGCGGATCGTGATCGGCTGGGGCCATGAGGGGCGCCCACCGGGACGAGGACGACGACAGCCGCGACCGCCCCCTGGTGGCGCTGCGCGCGGCGACGGCCTTCGCCGCCGCGGGCCTGCTCCTCGCCGGGTTGCTCGCGCCCGCCGCTGTGGGCGCGGGAACCCTGCTGGCCCGTGCCTCAGCCAACGTCTCCTCGACCACCGCCGGCCTGCTGGACCGCGAGCCCGACGCGGCCTCGGTGATCACCGACGTCTTCGGCGCGCCGATGGCGACCGTGTACGACCGCTACCGGCTCCCCGTGGGGCCCACGGGCGTCGCCGACACCATGAAGGCGGCGATCGTCGCGATCGAGGACCGCCGGTTCTACGACCACGACGGGATCGACGCGCAGGGCCTGACCCGTGCCGCCGCCACCAACGCGGTGACCGGGACCCCGTTCGAGGGCCAGGGCGGGTCGACGATCACCATGCAGTTCGTCAAGAACCAGCGGCTCTACACGCTGGCCGACACCGACGAGGAACGCCGGACGGCGACCGCCGACACCGTGGCCCGCAAGTTCACGGAGGTGCGGCTCGCCCGTCGCGTCGAGGACCAGCTGGGCAAGGACGAGATCCTGGCGCGGTACCTCGACCTCGTCTATTTCGGCCGGGGCGCCTACGGCGTCGAGGCCGCGGCGCGCACGTGGTTCCGCACCGGCGCCGACGCCCTCACGGTCCCGCAGGCTGCCCTGCTCGCGGGCCTCGTGCGCGCCCCGTCGGCCTACGACCCGCTCGACCACCCGGCGGCGGCCCGAGCACGCCGGGACCAGGTGCTCGACGCGATGACCGAGGTCGGCTCGCTGACCCGCACGCAGGCCGCGGCGGCCCGCGCCGCACCGCTCGGTGTGGTGTCCGAGCCGATCCCGACGCCGAACGGCTGTGCCGGGGCCCGTCCGGGCACCGGCTTCTTCTGTCGCGAGGTCGTCGAGCGCCTCACCGCCGCCGGCCTCGACCTCGCCACCGGTGGCTACACGGTCCGCACGACCCTGGACCCGGGGGCGACCGCCGCCGCCCGCGACGCGACGCGCGCCGCCGTCGACCCCGAGGCCGACGTGGCGGACGTGACCGCCGTGGTGGCCCCCCGGCCCGGCCGCCGCCCGGTGCTCGCGCTCGCCGCCAACCGGACCTACGGCCCGGACGCGGACGCCGGACAGACCGTGCTGCCGCTGACCACCGCACCCCTGCGCGGCGCCGGCTCGATCTACAAGATCTTCACGGCGGCCGCCGCCCTCGAGAGGGGGCTGGTGTCCCCCGGGACGACGCTCGACGTCCCGGAGGAGTACCGCTCCGAGCTCGCCGAGGGCTACACGGTGGAGAACCTCGGCTCCTACCCCGACGAGCTGACCCTGCGGCAGGCGCTCGCCACCTCACCGAACACGACCTTCGTCGCGCTCGTGGACCGCATCGGGTCGGTCCCCCCGATCGTCGACGTCGCCCGGCGGCTGGGCCTGCGCACCACCCTCGCCGCCCCCGGCCCGGACGGGCGGCCGCTCGCCGAGCGGGTCGGGGCGGAGCAGGCGTCGTTCACGCTCGGTCCGGACCCCACCAGCCCGCTCGACCTGGCCAACGTCGCCGCGACGATCTCGTCCGGCGGCAGGTGGTGCCCGCCGACGCTCGTCGAGGCGGTCACCGATCGCGATGCTCGGGAGGTGACACCGGCGATCGCTCCCTGCGAGCAGGCGGTCGACCCCGCCGTCGCCCGGGAGCTGCGGACCGCGCTGTCGGAGGACGTGGAGGATGGCACCGCGTCCCGCGCCGCCGACGACGCGGGGTGGGACCGCACGATGATCGCCAAGACCGGCACCACCCAGCGCTCGGCGTCGGCCGCGTTCCTCGGCGCGACAGACCGCTACGCCGGTGCGGTGATGACGTTCTCCACCGACGGAGCGGAACCGGTGTGCACCAGCCCGGTCAGCACCTGTTCCGAGGGCGACCTGACCGGGGGCTCCGTACCAGCCGACACCTGGTTCGACCTCATGGGCCCGCTGCACCGCAGCGGCGCCGACCGCGATGACGAGGGCTGATCCCGCGGAGCTCGTGTGCTGCACCACCAGCGGTGCGACCTCCTGGGGTCGCGGCGCGATCAGCGCCCCGAGGCGGCGGACTGGCTCCGGCGAGCCCGGAACGGCCACGGGAGCCGGCGTCGCGTCGCGAACGCCACCGAGCCCGGGCGATAGCCCGGCGGGACGTCCTGGGCCTCGCCGAAGGGAACGGCGGGCTCGGGAGCGGCGCCGGCTGGGCCGTCGGGGTCGTGGCGTGCATTCATCGGCGATCCTCTCTGCCCGGTAACGAACCGTCCCCGACACCACCACGAGAGCGGGCGGTGGGTGAACGCCCCGCACGGGACGTCAGCTGATCGCAAGGCGTCACCGGCTCACACGCGGCCAGCCGGCGTCGTTCATCCCTGAGGGCGGTGCGCGGTCGTCGAGGGGGCGGCCGCGCATCGCCCCTCGCAGCGCCGCACGTCGAGAGGGAGATCGAGGATGGACGACAGCGAGCCCGACCGCCCCCGCGAGGTCACGGGGGTGTCGTAGACGTGCCGGCTCTCGCCCGCCGCAAGGGCCCCTCGATCCTCCTGGGCGTGCTCGCCGCCGCCGTGCTGCTCGCGGTGAACCTGCCCCCCGCGCTCGCCTACGTGCAGTCCTGGCGCCACCAGCGGCTGATCAACAGCCTGCCCTACCTGCAGGAGCACGGACGCTGGGACGTCGTCGAGATCCCGCCCCGGGACCGGGTCAACGCCATCCACGCCGCGCTGCTGCCCAGCGGCAAGGTCCTGCTCATCGCGGGCTCGGGCAACAAGGAGGACCTGTTCGCGACGAAGGCGCTCAAGAGCCTGCTCTACGACCCGCGGGACGGGTCGACGCGGATGATCCCGGTACCCGACGACATGTTCTGCGGGGGCCAGACGCTGCTCCCCGACGGTCGGCTGCTCGTCGCCGGCGGCACGGCCCGCTACGAGAAGCTTGCCGGCGCCGTCACCCACGCCGCGGGCGCGATGCGGGTGAAGAACGAGAACCCCGACATCGCCCGCACCGTCCCCGCGGGCAGCGAGTTCGTCGCCCCTGACGGCCGGCGCTACCGCAGCGTGCGCGACGCGGTCGTCCCGCCGGCTGCCAAGACCACGACGAGCTCCGGCGCGACGGTGACCGCCAGCGAGGTCACGACGTTCGTCGAGTCCGTCACGCCCGGCCTCGCGGCGGTGAACCCCGACCGCGCGCAGTACGCGATCGCGGGGCTACCACCCGAGCAGGCGCGGAACCTCTACGGGCTCGGCGCACCGATGACGCTGGACAAGCAGGACTACCAGGGCACCGACAAGGCCTTCACCTTCGACCCGGTCACCGAGACCTGGTCGCCGGTCGGGGACATGGCCTTCGCCCGCTGGTACCCCACGCTGACGCCGATGGTCGACGGGCGCGTCCTCGCGACGTCCGGGCTCGACGGCGTCGGTGAGGTCCTCAACGGCCAGACCGAGGTCTTCGACCCGGCGACGAACACCTGGACCGAGCGCAAGGACCTCACCCACTACTTCCCCACGTACCCGGGCGTGTTCACGACCGCCCGCGAGGACGAGATGTTCTACGCGGGCACCACGGCGGGCTACGGGCCCGCCGACCAGGGTCGGGTCCCCGGGCTCTGGGACCTCGACGACAACTCCTTCGCCCCGGTCCCCGGCCTGCGCGACCCCGACCTGCTCGAGACCTCCGGCGCCGCATGGGTCGGGCCGGTGCAGGACCAGCGGATGGCCGTCGTGGGCGGAGGCGGGGTCGGCGAGAGCCCGCGCTCCACCGCCCGCATCGACGTCGTCGACCTCGACGAGCCGGCTCCGCGCTTCACGTCCGGACCCGCCCTCGCCGAGCCGACCCGCTACCCGAACCTCGTCACGCTGCCGGACGACTCGATGCTGATCAGCAACGGGTCACGGGACTACCGCGGCAAGGGCGCCTCGGACCACCTGCTGGCCCGGCTCTACCACCCGGGACCCGAGGGCGGCACGCTCTCCGCCGCCGCGGACCCGGTGGTCGGGCGCAACTACCACACCGAAGGCCTCCTGCTCCCCGACGGCCGGGTCCTCACGGCGGGCTCCGACCCGCTGTTCGACGACGAGAACAACACCGTGCCGGGCACCTTCGAGCAGCGCGTGGAGATCTACTCGCCGCCCTACCTCTTCCGCGGGCCACGCCCGGAGATCACCGAATCCCCGGACACCGCGGAGCGCGGCGAGACGCTCACCGTCGCCACCCCGGACCCGTCCCGCATCGACCGCGCCCGGCTGGTGCGGCTCGCGAGCTCCACCCACGTCACGAGCGTCGACCAGCGCTCGATCGCCCTCGACCTACGACGCGACGACCGGGCGGTGGACCTCGACGTCCCCGCCGCGATCCGGACGGTGCCCACCGGCTTCTACATGCTCTTCCTCGTCGACGACCGCGGCGTCCCGTCGACCGGGCGCATCCTCCGTGTCGGCGAGGAGGGCGCCGACCGCTCCGAGTGATCGGCGCGGACTCGATGTCAGGCCGCCGCAAGGCACGGCCTCGGCCGACTTCACACGACCAGTGCTCCCGTGGAGGACGCATACGACGACGACGGAGGGCTCGATGAGCTTGCTCGGCAACCTGCGCGATCTCTTGGGCGACCTGCCCGACGACGGGCAGGGGTGCCCGCCTCCCGAGATCTCGCCGGCAGACACGCGACAGCCCGCCCGGTTGCGGCGAGAATTGCCCACAGCAACGATGAGCCTGTGCAACATTCCGAGGAGCCCCCCGCCGAGGAGCTCGTCGACGCGGTGATGACCGCCAGCCGGGCGCTGCTGGCCGTCGTGGTGCGATCGCTCGCGGCCGTCGACGAGGACGTCACGCTGCCGCAGTACAGGGCGCTCGTCGTGCTGGGCCAGCGGGGGCGGATGCGGCCGGCCGAGCTCGCCGCCGCCCTGGCGGTCACCCCGCCGACGTGCACGCGGATGTGCGGGCGGCTCGACGCCAAGGGCCTGGTCGTCCGCGAGCGCCCGGCCGACGACCGGCGCGCCGTGGACGTCTCGCTCTCGCCCACCGGCCGCGACCTGGTCGACGAGGTCAGCAAGCGCCGCCGCGCCGAGCTGCGCACGTTGCTGGCGGGCGTGCCCACCGCGCGGCGCACGGCGGTCATCGACGGGCTGCGTTCCCTCGCCGACGCGGCGGGCGAGGTGCCCGAGCCCGACTGGGCCAGGCACACGGTGGCGCTGTGACCAAGACGGTCGAAGAGTCCAGCGCCTCCCGCTGGGCAGAGCGGGCGAAGCGGTGGGCGCGGCTGCTGCACGGGTGGCTGACGGCCACACGGCCCGGTCTCGTCGGGCTGGCGCTGATCATCGGCGGCGGCGCGGGAGTCGGCGCGGTGGTGTTCCGATACCTGATCATCGGCATCACCTGGCTCGTCACCGGCCGCGAGGACTTCTCCGACGCCGGCCGCGTGGCCAGCACCCACCTCAGCGCACTCGGCCCCTGGTTCCTCCTGCTCGCCCCCGTCGTCGGCGGCCTGGTCTACGGGCCGCTGGTCCACCGCTTCGCCCCCGAAGCCCGCGGACACGGCGTCCCCGAGGTCATGGTCGCGGTCGCCCGCCACGGCGGCCGCATCCCGGCCCGGGTGGCCGGGGTCAAGGCGCTCGCCTCGGCACTGTGCATCGGCACCGGCGGGTCGGTCGGGCGCGAAGGACCGATCGTCCAGATCGGCTCGGCGCTGGGCTCATCGATCGGCCAGGCGCTGCGCGTCCCCGCCGGCCGGCTCACGCTCATGGTCGCCTGCGGTGCCGCCGGTGGTATCTCGGCGACCTTCAACGCCCCGATGGCGGGCGTCGTCTTTGGCCTCGAGATCATCCTGCGCGCCTTCGCCGCCCAGAGCTTCGGCGTCCTCGTGATCTCCTCGGTCACCGCCAACGTCGTCGCCCGGCTGCTCGTCGGCGACGACACGATCCTGCACCTCCCCCACTACACCCTGGGGTCCAGCGCCGAGCTGCTCCTCTACGCCGCGCTCGGACTGCTCGCCGGGCTGCTCGGCTGGGGCTTCGCCCGCGTCCTCTACGCGGTCGAGGACGCCTGCGACGCGATCTGGCGCGGGCCCGAGTGGCTCCGCCCGGCCGTCGGGGGCATCGTGCTGGGAGGGGTGCTCCTGGCGCTGCCGCAGCTCTACGGGGTCGGCTATCCGGTGCTCGAGGAGGGGCTGGCCGGGCAGTACGCGGTGGGCTTCCTGCTGCTCCTGGTCGTCGGCAAGATGCTCGCGACGAGCCTGACCATCGGCATCGGCGGCTCCGGCGGGGTGTTCGCCCCGTCGCTGTTCGTCGGCGGGATGGCCGGCACCGCCTTCGGCGCCCTCGCCGCCTCGCTCTTCCCGGGCCTGCATCTCGCCCCAGGGGCGTTCGGTCTCGTGGGGATGGCCGCGGTGTTCGCCGGCGCCGCGCATGCGCCCATCACGGCCGTACTGATCGTCTTCGAGCTGACCGGCGACTACGACGTGATCCTGCCCCTGATGATCGCCGTCGTGCTCGCGACCGGCCTGAGCAACCTCGTGTCACATCAGACGATCTACACCCTCAAGCTCCTGCGGCGCGGCATCGACATCGACACCGCTCCCGGGGACACCGTGCTTTCCCCGACACCGCCGCGCCGGTGATGATCTCCGTCGAGCCGAACCCGCCGACCGGGGTCAGCGGGGTCAGCGGGGTCATCGCCCCACCGGGCGCACCCGTACTGTGGGGAACGGTGTGCCGGGAAGTCTGGTCGGCGAGGTGTCCGCCTGCCCTCGACCCGCTCGGGAGACCCACACCGTGAACCGATCCCTCAATCCTCGCCGAATGCTGGCCCGGGGGTCACGCGTCGAGGTCGGCAGAATCGGGGAGATCCTCCGGAAGGAGACCGTCGGCGGCGGGCTGCTCGTCCTCGGGGCTCTTCTCGCCCTGGTCTGGGCGAACTCACCCTGGTCGGACGCCTACATCTCCCTCACGCAGATCACGGTGGGCCCGGCGGCCCTGCACCTCGACCTCGAACTGGCCACCTGGGCCGCCGACGGCCTACTGGCGATCTTCTTCTTCGTCGCGGGCCTAGAGCTCAAGCGCGAGTTCGTCGCCGGGGACCTGCGATCCCCGGCGCGCGCCGTGCTACCAGTCGCGGCCGCGTTCGGCGGCGTGATCGTGCCGGCCCTGCTCTTCACCGTGCTGAACACGGGCGACGGCGAGGCCCTCCAGGGATGGGCCATCCCCACCGCCACCGACATCGCCTTCGCACTGGCGGTACTGGCCATTATCGGTACCCACCTGCCAGCGGGGCTGCGGACCTTCCTGCTGACCCTGGCCGTGGTGGACGACCTCATCGCGATCACCATCATCGCCCTCTTCTACACCGACTCGCTCTCCACGCTGCCGCTGGTGCTGGCGCTGATTCCGCTGTGCCTGTTTACCGTCGCGGTGCAGCGCCGCGTCCGGTCGTGGTGGCTGCTGTTGCCCCTCGCCGCCGCGACCTGGGTACTGGTGCACGAGTCCGGGGTGCACGCCACCGTCGCGGGGGTGCTGCTCGGCTTCGCGGTGCCGGTCGTGCGCTCGCGAGCAGCCGGTGGCCCCGAGGCAGGCCCGGGGTTGGCCGAGCACTTCGAACACCGCTTCCGCCCGATCTCCACCGGTTTCGCGGTCCCGGTGTTCGCGTTCTTCGCCGCCGGGGTGTCCGTGGCCGGTGCAGGCGGTCTCGGCGCCACACTGGCCGACTCGGTGACTCTCGGCATCGTCGTGGGCCTGGTCGTCGGCAAGGTCGTCGGCGTGCTGTCCGCCACGTGGCTGGTGCAGCGGTTCACCCGTGCCGAGCTCGACGAGGGCCTGTCCTGGTGGGACGTGCTCGGGCTCGCCCTGCTCGCCGGCATCGGTTTCACGGTGTCGCTGCTGGTCGGCGAGCTCGCGTTCGGAGCCGGGACCGAACGCGACGAACACGTCAAGGTCGGCGTCCTGGCCGGGTCGCTGATCTCGGCGATCCTGGCGACCGCGGTGCTGCGCGTCCGCAATCGTGTCTATCGCCGGCTCTGTGACCAAGAACAGCGATGGCTCGCCGAGCCGGAGACCTGACCCCATCCTCTCCCGCCGCGGCCGTCTCCCAGCGCTGCGGCCACTGCAGCGGCCGCGACGACGGCGACGCCCGCCGTGGCCAGGACGCGCAGTTCGCCTGCACCGCGTTCGAGGCGCTCACGGGTACGCCGGCGTTCACGACGGCGTCGGTCCTCGACCGTCAGGCCGGGAAGACGCCCCAGGTCGGCGGCGATCTGCCCGGCACACTCGATCGGGTGTTCGCGGATGCCCTCGCGGTCGCCCCGGAGGAGCGCCCGTCCTCCGCGTCGGCGATCGTCGCTTCACTCGCGGCCGCCTACGGCGACACCTATCGCCCTCGAGCCGGCCCCGGGCTGCGCCGCCTGGTCGTCGCGAGCGGGGTCGCCGCCGCGGTGGCGGTGGCGGCAGCGGTGCTCACCGCAATGCTGACGACCGCCGATCCTGACCCCGCGGCTCCTGACCCCGTCAACGGTGTGGGCGGCGTGGTCGTCCTCGGGACGCTCGAGTGACCACGCTGATCGATCGCACACGCCGGCCGACTCGACGAGCCGCGGTGACTCTGGTGGCCCTCTTCACGTCGATCGCCGTGGTGGGATTCGCGATTACGGCCATCCTGATCGTCCGCAGCACCGGGGCATCGGCGGAGTCCGACCCGAACGTCGCGTGGGCCATCTCCGGCGTGCCCGTGCAGGTCGGGGCCGCGCCGGCCGACGTGGAAGCCGGTGGCGGCTTCATCTGGGTGTCCAACAGCGGGGACGGAACGCTCACGAGGATCGACCCGGTCTCGCGGGCCACCAGCACGGTCGTGGTCGGAGGGCAGCCCGGTCAGATCGTGGTCGGCGAGGGTGCGGTCTGGGTGCGCAACCTCGGCGACCGGATCACCCGCGTGGACCTCGCGTCCGGCGCGATCAGCCCACCGCTCGCCGCCGGCAGCGGTCCGATCAGCGGCATGGCGGTCGGGAACGGAGCCGTGTGGCTCAGCCACCGCGACGGCGGCGTCGTGACGCGCCTCGATGCCCACACCCTCAACGTCGCCGGTCCACCGATACGTGTCGGCGCCGCACCCGGCGTGATGGAGTTCGACGACGGCGCGGTCTTCGTGCTCGACGCCGGGGACGGCTCACTCAGCCGCATCGACGCGGCTACCGCCAACCGCACGGGAACCGCGTCGGTCGGCCGACAGACCGGCGGTCTCGAGGTCGACCGCGGCGACGTCTATGTGGCCGCAGACGGCGGCATCGTGCCCGTGGACGCTCGCTCCCTCACCCCCCGGCCACCATTGCCGCTCGAGGGCTTGTCGTACTTCGAGGTCCACGACGGGATCGTCTGGGTGCTCTACGACGAGGACGCACGCATCGAGCGCGTCGACGCGGCTACAGGCGCGCCCGTCGGTGAGCCCTTCCCGGCGCCGACCGCCGAGATCGGTCACGCGCGGTTCGCCTTTGACCACCTCTGGCTCACGGTGCCGGGACGGGACGAGGCACTGGTGGTCGGCGTCGCCCGATAGCTGCTCGCTGATGGAACTCACCGCGAGGTGAGAGAACCCTCACCTCCGGGCTCGGACCTTCCCTCCGCGCAGGTGATGGGGCGGCTCACGGCGGCCGAGCAGGCTCGTGGTCAGTTACCGACGACCACCAGGAGGCCCCGATGTTTACCACCGTCCGATCGCTCGCCCGTCGGGCCGCCGTCGTTCTTGGCCTCGCCGCCGCCGGGGTCGGCCTCGCGCTCTCCGGCACGGCGTCCGCCCAAAGCGACGTTCACGCCTACGCCCCGACCGCCGTCAACGGCTTCACGATGGTGACGGGTCACCAGTGGGCTATCGAGAACGAGTCCCGGCTCTCCCGCTCAGGCTTCCTCTTCAGCAGCGACGGAAGCTTCGCGATGATCCAGCCGGACGGTTACCCCCGCCTCGTCGGCACGTGGACACCGCAGGGGACCTTCCAGGGGACCTACTCGTCGTCGGTCGGCTCCACCGGCACCACGTCCGCCAGCGTCCAGGGCACAGTCCGTTTCCGTAACGACGGCACCGCGGCTGTAGGGCTCACCTACACGAGCGGCAGCGCGATGGCGGCACGGGTGAACGACACCAGCTTTGGCAGCAACGTGGGCAAGGCCTACCGGGCGACGCTGGAGCTGGGGCAAGTCTAGCCTTGATCCTCCGTCCTCTGAGGGCCTCGCCGACTCCGAGTCCGCGGGGCCCTCGTCCGTGAGCGCAGGACGGAGCTGGCCGGCGGTGCGTGACCGCTACGCGATCAAGATCAGGCAGAGCGCCCGCACTTGGTACCGCTTACGTCACACCAGCGTCGCGCTCGGCGGGTCACCGCCCATGATCGAAACCCGCAGGCACCTGCACTGACCAGCCCAAACGAGCACCGGACATCACCAGCGCCGCCGTGACTCTCGTCCACTGGGTTCGGGGTTCGAGTCCCTGACGGCGCACTCTTTCTGCTGGTCACAGCACTACGGAGCGATCTGTCAAGGTGACTCCCTCTGCTGTCGGGCACGCTCACTCCGGTCGGTCGCATACCCCAAGAGATCATCAGTGGGATGGTGTGACCTGCTGACCGTCAGCCCTCGAGGGGTACCGGCACATCCTGGTGGAGCGCGCGCAGACCGATCTGCCGGTCATTCGCTTCCGCGGAGGGGTGGATGTCGGGCAGCGCCGGCCACGGCCGCCGGGTTCAAGGCGTCCGCGCCCGCATCGCCGGACCCACCGGCTCGGTCGTGCGGGCAAGGATTGCGGCGAGCGCATGCCGAAACCCTTGGGGGTCGACGAGGCGGCCCGCGCCGTCGAAGCCGAGCAGCCGCACCCGGATGCCGTGACACCCCAGCGCGGCGGCCGTCCGCGCCTCGTCACCGTGGTAGCTGAGGAACACGCAATCCTGGAGCCGTCGCAGGCGACGCAGGGCGTCGATCTCCCAGATGAGGTTCCCGGAGAGGTGGGTGGCGTCGAACAGGACGACGTCGCTGGCGGCGATCATCCGCAGGACCGCAACGCGCCAGAGCTCGTCCGTGCAACGGACCGGGAACACCTTGCTCCGCGCGACCGCCCAGTTCAGATTGCGCCGACGGCGATGGGTCATCGTGAGCACGAAGTCGTCGAGGTCGGCCGGTGTGCGTAGGCGGCGCTGGCGGAACGACAGCATCGCGAGCTGACCGAGCACGACGGGGATCGCGATGTACCAACGCACGCTGATCGCGACGTCAGCCAGCGTGTAGGTGTGCCCGTACCCGGCGACTTCGCGGCGGACCAGCCCCCGCAGCGGGCGGGAGTGGTCGGGACGCCCGAAGGGGCGGAGGACCAGGATGCGTGCCGGAGCCCGCCACCCGATGATCAACGGTGCGGCGAGCACGGCGGTGACGCATCCGGGGAACACGAAGAACCAGAGGTACATCCACGGCAGGAAGAGCAAGAGGAGCACGATTCGAACGAGGGGATCCAGCCGGACGCCGAGCCCGACGCCCAGCCCGATCATCGCCGTCGCGGCCAGGAACACAGCGAGGACTGTCGCGACGAGGCGAAGCAGCCGGCCGAGGTTCAGGCGGGGCTTGGCTGCCGCGCGCCATCGGCTGATGCGGTCCTCGACCGGACTGCTCGGGAGTGGTCGGGGGTGAGCGGACGTGCGATGCGGGGGGGGGCGATCCACTGTGTGGTGGGCTCGCGAGCGGCTCCGAGCGGTGGTCTGCCAGCCCACCGTGAGGCGGGCTGGCCTCCGACGCGGGGCGGCGGCAGGCCGACGGTCGGGATGGTCGAAATCGGCGGGAGTCAGCCAGAACGAGCCGCCCAGCGAGCAGAGGACGAGCGCACCGAGGGCGCTCCCGAAGATCGCGAGGCCCCACGAATCGCCGAGCGGGGCCGCGGTCGTGAGTTGCACGGCCACGAACACAGCGGTGACGACGAAGGAGGCCTGGAAAACGATCCGGATCTTGCGTGCGGGCGTGATGCTGCTGGTGACGGAGAAGGGGATCCAGCTGGCGACGGGGAGCAGCACGAGGAGCCATCCGGCGCCCCGTCCGTGCCACCAGGACCGTCGGGCGCCGGCGGGTAGGACGGGCGGCCCCGGCCGCGGACTTCGGTAGTAGACCCAGCCGAGTGCCACGATCACCGCGACGGTCAGTACACCGAGCACCAGACCTCGTGCGGTGGTGACGACGGCTATGGATGGCCAGACACCGGCAGCCTTCAACACGGCAGGGTCCCGGACCCCGACGCCTGCCGCATCGATCACGCTGACGAGCTGGACGTTCCCGCTGCCGACACCGACGGTGTAGCACGCGGCGACCTGTCGACCAAGGACCTCTGCGGTGACCGCCACGTAGCGAAAGGGCACAGGAGGCCGGACCGGGAAGCACCGATCCACAGCAGGCGGGATCACCCGGGCGTCCTCGGCGACGACGGCCCCTGGCGACGGGTACGAGAGGGGTCCCCGGTCGGCGAAGTCCTTGCCGCTGTACAGCACGATCGCGGCGGCGGCAGCGCCGACGACGAGGGATGTGGCCAGCGCGATATACCACCGCGCACCCGGCTCGGTTCGTCCGACCATGTGCCCTCCCGGGGTACCGGCGCATGCCCGAACTCGGTATGACAGAGCGGTTGTCAAGCCGCAAGCCGCCAGCTGGCTCTCCGTTGAAGGAATGCGCTGATGTGCCCGTCCCAGCCTGACCGCCGACATGGATGACTTCCGAGCGCGGAAGGTAGTGATCTATGACGTTCCCTCGGCCGCCCGGAGTGGTTCTTGCCTGGCTGGGGCGGGCTCGGGGTGATCTTGGCTGGTGTGCCGGTGTGCTCGTACGCGTCAGGGAACTGCCAGTCCAGGCGGGCCCAGATGCGTTCGTAGTTTGTGCCAGCTTTCAATGTAGGCGAACAGCGTTCTCGGCCTGCTCCCGGGTGCGCCAGCTGGTGCCGTGATCAGCTCGGCCCTTGAGACTGGAGAAGTTCTCCATCAGTGCGCTATCGCGGGAATCACCGATCGGGCCCATCGCCGCGAGGATCCCGTGCTCTTCCAAGCGGGCTGAGAAACGGAACGACGTGTGGTTCGGCCCACGGTCGGAATGATGTCGGAGTTGGCCGTCGCGGACATCGCGGGGAGCAGACCGCGTGCTCGAGCGCCCCGAGAACGAGCTCGGCATCGTAGCGGTCGGAGGTCTTCCACCCGAGAATGCGTTGGAGAACACGTCACCCACCGTGGCCAGCCAGAACACGCCCTCGCCCCGGGGGATGCGTGTTGCATCGGCGACCCAAGAGCCGGTCCGGGACGGGCGCGGTGAAGTCGCGTGCGACCAGGTCACGGGCGGTGAGGCGCGCGGGGCATGCCTGGTCGAGGGCTTCCGCCATCGCCTGCGCAAGTAGGCGCCCTGCAGCCCGGCGGTGCTCATCAGGCGCTCGACCCGCTTGCGTGAGACGCGCCGGGCGCGGCCACGCAGGTCGGCATGGAAGCGCGGGGCCGGGAGGGCGAGGCCGTCGTCGGCGAGCGCGACTACATCAGCCGCGTCCGTCTCAGGTCGAGATGGTCAGCGACGACCGGTTCGCGTGCGACAGCACGTGTAGGCGTGGCCCGGTGAGTCGTGCTGTTCCGAGGTGAGCGGGGGAGCCTCGCCGAGGCTTGCAAGGACAGCAACGACGATCGCCGCGCGGTCGGCCGAGTGGTCATGACGCGGTCGAGAGGTCGAACAGCCGATCCGGCTTCGCGCCGTACGAGGTAGAGGCGACCAATTCGCCTCCCCCGCGATCAAGCGCTTCGGGAGGTGGACGAGGCCGCAGATCGCACCAGACCTGATGTGCCCATCGACGGTTCGCTCGCTCACGCCGATTGCAGCGCGGCTCCTACTCATGAGCCACCCTCGTGGCTCATGGGAACGGCATGGCTCAGCGCCGGGCTGACTCGCCTATTCGTGCGCCACGTCATCACGCTTCGTCACACTAATGGCGGTTTCCGAGCCCTATCGACCTGCTCACCCTGAGGCTTGGCTTTGCACGAGGCGCTCGCTCCGGCCGTGGAGTATGCCGTGACCAAAATGACAACCTCCCGACGGTTGCGGCGCGCCGACCCGCGACGGTCTGCCCGAGGATTAGCGGGAACCGCAGCCCTGGTTATCGGCCTCTCGCTCGGGGCGTGTTCTCCCGGCGAACAACCAGCCCAGCCGCCCGTTGTTCCGGCGTCAGGGGCCTCGGCCTCCAGGAGCGAGCCACTCCAGCCCGGACGCCCTGACTCTGGGTCGAGTGCACCCGCTAACCCTACGGGGCCCGGTCGTGACAGTGCGTCCGACGGCTCGGTCGGTCCCGGCGGCCCCGTCGGTCCCGGCGGCCCCGTCGGTCCCGGCGGCCCCGTCGGTCCGGGCGGCCCCGTCGGTCCGGGCGGCCCCGTCGGCCCCGTCGGTCCGAGCGGCCCGGTCGGTCCGGGTGGCCCGGTCGGTCCGAGCGGCCCGGTCGGTCCGGGTGGCCCGGTCGGCCCGGGTGGCCCGGGTGGCCCGGGTGGCCCGGTCGGTCCGGTCGGTCCGGTCGGTCCGGTCGGTCCGGTGGGTCCGGTCGGTCCGGTCGGTCCGGTCGGCCCGGGCGGCCCGGGCGGCCCGGGCGGCCCGGGCGGCCCGTATTCGCCCGTATCCTTTGAACACGACTACCCGTGGGCCTTCGAGAAGGCGTCCAATTCGGGGAGTTACGCGCAGGCCCTCATGAGTGTTCTTGACGAGGGGTGCGGGAACCCACCTGAGGAACATCAAGGAACGCAGGCAGAGTGCATAGAGGCAGCACTGGAATACTTCAGACGTGTCGATATCAGGCGCGCTGTTGGCGGCCCAGAAGATTGCGGGTGGAGAAAAGGCGATAACGGGCGTACTCACTTCGCGACATGTGTCGATAGCGATCTAACCTTGGCAAATCACGAGGAGAAAGACGAAATTGTCCAGGCGATCTTCAAGTGCTTCGACACCGCGGCGTGCCTGGATGATTACCGCAAGGACCCTGGGGATGCGCTCACCTACTCCGATTTCAGAGAGCGCTTTCTCTTGCCACATCAGATAACTTCCCCGGTTGCACCGCCCGGACCGGAGGAGCGTGCACTCTCACCGAACGCACTCAGCCCCGGCGGGGCCACCACTACTACGCCCACGACGACCCGCCGGACCACACCAACGCCGACGACCACAACAAGATCACGAACCCTGACCACGACAAAACCCCAAAGCACTACAGCCATACCTAGATCGCGAGCCACCACAACCACGACCGGGTCACGAACAACGACGCCCGCGACCGAATCACAACCGAGGAGCACGACCCCCCGGACCAGCACGGGGTAGAGCAACCGATCCGGTTCGGAAGTCACGAACGAAGGACCTACCTCCGTCACCATCCCGCGTCAGACGTGCAGTGGTTCGCCCCGGAATCGGTGGAGTCGGGTAGCTGGGGTTCTGGTCGCGTGACCCTGCGATGGGCAGGCGTGGCTTTCCGCCGAGTTTCGGCGCAAGGTGCTGGACTTGGTCGAGGCCGACCGCTTGGTCGTCGACGTCGCGCGGGATCTCGGGATCAGCGCGGAGTCGATCTAGACGTGGCGCCGGGAGGACCGCATCGACAAGGGGTTTGCAGCCGGGTCTGACCAGCGCGGACAAGGCCGATCTGACCGCGATCTTCGAGTACCTCGACAGTTGGCAGAACCGGCGCCGCCGCCACAGCGCCTGGGCTGGCGGTCGCCGGCAGAATGCGAGAACGAACAAGATCGTCTTGGCTCGGAGCTGCCAGCGCTCCGACTCCACGCAACCCGGACACTACACGGCCTCCTCCAGACCCGGCGCGCTCTACTCGCGGGGTCCGCCGCGCGTCAGGTCGCTCGGCGGGGCCGCTCCGTTGAGCTGGCCCAGCGGGTCGCCGGCGCGGGACGTGTCGACTGACGAACACCGTCCCACCATCGACTACCTCGCTCGGTCGGGTTACAGCAGTGGGCCCTCCCGTTCGCCCCTCGGTCATTTCCCGTTCTCGTGTCCGGGTGAAAGCGAGGTGCGCGCGGGTAGCAGAACGCACTCAGTCTCACTCCCCGCAGTCGGTCGGCTGCGTAGCGAAAAAGGCACTAGTCCATTACGGGGGACACGCTGGAGTTGTCGGTCCCGAAGGGGGACCCTTTGCCACCTAGCGTGATCCTGAGGTCCGCTGGTCAAAATGGGGCTGGTCGTGTCGCGTAAGGGCGGTGGGGCCCCGATGGCGAGATAGAACCATGGAGATCGGATCATGACGACCAACACCTATCGACGCAACGTCGACGGGCGCTTCGCTGTGACGACGTCGACCGGGATCATCACACCCGCAGAGGGCTGCCCCAAGTGCCGGACAAGGTCGGTCCGAATGCACTTGAATCCGCCCCAACGCATGACCGCCATACCCGAAATGCGGAGCTCGCACCGGCTGTCGTCGCCGAAATCAGCCAGGGGAATCGCTGCGCTGGCGGCTCTGGTCCTCAGTCTCTCGCTCGGAGCGTGTTCTTCCCGCGGACCGGCGCATCCGCCTGACGTCGCAGCACCAGGTCCTTTCGCCCCGGGCGGCGGGCCAGTGCCGCCCGGTAGCCCCCCCGGGGTTGGCTTGCCTCTCGGGCCCGGTGGCACCCCTGGGCTTGGTCTGCCCCTCGGGCCCGGTACTCCCCCCGGGGTCGCCTTACCACTCGGGCCCATTAGTGCGAACGCACTTGGCGGTCCCAGCGTTGTGGGCGTTCTCGGCGGACCCAGCGTCCTCGGTGCAGCGGGCGTTCTCGGTACGCCGGGTGCGTCCGAAGTGCCGGGCGTCGTCGGTACGTCGGGTGCCCTCGGTGTGGCGGGCGCCCTGGGTGCATCAGGCGGCCTCGGCGCAGCGGGAGCCGGCGAAGCGGGCGCCACCGGCGAAGCGGGCGCCACCGGCGAAGCGGGCGCCACCGGCGAAGCGGGCGCCACCGGCGGACCTGGTCTCACCGTAGGACCCGGCGCCCCCGGCGGAGGAACCGGCGGAGGAACCGGCGGAGGAACCGGCGGAGGAACCGGCGGAGGAACCGGCGGAGGAACCGGCGGAGGAACCGGCGGAGGAACCGGCGGAGGAACCAGTACCGGTGGACCTACGTTCTACCCCCGACCCAACACCGCGTTCTTCAATGCGGAAGGAAGCGATGGTTCGCTCGCCGAGGTGGTAGGACTCATTCTTACTGCTCCCAACCTACCGAACGGCGAAGACCCCCCGCCCGGCGAGGAAGGGGACTGCTTTACACAGCCAAAGTGCGTGCAAGGAGTCGCCGCGCTGTTCCTCTCTGCGGAGTTCATGCCCGCCCCGGACGGCGAGGTCGGCTGGGGCGGCTGGGTGGACAGTAGCGGGTGCGTGCACAACGACGACTTGTCGATCTTCCTGGACATGTCTCCCGTGCCTCCCGGGGCGCGGCCAATCTTCTACTACCACCCAACTCAGAGCGACAGCTTCACCGGAGAGGCAGGGAGTCCGCAGCGCGTCAACGCATTAGTGAGCTCGTTGAGCGCTAATGGCGCGTTTTCTTCGTTCGTCTTGGAAGACTTGGCCGACCAGGGAGCCAGCCCTGAGCAGCTGGTGAAAACCTTTTTCCAGGGACTGTCGCGACTGCGCGACGCGAAAGCCCCGTCTCAGCAGCGGTCGGAGATAGTAACTGCACCTCAGCCACTGTTGGCCGCGGGGACCACGCCTGAGCAGCTGCTAGCCGCGGGAGCCACCCCTCAGCAACTACTGGGAGCGGGAGACACACCACAGCAACTATTGGATGCGGGAGCCACACCTGAACAGCTGCTAGCCGCGGGAGCCACCCCTCAGCAACTACTGGGAGCGGGAGCCACCCCACGGCAACTATTGGATGCGGGAGCCACACCTGAGCAGCTGCTGGCCGCGGGAGCCACGCCTGAGCAGCTGCTGGCCGCGGGAGCCACGACAGAGCAGCTACTGGCCGCGGGAGCCACACCTCAGCAACTACTGGGAGCGGGAGCCACACCTCAGCAACTATTGGGAGCAGGAGCCACCCCAGAGCAACTGTTGGATGCGGGTATCACCCAACAGGCCCTAGTTGATGCGGGCGCTACAGGCACGAGCCGCGGCGATACCAGTAGCAGCACCAGCGAGAGCGGCAGCAGCTCCAGCGACAGCAACTCCAGCGACAGCAGCTCCAGCGACACCAGCGCCAGCGCCAGCGCCAGCGAGAGCAGCGCCAGCGACACCAGCTCCAGCGACACCAGCTCCAGCGACACCAGCGCCAGCGACACCAGCGCCAGCGCCAGCGACACCAGCGCCAGCGACACCAGCGCCAGCGACACCAGCGCCAGCGACACCAGCGCCAGCGACACCAGCGCCAGCTCCAGCAACTCCAGCGACAGCAGCACCAGCGACAGCAGCACCAGCGACAGCAGCACCAGCAGCTCCAGCGACAGCAGCACCAGCAGCTCCAGCAGCTCCAGCGACAGCAGCTCCAGCGACAGCAGCACCAGCAGCTCCAGCAGCTCCAGCAGCTCCAGCGACAGCAGCTCCAGCGACAGCAGCTCCAGCGACAGCAGCTCCAGCGACAGCAGCTCCAGCGACAGCAGCTCCAGCAGCGACACCAGCAGCGACACCAGCAGCGGCGGGTCCAGCGACTAGCTTGCTCGAGCCCGAGGTCTTGATTCTGTCTGCCGGAGAAAGGGCCGGTCCTCGCGCCGGCCACGCCGCATCTCGCGGACCGGGTGGACGTAGCGCCGCAGCCGCTTGATCCAGATCAGGCGGTTGCGGTGGCTCGCGCCTCACTCGTCGTGCAAATGACCAGCCATGCGCAAGCGGAAATAGTCTCTCGGCCAAGGAGACCTCGACGACCACCACCAACCAACGAGGGCCACCCGAACGAGCACGTCACCGACGGGCGCGCTCGTCCATCGGCTCACCCATAGGCTAGCCAGGACACCCACCCTTTCTGATCAGGGCAATGTCGCTTGTGGAATTGAGAGGACGGTCCCGTGGCGAGGGTGTTTGTCAGCCATGCGAGCGCGGACCGGGGACCCTCCGGACGGTTGCGTCGATGGCTGGTCGACGCAGGCCATGACGTTTTTCTCGACCGGGACCCGCAGGATGGCATCACACCGGGAGAGAAATGGGAGGAGCGTCTGTATGCGAGCTTGAGATGGGCGGACGTGGTGGTCTGTGTGGTGACCGAGGCCTACTGCCGATCTGCCTGGTGCACGGCCGAGGTGGTGATCGCCCGATCGCAGGGAGCGCGGCTGCTGCCGATGCTCGCCGAGCCGGGGGTGAGACATGAGTTGCTGCAGTCGTTGCAGAACCTCGATCTGACCAAGGACCAGGCCGCCGCTCGCGACCGGCTCGACGCCGTGCTGCGGGAGATCGACGTTGCGGGTGGGCGAGGTTGGCCCGACGACCTCTCGCCGTACCCCGGGCTGGACCCGTTCGACGCCGACCGGCATCGGGCGTTCTTCGGTCGTGAGGACGACGTCCGGACTCTGGTCTCCGCGTTGCGCACTCCGAGCGCACGCTCGGAGGCCGAGGTGCTGGTGGTGGTCGGGCCGTCGGGTTGCGGCAAGTCCTCCTTGGTCCGGGCGGGGCTCGTGCCCGCGGTCGCCAGTGAGCCGGATGCCTGGGCGCTGGCTCCGTGTCGTCCCGGTCGCGATCCGCTCGGCGCGGTCGTGCGGGAGCTGGCGATGACTGCCCGTTCCCTGGGCCGACCTGAGCGCTCCATCCCCGACCTACGACAGATGGTGCACACCGGGGGGCTCGCCGACGTCGTGGACGATCTGCTGCTGGCCGTGCCGGGAGGCCGCCGCGACCGCCTGCTCGTGGTCGTCGACCAGTTCGAGGAGCTGCTGACCCAGGCCGACGCGGCGGCGCGGGCCGACTTCGCCCGGGTGCTCCTGCCGGCGCTGGGTCGACCCCTTCAGGTGGTCGCCACCTTGCGCCCGGAGTTCCTCGATCGGCTGCTCTCGAGCGCCGAACTCGCCGATCTCCCGACGCGCGTTCACACCATCGCGCCGATGCGGCGCGAGGGTCTGGTGGCGGCGATCGTCAAGCCGGCCCAGCTCGCGGGCCTCGAGCTCGACGAGGGGTTGGTCGACCGTCTGGTGGCCGACACCGGCGGCGGCGACGCCCTGCCGCTGCTCGCCTACACGCTGGCCCAGCTCACCGAGGGCGCCGCACGGAACGGGATCTACCGGCACGCCCAGATCAGCCTCACCCGGTACGACCAGCTCGGCGGGGTGCGCGGAGCACTCGCGCAGCAGGCCGACCGAGCCTTGGCGGACGCCGAGAAGGCCGGGGGACGCGACCGCGACGCGGTCGTGCGTGAGCTCCTCGGCCTGGTGGTCGTCGACGAGCAGGGACGTCCCGTCCGATGGCGGGTGCCCTGGCACGAACTGTCCGTGCCGGCGGCCCGCGAGCTCGACGAGTTCGTCCGCCGACGCCTGCTGACGACACACTCCGAGCCCAGCAGCAGTGGTGCGGTCGTGGAGGTCGCGCACGAGGCGTTCCTGAGCGCGTGGCCTCCGCTGGCTGAGGCGATCGACCGTGAATCCACCGCGCTGCGCGCCCGACGGTTGGTCGAGCAGGCCGCGGGCGACTGGGCGGCACGCGGCGGCGGCACGGGTGGGCTGTGGGAAGGCGCGCAGCTCGCCGGCGTCGTGGCCGACCTCGGCGCTCGCCCCCATCGAACGCGGCCCGGGCACCGCATCGGCCTCGCCACCGATCAGATCCAACTGAGCCCGGGCGCGCGTGAGTTCCTGCTGACCAGCGTCATCCGTGACCGGCGTCGCCGCCAT
Source organism: Actinomycetospora rhizophila (assembly GCF_042657905.1). NCBI lineage: Bacteria > Bacillati > Actinomycetota > Actinomycetes > Pseudonocardiales > Pseudonocardiaceae > Actinomycetospora > Actinomycetospora rhizophila. The sequence goes on along the minus strand of NZ_JBHSKG010000005.1, from coordinate 237,249 downwards.
CGTGCCGTGGCCGTGCTCTCGATCCTGCTGCTCGTCGCGGTGGTCGCGGGCGTCGCCGCCCTCCTCCAAGCGCGATCGGCCACCTCCGCGCAACGGCAGGCCGTCGCCCGCCAACTGCTCACCCAAGCGGACGCCGCCCGTGCGACCGACACCCGCGCCGCCCTGCGCCTCGGCCTCGCCGCCGCCCAGATCGCGCCCGACCCCGCGGCGGACGCCAACCTCGTCGACACCCTGAGCCACACCCGTTACGCCCGCACCCTCCCCCACACCAGCGAGGTCACGACCACCGCGTACTCACCCGACGGATCGACGATGGTCACCGGCGGGATGGACGGCAGCGCGACCATCTGGGACCTCACCGACCCGAGTCGCCCCACTCAGATCGGAGCCATGCCGGTGCAGCGGGGCTACGTCTACGACATCACGTTCTCCCCCGACGGCCGCACGCTGGCCACCACCGGGTCTGACACCACCGTCGGCCTCTGGGACATCACCGACCGGGCCGCGCCTCGCCCGCTCGGCACGCCGTTGACCGGTCACAGCGCCGAGGCCCACGCGGTTGCGTTCTCCCCGGACGGACACACCCTGGCGTCGGTCGGCTTCGACGGCCGCCTCATCCTGCGTGACGTCACCGACCCCCGCCGCTCCACCACGACAGTTGAGGTCCCGACCGGGCACGCCGGCCACGTCTACGACGTCGCCTACGCCCCGGACGGACGCACCCTGGCCACCGCGGGCGCGGACGACACCGTGCGATTGTGGAACGTGACCGACCGGACGCACCCGTCCCCGCTCGGCGCGCCGCTGGCCGGAGCCTCCAACGCCGTCTGGTCCACGGCGTTCGCGCCCACCGGCGCCACCGTGTCGGCGGTCGACCAGTCCGGCGAGCTGGTCACCTGGTCCACGGACGGCTCCGGGCGCCTCGTCGGCGCGCCGGTCCGCGTGCACGCCGGGGCGGCCTACCAACTCGCGTTCTCCCCCGACGGCACGATGCTCGCCACCGCCGGCGCCGACCACGAAGTCGGGCTCTTCACCGCCACCGACCTGACCCGACCGATGCGCATCGGTGAGCCACTGCGCGCCCACGCCGACCAGGTGTACACCGTCGCCTTCGCCCCCCACGGTCGCTGGCTCACCTCGGCCGGGCCCGACCGCACCACTGTGCTCTGGGACCTCGCGGGGCCACCGCATCCCGTACTCCTGAGCACGCTGACCACCGGCGGTGCGGGCGCCGGCCGAGCGGTCGCGGTCACGCCCCCGGGCCGGCTGCTCGCCACCGGCGGGCAGGAGCCCGCCGTCCGACTCTGGGACCTCGCCGACGTGGCCCACCCCCGCCCCTCCGGGCCCCCGATCCCGATGCCGGCCGACGTCGGCAGCCTCGCCATCTCGCCCGACGGCCGGCTCCTCGCAGCGGGCACGAACGACGGGTCGGTGGCGCTGGTGGTGTTGGAGGGGTCCGGCATGCCCCGGATCGTCGGTACCGTGCCCGCGGTCGGTGGCGCCGTCAACGGCGTGGCGTTCGCCCCGGACGGGGCCAGGCTGGCCGTCGCCCGCGACGACCGCAGCGTCTCGTTGTGGAACATCGACGACCCGACCCGACCGGCGCCCGACGGTGGGCCGGTCGTCGTGCACACCGGGCCCGTGTACTCCGCCGCGTTCTCCGCCGACGGGCACACCCTGGTCACCGCCGGCGCGGAGGGCGCGGTGGTGGACTGGGACGTCTCCGGCCCGGGTGCGCCCCGACCGATCCCGCCGGGGCTCACCGCCGGCGGTCCCCCGGTGTTCTCCGTCGCCTTCGACCCGGACGGGACCCTGGCCAGCGGCGGGTGGGACGGCTCGGTCCTGGTGTGGGATCGATCGACGCCCGGTGCTCCTCGCCGGACACCGGCACCATCCACCGACGGCGGAGCCATCTACACCGTCGGGTTCGACGGCGACGGCGCGACCCTGGCCGCGGCCGGCTCCTCGGGCTCCATCACGCTGTGGGACGTGTCGGTCCCCGCAGCACCGCGGCCTCTGGGGCCGACGACCCCGACCGCCGGGTCACCGATCACAGCGCTGACCCTCCCGCACGATCGGCCCTGGCTCGTCGCAGCGGGCGCGGACGGGGTGGTGCGGCTCTGGGACGTCTCCGCACTCGACGACCTCCGCGCCCACCCCACAGCCCGAGCCTGCGCGATCGTCGCGCGGGGTGTCGATCCGAACGAGTGGGCGGCAGCCGTGCCGGACCTGGAATTCGAAGACACCTGTCCCGCGGCCGCGGAGCCCCGGTGACTCGGGTCATCCACGGGACCGTGCCGCGACCGGACGGCGTCGAGGGAGCGTCGACCACCTCGGCGCGCCGTCGGGCGCCGACACCGACCGGACTCCCACGCAGACCGCATGTGCTGCAAGGTGTTGGTCACCTTTCGGCGATGGAGGTGGCAGTCGACGATGGTGAGGGATCGGCGCCCCGAGCCCGAGATGACCTACGAGTCCTTGACACCCGAGCGAGGAGTGGACGGCGCGATCCGACGGGCGATCGACTATCTCCGCTCGGGTCGAGGCCAGGAAGGAGCAGAGAGTTCGTCCAAGGAAGCGTCGACGAAGTACGACATCTGTGGCCAGGTGTCGGCCGAGGGGCTCGAGAAGCTCGTCATGGCCCTGCAGGCCATCGGAGCCTCGGACGACCTCGACCTGAAGCGCCGGCCCCATGATCCGTACGACACGCACAGCACGAGGTTGAACGGCTGGACCGACCTGCGTCCGTGGGAATGAAACATGGCCTCACGAGAAGAGTTCTGGAGCAAACCGCGGCCTCTCGGGCACGCCATCAGCACGACGACGTTCGCGTCCATCGCTGCGCCTCTGCTGGCGGGTTTCTCCATCGCTGCGGTCGTGACGCTCGTCGGCAGGGCGGACCGGGGCCTCAGGGGTGACCTCGCGATAGCGTTCTTCTCACTGGCCATCGCATGCCTGGTCTTCGCCATCCAGTCCGGATCGGCGGCGGCCAGTCGCCACATCTCGGTGACCGAACGCGTCGCGTTGTACCCCGAGAAGATTCGCGACCCGGAGCGAATCCATCAGATTCGATCAGAACAGTGGCGAGACGAGGCCATAGCCAGTCACCACCGCCTCCTCACGCGCCTGGCCTACAACACCGGCATCCTCGCCTTCCTGGCAGGACTTCTCTGTGTGGCACTCCCGGGAGCCGGCGACTGGAACGTCCCGCGTGCCGTGGCGGTGATCATCGTCGGTTCGGCCATCCTGGTCGAGATCATTCAGCAGGCGCACCGGCCCCGATGGTTGGCTGCCTTCCTCGCCCCTTCTGACGAGGATCTCGAGCTCGGATACACGCCGTTCCGCCGCCGAGGAGTCCCCCCGATGAGCTCGGAATTCGTCACCCAGACGCTCGGCTCGGGACAGCGTACGTCCGCGTGTCCGCACTGTCCGTGCCGGTGCGCGGGTCCTGACACAGGGTCATGACCGCGAGTCAGACTTCCCGGCACGAACAGTGGTGCTGCAGGAACCACTGATCTTTCTCGCCGAGCCAGGGCTCGAACGACCACTTCCGTCGACAGCGACAACGCTGCCAGAATAGACGGCTGTGAACACCTACCGAGCGCAGTCCATTACGTACCCCGCGCTGGGTTCAGGTCAATATCACAAACAACCTGAGCGAATCCCGCCCCACGTGATCGTCCTTTTCGGGGCGACCGGCGACCTCGCGCGCCGAAAGCTGCTGCCTGGCTTCGCCCACTTGGCCGCCTCCGACCTGGCCCCACCGATCCGCATCGTGGCATCGTCGCTGGAGGAGATGAGCAACGAGGACTTCCGCGTGTTCGCCCAGGCCGCCGCGGCCGAGTACGGCCACCTCGAGACCGTGACCTTCGAACGCAGGCTCCGCGAGCAACTCGATCCAGTGGAGTGGGAGGGTTTCGCCGCCAAGCTTCGCTACGTGCCGACCTCGGCCGGTCCGGAGAAGCTGGCGGCGGCGGTCGCCGAGGCGGAGGAGCAGCTCGGCGAGGGCTGCCTGCGGCTGCACTACCTCAGCGTGCCGCCCGCCGCCGCACTCGATGTCATCCACACGGTGCGGGAGGCGAAACTCGTCGAGCGCTCGCGGGTCGTGATGGAGAAGCCATTTGGTACGGATCTGGCGAGCGCGGTCGAGCTCAATGCGCAGGTGCACCGCACGTTCGACGAATCGCAGATCTTCCGGATCGACCACTTCGTCGGCAAGGAGGCGGTGCAGAACATCCTCGCCCTACGTTTCGCCAACGGGCTGTTCGAACCGATCTGGAACCGAAACTTCATCGACCACGTCCAGATCGACGTCCCGGAGACCCTCGGGCTGGACCGAAGGGCCGACTTCTATGAGAAGACCGGCGCCTACAAGGACATGGTCGTCACCCACCTGTTCCAGGTCATGGCCTTCGTGGCCATGGAGCCACCGAACGCACTCGAACCGACCTCGATCAGCGAGGAGAAGAACAAGGTCTTCCGGGCCCTTCTACCCGTGTCGCCGTCGCACGTGGTCCGCGGTCAGTACCAAGGCTACCGTCAGGAGGACGGGGTCGCGCGCGACTCCGAGACCGAGACGTTCATCGCCCTGCACTGCGAGCTCGACAATTGGCGCTGGGCCGGCGTCCCGTTCTACCTCCGCACGGGCAAGCGGATGGCCGAGGGCATGCGAATCCTCTCGATCGCGTTCAAGGAAGCGCCACGGTCGATGTTCTCGGCCGACTCCGGGGTCGGGGCGGCCGGCCCGGACCATCTCACGTTCGATCTCGCCGACGAATCGAAGGTCTCCCTGTCCTACTACGGCAAGCGACCCGGCCGCGGGATGAAGCTCGACAAGCTGAGCCTGCAGTTCTCGACGGGAGAGACCGACTACGCCGACGACGTCATGGAGGCCTATGAGCGGCTGATCCTCGACGCGATGTGCGGTGACCACACGCTGTTCACCACGGCGGAGGGCATCGAGTGGCTCTGGGACAGATCGACCCCGCTGCTCGACACCCCGCCGCCCGTCAAGCCGTACGCTCCGGGGAGCTGGGGCCCGAACGCGATCCACCAACTGGTCGCCCCGCACGCCTGGCGGCTGCCGTTCGAGCGGAGCTGGCGCGAGAAGAAGCTGGGCGAGCTGGGCGGCAGCTGATCTCCCACGCGGTCGGTCGAGACCGCGGGCATGCGCCTGGACAGGCAGGCGCTGGAACAGCTACCCGCCGTCGGACGGGCCCGACCGCGAGGGGTGAGCAGGGTGGGCCCGCTCGGCGTCGGCGAGGTGCGCGCCGGCCTGCGCGCGGGCGACCTCGACATCGGCGGACGCCGCGTAGAGGTCGGTGGCGACGTGGAGTGCGCAGCACTTGAGCACCAGACGGACTGCGTCGTCGGGCAGGAAGTCGACCATCGGGGAGTCATCGCGGACGATGCCGCGACGCCACGCGATGACCTGCCACCGCCCGTCGACGCCCTCCAGCCACGCGCCGAGGGACGGCGACCACCAGAGGGCGGGCACGCCCTCGAGACCGGGCACGACATCACGATAGTGCCGCGAGCAACCGCCAGCCATGACGAGATGCGGCGCACCGACGGTCGGGGGCGTGCCGGCACACCGGGGCTCGGCCAGCTGGAGCGCCGAATCTTCGCTCAGTGCTCGAGGTCGCCGACGTTCATCCGCATCGTTTCCACCAGACGCGATGTCACTCGCTCCGCTTGCTCCCCCGTCAAGCCGTGTGCGGTCAGCAGATCGACGACATCGACCTTTGCTTGGCCGACCAACTCCGGGTCTCCTTCGAAATGCTCCCCGGCCAGGACCTCGTCGCCGAGTTGATCGACGTCCTCCTTCTCCCGCAGAAGTTTCCATCGATCGTAGAGGATTCTCCCCGCGAAGGAAGATGCGATGCCTACCGTTGCTTTCGCGGCCAGGGCGGTGAGCATCGGCTCGGCCAGGGCCAACTGCAAGGACTCGAGAGCGCTGTCGCCGGTCCGGTCGAGTTCGTCGTGGATGTTGGTCGCCGTGTCGGCGACGAGGACGTTGTACTCGTTCACGGCGTGCCCCTCGGAGAAGCGGTGGAGGGCTGAGGGCGCAGCGTAGATGATCTGCGGCTCGTGTCTCAAGGTTTGCGGGCGGTCGGGGGTTCCTCGACCAGTGCTCTGCGGATGGCGTCGATGGTGATGCCTTCGTTCGCGGCATAGGTGCCGGCGGCCCCGTTGAGTCGCTTCACCCTGTTGCCGCCGAGGTGATGCAGGCCGATCAGGTGCCAATCGTCGTCGAAGACCGGACTGCCGGAGCTGCCGGCCTCCGTGGGGCAGCGGTAGTGGACCCAGCGCCGGTCATAATCGAGAAGGAGGTTGTCCTGCAAGGAGAACTGGGGCTGCGACAGTCCCCGTGGGTGGCCGATGACGTAGGCACGTCGATGATCGAGTGGTTTGTTCGGTAGCTCGGCGGCGAGGGGCACGGGAGCGACACCCGGGGGGTGCCCGTGCGGTTCCAGGATCGCGGTGTCCAGCCCGTTCTGGGCCGACGGCTGATGCCAGCACAAGCGCTTCACTCGACAACGGGCCCGCGGAACCGGGTCGTCGTCGATGCCGTGGAACGCCAGCACGGTGTCGTCGGGCCGCAGCCCCTCCGGTACGACATGGCCGTTCGTCACCAGGACGAGCGGCGGAAGGTCCGGATGAAGGTCGGGGCCCGCGACGAGGAATCCGGTGCCGACAGCGTCGCCGCTCGGGGTCTGGACGCTGGCCACGGCCCGACACCGAAGCAGCCCGTTGCGGTACCACGTCAACGACTGGAAGCGGTCGACTCCGAGGATCCGCTCCAGCCGCCCGCCGTGGAGGTCCCTGTCGAGACGCGCGATGCGGATGTCTTCGGGCTCCACGGTGACGTGCCCGCCGACCCTATCGAGCAACGCGGACCGCAACTGGGCGAGCAGTTCGCTCCCCGGATCGCTCGCGGTGTCGAGTTGCCATACGGTGCGGAGCTGCCGGTGGAACGCCGCCACGGTGAATCCGTGGGGCTTCGACTCGATGAATGCCTCGGCTCTCTCGATCGCTTCGTCGTACCGCCGAAGCGCGATCGCTGCCTCGCACGCCGTCACCTCGGTCCAGCTATCCGGCGCGCCCGTGGCGTCCACGGTCTTCAGCACGGCTCCGGCGAGTTCGGCCGCCGCAGGCATCTGCGGAAGTTCGATGCCGTCGCGGTCGGCACGAGCCAGCAGCGCCGCCGCGTTGATCCCGTGCCAGGTGTGCTCGAGGTCCGCCCGGTACGCGGCCAGGTACGCGTCGAGCGACAGGGTGAGGTACTGACGACGGCGGGAGGGCTCGGTACAGGCGAGGAAGAGCTCCTTGTAGCAGCGGCCGACGCCGCCGCGTGCTTCATCGCGGTCGACCGGGGCGAGCATCTCGTCGCTGGCCAGTTCGGAGTACAAAGCCAGCGCGGCAGCGGGCTTCCCGATGTCCACCAAGGCTTGCGCGTACTGCCGGCGGACCACCGGTAGGCCCGGCCCGTGCGCAAGGGCGGCGTCGGCGACCAGCTCGAGCTCGGTGTAGCGCAATGTCTGTCGGAGCTCCTGGAGTACCGGCCCTATGGTGCCCGGGAGAGACGGCACAGCGTAGAGGTGTGCCGCGTACGAGTGGGCGAGCTCGTTCACGACCGGCCAGTCGAAAGTGGCCGTGGCCGCGCGGAACTCCTTGATCCAGTTCCGCCGCATCACGCGAACTCCCTCGGCTCGAGTGGTTCGAGAGCCCCCGGCGGGATGGTCCGGCTCCCGCCCGGTCGTCGCGAGCCCGCCGTCCCTGCGCTGACCCGGCCTCCGGGATCAACCCTCGCCAGGGTCTGACCCCGCGACATCGGAAGGCTCTCGAGCTCGGCGCCGGTCCTCGACGCCCTCGTAGGCTCCCGATGGAGCCGGCGCTCGACGAGCTTCGCCACGGTCTCGGCGGGCTGGGGAACCCCCGCGTGGTGGACGACCTGAGCGGCGGGGAACAGCAGTGGCTTCGTGACCGTGGGATGACGGTCCGCTTCGGTTGCGGCCATGTGCTTCGGCACGACGTGCGAACCACAGGACCGGTGACCGTGCACCACACCATGGCGAACCACAGGAGCAGCGCGCTGTTGTGATTCGAGTCGATCACGAGAGAGGAGAAGGGGACGTAGATCGCGTCCGGTTCCACGAGGAAGCCGTTGGCGGTGACGATCAGAGCCACGAACATCGGCCGCGCGGAGTGGAAAGCCCACGACCGACCGCACGACGTCTCCAGCGGCCCCGGACGCCTGTTGTTCGGTCACCATCTCGCATCCTCACACGTCTGTCCGCCGCGTGGCGATGTGCCGAAACTGACTTCGCGCAATGACGGTCGCAGCGGAGCACGAGGTGGTCAATCCGCCGTTCGGAACCCAAGCCGCTCGGGCGCACGACGACGAATGATCACAGCATGTTTCCTCGCAGCGCTCGCAACGGTCTGGTCGCCCTTGCGACCCTGGAACCGTCCACGGACGCAAGAGATCGGCGACTCGGGGAGCCTCTGGTCAGCGCTCGCATGGCTGACGAAGACCCTCGCCACTGAACCGTCCTTCCACTTCCTCGGTCGATTTCCTCTGATCGCTAACGGTACGACCACGTGACCTGTGGATGAGAGATGGGCCCGCGAGCGTGTTCTTCCCTCGCTCCGCCGACAGGAAAGCAGTGCATGGCCATTCAGGCCTAGTAAGGACGGCGACCGCGCTCGCGAGGCCACGGGGAAGGGAACTCCACAGCACCTCGGAATTCCGGCGCAACACGTACCGCACCACCCGCTCGAGCCAGCTAGCCGCTCGCATCGCCGGAACTGCTGTCGCTGCTGCCGGTGGGGTCGCTGCGGCCCCCGGCATCGCCGCTGGAGCCGTTGCTGCTGACATCGTCGCTGCCGCTGGAACCGCTACTGCCGTTGGAGCCGCTGCTGCTGCCGTCGGTGCCGCTCGAACTGGTGGTGCCGCCGGGATCGATGCTGCCGCTGGAGTCACTGCCCGTGGAGCCCTCGGCGCTCGCGGTGCCGCTGCCACTCGAGCCGCTGCTAGGGGGAACGCCCGCGTCAACGAGGGCCTGCTGGGGAACCCCCGCATCGATGAGTTGCTGCGGCGTAGCCCCCGCCGCCAACAATTGCTGCGGCGTGGCCCCCGCCGCCAACAACTGTTGCGGCGTGACTCCCGCAGCCAACTGTTCGCGAAGAACAGTTTCCGCGTTCGACGGACGCTGATGCGCCACTCCAGCCGCGCCCAATTGTTGTTCCGTGACACCCGCATCCCGCAGTTGCTGAACCGTCACGTTGGTCGCTGACAACCCCTGGATGAATGCACTCACCGTGTCCGGGGACCCGCCGTTGTCATGCAATGTCTTGAGCAGTCCTCGAAGTGCTTCCGTATCGAGCGGTACATTCTTGCTGGCGAACAGCTGCACCATCGTCTGCACGCGCTCTCTGCTCCACGCACTCCCGAGGCCGGATGGGAGGTGCCAGCTCGAGGGATAGTTGAAGGTCGGGGGCGTTGTCGACAGGTCCCAGCCGATCATCGTATCGTTCTCATGGAAGTCCGCGAAAAGGAAGAGCTCGACAACTCCCTGCAAACATCGGGGCTGCGTGTAACAGGCTGGGTCGTCCGGTGCGCCCCCACTACCCGTCGGGTCATCGGGCGCATGGAGGATGGCATCTATCGCCTTGTCGAATGAGTCGATAGTGCAATCGGTGCTTGAACTCTCACAGGGCAACCCGTTCGCGTTGAAGAACGCCGAATTGGTGTACACCGAGGGGTAGAAGCTAGGTCCACCACCGGGCGCTCCCGTTCCGCCCGAACCGCCTGCTCCACCCGGGACTTCTGCTCCAGCCGGGACTTCTGCTCCACCGGGGGCGCCCGGCCCTCGGGTTGCGGCCGGACCACCCCCGACTCCTGGGACGCCGGGACCGTCGGCTGCAACCTCGACATCGGGCGGCAAAGCCGACCCTGGGACGCCGCCGGGCTGCAGTGGCCCGCTAGCGGGAAAGGCGGGTCCCGGTGCCGGCATCTCTGCCGGATGGGCCGGCTCACGGGAAGTGCATCCGCCGAGCGCGAGACCCAGGACCACAGCGGTCAACACTGCGGCTCTCTGTGCCGATCGGGGCGTCACGGCGCGCCGCCAGTTCCGGTGTCCTTTGCTGCGGTCCCACGCCGGGAAGGGCCGCTGAGAAGGCGGCACGACCTTCGACAGATTGAGCAACTCGTCGCGGATGAGGTGTTCCCGTTCGGCCAGGTCACAGTCAATCGCTCGTCAGGGCCGCATCGGTAGGTGTTGGTCAGCACGGTCCTCAGCTCCATGGTCATTAGCTCGCTGGCGGAGCGATCCCACCGCTCGAGGCGACATGACTTCCCACCCGACCACGCCCCCCAGCGGTCACGTCAAGTGACAGAAAGGCTCCTCCTCTCCGGAGAGCAATCCCACCTTGCTCGTCGATCATTCGGTTCGATGAGCACGATCAGCGCGGAAGCGGAGGAACTGTCTTCAGCCACCTGCGGATACACTCGATCGTGACTCCCTCGTTCGCCGCGTAGATTCCACCGCGGTGGTTCAACTGCTTCAGCTCGTGGCCACCGCCGTGGTGGAGCCCTATGAGCTGCCAGTCGTCGTTGAAGACGGGGCTGCCGGAGCTGCCCGGCTCCGTGGGCGAGCGATAGTGGACCCACTGTCGGTCGTAGTCCAGCAGGATGTTGTCCTGGAGGGAGAACTGAGGCTGGGACAATCCGCGCGGATGTCCGATGAGGTACGCCCGCCGGTCCTTGAGCGGCTTGCGAGGCAGCTTCGCGGCGAGCGGGGTAGGCACGACGCCTTCCGGCTGGCCGTCCGGCTCCAGGATCGTCGTGTCCAGCCCTCCGCGCTCCGCAGGCTGTGACCAACACTCACGCCTCACACGGAAGCGAGCCTGCCGCCCCGGATCGTCGTCGAGGCCGTGAAACGCCAAGAGGGTGTCCTCGGGCTCGAGCGTCCCCGGCACCACGTGATGGTTCGTGAGAACGACGAGCGGCGGTAGGTCCCGGTGCAGATCGCGTCCTGCGACGAGGAAGCCGGTGCCTATGCCGACGCCGCTCAGGTTCTGGATGCTGGTCACGGCCCGGCATCGGACGAGTCCCCTGCGGTACCACTCGAGGGACTGGAAGCGCTCGGTTCCGAGGATGTGCTCCAGACCTACCCCTCGCGGGTCGTCGTCGAGACGCGAGGCCCGGACGTCTGCCGACCCCACCGTGACCTGTCCGCCGGTGAACTCGAGCAGTGCGGCCCGCAACAGGGCGAGGAGCTCTGTACCCGGCGAACTGAACGTGTCGAGCTCCCAGACCGTCAGGAGCTGACGGTGGAAAGACGCCACCGTGAACCCGTCGGGCTTCGTGGCGAGGAAGGCCTCGAGCCGCTCGACCGCGTCCTCATCTCGACCGAGCGCGAGGGCTGCCTCACACGCCGACAGCTCGGTCCACGTGTCCCGCGGCGCCTCGTCGACGATCTGCAGCACGGCCGCCGCCAGGTCGGCCGCGGCCGGTGGTTGCACGGTGAGAGCGAGCCCGTCACGCTCCGCGCGGGCGAGCATCGCCACCGCGTTGATCCCGTGCCAGACCCGGTCCGGGAACTTCCAGAAGGTCGTCAAGTAGGCGTCGAGGGAGCGGCTGAAGAATTGCCTGGAGCGTTCGGGCTCGGTACAGGCGAGGAACAGCTCCTTGTAGCAACGTCCGATCCCGCCCTGCGCCTCGAGGTGGTCGAACAGCGATAGTGCCTCGTCGTCGGCCAGCTCGCGGTAGAGCCGGAGCGCTGCGGCGGGCTTGCCGCGGTCGACCAGAGCCTGTGCGTACTGCCTCCGGACCGCCGGCAGGCAGAGACTGTGCGCGAGAGCGGCGTCGGCGACGATCTCGAGCTCGGCGTACCGGAGAGCCTCGCGAAGGGTCTGGAGGACGACCCCCACGTTGTCGGGCAGGCTCGGCACGGCATAGAGGTGGTCGGCGTAGGAGCGCGCGAGCTCGTCCACGACTGTCCAGTCGAACGTGGCAGTGGCTGCACGGAACTCCTTGACCCAGTTCCGCCGGGTCACGCCCGTGTCCCCCGTTGCATCGTCTTGGCCGCGATCCGTCGCTCAGCGGGAGTCAGCCTCCGGCCGCCTCATCGTCGCGACGTCGCCGGGCGGATGACGGGGCGCTCTCCGGGATCAAGGCAGCCCACGCACTGGCGAGGTTCCCGCTCGGGACGCGGCGACCCTCGAGCTCCACGCCGGTCTCGACGCCCTCCGTGGCGTGCCAGTCGAGACGCTTTTCGATGATCTTCGCGACTGTCTCCGCAGGCTTGGCGATGCCGAGGTGGTGTACGACCTGGACCACCGGGAAGAAGATGGGCCTGGTGCGGCTCAGATAGCGGTCCGGATTGGTCGCGGCCATGTGCTTCGGCAGAATCTGCATGTACCACAGGACCGTGATCGTGGTCCACACGATCGTGAACGCCTTGAGCCATACCCCCTCGGGGATCTCCGCGATCCCGGTGAGATTACTGAAAGGCAACGGGACGGACCTCGGCTCCGCCAGGATGGTCGCGGTGGTGACGATCAGTGCCACGAACAGCTGGCGAGCGGCGAGCCAGCCGGCGAGCTCCGATTGCGCACGGTCGGGGTACAGCTGGTCCCAGCGATCGATCACCGCGACTTCCAGACCCTCCATCACCGCGAGCAGGAGCATCAGGAGGATCGCGACGATCCCCATGATCAGGGGAGCGACTTCGCCCTCACCCAGAGCGTGGACGATGCTGGCGATCCAGAGAACGGTCAGGATCGTCCACGCGAGGAAGAGCACCCACCCGACGATGTTCCGCACGGCTTCGCCGGCCGCGTTCGTCCGCTGCTCGGTCACCATTCGCGCACCCCCGACACGAGCCCGCCGCGACGTCACGCAACCGGGCATCTGATTTCGTAGAGTGACCGTCGCAGGCTCGCGCTGACGTGGTCAATCCGCCGTTCGGGAACATCACCTGAGATTCCGCCGAAGGATGTAGCGCACAGCGACCATCGGCACGAGAGAATCCTATTGGTGCCGCCCGTCTCCGGGTCCGCCTCGGATGATCTGGAGACCGGCCTGCCGCAGCTGCTGGGGAATCGCCGCCACCGCGTCGCGGTCCTTCTGGCGTGCCTTCTCCGTCAGCCGGTCCCACCCCACGAGATCGGGGTGGGTGAGCGCCGCGTCGTCACGTGCACCCTGGCGCCACCCGCGTCGTTGGCGCTCTCGCACCCACCGCTCGTGCTCGTTCCTCGCGAGCTGATCGATCTCTTCCTCGTCGAACTCGAACCACCCGTCGGTCTCGTCCAGAGGAATGACCGCACAACCGAGTGCGCGCAGCTTGTCACTGACGGAGAAAGCCTGCGCGAGGTTGGCCTGTCGGAGGTCCTCGGGGAGCTGCTCCCAGGGGACGGTGGAGGGGTTGTCGTCCATTGTCTCTCCACGGCTGCGAGCGTTCCGCACGTAGGCGTCGTGCGCGGCGCGGGCCATGTCGGAGTAGAGGCCCTCGCGGAGAGCCGTCACCGAGTAGACGTAGTCGGTGGTGTTGAACAGGTGGAAGCGGGCGCGCCCGACCGAGGAGACCGCGAAGTCGCTGCCGGTGACCGCTCCGCCGAGTGCCGTACTCGAGCTGACGGCCACGACCACGTCGACGCTCCGGTCGCGCACGGTCCGCATGAGTCGGAGTCCGACCTGGACCGCCATGAGGTCGTCGTCGAGACAGACGACCGCGACAGCGAGATCCGCGGGCGGTTCGAGGTGGGCTGCGTCGGCCGGTGTGACCGCTGCCCAGGAGATCGGGTCGTCGGCGTGGTCGCCTCGTCGCCCCACTTCGTGCACCACGGCGTCGAACTGCGCCCCTGAGCCCGCGACCAGCACCGAACCCTCGTGGCCCGGAGACGGGAGATGGACGTCCAGCATGCGGCGTGCCGCCCGGGTGGTGGGGACGAAGACCTCCACACGGACTCGCGAGTCCGACGTGAGCTCGTGCGCGGTGAGCGCGGCACCCAGCGCCGACGACGTCATCTCGAGGAAGCACCGTGGTGGCTCCTCGAGACCGGCGAGAGCCGAGCGGAGCCCGACGGTGACGTCAGCGTTCTGTGTGCTGTCACCTGTGATCACGACGATCTCCCGGGCCCGGTGGACGCGAGCTTCCCTCAGGACGTCCACGTCTCGGGGATCGCCGTCCACGCCCAGCACCCTTGCGTCGGCCTTCGTCGTGTCCGTGTGGCGCAGACCCCCGGCCCCCGGGGTGGAACCGTCGACCACCACGCAGGTGCGGCCCTCTTCGGTCACGGTGCGCGCGAGCAGCAGTGCCGCGGTACCGCTCCCGCAGACCACTGTGTGATCGCGGAGCCGCCGCGCGCGGACCGCGTTGTATGTCGAGTCGTAGACCGCCTTCGCGGTCAACCACACGGCGAGGAATGTCGTCGACGGTGCGAGGAAGCGGGCCACGTCGAGCTCGACGGGCAGGTTCGACGCCTGCTGCAGCGGTGCCGAGTCGAGGAGGAAGAGCTGCAGCGTGTAGTACAGGATGTCGGTCCACCCCTGGCCGGCCTCGATGCCGGGTGCCGGGAGAAAGCGCTCGAAACCGACGATCCCGAGGACGATCGCCGCGAGAGCGATGACGCCGACGCCGAGCCGGACGAGCGCTTCCGTCTCGGTCGAGCGGCGCCGAGCGCTGGAGGCCCTGGGGCCGATCGGCTCGCTCATCACAGCCTGGCGGTGATCGGCGGTCGTTCCCCCACCGATCGCGGCCGTACCCGCCCGTCTCCTCGCTGCTCAGCTCCGACGCCGCCTCGCCCCACGTCGCCTCCCCTGCCGGCCCGCTCCGACGCGGGCACGTTCCGCCTCGCGGCCGTCAGACTAAGGTCTCTCACCGACGGGTGGCCCTGCTCCGGGCCCTACGCACCGTCTTCGGTGCACGTCGCGGAAACGCCCGTGATGCCCCTGCCGTGCCGAGGCGCTGGCGAGCGGTCATCACCAGTCGGGACTTTCGCTGCAATTCTCACAATGTGGACTGCGGCTCATGCCCTGATCCTCCCGCCCGGAACCGAGCATCTCCGGGACGGCCTCCGGGCTCGTCGGGGGAATCTGTCGCCGTCGAAACGGGCCCACTGCTCCAGGTCCTCGTCGGAAAGGGCAAGAAAAGTTGTCCGGGTCCGAGGACGGTGAACCTGCTGAAGGAGCTCGACACAGTCGGCCGTCCCGACATCGCGGCGAGCTCGCCCCGCTGCTCGTCACCGTCGTTGCCGATCGGCACGGTACGTGGTCGGGCGAGGCCGTGGCGCCGGGCGCGACGGTGCGGTGGAGTTGGCGCCGTGGCCGACGTGGGGGGTGGGGCGCTTCGCCTGTCGATCCTCCGGCGGCGGGCCGGCCCGTCAGCCGCGGCGAGCTGATCTGGGGCGAGGACGCCCCGGAGAGCGTCGTCGCGCTCGGCGGCACCCTGCACGTCGACGAGGCCGCGGGCCGGCCCGAGCACCTCGCGACCACGCTGGCCAACCTGCGGCGGCTGCGGCCGTTCCACGGCGCCGTGCCGGCCGGCTTCGCGGCGCTGCCCCCGGCCCTCGAGTCCGCCGCGGGGTGATGCCGTGCACCACGGCGTCCTCGACGCCGCGGGCGTCGTCGACCCCCTCGGCGAGTCTCGCTGGCCGGCGGCCCGGACGGCATGCGCGGCGCGGGTCGCAGGAGTTCGGTGCTCCCACCGTGGGACTCATGTCACCTGGCGGAGCGCGGGGAGCACCTCGGTCGCGAGGAGATGGTCCGACCGTTCGCGCACGGTGTGGTCGACGTCGCGGGAGGCGCCGACGAACACCAGGTGCGACAGGCCCAGCCCGATCAGCTCGTGCAGTCGTGCGATGCACTCGTCCGGCGTGCCGATGACGCAGAACCTGCGGAGGAAGTCGTCGGGGAGCGTCGCCGCCTGCGTGGCGTGCTCGAGCCCGTGGTGATAGAGGTCGTACTCCCCCGTCACCCGGTCCACGGCGGCGACGTCGCCCCGGGACAGCGATGCGGTGACGTTGCGCTGGAAGTGCGCCGAGATGCTGGCGTTGCCGCGCACGAGCTCGTCGAGGGCCTCCTCGTCGGTGCCCACGCACACGACCAGGAAGGCACCGACCCGGAGAGCCGCCGGGTCCCCTCCTCCCGCGGCGCACGCGTCCCGCGCCGTGCGGATCGCCCACTCGACACGGTCGGGCTCGGCGCCGACGGTGGCGGTGACATGGTCGCCGATCCGCGCGCCCGCCCCGATCACGTGCGGTCCGGAACCGAACACGTCGACCGGGACCTTCGACTCCCCGGGCAGCGGCAGCCAGGTGATGTGGCTGGCGAAACCGTCGGCATCGACCGACTCCCCGCGCAGGTAGGTCTGCAGCACGTCGAGCTGGCGTTCGAAGGTGCCGGCCGACGGCGGCTCGACCCCGATCAGCTCCAGCGCCGTGTCACCGCGCCCGACACCGATGTGCGCTCGGCCGCCGCTCACGTGGTGCAGGGTCGCGATGGTCGAGGCGACCACCGCGGGATGGCGGCTCGTCAGGTTGGTGACCGCCGTGCCGAGCTTGAGCCGCGAGGTGGCCGCCGCCGCGAGATAGAGCGATCCGTACACGTCCATGCTGAGGTTCTGGGTGTCGGTGAACAAGAGTCCGTCCCACCCGTCCTCTTCCACCGCGGCCGCGTGGGCCGCCATGCCGTCGGGGATCGGGTAGGACCTCAGATAGATGTCCGGCTGCGGCATGTCGACCTCCGGCTCGTTCCCGACGGCACAGGCGTGCAGCATGATGGCCGAGCCCGGTGATCCGCGGCCAGCCGCGGACGAACCCGGCATCGAGATCAACCAGCACCCCGCCCGTGGACGCGGTCCGGGTTCGTGAGCAGCACCGTTGCCGGCAGGCCACCCTGCCCGACCGCTGGTCGACCAGCGGCACCCTCGTCAACGGCGTCCCCGTGCAGACAAGCTGGTCTTCCGCGCTCGGACCTAGTACGCGGCCCTGCACCACGCGCCGGCGTGGTCGCGGTCACGGTGCGATCTCGTGAGGATCACCGAGCCGGTGTGTCCAACCCAGGAGTTCGACGGACAGCGCCGTCCAGCCCCGGGCGGCGCCGTGGTCCCCGTCGAGCGGGAGGACAGCGCGATGAGCACGACGAGCCCCGCCACCAGCCCGGCCACCGCGGGCACCTCGCCACTGGAGAGCACCCAGGGCCGCACCACCATCGCCGACGGCGTCGTCGCCAAGATCGCCGGCCTCGCCGCCCGCGAGGTCGACGGCGTCCACGGCTTCGGCACCAGCGCCGCCCGCGCCTTCGGCGCCATCACCGAACGCATCCCCGGCGGGCGCTCCTCCACCACCCAGGGCGTCTCGGTCGAGGTCGGCGAACGCCAGGCCGCGGTCGACCTCACCATCGTCGTCGACTACGGCATCGCCATCGCCGACCTCGCCCGCGCCATCCGCCGCAACGTCATCACCGCCGTCCAGCAGATGACCGGCCTCGAGGTCGTCGAGGTCAACGTCAACGTCGTCGACCTGCACCTGCCCGGCGACGACACCGACAGCGACGACACCGACACGGCCACCACCTCGGCGCAGGCCCGGGTCCGGTGACCCGCCCCGGCCGTGGTGCCGGGGCAGCAGCGAGCAAGGCCCTCGACCACACGACGAGGAGGACACCGTGACCGACCGCAACGACAACGGATACGGGGTGCGACTGCGCCCGATGGTGCACGTGGAGGACCTGACCGCCTCCCTCGCGTTCTACGAGCAGCTGGGCGCCCGCGTGGTGCACGGGCGCCGGGACGGCGACCGGGCACTGATCGAGATCGGGGACGCCCGGGTCGGCCTGCTGGCGCACCCGCCCTACCCCGGCCAGGGCGAGGGCGCCGTCGAGCTGGGCTTCGAGTGCACCGACCCGCTGGAGGAGGTCGAGGCGCGGCTGCGCGCCCGCGGCGTGACGATCGCCCGCCCGACGACGGACGAGGCCGGCGGGCGTCAGCTCCGGCTGGTCAGCCCGGACGGGCTCCTGCTCACGATCGACGAGCTGGACCCGGTCCTCTTCGGCTGAACGCTCGAGGCGCGCGGCGTCCCTCAGGCCGACGCCGTGACCGGCGTCGCGAGCTCGTGCAGGAGGTCGGCGACGACGTCGGCGTGCGTCCAGTGCACGTAGTGCCCGGCGGCGACGTTGACGACCCGCATGCCGTCCGCCGCGGCCCGGGCCGCGCTGTCGTCGAAGTACGCCGGCGCGGTCGCGTGCACGTAGGTCGAGGGGATCGCCCCCGGCTCCGGCGCCGCACCGACGGCATCCGTGTGCGTCGCGATCGGCATCGGCGTCAGCAGCTCGGCGTCGAAGTCCTCCCCGAGCTCGGGGAAGAACGTCTTCTGGTCGACGGGACGGATGAGCCACGGCTTCTCCGGCAACCGGAGCTCCTGGAACGCCTCGCGCTGCCAGGGCAGCACGTCCCACGCCGCCTCGTCGGCGCGCGGGAGGAACGCGTCGAGATAGACCAGGTGCGACAGCCGTGCGCCCTGGGCCGCCGCGGCCCCGGTGACGACCATCCCGCCGTAGCTGTGCCCGACGAGGACGACGTCGCGGAGGTCCTCCCAGACCAGGAGGGCCCTCACGTCCTCGACATGGGTGTGCAGCCCCATGTCGTCGGCGACGATGTGGTGACGGTCGGCCATCCCGCTCAACGTGGGCGCGAGGACGCGGTGCCCGCGGGCCTCCAGCCGCTCACGCACGGGCCGCCACTGCCATCCACCGGCCCACGACCCGTGCACGAGGACGAAGGTCTTCATCGTGGTCTCCACCTCGCCGGTCGGTCAGTCCAGGACGTCGGGCTCCTGCTCGACCACGAGGTCGAACAGGATCGAGAAGTTCGCGCGGGCCATGCCCGGACTGCCGAACTGACGCGCGGCGGTGTCCGCCTCCTCGCGCCTCATCAGGCGCGGGTCACCCGCCGCCTCGGCGAGCAGCTGGATCCGGCAGGCCCGGTCCATGCTGATGAACCACCAGGCCGCCTCGGCGACGCTGCCGCCGACCGTGAGGAGCCCGTGGTGGCGCAGGATCGCGGCCCGGTTCCCACCGAGTCTCTCCGCGATCCGGTCGCCCTCGTCCCGGTCGAGCACGAGGCCGCGGTAGTCGTCGAACACGACGTGGTTGTCGTGGAAGGCGCACGACTCCTGCACGATCGGCGCCAGGGGTCGGTCGAGCGCCGCCCAGGCACGGCCGTGCACGGAGTGGGCGTGCGCGATCGCGTGGACGTCGGGCCGCACGTCGTGGATGGCCGAGTGGATGGAGAAGGCGGCCTTGTTGGTGCGGCGCGAGCCGTGCGCGACCCGGCCGTCCTCGTCGATGAGCAGCAGATCGCTGACGCGGATGCGGGAGAAGTGCACCGAGAACGGGTTGACCCAGAAGCGGCCCGGGAACTCGGGGTCGCGCGCCGTGATGTGACCGGCCGCGCCCTCGTCGAACCCGTACCGCCCGAAGAGCCGGAACGCGACCGCCAGTTGCTGCTTGCGCAATTCACGTTCCTCGGCGACCGAGGTGGGCCCCGGGGCCTCCCCCTCGAGATCGAGGTCGTCCTGCGCGGGAGGAGCACTCATGACCCGACCTCCGGAGGACTCGCAACGTGCCTGAGAGGCAACATAGTTGCCCAGCAGGCAGGGTGCCGTCAACGGTGGTCGGCGGTCCGGTCCCGCGCGATGACGACGAGGACCTCGACGTCGGGGGCGCCCCGCAGCACGTGCGGGGTGGTGCCGTCGAACTGGGCGGAGTCCCCCGACCCGAGCACGTACCGGTCGTCGCCGAGGGAGAGCTCCAAGGTCCCGTGCAGGACATGGAGCCACTCCTCCCCGCCGTGCACGGCCGGCCGCGGCGGGACGGCGCCGTCGCGCAGCCGCAGCACCGTCGCGTCGATCAGGGCGGCTCGGGTCGGACGTGACACCTGCACGAGCTCGGCGTCGCCCTGGGTGAAACGGGGCGCCTCGCCACCGCGCACGACCGGGGACGTCCGGTCGTCGGCCAGCAGCTCCGCGACGCTCACGTCGAGGCTCCGGGCGAGCACGACCAGCGTCCCGATGCTGGGGACGCGGTGTCCCTGCTCGACGCGGGAGAGATACCCCGCGCTGACCCCGGCGGGAGCGGCGACCTGTTCGAGGGTCAGCCCCCGCTCCAGGCGCACCCGGCGCAGGCGCTGGGTGATGCGCCGTTCCACGACCTCGACCTCGGCGCCGGCCTCGCCGTGCACTGGGCCTCCCATCGGCGGCGGTCGGACGCAGGGAAGCGTAGACGAGGCGCGCCGGTCGGCGAGCCGCGTTGGTCAGCGCACGCCAGGTCCTGGACGCTCGACTAGCGGGAGCGTCCGTCGCCCGACCGCTCGGCGCGCAGCCGGGCCTCCTCGCGCTGGACCTCGGCGCGCAGATTGCGCTCGCGGCGCAGCCACTCCGGCTGTTCCTCCTTCAACGCCGTGATCTGGGCGGTGGTCAGCGGCTCGGTGATCTCGGCGCGGGCCAGCCCGGAGATCGACACACCGAGCCGGTCCGCGACGACGGGGCGCGGGTGCGGGCCGTCGCGCCGCAGGTCGCGCAGCCACGCGGGCGGGTCGGCCTGCAGGGCGTCGAGCTCGTCGCGGGAGACCGGGCCGGCGCGGAACTCGGCGGGCGTCGCGTCGAGGTGCACGCCCAGCTTCTTCGCCGCCGTTGCGGGCTTCATCGTCTGCGTCGCCCTCTGCCGCGTCATCGGCCCAGGTTATCGGGCTCGGCCGGTCGATAGCCTGAGCCCGTGACCGAGCCCGGCGAGATCGCGTCCTTCCGGCTCGGCTACGTCCCGGGCGCCACGCCGGGCAAGTGGGCGCGGATCTGGGCCGAGCGCCGTCCCCACGTCCCCCTCGAGCTCGTCGGTGCACCCACGGACGAGGTGGTGGAGCGGATCCGTGCCGGTGCGGTGGACGCCGGTGTGGTCCGGCTGCCGATCGACCGGGCCGGGCTGCACGCGATCCCGCTCTACACCGAGACCACGGTGGCCGTCGCGCCGAAGGACCACGTGCTCACCGCGGTCGACGAGGCACGGCTCGACGACCTGGCCGACGACATCGTCCTGCGTCCGCAGGACGACACCCTCCCCTGGCCCGGTGACCGGCCGGGCCGGGCGGCGGCGTCCGACCCGGCGACGACGGCCGAGGCGATCGAGCTCGTCGCCGCGGGCGTCGGCCTGCTGGTCCTCCCCCAGTCGCTGGCGCGGCTGCACCACCGCCGGGACCTCACCCACCGGCCGGTGGTCGACGCGCCCCGGTCCAGCGTCGTCCTCACCTGGCCGGACGCGGAGAACACCGAGCTGATGGAGGAGTTCATCGGCATCGTCCGCGGACGCACGGCCAACAGTTCCCGCACCCCCCGTCGTCCGGAGAGCACCCCGGCCCCCACGACGAAGGGACCCCGCGGGCGCCGGACGGGCCGTCGTCGGTGACCCGGTGCCCGTCGTCGGGGGCGCTCACCGCGTCGCCGAGGACGGTCTCGCGTCAGGCGCGCCGGAACGCGGGCCGCGACCCGGGCGCGGGCCCGCGCCGACGGTGCGGAACCGGTCGACGACCATGAAGACCGCGACGAGGACGATCGCCACCGCGAGGACGAACGCGGTGTTGCGGATCGACGCCCCGTAGCCGATGTCGACGACGTCGAGGAACGGGTAGGGGTACCACCCGACCAGCGCGCCGCGGATGAACGTGTAGGCGATCCAGGCCATCGGCCAGAGGAACGCCCACGCCACGGTGCGGCGGTCGATCCGGGGGCGGGGGCCGAAGAGCAGCCACCCGAGCAAGGTCGCCCAGGGGGCGATGTAGTGGAAGCCGATGGTGGCGGCGAGCTGCCATCCGCTCGGGTGGACGTAGCGGATGAGCACCAGGTCGAAGACCAGGCCCGTGATGGTGATGCCCAGGAGCGCGTCGAGCCGCAGGATGCGCCAGACCCGTCCGTCCCGGTGGGGGTCGAGCACCAGGGTGATGGCGACGATCAGCACGAGGATGTTGCTCTGGATGGTGAAGTAGCTCAGCGTCTGGATCATCCGGGTGCCGATCCCGACCGAGGCGACGGCCTCGCCGGTGTTGGGGTCGGGGCCGCCGGTGAGGATGAGTCCCAGCTGGATGACCAGGGCGACACCGACGTCGACGGCGATCAGCAGGTGCCAGAGGCGGGAGGCCGTGCCGGCCCGCCGGGACGACGACGTCGATGGGGTGCTGACGGCGGTCATGTGTGCGCCTCGTGGTGGTCGAGCAGGGTGATCGCGGTCGGTCGGACTCTCCACCAGACGGACGGCGAGTGGTGAGGCCTCGACACGAAAGAGCTCTCCGGGCAGGCAGTGGACTCGTGGGCCGACGTGCGTGGTGCCCCACGCGAAGCCCTTCCCCACCACGTGCGTCGCGCGGCGCGCGACGGGTACTCGTCGGGTGCCCGCGCGGCCGTCGACCTAGGGTTGCCCTCTCCGGGTCACCCTCCGGTCGACGCGAGAACACGACAGCCGACGGTGACGTTCGTCGTCGTCACGGGTCCCGAGGGGACCAGCAGGTCAGAGAGGCGGTCCGTCAGTGTCCGAGATGTCCGAGCGGTCCGGGCTGAAGGTCGACGAGCACCTGCGAGCGTTCGTCGAGGACGAGCTGCTCGCGCAGGTCGAGATCACCCCCGAGCAGTTCTGGTCGACCCTGGCCGACCTGCAGGAGCGGTTCGCGCCCCGCATCGCGTCGGCGCTCGCCGAGCGGGACGATCTGCAGGGCAAGATCGACGCCTGGCACGCCGAGCACGGCGCGGGCTCCCGGGACGACTACGAGAAGCTGCTGACCGACCTCGGCTACCTGGCGCCGGAGCCGTCGAGCGTCCCGACGATCGACGTCGACCGGGTCGACCCGGAGATCGCCGAGGTCCCCGGCCCGCAGCTGGTGGTGCCGTCCACGAACGCGCGCTTCGCGCTCAACGCCGCGAACGCCCGCTGGGGCTCGCTGTTCGACGCGTTCTACGGCACCGACGCGCTCCCCCAGGACCACGAGCTCGCCCGCGGCTACGACGAGCGGCGCGGCGCCCAGGTCATCGAGGCCGCCGACCAGCTGCTCGACGAGCTCTTCCCGCTCGAGCGAGGGAGCCACGCCGACGTCACCGCCTACCGCCCGTCGACCGACGGGCTGGCCGCCGACACGGCGGACGGCACGGTCGGCCTCGCCGACCCCTCGCAGTTCGCGGGGTTCACCGCCCCGGACGCCGACGGCAAGGGCCACGTGCTGCTCGTCCGGAACAACCTGCACCTCGACCTGGTGCTCGACCCGTCCACGCAGGTGGGGCGGCAGCACCACGCGGACGTCAGCGACGTCGTGCTCGAGTCGGCGGTGACCACGATCGTCGACCTCGAGGACTCGGTCGCCACGGTCGACGGCGAGGACAAGGCCCTGGCCTACCGCACGTGGCTCGGGCTGATGACCGGCGACCTGGTCGCTGAGTTCTCGAAGGGCGGCGAGACCGTCACCCGCCGGGTCAACCCGGACCGCGAGTACACCGCCCCCGACGGCTCGGCGCTGAGGCTGCCGGGTCGCTCGATGATGCTGGTCCGCACCTGCGGCCACCACATGACCACGAATGCGGTGCTCACCGCGGACGGCGAGGAGGCCAACGAGGGCGTCGTCGACGCGCTCGTCTGCGCCGTCGCCGGCCTGTACGACCTGCGCGGGCTCGGACCGCACACCAACTCCCGCGCCGGGAGCGTCTACGTCGTCAAGCCCAAGCAGCACGGGCCGGCGGAGGTCGCGCTCACCGTCGAGCTGTTCGCGGCGGTCGAGGAGGCCCTCGGCCTCGACACGAACACGCTCAAGATCGGCATCATGGACGAGGAGAAGCGGACGACGGCCAACCTGTCGGCCTGTATCGGCGAGGCCGCGCACCGCGTGATCTTCGTGAACACCGGGTTCCTCGACCGCACCGGCGACGAGATCCACACCTGTTTCGCCGCCGGGCCGGTGCTGCGCAAGGGCGACATGAAGTCGACGACCTGGCTGCAGACCTACGAGGACCGCAACGTCGACGTCGCGCTGGCCGCCGGGTTCGAGCACCGCGCGCAGGTCGGCAAGGGGATGTGGGCCAAGCCGGCGGCGATGGCCGAGATGCTCGAGCAGAAGATCGGGCACCCGAAGGCCGGCGCGAACACCGCCTGGGTGCCCTCGCCGACCGCCGCGACGCTGCACGCGCTGCACTACCTGCGCGTCGACGTGCACGCCGTCCAGGAGGAGATCGCGCGGCGGGACACCGCCGACCGTCGCAACCTCCTGGAGCTCCCGCTCGCCGACCCGAGCACCCTGTCCGACGACGACGTGCGCCGGGAGCTGGAGACCAACGCCCAGTCGATCCTCGGCTACGTCGTGCGCTGGGTGGGGATGGGCATCGGCTGCTCCACGGTGCCCGACCTGGACGGGGTCGGGCTCATGGAGGACCGCGCGACGCTGCGCATCTCCAGCCAGCTGATCGCGAACTGGCTGGAGCACGGCGTCGTCGACGCCGACACCGTGCGGGCGACGTTCGCGCGCATGGCCGCGCTGGTCGACGACCAGAACGAGGGTGTGGAGGGCTACCCGCCGATGGCGCCGGACCTCGAGGGCAGCGAGTCGTTCCAGGCCGCCCTCGAGCTGGTCTTCGCGGGCGGGACCGAGCCGAACGGCTACACCGAGCGCGCCCTCACCCAGTGGCGCCGGAAGGCCAAGGCGCACGCCTGAGCGGGGTGCGACGGCGCCCGGTCGTCGCCTCGGCCCGTCAGACGACCGCGGTCTCGCCCCAGATGTCCTCGAGGTAGCGCCCGCTGGATCGCAGTCCCGCGAGCCAGGCGTCGGCGTCGGCCTCGCCGGCACCGGTCTTCGCGCGGAAGACCGCACCCAGCGCGGCGCGGACACCCGGCGCCATCGTGCTGGCGTTGCCGCACACGTAGATCGCGGCGTCCTGCTGCAGGAGGCTCCAGACCTCGTCGGCCGAGGCCTCGATCGCGTGCTGCACGTAGCGGTGGGGGAAGCCGGCGACGCGCGAGCACGCGGTGAGCAGTCGCGCCACGTCGTCCTTCTCGTAGCCGGCGAGCTCGTCGGCGTAGAGCAGGTCGTCCTGCGGGTCGCGGCACCCGAGCACGAGCAGCGACTCGGCGATCGGCACGCCGTGCGCCTTGAGGGCGGCGCGGTCCCGGAGGAAGCCCCGGAACGGTGCCATGCCGGTCCCCGCACCGATCATGATCATGGGCTGGTGCGGGTTCTCCGGCGGGTGGAAGGCGATCGTGGGTCGTCGGACCACGACGAAGACCGTGCCGCCCTCCGGGTCTCGGCGAGGTGACGTGAGCAGACCCCGAGGTACCGGCCCTGCCCGGAGCGGGCGGGCTCGTCGAGCACTCCCACCGTCACCGACGGTTCCTCGCTCACCGACGGGGCCGACGAGATCGAGTAGTAGCGCGGGCGCAGGGCGGGCAGCAGGTCGAGGAACGCGACGAAGGGCAGCGTGCAGTCGGGGTGGGCCTCGAGCAGCTCGAGGAAGGTCCGGCGAGGGGCGGCGATGCGCTCGCGGTAGCGGGCGCGGGAGTCCTCCGTGGTCGCCGCTAGGTCGCGCAGCTCGTCGCGCGCCGGGCCCTCGGGGAGGTGCTCGGCCATCGCGGCCAGCTGGGGCCGGGTGGCGACGTCCTGCAGCTCGACGCAGCCCGCGAGGACGGCCAGCAGCGGGTAGGGCTCCCCGGTGGGCAGGTGGGTCGGGGCACCGCCGCGGGCGTGCAGCGTGACGTACTGACCGGCGTCGAGACCGAAGCGCGCGGTCACCCGGTTCAGCAGCGCGACGTGGTTGCGCGGCAGGACACCGAGGTGGTCGCCGACCTGGTAGGTCACGCCGGCGGGCAGCGCGATCTCGAGGTGGCGCACCGAGCGCCCGCCGGGTGTGCCCGCACGGGCCGTGAGCTCGCGGTTCACGCGGACCGTCGCCGGGACCGCACGGAACGAGCGCACGACCGGGCTCGCCGTGCGCCGGTTCTCCAGCTCCATGGTCAACCGCGGGCCGGCCGCCGTGCTCGCGGCGGACGCCGCGGTCACCTCCGCGGCGAGCCCGCAGGCCGGCCCGAGCGCGTCCCACAGGTCCGCGTACCAGGCCTGGAACTGGGCGTCGAAGTCACGCGCGCGTCGCCCTCGCCCCGGGGGTGCACGCGGACCGCCCCGGCGTGGGCGAGCCGGGCGTCGATGAGGGTCGGCACGGCCTGGTAGGTCGAGGCCCAGTCCCGGTTGCCGCAGCCGAACACGGTGTAGCGGACGCCGGGCACAGACACGCCGTCGCCCTGCAGCCACTCGCAGAAACGGACGGCGTTGTCCGGCGGCATCCCGTTGTAGGACGCCGACACGATCACCACGGCGCCCTCGCGCGGGAGATCGCCCACCCGGTCGTCGAGCTCGGCCACCGTCGCGGCCCACCCGCGGTCGGCGCCGTCGCGGGCGACGCGGCGCGCGATGTCCTCGGCCGCCCCCAGGTTCGACCCGAACAGCACCAGCAGCGGCGTGCCGTGCCCGTCGGGGACGGGCTGCGGGCTCGGCGCCGGGGTCGCGACGGCCGTCGCGGGGGCGCGGTGACCGGCGCCGCGCGTGCCGAGCCGGGGCGCAGGCCGCGCCGGGGGACGACGGTGATCATCAGACCCTGTGGCTTGATCGTCATCGACTCCCGCACGTCGAGCGCGTAGCCCGGGTCGGCGACGAGGTCGAAGCGCTGGACGATCATCGCCAGGACGAGCACGGCCTCCTGCAGCGCGAACTGGCGCCCGATGCAGGCCCGCGCGCCGGTCCCGAACGGCTTGTACGCGTTGGGCGGCAGGACGGCGCGGCGCTCGGGGGTGAAACGGTCGGGATCGAAGAGCTCTGCGTCGGCGCCCCAGACGTCCGGCCGACGGTGCAGGGCCATCGACAGGGCCATGATCGGGGTCCCGGCGGCGAACTCGTACCCGCCGACCGTCGTGTCCTCCAGCGGACGCCGGAAGAAGGCGGGCGCGGTGGGCCAGAGCCGCAGTGTCTCCTCGAGGATCTGCGAGAGGTAGGTCAGCCGCCCGAGCTGGGCGTCCGAGGGCGGCACCGTCGGGTCGGTGCCCAGCACCGCGTCGACCTCGTCGCGCGCCTGCTGCGCGACCTCGGGCCGGCGGGACAGGAAGTGGATCGCGAACGCGAGCAGGCCGCTCGTCGTCTCGTGGCCCGCGATGAGGAAGGTGATGCACTGGGAGACGATGTCGCGGTCGGGCAGGCGCGCCCCGTCCTTGTCGCGGCCGGCCAGCATGCACCCGAGCAGGTCGTCGCCGGGCTCCCCGGAGTCGCGGCGCTCGTCGATGATCCCCTGCACGGTGCTCGTCATGAGCTCGACGCTGTCGTCGAAGCGGCGCCGGGCACCCCGCCGTGCCTTCACGACCGGTGCGGGCAGCCGCAGCCGCGCCTGCCCCTCGGCGAGCATCACCATCATCGCCTCGACGAAGGGGTGCCGACTGTCGCGGTAGAACGAGTTGAACCGGTACCCGAAGCCGCACAGCGCGATCGTGTCGAGGGTCAACCGCGTGGTGTCCGCGGTGACGTCGACGGGCTCCCCCGGGTTCAGTCGCTCCCACTTGAGCATCAGCTGGTCGGCGATGTCGATCATCAATGGCGTGTAGCCGCGGATCGCCCGCATCGAGAACGCCGGCAGCAGCACCTCGTGGGCGCTCTTCCACAGCGGATCGTCCGACTCGGAGGTGAACAGCCCCCGCGTGGGCAGGGCACCACCGAGTGTGCGCTGCGGCGTGGCGACGAACTTCGCGAACCGGGTCTCGTCGCACAGGTCGTCGAACATCTCCACGCCGGACGCGACGTAGCGGTCACCCCCGAGGATGTTGATCTTCATCATCGGGCCGTACCGCAGCGCCAGGTCCGTCATCGCGCGGACCATGCGACCCCGCGGCAGATCGAGGAGGTTCCCGACCACCGGGTGGCCCGGGGGTCCCGGGATCGGACGGGCTCCAGGCGGGCGTGGGTGCTTGTCGGCCACGGCGTGCTCCTCGGACGCTCGGTCACCTGCCCCGTCGAGGGTGAACCCGCCCGGCCCCCGGCGGATCGGCAACGGCTTCCAGTGGTCCTGCCAGGTCACGGTGTGTCGCCGCGCCGTCACGCCCACGGCGGCCCGCACCCTCGGCGGACGGCGCGCGGGTGGCCGTCCTCGCCGTGAGGATGATCATGACGACGGTCGGCACGAACGTCGCGACGGCGATGGTCGACAGCGCCGCGTCGAGCGGGAGCACGACGGTGAGGAGGCCGACGAGCAGGGCCGGGAGTCCCGCGCCGAGGTAGAAGGCGGAGTACACGGCGGCGGCGGTGCGGCTGGCTCGCTCCGGCGGGGCCGTCGTGCTGACGGTCGTGGTCGCCGCGCCGTAGAGCATGCCGTTGGCCAGGCCCGCGACGACGCAGGCCGTCACGACGGCGGCCAGCGAGCCCACGCCGAGCGCCAGGACCACGAGCGACACGGCCAGGGCGACCAGACCCACGAGCTGGGCGCGCCGGGGTCCCAGCCGCCCGACCGCCGGGACGGTCACCGTCGACCACACCAGGAGCGCGCCGGCGAGACCTCCGGCCACGAGCGGGTCGCGGAGGCCGAGGAAGCGCTCGGCGACCGAGGAGATCAGCCCGAGGAAGAGGCCGACCACCGCCCAGCCGAGGAAGCCGTTCACGGCGGCGACGACGAGGGCTCGCCGCGCGGCGCGGGTCATCGCACCGTCGCGCGACCCGGCGGCCGGCGACGGGCGGGGGTCCGGGTCCCGCACGCGGCCGAGCCCGACGAACACGACACCGAGCAGCACCACGTCCACGCCGAAGGGCAGCAGGCCGGGCGTCGGCCCGTACCCGGTGAGCGCGCCCCCGAGGACGGGGCCCGCCCCCGTACCGAGGAGGAAGACGAGCGCCGAGACCGTACCGGCACGCACTTTGTCCGCACCGCTGGTCGCGACCGCGACCCCGGCGCCGGTGATCACGGCGAGCGCGACGCCGTAGGCGACGCGGCTGGCGACGAGCCAGCCGGTGCTCGGCGCCAGGGCGAGGGCGACCGATCCGGCGGCGGCGACGACGATGCCGCGGCGCATGACACGCCGCGGGGACAGCCGGTCGCCCAGGGCGCCCAGCAGGAACACCGCGGGCACGCTGACCAGCGGATAGACCGCGTAGACGGCGGTCAGGGTGAGGTCGCCGAAGCCGAGCTGCGCCTGGTAGCCGGGGTAGAGCGGGCTCGGGATGCCGGCGCCGGCGGCCCCCAGGGCGAGCAGCGCGAGCGCCCACCCCCGGGCGGCCCGTGACGGCCCCCGTGAGGTCGGCGGCGCCGGCGCGTTCGCTGTCGGGGAGGCGGGGGCGCTCATGACCACGACCATCCGTCGAGTCGGCATTCAGCACCAGCGCACGTTTCTTCATCGAGCGCGTAGCATCGCTACATGATCGACTCCCGGCTGCGGACGCTGCAGCTCGTCGCCCACCACGGCTCGGTGACGGCGGCGGCCAAGGCCCTGCACTTCACCTCGTCCGCGGTGTCCCAGCAGCTGCGCGGGCTCTCCGACGAGCTCGGGGTGGCCCTGGTGCGCCAGGTCGGGCGGCGCATGGAACCCACGGCGGCCGGACACGTCCTGCTGCGCCACGCCGAGGCGCTGCACGCCCGCGCCGAGGTCGCCCGGGCGGAGCTGGCCGGCGCGGAGGACTCGCCGGGCACGATCGGCCTGTGCGGGTTCTCGACCGCGGCGTCGAGATTCCTCGTCCCGACGGCCGCCGCGCTGCGCGAGCGCTTCCCGGCCCTGGCGATCCAGGTCGTGGAGGCCGAGCCGGCTCGCTGCATCGACCTGCTGCTCGCCGGCGACTGCG
Organism: Actinomycetospora rhizophila; assembly: GCF_042657905.1. Lineage (NCBI taxonomy): Bacteria > Bacillati > Actinomycetota > Actinomycetes > Pseudonocardiales > Pseudonocardiaceae > Actinomycetospora > Actinomycetospora rhizophila. The sequence continues at coordinate 207,367 of NZ_JBHSKG010000005.1, read as the reverse complement.
ACCTCGCGCTGCTCGTGGTCGACGACCGGGTCCCGCCCGACACCGACCAGCGCTTCGAGCAGCACACCGTGCTCGACGACCCGATCGACCTCGCCGTCCCGATCGGCCACCACCTCACCGCCCGGTCCGAGGTGACGCTGCGCGACGCCGCCGCCGAGTCGTGGATCACCTGCCGCCCCGGCAGCGCGTACCACCGCCTGACCCTCGCCGCGTGCCAGGCCGCCGGCTTCCGCCCCACGGTCGCCCACTACGCCGACGAGTGGGCCACCGGGACCGCGCTCGTCGCCCACGGGTTCGGCATCTACATGCTCCCCCGGCTGGCCACGGTGCACCCCGACACCGAGGTCGTGCGCCTGCGCCTGGGCGGGCCGGCGGCCCCGGTGCGCCGCATCGTGGCCGTGACGCGCGCGGGCGGCGCCGCGCAGCCCGTCATCGGCCACGCGCTGACGTCGATCAGGGACGCCGCCGCGGCGATCGCCGCAGGCACCGGGTAACCGAGCCTCCGGAGCCCCGGGAGCGGTGCACGATCTGGCGCCTACCGGTGCACGCGGTGGAGCCCGGGAAGGGGCGAGCACTCCTACAGTCGTCGCACGGGCCCGGTCGAGTGACCGGCGCGGCCGACCGGGGAGGTGGCGGATGAGCGCACAGGCCCTCGGGAGCTCCGAGCCGTCCCGCCTGGTCACCGTGGCCGAGACCGACGACGGCGACCGGTTCGCCGCGCAGCTCGCCCGCTCGCTGGCCCCGCTGCGCGTGCGCCCCCTCGTCGACGGAACCTTCCACAGCTCGGTGCGCAGCGCCGCGGCGGGCGAGGTCCAGGTCGCCGTGGTCAGCGGCAGCCCCTGTGTGCTGACCCGCGGCCCCGACCTGATCCACCCCGACGACCCCGCGCTGCTCTCCGTCGCCCTGCTCCGCGCGGGGCGGGCCGGGGTCTCCCAGGACGGCCGGCACTGCCTGCTCGCTCCGGGCGACCTGGTCAACCACGTCACCTCGCGGCCCTACGAGGTGACGTTCTGGGAGCCCTACGAGGCCGTCGTCGTCACCGTCCCGGTCGCCGCACTCGGCTCGCACGCCGACGCGCTCACCGGGCGCACGGCCGTCGCCGTCGGCACCGACTGCGGCCCCCGCGACGTGGTGGGCGCGCTGTTCGAGGGCCTCGCCGCGAAGGTCGACGCCTGCACGCTGGGTGCGGCGAGCCGGAGCAAGGAGTACCTCGCGGACGCGATCGTCTCGCTCGTCATCGCCGAGCTGGTCGACATCGCCCCGCAGAGTGCGGGCGACGACCTCGCCGACCGGGTCCTGGCCCACTGCCTGGCGTCCCTGTCCGACCCGGGGCTCACCGTCGAGTCGGTCGCGCGGGCACACGGGGTGTCCGTGCGCTACCTGCACAAGGTGCTCGCCCCGACCGGCAGCACCCTGTCGGCCTGGATCCGGCGGCAACGGCTGGAGCGGGTCTGCCGCGACCTCGTCGACGAGTCGCTCCACGGACGCACCGCCGCCGCGATCGCCGCCCGGTGGGGCATCACCGACACCGAGCACCTGAGCAGGGCGCTCAAGGCCGAGTTCGGCCTGACCGCGGGCGAGATCCGCCGGTCGGGCCGATGGGAGCGCGGCGGGCCCCCGCTCGACGCCCGCCTGACCACCTCGCGTCCTCCCCACCCCGTCCCCACCGCACGGACCGCGCTCCGCGGTCCGGTCCGTCACGCACGTCCGAGGAGACCCCATGACCGCGTCCGACCAGAAGGTCGTCATCGTCACCGGCGCATCGCGCGGCATCGGAGCCGGTGTCGTCGAGGGCTACCGCAAGCTCGGCCACGCCGTCGTCGCCACCTCGCGCTCGATCGGGCCGTCGGACGACCCGCAGGTGCACACCGTTCCCGGGGACCTCGCCGATCCGCGGACCGCTGAGCGTGTCGTGGACGCGGCACTGGAGCGCTTCGGGCGCGTCGACACGCTGGTCAACAACGCGGGCTCGTTCCTCGCCAAGCCCTTCACCGCCTACACCGACGACGACTTCGCGGCGATGGTCGGCCTCAACCTCGCCGGCTTCTTCGGCATCACGCGGCGCGCGGTCGCGAGGATGCTCGAGCAGGGCAGCGGCCACGTCGTCACCCTCACCACCTCGCTCGTGGAGCACCCGATGCGCGCGGTCCCCTCGGTGCTCGCGTCCCTCACCAAGGGCGGGCTCGACGCGGCGACCCGGTCCCTCGCGATCGAGTGCGCGGGCTCGGGCGTGCGGGTGAACGCAGTGTCACCGGGGATCATCAAGACGCCCATGCACCCCGTCGAGGCCCACGAGGCCTACGCCGGCCTCCACCCGCTGGGCCGCATGGGCGAGATCGACGAGATCGTGCACGCCGTCCTCTACCTCGAGTCCGCGACCTTCGTGACGGGCGAGACCCTGCACGTCGACGGCGGCCAGAGCGCGGGGCACTGACATGACCGCGACGACCACCCCGCAGGACGAGCGGACGGCCCTGCGGGCCCGGGCCCGCGAGTTCGCCGGCGACGTCCTCGCCCACGTCCGGGAGGTCACCGACCCCCTGCCCACGCCGACCGAGCGCTACCGGGCCACCCGCCCCTTCTACCGGCAGATGGTGGAGGCCGGGTTCCTGCGCCGGCTCGTCCCCCAGGCGCTCGGGGGCGACGGGACGGGGGCCGCCACCACCGCGGTGCTGGCCGAGGAACTGGTCGCCGGCGACCCGAGCGTCGCGCTCCACCTGTTCTCGACGGGCCTCGGGCTGACCCCGCTGCTGCGGGCGGGGTCACCGGCCCAGCACCGGCGGTTCCTCGCGCCCTTCCTGGCGGCGAGCGGGACCCCGATCGCCTCCCTCGCCCTGTCCGAGCCCGGCGGCACCGCCAACCTCGACCAGCCCGACCCCGGCACGGGGCCGGCCGTCGGGCTGCGGACCACGGCGCGCCACGAGGACGGGCAGTGGACGATCCGGGGCGAGAAGCAGTGGGTGTCGCACGCGACGGGCTGGGACGGTGCCGGACCGGATCTCATGAGCGTCGTCTGCCGTGCCGGCGACGATCCCGACCCGCGGCGCTCGACCGCGGTGTTCCTCATCCCCGGCCCGATCGAGGGCCTGACCGTCACCGAGGTCCTCGACCCCCTCGGCCACCGCGCGCACCTCCTGCCCCGCTTCACGCTGACCGACGTCCGGGTCCCGGCCGCCGACCTGCTCGGCGAGGTCGGCGACGGGCTCGGCATCGTCGCCGCGTCGTTCGGCGGCGCCCTGGTCGGGGCGTGCGCCACCGGCGTCATGCGCGCCGCGTTCGACGTCGCCCTGCGCTTCGCGCGCACCGATCGCCGGGGCGGGCTGGTCCCGGTCGTCGAGCACCAGGGGGTCGGGTTCCAGCTCGCCGACGTCAAGACCCGCATCGAGGCCGTCCGCGCCCTCACCCGCGCGGCGTGCGCCGCGGTGGACAGCGGCTCACCGGCCGCCGAGGAACTGTCCGTCCACGCCAAGATCTTCGGCTCCGAAGCCGCCGTCCAGACCCTGGTGGAGCTGATGAGGGTCATCGGCGTGGACTCCTACGGCCACCACCTGCCCCTCGCCGGGCTCCTCCAGGACGCTCTCGCCTATCCGCTGTTCAGCGGCGGCAACAACGGGTTCCGGCGCCGCCGCCTGCACGCCCTCCTCGCGGACCCGACCTACGACCCCTGGACGACCGTGGACGGCTGACCCCTGGCGTGGACAGGTCCTCGAGGGCCGTCCGGCTCGCTCCGAGGGCCCGCGTGGGCCGGCGGTCGATCAGCCCGACGGAGACGCCTCCACCCGGTGGGCGAACTCCTCCGAGGTCATGACGTCGGCGGTCGACTGGGCCAGCACGACCAACGTCGCCGCGTGCACCTGCTCGGCCGACATCGCCCCGTGGCCCAGGTCGGGGTGGTCGTAGGTGGCGCTGCAGTCCGACAGGACGGCGTTCTTGAAGTTCCGGAACATCGCGTCGCGGGCGGTGGCGTGCACGCAGTCCTCGGTGGTGACCCCCGCGACGACGACGTCACGGACCCCGTGGCCGTGCAGGACCATCTCCAGGTCCGTGGCGTGGAAGGCGCTGTACCGGTGCTTGCGGATCAGCAGCTCGTCGGGCCGCCTGTCGACCTCCGCGTAGAGCTCGGCCCCCGGCTCGCCGTCGATCAGCGCCGCACGCTGCTCGATGGGCGGGTACAGCTCGCCGTAGAGGCCCATGTCCGACCCGTCGGCGCGGTGGACGTGCGCGGTGAAGATCACCGGGATGCCCCGGTCGCGGCAGAACCCGATCACGCCGTTGAGGGTGGGGAGCATCGCTCGCCCGGCGGGCGACTCCAGCGGCGCGCCAGGGGCGACGAAGTCGTGCTGCATGTCGATCACCAACAGCGCGGTGCGCGCGGGATCGAAGCGATCGATGCGGTAGCCCACGGCCCACCGTCCTTCCGGCTGCACACGCGACCTCGGCGCGTTCCCCTGACGACCGTCGACAGAGGCTAGGTGCTTCCGGAGCCCCTCACCACCACCCCGACGAGCGGAGTGGCGTCCGCCCGCGGACGACGGCGAAGGGCCGCCGGTCACGCCGGAGGCGAGGCGCACACCGCGACGAAGGCCAGGCCGTCGCGCCCGGCGCGGAGGTACCGGGACGACTCCACCGTCACCGCGATGTACTGCCCGGGACCGACGGGCGTCTCCTGCCCGTCGACGACCACCCAGCCGTCCCCGCGCAGGACGGCGTAGGCGTCCTCCGCCCCGTCGTCGCGGTGGTCGTGCGGAACGGTCTCCTCGCCGGCCGGCAGCTCGACCTGGTACAGCCCGAAGGCCGTGATGCCGATCGCCTCCCCGACCCGCTTCTCGAAGGGGCTCGCGGCGGGGTGCGGGCCCCGCCCGGTGTCGAGGTCGGCCGGGTCGACGATCTGGAAGCTCACACGCGGAACCTACGGGGCCCGACCGACACGGGTCCCCCTCGACGCCGTCGCCGCACCCCGCCCCGGCCGTCCGCCTCAGCCCGCGGCTGGCCGAGATCGCCGACCTCGTCGGGCGCGGCCTGACGAACGCGCGCATCTCCCGAGATCGGGCTGACGCTGGACACGGTGAAGAAGTACATCGGCCAGGTGCTCTCGCGGACCGGCTGCACCAACCGGACCGAGCTGGCCCTCGTGGTCGCCGGGCACCGACCGCAGACCCCCGCCCGTGAGGGCGGCGGGGCTCAGCGCTGACCGAGCAGGTGCTCGACGGCGAGGCGCTGGACGCGGGCGAAGCCGTAGCCCTGGGTGCGGGCCCGGTCGATGTCGAAGTCCTCGTACGCGGAGCGGTCGGCGAGCAGGTCGGCGTAGGTCTCCCCCTCGCCGAGGGTCGGCCGGGCGAGCTCGAGGACTCCGGCGGCCTCGAGGGCCTCCTGCACCTCGGGATCGGCGCGGAACGCGCGGGCCTTCTCCCGCAGCGCCAGGTAGGTCTCCATGTTCGCCAGCGCGGACTCCCACACCCCCTCGATGCTCTCGGTGCGCAGCGGCTTGTAGTCGAAGTGCCGCGGCCCGTCGTAGCCCGGTCCGCCGCCCGGCGCGCCGTTGTCGAGCAGGTCGACCGTCGAGAACGCCTGCAGCAGGTCGCCGTAGCCGAACACGAGGTCCTGGTCGTAGCGCGGCCCCTTCTGCCCGTTCAGGTCGATGTGGAACAGCTTGCCGGCCCACAGCGCCTGCGCGATCCCGTGGGTGTAGTTGAGCGTGGCCATCTGCTCGTGCCCGGTCTCGGGGTTGATGCCGACCATCTCGGCGTGCTCGAGCTCGTGGATGAACGCCAGGGCGTGCCCGATCGTGGGCAGCAGGATGTCGCCGCGGGGCTCGTTGGGCTTCGGCTCGAGCGCGAACCGGATGCCGTAGTCGTTGTCGAGCACGTACTGCGCGAGCGTGTCGATGGCCTCGCGGTAGCGGTCGAGCGCGGCGCGGACGTCCTTGCCGAAGTCGATCTCGGAGCCCTCCCGGCCGCCCCAGAACACGTAGGTGTGCGCGCCGAACTCGGCGGCGAGGTCGAGGTTGCGGATCACCTTGCGGATCGCGTAGCGGCGCACGGTGCGGTCGTTGCTGGTGAAGCCGCCGTCCTTGAACACCGGGTCGCCGAACAGGTTGGTGGTGGCCATCGGCACCACGAGCCCGGTCTCGTCGAGAGCGCCCCGGAACTCGCGCACGATGCGCGCCCGCTCGTCGGGGCTGCTGCCCGGCGGGATCAGGTCGTCGTCGTGGAAGGTGATGCCGTAGGCGCCCAGCTCGCTGAGCCGGTGCACCGCCTCCACCGCGGCCAGCACCGGCCGGGTGGCCTCGCCGAACAGGTCGCGGGCCTGCCAGCCCACCGTCCACAGGCCGAAGCTGAACTTGTCCTCGCGGGTCGGCGCGGCCATGGGCCATCCCCTCTCTCGGCGTCGAGGGCAGGATCCCCGCCGCCACACCGGCCCGGCAATCACCGGGCTCGACGTGACACCGCGGAGAACGCGAGCTCTCACGCCTCGCTCGACGCGGCCGACGCCCGCCGGTGCGACCGCGCCGCGACACCCTCGGGGTCGTCCAGGAGGTGCGACGAGGTCGCGCTGGAAGGCCAAACGGCTCCAGAAAGGTGACCTGGCGGGTCAGCAGGTAGCCGCTCGGGCGATCGCCGACGAGCTCACCGGACCTCAGTCTGCGTGGCCCTCGCTCACCGGGAAGCGGCGGAGGAACTCCGCGTTCCAGGCGGCCTCGGCCTCCCGGCTCGGTCGGCGGCAGCACCATGCCGGCCTCCATCGCCCAGTGCGGCGCGAAGTCGAAGAGCGCGACGAGGACGTCCCGCTCGGCGATCCCCGTGACGTCGCAGAACAGCGCGCTCATGCGCTCCATCATGCGCACGCGCACCTCCTGGGGGCGGCCCGCGCGCACGCTCGCGTTGATGACGTTGGGCGAGCCGGGCCGGTTCGACGACCACGCGACGCCCGGCGGGTAGGCGTTGAAGACCACGTGGATGAGGGGCTCGGGAGCCCCGGTCTCCTCCCCGTGGATCGCGGTGATCCCCTTGGCCAGCCGCTCGCGCTGGTCCTCGTCGAGACGCCCCATCTCGGTGGTCACGGTGTAGACGGGCATGTCGGCTCCTCCGGATGCGGGCGGTCGCCCCGGCGGCGACCGCTTCCGGGAGGACCCTCACGTGGACGGCTCCCGATCCCCTCCCACCTCGGTGGAAGACTGCCGCCATGGCTGCGGTGTACGCCCTGAACCTCTTCGACCTCGCCCCGAACGACGACTACAAGGCCTACTCGAGGCGCTCGGCGGCCGCGGTCGGCAAGCACGGCGGGCGCGTCGTCGCGCTCGGGCGACTGAGCGCGGATTCGCCCAGCTCGGGAGGCACCCCGCGCCAGGTCCTGGTGCTCGTCGAGTGGCCCTCGCCCGAGGCGTTCCAGGCGTTCAAGGACGACCCCGACCACACCGACCTCCACCCCCTGCGCGAGGGCGGGACGGAGAACTACCTCTGGTGGGCCTACGACAAGCTCGAGGACCTGCGCCCCGTGCTCAACGACCGGGACGTCTGAGCGGCCCTACCCCACCGCGGGGACGATCGCCTCGATGAGGTGCGGGCCGGGCTCGCGGTGCGCCCACCGCAGGGCCTCGAGCAGGTCCTCGGTCGTCTCCACCCGTCGCGCCGGGACGCCGTAGCCGGTCGCGAGCGACACGAAGTCCGGGGTCGGGTCGGTGAGCGTCAGCATCCGCCCGGCCCGCCCGGAGTGGGCGGCCTCCCCCGCACCGGTCCGCGCGAGCTCCACCCGCAGGATCGCGTACGCCGCGTTGTTGATCAGCACGGTGGTGACGTCGAGCTGCTCGCGGGCCTGGGTCCACAGCGCCTGCAGCGTGTAGAGGGCGCTGCCGTCGGCCTGCACCGCGACGACCGGCCGATCGGGGGCCGCCACCGCCGCCCCGAGCGCGGCGGGCGGGCCCTGGCCGATGGCGCCGCCGGTGAGGGCCAGCTGGGTGTGGGGCGCGGCGGTCTGCAGGGCCGGGGCGAGCACGGCGGCAGCGGTCAGCGACTCGTCGATCACGATGGCGTCCTCGGGCAGCGTCGCGGCGACCGCGGCGCACAGCGAGCGCACGTCGAGCGGCCCGGGCGGGGGCTCCGGCGCGTCCCGCGGTGCCGGCTCGGCGACCGCGTCCGGCGCCACCTCCGCGGCCAGCGCCTCCAGGGCGGCGGCCGCGTCGCTCGCCGCGTCGGCGAGCCCGACCACGGTGGCGCCGTCGGGCACGAGGTCGCCCGGGATCCCGGGGTAGCCGAAGAACGACACCGGCGCGCGCGCCCCCGCGAGCACCAGCGACGACGCCCCTTCGAGCTGCTCGAGGGCCTGCTCGGCGAAGTAGGCGAGCTTGTCGACGCGGGGGCGTCCGGCGCCGGTGTCCCAGTACCGCGGGAAGGTCTCGACGAGCAGGCGGGTGCCGGTGGCGGCGGCGACACGGCCCGCGGCGTCCATCGCGCGCGCGGTCAGCCCCGGGCCGCCCAGCAGCATCACCGCGCCCGGCTCGCGCACGGCCTTCGCGGCGTCGCCCACCCGCGACGACGCCGCCGGGACCGGGCCCGCGACCGGCAGGGCGGGGGCGAGTGCGGCGCCGTCGGACCACGACACGTCCGCGGGCAGCACCAGCGTCGCGACCTGGCCGCCGCGCTCGCCGGTCGCCGCGACGGCGCGCACCGCGTCGTCCGCGACGTCGCGCACGTCGCCGCAGGTGTGCACCCAGCCCGAGACCGTCCGCGCGAGCGCGGTGATGTCGGACTCGAGCGGGGCGTCGTGCCGGACGTGGTCGGTGGCGTGCGCCCCGACGACGCAGAGCAGCGGGGTGCCGGCCCGCCGGGCGTTGTGCAGGTTGGCCATCCCGTTGCCGAGCCCGGGCCCCAGGTGCAGCAGCACCGCGGCGGGCCGCCCGGTGACGCGGGCGTGGGCGTCGGCCGCGCCGGTCGCGACGCCCTCGAACAGCGTCAGGACGCCGCGCATCTCCGGCACCGAGTCGAGCGCCTGCACGAAGTGCATCTCCGACGTGCCGGGGTTCATGAAGCAGACGTCGACACCCGCCCCGACCAGCGAGCCGACCAGTGCCTCCGCGCCCCTCACGCGACGAGCCGGGCGCGGGTGGCGGACGGGGAGCGCAGCGACGTCGTCATGGGTCCACCTCACACGGTGGGGCACCGGGAACGGAAGCCGGGGCGGGTGAACCGCGCCCCGCCGGCGGACGCGGCACGGCCCGACCGCGACGGGTCAGTAACGTGTTCCGGGGTCCGATCGCAGACTCCACGGGACGAGGACCGGACGTGACGAGCGAGGGGGGCGGGCGATGAGCGACCCCCTCTCGTGGCACCGGGTGATCCGGCGGCTCATCACGGAGTCCCACCTGGTCGCCGGCGACGGCCTCTCGCGGATGCTCGACGACGCCCTGCGACCGGTCGGGATCCGCGCCGAGGTCCTCCTGGTCGACATGGGTCAGCGCACCCTGACGCCCATCGGCCGGGAGCCGTCGGGATCGCAGTCGGTGCAGGGCAGCCTCGCGGGCCGCGCCTTCCAGCACGGCGAGCACGTCGCCGGCACCGGCGCCGAGGGCGCGCGGGTGCTGTGGATGCCGATGCTCGACGGCACCGAGCGGGCCGGCGTGATCCGCCTGGAGCTGGGCGACGACGTCGTCGACGACGCGGACCTGCGGCGGCACTGCTGGACGGTGTCCGGACTGATGGGCCACGTCGTCATGAGCAAGATGGTCTACAGCGACCATCTCCGCCAGCTGCGGGCGCCGCAGCCGCTCTCGGTGGCCTCGGAGATGCTCTGGCAGCTCGTGCCGCCGCGGACCTTCGCCACCGACCGCGTCGTGGTCTCCGCGCTGCTCGAGCCCTACGACCGGGTCGCCGGGGACGCCTACGACTACGCGGTGGACAGCGGCATCGTCTACCTCGCGGTGTTCGACGGCGTGGGCCACGACCTCGAGGCGGGCTTCACCACCGCGCTGGCGGTCAGCGTCATCCGCAACGCCCGCCGCCGCGGCGAGACCGACCTGTCCGCGCTGGCCGACGAGACCGACCGTCACATCGCCGCGCGCGGGGGATCCCGGCGCTTCGTCACCGCGGTCCTGGCGCGACTCGACACCGCCACCGGCGTCCTGGACTACCTCGTCGCCGGGCACCCGGCGCCGCTGCTGCTGCGCGACGGGCACATGGTCCGATCGCTGCAGGCCCCTCCGCTCCTGCCCCTCGGCGTCTCCACGAACCCGGCCCGTCGGCGCCCCGCCGCCCGTGAGCAGCTCGAACCCGGCGACCGGCTGCTGTTCTACTCCGACGGCATCGTCGAGGCCCGCGACGCCGAGGGGACCTACTTCGGGGAACGTCGCCTCGTCGACCTCACCGAGCGCAACGAGCAGTCCGGGCTGACCGCGCCCGAGACCCTCCGCCGGCTCGCCGCGGCGGTGCTCGACCACCAGGCCGGCGAGCTGCAGGACGACGCCACCCTGCTGATGCTCGACTGGTCCACCGAGGGACACCGCACGATGTTCCCCGACACCCTCGACTGACGAGCGCCCGGCGGGGCCGTTCCGTCCGGGTACCGACGGTTTGGCGCGGCCTCCGGATCGGGCACACCTGACGATCCGGTCGAGCACCTGCGCCGGCCCCGGTGCGACCACCTCTGGTCGGCCACCCCGCAGGGAGGCGCCTCTTGCCTCGTGTCCCGAAACCGCGCGGAGTGGCCGATGCGCTCGAGCGCGCCCGGACCGTGATCGAGGCCGCGAGAGCGGCCCGGGACCGCAGCGCGGAGATCGTGCTGCACCGACAGCTCGCCAGGGCCCGGCGACCCCCGGTCGACCTCGAGCCGGCGACCGAGGAGCTCCTGCGCCACCGCCTCACCCACTGACCGCGGCGGCCCGGCGGTAGCGGATGTGCGTGGCCAGCGGCGAGTGGAGCACCTCGACGGGCTCGAAGCCGAAGGAGTCGACGCCGTCGAACAGGCGCTCGCCGGCACCGAGGAGCGTCGGGGCGATGTCCAGGGTGAGCTCGTCGACGACGCCGGCGTCCAGGGCCTGCCGGACGGTGGAGGCGCCGCCGGCGATGTCCACCCCGCGGTCGCCCGCGGTCTCGCGCGCCTGCGCGTAGGCGGCGTCGAACCCCTCGGTGACGAAGTGGAACGTCGTGCCGCCCTCCATCTCGATCGGTGCGTGGGCGTGGTGGGTCAGCACGAACACCGGCGCGTGGTACGGCGGCTCGGCCCCCCACCAGCCGCGCCAGTCCTCGTCCCACACGCCGCGGACCGGCCCGAACATGTTGCGTCCCATCACGTAGGCCCCGCGTGGACGCATGAGCCACCCGGTGGCGGTCTCGTCGGCCTCGGTGGCCCGGGGGTCGCCGATGTGCCAGGTGTGCACCTCGATGCCCCGTTTCCCGAGCGGGTCGTCGCGGCTCTGGTCGGGCCCGGCGACGAAGCCGTCGAGGGAGAGCGACATGTGGCAGGTCGTGTCCGACATCATCACCCCTGGGTGATTGCGAGTTGCAAGTGGTCAGGCGACCGTAGCAGCCCCTCGTGCCCCCTGTCCGGCACGTCCGAGACGCAGCGCGGAGACGAGGAAGAAGGCGCCGCCGAGCAGGGCGTAGCCGGCCACGGGAGCGACGCCCGCTCCCGGCGCCGACGCCGCGAGGACGAACGACGCGCCGGCCAGCACGGAGAGGGCCCCGCTGGCGATCATCGCCCCGTGGCCGCGCATCCGGCGCCGGCGCAGCGCCACCGCGAGCTGCACGAGCCCGGCCACGACGGCCCACACGCCCCACACCCGCAGGACCGCCGGCACACCGGAGGTGACGGCGACGGCGAGGGCGACCGCGGTGACGGCGCTGACCACGACGTTGCCGACGAGGAGCGCCCCGACGCGCGAGGAACGGGCGTCGACGAGGGCGGCGACGACGTCGACCACCGGGTAGAGCACCAGCAGCACCGCGGTCGGCACGGCGACGCCCGACCCGGTGCCCGATGCGGTGCCCGACGCGGCGACGAACAGCAGGACCGCCCAGACCAGGGCGAACCCGGAGCGGGCGAGGTGGAGCCGACGCAGGGTCGGGGCGGCGCCGGCGCCGGCGGCGACCGGAGCCGGGGCGGTGGAGGTGGACACGGGTTCTCCTCGAAGTAGAAAGACCGTTCTCTCTATGACGAGGGCCAGGCTGCCACTCCGCCGACGGCGGACGCAAGACCGATCGTTCTTTCTGCTACGGTCGGCCCATGGGGACACCGACCCGTGCCGTGCGCTCCGAGGCGCGGGAGCGGCTGCTGGCCACGGCCGCCGGGCTCTTCTACCGCGAGGGGATCCGGGCCGTCGGGGTCGAGCGGATCCTCGCCGAGACGCCGTCGACGCGAGCGACGTTCTATCGGCACTTCCCGTCGAAGGAGGACCTCGTCCTCGCGTACCTGGGCGGCGTCGACGACCACACCCGCGCCGTCGTGCGGGGCGCCGTCGAGACCGCGGCCGCGCCGGACGACGCGCTGCGGGCCATCGGCGCGGCGGTCGCCGACGACCTCGCCGACCCGGGGTTCCGCGGGTGTGCCCTGCTCAAGGCCGCCGCCGAGTACCCCGACCCCGACGACCCGGTGCGCCGGCTGATCCTCGACCACCGGGCCTGGTACGTCGCCACCCTCACCGGGCTCTTCGCCGAGGTCTTCGGCGACTCCCCCCGCCGTGGGCGCCCCGAGGACGCTGCGCGGCACTTCCTCATGATGCGCGACGGCGCGGTGACCGGCGCCGACCTCGACGGCGCCGCCGAGGTCGGCGCGGCGTTCCGGCGGGGTCTCGAGGGCCTGCTCACCCTCCTGCACTGACCCCGGCCCGCGCCCATCGGGCACGATCGCGGCATGTGCCGCAACATCCGGGTCCTGCACAACTTCGAGCCCCCGGCCACCGACGGCGAGGTGCACGAGGCCGCCCTGCAGTACGTGCGCAAGATCAGTGGTGCGGCGCGGCCCTCGAAGGCCAACGAGGAGGCCTTCGCCCGGGCCGTCGCCGAGATCACCGCGAGCACCCGCACGCTGCTCGACGAGCTCGTCACCACCGCCCCACCGAAGGACCGCGAGGTCGAGGCGGAGAAGAAGCGGGCGCTGGCCCGCGAGCGCTACGGTCGCTGACCGGCACGCCCGCGGGGCTGTTCGGTGGTCAGGGTCGTGCGCGGTCGGAGGCACGTGTCGAAGCGGGTAGCCCCCGGTATGTCACCTCAGCGTGCCCACCGGACCGGTGTCCTGCTCCGCCGCGTCGCGGTCACGGTCGTCGGCGTCGCGCTCGTCGCCGTCGGCGTGCTCCTGCTCGTCCTGCCCGGGCCGGGCCTGCTGCTGGTGCTCGCCGGACTCGTCGTTCTCGCCAACGAGTACCCGGCGGCCCAGCGCTACGTCGCCCCGGTCCGGCGGCAGGCCGTCACGGCGGCGCGGTTCAGCGTCGCGTCCCGCGGGCGGATCACCTGGACCACGCTGGTCGGACTGGCGCTGGTCGTCGCCGGGATCGTCTGGATGACGGTGCCCGGACTCCCGTTCGGCGGGGTCGGCACCGGGTCCAGCCTCGTGCTGTCCGGGGTGATCCTGCTCGGCCTCCTGGCGTACAGCGTCCGCCGGTGGGGCGGCGGGCGGGACCGGGCCACGACGTCCGTCGGGGCCGGGGCGCGCCGGCGCGTGGTGTGATCCGGGGATCCGCCCTTCGCGGGGCGGATGACCGCGGGACGCCCGGGTGTTGGAGAGGGTGATGGGCCGGCGCAGGGACGTCACCGGTCCCCGTGGAGACCGGGACACCGGTCGGGAGGAGCGATCCCAGTGATCGACACGCGGGCGTCGGCCCGGTCGTGAGCCCGATCGGCATCACGTAGTCCGCGGGCACCGACCAGCGGAACCGCCGCAGCATCGCGTGCATGATCGCCTTGACCTCCATGCCGCCGAAGTGCAGGCCGATGCACTTGTGCACGCCGCCGCCGAAGGGCATCCAGGCGAACCGGTGCGACTTGTCCTCGGCGCGCTCGGGGGCGAAGCGCTCGGGGTCGAACTCGTCGGGGCGGTCCCACCACGGCTCCATGCGCTGCGAGGCGTGGATGCCGAGCGAGAGCAGGGTGCCGGCCGGGATGTGGAAGCCCTGCAGCTCGGCGTCGCGCACCGTGATGCGGGCGAGCTGTCCCACCGGCGCGTACATCCGCAGGGTCTCGCGCATCGCGAGGTCCAGCGAGACCAGGGAGTCGAGCTCCGGGCCCGTCAGGTCGTCGCCGCGCTGGGCCAGCGACTCCGCGCGCAGCTTCTCCTGCCACTCCGGGTTCGTGGCGAGCAGGTAGCACATCATCGACAGCGTGATCGTCGACGTGTCGTGCGCGGCCATCAGCAGGAAGATCATGTGGTTGACGACGTCGTCGTCGGAGAACGTCTCCCCCTCGTCGCTGCGCGCCCGGCAGAGCACGCTGAACATGTCCCGCCCGTCGCCCGCGCGCTTGGCCGGGATCTGCTCGGTGAAGTACCGCTCGAGGACCGCGCGGGAGTCGAGCCCGCGCTTCCAGGAGCCGCCCGGCACCGGTGCGCGGATCACCGCGACCCCCGCGTGCACGGTGTCGACGAAGGCGCGGTTGACGCGGTCCGCCCGCGGCCCGAGGTCGTCGCCGACGAACACCTCGGTGCCGATGTCGAGGGTCATCTGCTTGATGCGGTCGTAGATCCGGATGCCGTCGCCGGTGGTCCAGTCGTCGAGGCTGCGCCGGATGCGCGGGGTCATCACCTCGAGGTACTCGGCGAGCCGGTCGCGGGTGAACGCCTCCTGCAGGATGCGCCGGTGGGTGCGGTGCTCCTCGAAGTCGAGCAGCATCACGCCGCGGCGGAAGAACGGCCCGATGAAGAAGCCCCAGCCGTCGGCGTTGCCGAAGTACTTGTCCTTGTTGACCAGCACCTGCCCGATCGCGTCCGGACCGAGCACGGCCACCATGCGCCGGCCGAACGCGCCGGTCCACGACACCGGGCCGTACTTCTCGTAGCGCTGCCGGGCGAAGCCGAGCATGTCGGCCGCGAACTCCAGCGACCGCCCGACCAGCGGCGCGCCGTGGTCGCCCGGGATCGCCGCCAGGTCGCTGCCCGGCGGCGGCGGCGCGAGCGGCCCGGTCGCGGACGGGACCCGGCTGACCGCGCTCGCGAGGTACTGCTGGACGTGGTGGGCCAGCATGGACGTCATCGATCCTCCGTGGACTGGGCCGTGTCGTGGCGGTGCTGGTCGGCCGCGGCCACGACGAGGCGGGCGCAGCGGGTGAGGAGCGCGTCGACGTCCGCGTCGAGGCGGCCGTCGAGCCAGAACCCGACGGCGTCGATGACCCCGCCGGTGAGGACGACCGTGGTCAGCTGCAGGTCCTCGCGGCGCAGCTCGGGGTGGGCCTGCGCGATCAGCCGGGCCAGGAGCGCGGCGAAGGCCGCGATGGTGTCCTGCCGCCGCCCGGCGAGCTCGGGGTGGCCGATCGCCTCCCGGTAGAGGCGGGCCGCGCGCGGGTCGTCGCCCAGCAGCGTCGTGGTCGCGCCGATCGCCGCGCGGGCCCGCTCCTCGAGCCGCGCGGGCGGGACGGCGTCGGCGGCGCGCACGGCGAGGTCGAGCGCGTGGGCGGCGACGCTGTCGAAGAGCGCCTCGAGCAGGTCCTCGCGGCGGGCGAACGACTCGTAGAAGTAGCGCTCGGTGAGCCCCGCCGCGCGGCACACCGCGGTCATCGTGAAGTCCCGGACCCCGCGCTCGCCCACCACGTCGAGCGCCGCGGCGACCAGGCGCGCGCGGCGCTCGGCGACGCGCTCGGCCGCGCTCGCGCCCTGGAAGGTCCGGGTGACCACGGGCTCATCCTGACAGGACGCCCTGTCAGGACGGAAGACCTCGTCTCACGGGGCCGCGGCCGGGCTCCCGCGCGGGGCCGGCGTGGCGGGCAGGTCGCCCGTCGCCAGCAGGCTCGCCAGCGCGATCGCGGCCGTCGCGAGCATCCCCGCGCGCAGGGCCTGCAGCTGGGCCTCGGCGTAGGCCTCGAGCACCGGGGCGGCCTGCTCGGGCGGGACGCCGGCCGCCGCGAGCGCCGCCTGCGCCTGGCCGAGGGGGACGAAGTCGAGTCCGCGCGAGATCGCGACCCCGACCCGGCCGGCCAGGTCGGCGGCGATCCGGGGGTCGCCGCCCACGCCGCGGGCCGCCGACGCGCCCAGGGCGGCGATGAGCACCGAGCCGACGAAGGCGGTGCCGAGCGAGGACCCGAGGTTCTGCGCGGTGTACTGCAGCCCGCCCGCGGCGCCGCGGTCGTCCTCGCCCACGCTGGACTGGGCGACGTTGCCGAGCTGGGCCGCGAGCAGGCCCATCCCCACCCCGAGCAGGGCGGTCGACCCCGCGAAGGCGGCGTCGTCGAGCTCGGGCTCGACGGTGGCGAGCATCCAGAGGATGGCCACCACGAGGATGCCGAAGCCCAGCCGCACGGCCTGCCGCGGGGCCAGGAACCCCGCGAGGCGAGGAGCGGCGAGCGCGGTGGCCAGCATCGTCGCCGAGATCGGCAGCAGCCGCAGCCCGGTCTGGAACGCGTCGAGCCCGAGCACGACCTGCAGGTAGAGCGGGATCGAGAAGAACAGCCCGAGCAGGACGAGGTTCTGGGCGAGCAGGCACCACAGCGCCGCCCGCAGCGGGGGGACCGCGGTCAGCGACCACCGGAACAGCGGGTCGCGCCCGATCGCCTCGCGGTGGCGCACCCAGGAGCGCAGGAGGGCGAGCACGGCGAGGCCGGCGGCCACGACGAACAGGGTCGGCGCGAACCCCAGCAGCGCCGTCTCCGGGTCCCGGGGTCGCAGCCAGCCCCACGTCGTGCTCTGCAGGACCCCGAGGACGACGAGGGCCACGCCGAGCACCGAGAGCGCGGCGCCGACCACGTCGAGGCGGGGCCGGGGCCCGTCGAGCGGCGCGTCGGCCACCCACCGCAGCCCGAGCAGGATGAGCACGACCAGGACGACCTCGCCGGCGAACACCAGGCGCCACGTCAGGTAGGTGGTCACCCACCCGCCGAGCAGGGGCCCGACCGCGATCCCCGCCCCCGCCAGCGCCCCCACCACGCCGTAGGCGAGCGTGCGCTCGCGGCCCGCGGCGTAGTTCCCGCCGACGAGGGCGGCCAGCGCGGGCAGCACGAGGGCGCCCCCGAGCCCCTCGATGATCGACCACCCGAGGGTCAGCACGGCGACCGACGGGGCGAGCGCGGTGAGCAGCGAGCCGACCGCGTAGACGACCAGGCCGACGGCGAAGGTCCGCCGTCGGCCCCAGGCGTCGCCGATCGTCCCCCCGGTGAGCAGGAACGCCGCCATGACCATCGTGTAGACGGTGATGACGCGCTGGATCGTCGTGACGTCGGTGTCGAAGTCGGCGACCAGCCGGCTGATCGACACGTTCATCACCGACGTGTCGAGCACGACCAGGAACTGGGCCGCGCCCAGGGCCAGCAACGGCATCCAGCGCGACCCGCCCGCGGCCATCTCCTCCCCCTCCGGTCCGGCGTCCCCGGACCCCAGCGTCGGAGGCGGCGTCCCCGCGGGCCTCACCCGGCGGGGATGAGCCGGGAGCCGCCGGGCGCGGCCCACGATGCGCCGGGCGCTGCGGCGAGGGAGGACCTGATGACCACGACCGGGGACGCGGCGGCGCCGACGGTGCTCGACCGGTTCGCGGCGCTCCGGGCCAGCCACCCCTGGCTCGACCACCTGGTGCGCGCGGGGACCCGGTACGTCGAGAGGCACGGCGACCACTACGCGGCGGCGGTCACCTACTTCAGCGTGCTGGCCCTCGTCCCGGTCCTGATGGTGGCCTTCGCCGCCGCCGGCTACGTCCTCGCCGGCGACCCGCACCTGCTCGCGGAGCTGCAGGAGGCCGTCACGAGCACCGTGCCGGCGTCCCTGGCCCCCACGGTGAACGCGATCATCACCACGGCGATCGACCAGCGCGACGCGGTGGGCGTCCTCGGCCTCGCCTTCGGGCTGGTCGCCGGCCTGGGGTGGACGGCGAACCTGCGCGAGGCGCTGTCCGAGCAGTGGGCCCAACGCGCCGACTCGGGGTCGCTGGTCCGCCGCTACGGCGCCGACCTGCTCGTCATGGTGGGTCTCGTCCTGGCGCTGCTCCTGTCCTTCGGGATCACGGCGGTCGGCACGGGCATGGTCGACACGGTGATCGAGCTGCTCGGGTTCGACCGCGCGTGGCTGACCCGGCTCCTGGTCCTCGTGTCCGGGCTGGCCCTGACCCTCGTCGCGAACTGGATCGTGCTGGTGTGGGTCATCGCGCGGCTCCCCCGAGAGCCGGTGACGGTGCGCAGCGCCGTCCGGGCCGCGGCTCTCGGCGCCGTCGGGCTCGTCGCGCTGCAGCAGCTCGTGACCGTCTACCTCGCCCGCGTGACGACCTCCCCGGCCGGGGTGGCGTTCGGGCCGATCCTCGGGCTGCTCGTGTTCACCAACGTCGTGGCCCGCCTGGTCCTCTTCGTGACGGCGTGGGCGGCGACGCTGCGCGAGAACGCCCCGGACCCGGTCGATGAGCCCGCGGGGGTGGTCGTGCGGTCCGCGGTCACGGTGGGGAGGCCGCCGTCGGCCCGGCGGACGGCCGCGACGTTCGGTGCCGGCGCCGCGCTCGGGGCCGTCGTCGGCGCCCTCACCGGTCGTCGTGCCCGCCGTCAGCGGAGGTCCCCGAGAGACCTCGCCCCGAGGCGCGTGGATCTGCACCCGGTGACGGGTCACTCGGACGGAAGATGGCGCCGCCTCGGGACCTCAGTACCGTCGACCGGACGTGTCACGACGCGGGGGAACGGGACATGGCCACCTCGGTGAGCACACTCGACTTCACCTTCACGCCCGCTGCGCCGAAGTGCGTCATCGAGGCGAACGGGACGGTCACCCAGAGCGGTGACGTGGAGCTCGAGGACTCCGTCTTCCTCCGGGTCAGCAATCAGAGCCACGCCTGGGCGGCCGTGGTGTGCGAGACGATCGACGGGGAGTACTTCGAGCTCATCCGTACCGCCCGTCTGAACCCCGGAGATGTGACGACGGATGTGCGGGCACTTCCCGGCCAGGTCGCGGGACGGAAGCTGCACATCTATCGCTGGGCTCCCGGAATCTTCGGCGTGCCCGGAAGCGGGGGCGGCGAAGCGGTGTTCACGATGCCCGCGGCGGGAGCCGTCTCGATATCGATCACCTGCATCCACGTCTAGATCCCGCCGAGCTCCGGGGCGAGGTCAGCGCCGCGGGTCCTCCGGCCACGCGTGCTTGGGGTACCGGCCGCGCAGCTCCGCGCGCACCTGCGGGTAGCCCGAGTCCCAGAACGACGCGAGGTCGGCGGTCACGGCCGCGGGGCGCCCCGCCGGCGAGAGCAGGTGGACGACGACGGGGACCCCGGCGAGCACGGGCGCCCGCTCCCACCCGAACGCCTGCTGGACCGTCAGCGCGACGACGGGGGCCGCGGGGTCGGTGTAGTCGACGCGGACGCCGCGCCCGGACGGGGTCGTGACCCGCTCCGGGGCGAGCTCGTCGAGCCGGCCCGCCTCCGACCACGGCACGAGACCGCGCAGCGCGGGAGCCACCCGCACGCGCGCGAGGTCGGCGCGGCGCCGCACGCGCGTGAGGTCGAGCCACTCGTCGGCGCGGGCCAGCAGGGCCTCGTCGTCGACGGCGGGCCACGGGTCGCCCCGCGCCGCGTGCAGGAACGCGAGGCGGGCGCGCAGCGCGCGCGCCGCGTCGTCCCAGCGCAGCAGCCCGAGCCCCTCGGCGGCCAGGCCGTCGCGCACCGCGGCGGCCACCGCCGCCGGGTCGGGGCGGGCCAGGGGCCGGCGCGCCAGCACGATCGCGCCGAGACGCTCGCGGCGCTCCGCCACGACGTCGCCGTCCTCCCAGGCCACCACCGCGTCGTCGCGCCACCACCCCGCGGCCGCCTCCCGGGCGATGTCCTCGTCGATCGGCACGGCGAGCCGCACCCGGGCCACCCGGTCACCGGGGCCGCGCACGGCGTCCGCGACCGCGAGCCAACGGCTCCCCCGCAGCCGCGACCCCGCGGCGAGCTCGACCCCGGTGCCACCGGTCGTCAGGTACTCGCGCGCGTCGTCGCCGCGGGCCCGCGCGAGACGGTCGGGATGGGCGAGGGCGACGACGGTGGCCGCGCTCTCCGGGCGGGAGCCGCGGCGGGGCAGCCCCTCCACCCGGCGCAGCCGGCGCACCTCCGCCCGCCACCGCGGATCGTGGCCGGCCCGGGCGGCCCGCAGGCGTTCCTCGAGGTCGTCGCCGTCGCCCGGCACGTCGGCGGCGAGCAGCGCCACCACGTCGGTGGCGATGTCCGCCCCGACGGCCTGCGCGCCGTCGAGCAGGGCGCGCCCGAGGCGGGGGTGCACCCCGACCGTCGCCACCGCGCGGCCCCGCTCGGTGATGCGTCCGTCGTCGTCGGCGAGCCCGAGCCCGCGCAGCACCGCGCGCGCCGCGTCGAAGGCGGTCGCCGGCGGCGCGTCGAGCAGCGCGAGCCCCGCGCCGTTGGGGGTGCCC
The DNA here is from genome assembly GCF_042657905.1 of Actinomycetospora rhizophila. Classification (NCBI taxonomy): domain Bacteria; kingdom Bacillati; phylum Actinomycetota; class Actinomycetes; order Pseudonocardiales; family Pseudonocardiaceae; genus Actinomycetospora; species Actinomycetospora rhizophila. The sequence goes on along the minus strand of NZ_JBHSKG010000005.1, from coordinate 186,871 downwards.
CACCGGGCGAGCTGCAGCGCGAACCCCGCGAGGTCGGCGTGCGCCACCTCGGGGGCGTCGTGGCGGTCGCGGTGGGCGTGCTCGGCCTCCGACCAGCACCGGTACGCCGTGCCGGGCGCCTCCCGGCCCGCGCGCCCGGCGCGCTGGGTGGCCGACGACTGCGACGCGAGCACCGTCACCAGGGCGTCCAGGCCGCGCGCGTGGTCGGTCCACGGCCGCCGGGACAGGCCCGCGTCGACGACGACGCGCACGCCGGGCACCGTCAGGCTCGTCTCGGCGATCGACGTGGCCAGCACGACGCGACGCCCGCTCGTCGACCCCTCGAGCACCGCGTCCTGCCGGGCACCGTCCTGCCCGCCGTGCAGGGTGAGGAGCTCGGCGTCGATCCCAGCCCCCTCCATCTGGCCGAGTCGGCGGGCGACGTCGTCGATCTCCCGGCGCCCGGGCAGGAACACGAGCACGTCACCGGCGGCGTCGGCGAGCGCCCGGCGCACGGTCCCGGCCACGTGGTCGAGCAGCGCGGGCTCCACCCGCATCCCGCGCGGCGGCGGGACGGGACGCGGCGGCGGGCGCCACACGACGTCGACGGGGTGCATCGGGTCGGGGGCGGTGACGACGGGGCCGTCGAGGGCGGCGGCGAGGTCGCCGGCGGCCGCCGTCGCGGACGTCGCGAGCAGGCGCAGGTCCGGGCGCAGGGCGCGCGCGTCCACGGCAAAGGCCAGCGCGAGGTCGGTGTCGAGGTGGCGCTCGTGGCACTCGTCGAGGACGACGGCATCGACCCCGGCGAGCTCCGGGTCGCGCTGCAGCCGGGCGACGAGCAGGCCGGTCGTGACGACCTCGACGCGGGTCCCGGGGCCCGTGCGCCGCTCGCCGCGGATCGCGTAGCCGACCCGCCCGCCGACGGGCTCGCCGAGCAGCCACGCCATCCTTGCGGCCGCGGCGCGGACGGCGACGCGGCGCGGCTCGGCGACCAGCACCCGGCCGCCGACCGCCCCGGCGAGGGCGAGCGGCACCAGCGTCGTCTTGCCGGTGCCCGGCGGGGCGACGAGGACGGCGGCCCCGCGCGCCTCCAGCGCGGCCGCGAGCTCCGGCAGCGCGGCGCGCACCGGCAGGTCGAGGTCGACCTCGTCGATCACGACCGCCGGTCTACCACCCGCGGCGCCGGGGGCGTCGAGGACGTCGGATCGTCGACGCGCCGGGCGGCGCTTGGCAGGCTCACCGTGGGACGGATCGAGGGGGGCCGGGGATGGACGATCGCGCGGGCTACACGATCGCGGGCGGGGCGACCGACGCCGACCGGCTCAGCCGCATGTCGACGGTGATGGCCGACTCGACCCTCACCTTCCTGTGCGGCGCCGGGCTCGCCGCCGGCGCCTCGTGCCTGGACGTCGGCTGCCGCGACGGCCAGGTCGCCCTCGACATGGCCCGCGAGGTGGGGGCGTCGGGCCGCGTGGTGGGGGTCGACGCGGACGCTGGCGCGCTCGAGATCGCCCGCCGCGCCGCCCGGGACGCCGGGGTCGAGGTCACGTTCCTGCACGCCGACGCCTCCCGCGAGGAGCTCCCGGCCGCCGACGTCGACCTGGCCTACGCCCGCCTGTTGCTGAGCCACCTGGTCGAGCCGATGACGGCCCTGCGCGCGATGGTCGCGGCGGTGCGCCCGGGCGGGGTGGTCGCGGTCGAGGACCTCTTCACCCCGACGCTGCACGCCGAGCCGCGGGAGCCCGCACTCGACGACCTGATCGAGGTCTACAGCACGACCGTGCGCTTCCACGGCGGCGATCCGACGATCGGACCGCGGCTCGGGGCGCACCTCGGCGCGGCCGGACTGGTCGACGTGCACGAGCGGACCGTCGAGAACCGGATGACCACCGTGGCCCAGAAGATGTTCCTCGCGCAGCTGCTCGACAACATGCACGACGCGATCGCCTCGGCCGGCGCGGCGACACCCGACGAGGTCAGCGCCGTCCGGGCTGCCGTCGCGGCCGGCGCCGAGCGTCCCGGGACCGTGTTCGTCCAGGCCCGCATGCACCAGGTCCGGGCCCGGCGGCCCGCCTGACCCCGTGGTGCGTCACGACCGCGCTGCCGCCCGCGAGGGCACCAGCGCCATCAGCACCGCCCCGAGGACGGCCGGGACCGCGAAGGCGAGGAAGTTGGCCTGGAAGCCCCACCCGGTCGACATGATCAGCCCGCCGTAGAGCGGGCCGCTGATCGCGCCGATGCGGCCGACGCCGAGCGCCCAGCTCAGGCCGACGGCCCGGAGGTGCTCGGGGTAGTAGGTCGCGGTGAAGGAGTTGACGATGATCGTCGTCCCGATCGTGCAGGCGCCGGCGATCGCGACCAGCGAGAGCAGCAGCACGGTGGGCAGCTCCACCATGAGCAGGAGGATCGAGCCCGCCGCGGCGAGGAACATGCCGGTGACGACCGGGCGCGGACCGATCCGGTCGGCGAGGGCCCCGAACAGCGGCGCGCCGAGGATGGCGCCGAGGTTGAGCGCGAGCAGGAAGCCCAGCGCCCCGCCCAGCGGGTAGCCGGCCTGCCGCATGATCTGCGCCAGCCAGGTGTTGAGCCCGTAGACGAGCAGCAGCCCGGCGGCGGTCCCGCCCCAGAACAGGAACGTGCCGGCGCGGTGCTCGGGTCGCAGCAGCTCGCGCAGCCCGCCCGCCCGGGCGCCGGTCGTCGCGGCGGGCTCGGGGACGTCCATGCCGTAGCGCCGGGCGACCGCTCTGGCGTCCTCGTGCCGGCCCCGGCCGACCAGGTACACCACCGACTCGGGCATCAGGGCCCACACCACGGCGACCAGCACGAGACCGACGAGGGCGCCGGTCCAGAACATGGACCGCCAGCCGAACGCCTCGATCATCCAGATGCCGCCGAGGGCCGCGAGCACACCGCCGACCGAGTAGCCGGAGAACATCAGGGCGTTGGCGGCGTTCCGGCGCCCGGGCGGGGCGAACTCCACCGTCAGCGCGATCGCGGTCGGGACCACGCCGCCCAGCCCGATGCCGGCGACGAAGCGGGTCACGCCGAAGAGCTCGGGGGTGGGCGCGAGCGCGGAGACGGCCATCGCGGCGGAGAACCAGGCGATGCACAGCACCATCAGCCGCCGCCGCCCGATGCGGTCGGTGAGATAGCCGGCGACCAGCGCCCCGATCAGCATCCCGACGAGGGCCGCCGCACCGATCCGCCCGCCCTCGGCCGGCGTGAGCCGCCACTCGCTGCTGATGAGGGTCGGCAGCACGGAGCCGTAGACGATCAGGTCGTAGCCGTCGACGACGATGGCGAGCCAGCACAGGGCGATGACGGTGGCGCGGGACCGGACCCGCGGTGGCGTGTCGCCCGCGTCGACGGCCGGGCCAGGGCGGCGTGCGGTGGCGGGGTCCTCCACGACGGCTCCTCGGGTCGATCGACAGATATTGCGACCATGACGCCCGTCAAGTGGACGCTACGCTAACGCCGTGTCCGACGCGGAGGCAAGGTCCGGTTCGCCGGGTTCGTCCGAGGAGGGCGAGGAGGGGGCCGCCGGGTCGCGGGCCCCCCGCGCCCTGATCGTCACCCTGTACGGCCTCTACGGCCGGGAGCGCGGCGGGTGGATGTCGATCGCGGACCTCGTCGCCCTCATGGACGACCTGGGGGTCGACCAGCAGGCCGTCCGGTCGTCGATCTTCCGCCTCAAGAAGCGCGGGCTGCTGGTGGCCGAGAAGGTCGACCGGGCGGCGGGCTACCGGCTCTCGCCCGACGCCGAGGCGATCCTGGCCGAGGGCGACACGCGGATCTTCCAGCGCACCCGCGCCGCGGTCGGCGACGGGTGGCTGCTCGTGGTGTTCTCGGTGCCGGAGGCCGAGCGGGACAAGCGGCACACGCTGCGGACCACGCTGACGCGCCTCGGGCTCGGCACGGTCGGCCCGGGGACCTGGGTGGCCCCGGCGCACCTGGAACCGGCCGTGGTCGGGGCCCTCGAGCGGGTCGGGCTGCGCGGGTTCGCCGACCTGTTCGTCGGCGCGCACGTCGGGGCGGCGCCGGCGGCCGAGACGGTGGCCGCCTGGTGGGACCTCGCCGCGATGGAGAAGCTCTACGCCGAGTGGGTCGACCGCTTCGCCCCGGTGCGGGCCCGGTGGTCGGCCCCGGCGGACGCAGCGGACGCGGCGGACGCGGCGGACGCCCAGGCGTTCGCCGACTGGGTCGACACCGTGACCGCGTGGCGCCGCCTGCCCTACCTCGACCCCGGGCTGCCCCTCGCGGCCCTGCCGCCCGACTGGACCGGCGTGCGCGCCGAGGCCCTCGTCACGGATCTCCGCGAGGTCCTCGCGCCGCGCGCGCGGCGCCACGTCGCCCGCGTCCTCGGTCCCGCGGAGGGTTGACCGGCACCGGACACGTCGTAGTGTGTCGTCGTGACCGCCGCAATATAGACGCAATACGAGTCGACGAGCGTGAGGCCCGCCATGGCCGAGCAGCACTTCTGGAACCCCAAGACCGAGACCCTGCCCCGCGAGCAGCTGCGCGAGCTGCAGCTGGCCAAGCTGCGCCGGCAGGTGGCATGGGCGCGGTCGCGGAGCCCGCACTACCGGCGCACGCTGCGCGACGTCGACCCCGACCGGCTGCGCACCTGGGCGGACCTCGACCGGCTGCCCTTCCTGAGCCGGGAGGAGTGGATGGCGGGCCAGGAGACGCACCCGCCGTTCGGCGAGCTGCCCGTGGTCGGGCCGGAGGCCGCGATCCGGGTGCACACCACGAGCGGCACCTCCGGGCGGATGCCGCTGCGGGCGCTGGACAGCCGCAAGGACTGGTCGTGGGCCGCGGAGATGTGGTGCTACGCGCTGTGGGGCGCCGGGGTGCGCCCGCACGACGTCGGGTACGTCGCCTTCGGCTACGGCTCGTTCATCGGGTTCTGGGGGCTGCACGGCGGGCTGGAGAAGATCGGGGCGCTCGTCGTGCCCGGGGGCGCCCAGACCACCGCCAGCCGCGTGCAGCAGATCGTCGACTTCGGGGCGACGGTCGTCGCCTCGACGCCGACGTACGCGCTCCGGCTGGCCCGGGAGGCCGAGACGCTCGGCGTCGACCTGCCGGGCAGCGCCGTGCACACGCTGATCCTCTCCGGCGAGCCGGCCGGCTCCATCCCGGAGACCAAGGCCCTCATCGAGCGGGCGTGGGGCGCGAAGGCGTACGACACCGCGGGGATGACCGAGGTGTCGACGATCGTGATGTTCGAGCCCGCGAACCAGCCCGGCGGCTGCCACGTCATCGAGGACCACTTGATCGAGCAGGTCGTCGACCCCTCCACGGGCCGCGAGGTCGCCTACGGCGAGCGGGGCGAGCGGGTGTGCACCTCGTTCGGCCGCAGCACCACGCCGCTGATCCGCTACCGCACCGCCGACCTCGTGGTGAAGGTGCCGGGCGCGACCGCCGGCAACGGGCGCACCTTCGACCTCTACGAGGGCGGGATTATCGGGCGCGTCGACGACATGAAGCTCGTGCGCGGCACCAACGTCTACCCCGGCGCGATCGAGGCCATCGTGCGCGGCCACGCGGGCATCGAGGAGTTCCAGGTGCGCCTGGAGCACCTCGACGGCCGCGACGAGGTCATCCTCGTCGTCGAGCCCCACCCCACCCTGGCCGACGACGGCTGGACCGCTCTCGCGCGCGACCTCGCCACCGACCTCGCCGACGCCCACGAGGGGCTGCGCTTCCTGCTGCGGCGCGCCGGCACCGGCGAGCTGCCGCGCTTCGAGCTCAAGGCGAAGCGCCTCACCGACCTCCGCGCCGAGCAGCGCGCCGCCGCGGGCACCCCGGCCGGCATCTCCGAGCTCTCCGTCTAGACGAGGACCGCCCATGTCCGACGACACCGACCTGCTCGGGACACCCCTGACCGACACCGAGCGCGCCCTGCTCGCCGCATACGACGACCTGCGCGCCCTGCTGGGCCACGACCTCGCCCCGTGCGCCGGCGCCGGCGTCCGTGCCGCCCTCGCCCACCTCGGCGTGGTCGTCACCGACCTCGGGCTGCGCTACGACCACCTGCTCGACGACGGGGTCTGACCATGGTGAGCGCGCTCCGCTCCGTCGCCTCCGTCGGCGGCGGCCCCGGCGGTCTGTTCACCGCCATCCTGCTCCGGAAGTCCCACCCGGACCTCGCGGTCACCGTCTACGAGCGCAACGCCGCCGACGACACCTTCGGCTTCGGGGTGGTCTTCTCCGAGGAGACCCTGCAGAACATCGCCGACGCCGACCCGGAGTCGATCGCCCGCATCCAGGCCGAGTTCCGGCACTGGAGCGCGATCGACGTCGACTTCCTGGGCACGGTCGAGCGCTCCGACGGCCACGCCTTCGCCGCCCTCGAGCGCAAGCGCCTGCTGCAGATCCTCGGCGAGCGCGCTCGTGAGCTCGGCGTCGACGTCCGCTACGAGACCGAGGCGCCGGCGCTGGCCGAGCTGCGCCGGGACCACGACGTGGTGCTCGCCGCGGACGGCGTCAACAGCCCCACGCGCCGGGCCCTGGCCGCCGAGCTCGGTCCCCGCACCGAGGGCCGCACGGCCCGCTACGCCTGGTTCGCCACCGAACGGCCCTTCGACTGCTTCACCTTCCTCATCGTCGAGACGGCGTACGGCCTGTTCTGGGCGCACATCTACCCCTTCGACGACACCCGCTCGACGTTCATCGTCGAGACCGACGAGGCGACGTGGCGGCGCGCCGGGCTCGACGCGCACGCCGCCGTGCCACGGCGGCCGGGCGAGAACGACGAGGCCTCGATGCGGTTCTGCGAGGAGGTCTTCGCCGAGCACCTCGACGGTCACCCCCTGATCGGCAACAACTCCGGCTGGCTCGCCTTCACGGTGATGCGCAACGAGCAGTGGTCGAGCGGCAACGTGGTGCTCGTCGGGGACGCCGCGCACACCGCGCACTTCTCGATCGGCTCGGGCACCAAGCTCGCCCTCGAGGACGCGATCGCGCTGGCCGGCGCGCTGGGCCGCGAGCACGACGTCGAGGCCGCGCTCAAGAGCTACGCCGACGAGCGCAGGCCCGTGGTGGCGTCGCTGCAGCGCTCGGCGCAGACCAGCCTCGAGTGGTTCGAGGGGCTGCCCCGCTACCGCCACCTCGCGCCCGAGCAGTTCGTGTTCCAGCTGCTCACCCGCAGCCAGCGCATCACCTACGACAACCTGCGGCTGCGCGACCCCGACTACGTGGCCCGCCTCGATGCCTGGCTCGCCGGCCGGACCCGCGCGGCCGGCCTCGAGGTCGCCGACGGCACCCCGCCGATGTTCCACCCGTTCCGGCTGCGGGACCGCGTGTTCCCGAACCGGATCGTCGTCTCCCCGATGGCGCAGTACTCCGCGGTCGACGGGGTGCCGACCGACTGGCACCTGGTGCACCTGGGCGCCCGGGCCACCGGCGGGGCCGGCCTGGTGATGGCCGAGATGACGTGCGTGACGCCGCAGGGCCGCATCACCCCCGGCTGCCCCGGGCTGTGGAACGACGAGCAGCAGCAGGCGTGGGCCCGCATCGTCGACTTCGTCCACGCGAACAGCGCCTCGCTGATCGGCATGCAGATCGGCCACTCGGGACGCAAGGGCTCGACCAAGGTGATGTGGGAGGGCATCGACGACCCGCTCGAGTCCGGCGGGTGGGAGGTCCTCGCACCCTCCCCGATCCCCTACCGCCCGGACAGTCCGGTGCCACGGGCGATGACCCGCGACGACATCGACGACGTGATCGCGGCCCACGTGGCGTCGGCGCGGCGCGCCGCGGCGGCGGGCTTCGACCTGCTCGAGCTGCACTACGCGCACGGCTATCTGGTGTCGAGCTTCCTGTCGCCGCTGTCGAACCGGCGCACCGACGCCTACGGCGGTCCCCTCGAGAACCGCGCCCGGCTCGGCCTGGAGATCCTCGACGCGGTCCGGGAGGTGTGGCCCGACGACCGCCCGGTCAGCGTGCGCATCAGCGCCACGGACTGGGTCGCTGACGGCGGCTTCACCGGGGACGACGCCGTCGCCCTGGCCTCGATGCTCGCCGCGCACGGCGCGGACGTCGTCGACGTCTCCACCGGCCAGACCTCCACCGAGGCGGCCCCGCAGTACGGGCGGCTCTACCAGACCCCGTTCGCCGACCGCATCCGTCAGGAGTGCGGCGTCCCCACCATCACCGTCGGCGCCGTCGCCTCGGTGGAGGACGCCAACACGATCGTCGCGGCGGGCCGCGCGGACCTGTGCGCGATCGCGCGCCCGCACCTGGTCGACCCCTCCTGGACCTGGAACGCCGCGCTCGACCAGGGCTACGAGGGGGTGGCGGTGCCGAAGCAGTACCTCGCGGGGCTCTCGGCGCGGCGCCGGGAGCAGAGCCCCTAGCTCGCGACGCAGGCGGTGCCCTGCACCTCCACCAGGGCCTCGGCGTCCCAGAGCCGGCTGACCCCGATCCCGGCGACCGCCGGGTAGGAGCCGCCGATGAGCCGCTTCCACACCCGCCCGAGCTCGCGGGAGTGCGCGCGGTAGTCGTCGATGTCGACGATGTAGATGGTGAGGGCGACGAGGTCGGCGGGCGTGCCGCCGGCGGCGCGCAGTGCGGTGACCAGGTTGCCCAGCGCCTGCTCGAACTGCTCGACGACGGTGGTCCCGACGATCGCGCCGTCGGCGTCCAGCGCCGTCTGCCCCGCGAGGTGGACGGTCACGCCCCCGGTGGTGCGCACGGCGTGCGAGAACCCCGACGGCGCGCCGAGCTCGGGCGGGTTGACGTGGGTGATGCGTCGGTCGGTCCCGGTCACGACTGCACGGCTCCTCCGTCGACGTTGATGCCCTGCCCGGTCACCGCGCCGGTGGCGACGCAGAAGGCCACGGCCTCGGCGACCTCGCCGGTCTCGACGAGCCGCCCGATGGGCTGGCGGCGCGCCAGGGTCGCGCGGGCCTCGCCCTCGGTGCGCCCGGAGCGCGCGCTGATGGCGCCGACGGTCCGGTCCGTCATCGGGGTGTCGACGTACCCGGGGCAGATCGCGTTGACGGTGACGCCCGTGGCCGCGAGCTCCGCGGCGGCGGAGCGCACCAGCCCGAGCACGCCGTGCTTGCTCGCGGTGTACGCGGCGACCTGCGCCTCGCCGCGCTTGGCGACCACCGACGCGATGACGACGACCCGTCCCCACCGCTGCTCGAGCATCGCGGGCAGCGCCCGGCGCAGGCAGCGGAACGGCGCGGTCAGGTTGAGCTCCAGCGCCCCGCGCCAGTCGTCGTCGGTGGTGTCGACGAGCGCCCTGCCGAACCCCGCCCCGGCGGCGGCCACCAGCACCTCGACCGGCCCCCACGCTTCCTCGACCGCGCGGAACATCGCCTCGAGGTCCGCGGCGTCGGTGACGTCGGCGGCCACCGGCAGGACCTGCGCCCCTGCGGTCGCGGCCCGGATCGCCGCGGCGACCGCGTCGAGGCGCTCGGTCGACCGCGCGGCCAGCGCCACCCGGTGTCCCTCGGCGGCCAGCCGCTCGGCCACGGCGGCGCCGATGCCGCTGCTCGCCCCGGTGACCAGGCAGACCCGGCTCGGGGTCGGAGGGGTCACCGCCCCGTCCAGCGCGGCTCGCGCTTCTCGGTGAAGGCGGCGTGGAACTCGGTGTGGTCGTGGGTGGTCATCAGCAGCGCCTGGGTCATGGCGTCGAGCTCCATCGCGGCGCCCAGCGGCATGTCCATCTCGCGGGTGATCAGCGACTTGGTCTGCGCGTAGGCCAGGGTGGGGCCGTCGGCGAGCCGGCGGGCCAGGCGGGTGCACGCGTCGTCGAGCCCGTCGTCGTCGACGAGCTCGCTGACCAGGCCGTAGCGCTCCGCGGTGGTCGCGTCGACGGTGTCGCCGAGCATCAGCATCTGCGTGGCCCGGCCGGCGCCGACCACCCGCGGCAGCAGGTACGCCGCGCCCATGTCGCCACCCGAGAGCCCGACCTTGGTGAACAGGAAGGCGAACCGGCCGGACCGGGCCACGATCCGGAAGTCGGACGCGAGCGCCACGACGGCGCCGGCGCCCGCGGCCACGCCCTGGATCCCCGAGATGATCGGGATCGGGCACTCGCGCATCGCCTTGATGACGTCGCCGGTCATCTTGGTGAAGGCCATCAGGTCGCGGGCGTCCATCCGGATCAGCTCACCGATGATCTCGTGGACGTCGCCGCCCGCGCAGAACGCCTTGCCCTCGCCGCGCACCACCAGCACCCGGACGTCGCCGCGCTGCGGGAGCTCGTGGAGAAGGTCCCGCAGGTCGGCGTAGCTGTCGAAGGTCAGCGGGTTGTACTTCTCCGGCCGGTTGAGCCGGACGGTCGCCACGCCGTCGTCGACCGCGAAGTCGAAGTGCTCCCACGCGGCGGTCAGAGGCGCCGAGGCGCGGAAGGGGCTGGCCGGCATGGGTCGGTCCTCTCCGCGGGCGCCGTCGTCCATCGCCGCGAGCGTATGACGATTGATCCACGACCGTCAACGCAGCGCTATACGGCGGCATCCGACCCGCGCGGACCCGCGAGCGGGTACCGTCGGGTCACCGAGGGTTTCCTGCACGCCGGCGCTCGAGCCGTCGTCGTCGTCGGCGTAGTCCTCCCCCGGTCCCCGGACCGGAGACGGGAGTGCCGGCATGAGCCCGGCCTCGATCACCGCACCCGCCACGACCGCCGACCCCGGCGACGCCGTGCCGCCTCCCGCTCGCCTGCGGGTCAAGCCCGTGGCGCCCGTGTCGGGTCACGTCGACGGCGCCTGGTGGCCCCGATCGCGCGACCTGTCCACCGAGCTGCCCCCGATGCTGGCCGAGCTGGGGACGCGTGTCGGGACCGCCGCACGCCTCGGCTACCACCTCGGTGGCTGGGACCGCGCGCCACGGCGCCTGCCGGGTGGCCGGGTCCGGCTCGAGGGTTTCCGGACGACCGACCCGCACACGGTGACCGTCGTCGGCGACAAGGGCGCGCGGATCGTCCTGCTCGTCGTGCCGCCGACGACATCCGACCACGCCGCCGAGTCGGCGCTCGACGCGGCGTCCGCACCGGGCGACCACCGCTCCACGACCGAGCTGCTCGGTACCGGCACCGGGGCGACCCCTGACGCCGGCGCGTCCCGCGATGAACGACCCCGCCGACAGCAGGACGAAGGACCCCATGAGCGGCATCAGCGATCCCGGTCCCCTCTCCGGCCGGCACGGGCGCACCGACGACGCGACCTGCACGGTGTGCCCGCACCCCTGGCCGGACCACGATGCCCTCGGGCGACGCTTCTGCACCGCGACGCAGGTGTCCGCGCTGTCGCGGGGGTGCATCTGCTCCGCGCCCACCCGGGTCGCGAGGTGACCCGCGGGTCCCGGGCGCCCGCCGGCGGTCGGTGGCGTCCCGGACGCTACGAGACGTCGGCCAGCCCCTTGCGCAGCTTGGGCCGGGTGTAGGCCGACACGGCGGCGACCAGGGCCTCGTCGGCGGCCTCCCGGCGGGCGGTGGCCTCGGCGTGCAGCACGCCGTAGGTGAAGCTCGGCTCCCCGGCGCGGTGGGCGAGGTCGGCGAGGTCGACGAGCCAGTGGGTCACCGACTCGCTGCGGCGGCGCTCCTCGGTGGTGGTGGCCAGCGCGGCGGCGGCGTCGCCGAGCTTGCGGGCCTGCTTGCCCAGGACCCCGCGCGCGACCCGGGCGGTGGTCGCGACCGTGTGGGCCGCCGTCACGGCCGGACCGAGCTGCGGCACGCCGGCGCGGGCGGGGCCCTCGGCGTCCACGACGGCCGCCTCGGCGGCCTCACGCGCCGCGGCGTCGGCGTCGGCGAGCGCGCGGGCCAGGTCGCGGGCGGCGTTCTTGGCCTTGCGGCCGCGGATCGGCGCGGTGAGCACGAGCTGGTCGGCGTGCGCGAGCAGGCTCGTCCACTCCGGCTGCGTGAGCATCGCGGTGACGGCGTCACGGCGCTCGGAGGTGCGCGCCGCCACGACGATCCCGACCCGCGCCTCCACCGGGCCCTGGCGCAGCGCGGGGTCGAGGTCCTCGAGGAGGTCCTCGAGGACGTCGATCGTGCCGTCGAGGGCGCGGACCTCCTCCACCGTCGAGCGCGCCCACGCCAGCTCCGCCCGCAGCGCGGGGAGCTCGCCGCCCTCGATGAGCGGCGCGAAGCCGGTGAGGACGGCCTCGAGGTCGGCGAGCGCCTCGGCGAGGCGCTCCACATCGGGCCCCTCCGCGCCGGACGCGTCACCCGATCCGGGGACGGGCTCGTCGTCGGGCGTCTCGTCCTCCGCGGCCGGCACCGTCACCGACGAGCCGCCCTCGGCGTCGGCGTCCGGGGCGGCGTCGCCGGTGTCGGGGGCGGCGTCGTCGGTCGCGGGCCCGGTCTCGGGCTCGGTGGCGGCGTGGAGGGCGGCCACACGCTCGCGGATCGCGGCGAGGACCACGGTGGAGGCGGAGACGGAGTTCGACACGCACGCCCTGTACCCCGAGGATCGAGAAGGTGATCGGGCGACGGGGGGCGATCACCGCCCGTTCACGATGGCTCCACCTCGCCGGCGCCGTGGTGCTCGCCCTGGGCCGGTCCGTCTCGTCGGTGCAGCGCCTGTCGCCGTCGCTGCAGGCCCCCGCCCGGCCCCTGACGGCCGACGAGCGCGCGGTGCTGCAGCCCGTGCTCGCCGGCGGGACGGCGCTGGACGACATCAGGATCATCGACGGTCGGGCGGGTCTCTTCGACGTCGTGCCGCACCCCTTCACGCTCGGCACCACGATCTACCTCAAGGGGCGACGGGCGCCCGGCCTGCTCGTGCACGAGGCCGTGCACGTGTGGCAGTACCGCACGCGCGGGGCGCGGTACACCGTGGAGGCGCTCGGGGCACAGGCGCGCTACGGGACGGCGCGGGTCGGTGGCGCCTACGACTGGCGCGCCGAGGTCCGCCGCGGCCGGACCCGGTGGCGCGACCTCTACGCCGAGGCGCAGGCCCAGTTCGTGCAGGAGCTGTGGGAGGAGGGCGTCGGGATCGTCGACGGGCGGGTCGAGCGTGGTGGGGGCGCCTTCTTCCGCGCGGTGGAGGCCGGCGGCCCGGCGCGCCTCGACGACGGCCCGGTCGACCGCTCCGCCCTCGCCCGCGAGTGCGTCGCCGCGCTGCGCGGCGGCGGCGGGATGACCGCGCCCTCCGAGATCCCGCACGCGCCGGACTGACCGCCCGGCTACGCCCCGCTGCGCAGCAGCCAGTGGTCGCGCAGGGCCAGCGACCGTTCGGTGGCGGCGAGGGCCCCGAGGACCGCCGCGACGACCGTCGCCCACCCACCGGCCGGGATCGGGGAGGTGAAGGTGCCGATCGCCGCGGCGACCGGCGGGACCCGGGTGACCTGCTCGGCGACCGTCGCGAGGGTGACCGCGAGACCCACGAGCAGGACGACGACCGACACCGCCCCGACCACCGTGCTCGTCCGCGGGAACCGCCGCGCGAACCGCGCCCGCAGGCCCTCGCCGGAGCGGGGGTGCGGGCGCAGCACCCGCTCGGTCCCGTCGTCGGCGACGTGGTGGATGCGCTTGAGCCCGTACACCGACGTGGCGACCTCGACGACGCCGCCGGGCACCGGGAACGCGGCGGGCAGGTTCGCCCCGGCGACCTGGGTGCCGTCGCGGTAGAGCAGGGCCGGCCGCTTCGTCGACGAGCTGTCGCGCAGGTGCCGGACGTCGACCGCGAACTCGTGGCGACCGCCGTCGGGGTCGGGCAGCTCGAGCAGGAACAGCGACCGCGACAGCACCTGCCACGGGCGGTACTCCGGCAACGGGCTCCCGTCCCCCGGCCTGACCTTCGCGAGCTGCCAGCGGCGCCGGTACTTCTCCAGCACGGTCCTCACCCTCCCCGCGGGGCCTCGTGTCGCCCTCGGGCACGACGATCGACCGTGCCGCCACGGCACACTCCAGCCCTGGAGGCGCAGGTCACAGGCGCCGCGTCAGCCCCGCGGGGTGTGCGGGGTGGGCCGGTAGACGAGCTCCTGGATGTCGCCGTCGAGGGTCCGGTGCTCGAGCAGCTCGAGGTCGAAGTCGCCCGCTCCGCCGAGGACCGGGTCGGTCCCGGTCCTCCCGGTGATCACGGGGAAGATCGTCACCTGCAGGCGGTCGACCAGCCCGGCCGCCATCAGCGCCCAGTTCAGCGACAGGCTGCCGTGCGAGCGCAGCGGCACGTCGGACTCCTGCTTGAGCCGGGTGACGACGTCGACGGCGTCGCCGCCCGCGACCGTCGCGTCCGGCCAGTCGAGGGGTCCCTGCAGCGTCGACGACACCACCGTCATGGGCATGCTGCGCATCCGGTCGACCCACGGGTCGCGCACCTCGGACTCGTCGGTGCTCGCGGCCAGCATCTCCACGAACTGCCGGAACGTGGTGGCGCCGAAGACCATGCGGTGCTCGGTGTCGAACGAGGCGCGACGGTGCTCGAGCAGCTCGGGGCCCTGCTTGCCCCAGTAGCCGCCCCAGTCGCCGTCACCGCCGTAGGAGCCGTAGCCGTCGAGGCTGGAGAAGACGTCGAAGGTGTAGGTGGCGGTCATCGGTGCCTCCGCGGGTCGGGGGGCCGGCCCGCTGCCGGTCCCTCACCCTGGCGACGAAAGCCCCGTCCCCGTTTCGACATCGCCTGCGGACCCGTCGCGCACGGCCGGGTCGGCGTCGGTCACCCCGGTTCCCGCCTGTTCCGGCTCCTGCTCCGGCTCCTCCGGCTCCGCGGTCGCTGTCGTCGCGTCGGACGGGGACCGGTCGAAGCTCAGCATCGAGGGCTCCGGCGCCTCGTCGGCGACGACCTCGACCGTGTCCGGGGTGACGGGGGCGGTGCGCGGTGCGGCGTCCTCGGGGGCGTCGTCGGTGACCTCGGGTGCCGGGGCGGCCGCTGCCACGGCGGGCGCGGCCGCCACGGTCTCCGGGACCTCGGCCGGCGCCGCGGAGACGGCCGGCACGCTGGGCAGGGCGGACACGGTCGACACGGCGGACACCGCGGGCTGCTCGACGGCCGACGCCGTCGACGCCAGCGCGACCCGCACGGTGTCCGCGCCGGTGCCACGCCCAGGCGGCGCCCCGGACGGACCCTGGACCTGCTCGTCGAGGACGAGGCGCAGTACCGCGGCCTCCACCGGGTCGCCGAGCTCCCCGCGTGCCGAGGAGAGCGAGTGCAGCAGCTCCTGCGCCGCCCGCAGCCGCGGCCAGGCGACCACCAGCGCGGCCTCCGAGCCGGGCGCGGAGCGCACCGTGGCCAGGGCGGCGCGCAGGCCGTCGCGGTGGTGCGCCAGCTCGGCCCGGCGGTCGACCAGCGCGACGACGGCACCGGGCGTCGACGGCGCGCGGCGGGCGAGGGACGACCCGTCCCACCGCGCCCGGACCTCGTCGGTGCGCCGCAGCTCGGTCTCGATCGACGCCAGCACGGGTGTCGCCTCGCGCGTCCAGGCCGAGCTCCGCGCCAGGGCGGAGCCGCCGTCCTCGGCCGGGTCGGCACCCCGGTCCGGCGGTCCGTCCGGCCGGGTCTGCAACGCGGCGCCGGCGGCGACGGCGCACGCCGCGAGGGCGCCGAGGGCCACCACCCGCCGCGGCCCCGGGTGCAGCACGGCGGGGCCGGCGCTCTTGCGCCGCGAGCGGTCGACGCCGTCCGGGAGGTAGCCGCGCCACCCCGGCATCTCGTGTCGGCCATGGTGAACAGGCATCCCGATGGACCTCCCCCGAATCGCACGGCGAGGCCACCCTCCCCTCGCCCGCCCTCCCGGGAAAGGTCTGGTCACGAATCCGGTGACTATTTCCGTCGAATCACGGAATGATTACGGCACCCGCGCGAGCGACGGCTCGCAACCGGTCGCGGGCGTTCAGCCGCCGTCGAGCAGCGGCAGGACGTGCCGCCGGAAGAAGCGTCCGTCCGCCGGGTTCGACAACGTCGACGCCACCGACCCCGGGGACACCCAGCGGGCCTCCGGGTTGGCCGGGTCGAGGGGACGCAGGTCCGCGGCGGGACCGCGGAAGAGGTAGAGGGTGATCGTCTTGGCCTCGGGCAGGCCGAGCCGGAAGCCCGGCCGCGTGTACGACCCGAGCTCGCGCACCAGCTCCAGGTCGGCGAGCCCGGTCTCCTCGTGGATCTCGCGCCGGGCCGCGTCGAGCACGTCCTCGCCGTCCTCGACGTGCCCCTTGGGCAGCGACCACGTCCGGGCCCGCTGGCGGACGACCGCCACACGTCCCGCCGGGTCGACGACCACACCGCCCGCGGCCCGGCTCCGGAACATGCCCGGAGGGTGCCCGGTCGGGCGGGTGCCCACCGGGTGGGTCGCGGTCGAGATCGCGCCGCCGGCGGCCCAGGGGTGGGACGAGTCCTGGTCCGTGCCGAGGCAGCGCGAGCACCTACGGGTCCGGTGACGCCGCCGCCACCGCCCGGGCGATCACCGCGTCGAGCATCCCCGGCGTGAGCCGGCGGCTGCGGGTGTTCTGCGGGCTCGGGTGGTAGGACGCGAGCAACCGCAGGCCCGGGCGCGGCCCGCCGGTCAGGACGTGCTCGGCGCCGTGCGCGAAGCGGGCCCGGGGGCGCACGCCGCCCCAGTCGCACGCCGCCTCCCACGCGAGCCGACCCAGGCAGAGCAGGACCGCCACGTCCGGCAGGGCGGCGAGCTCCGCGGTGAGCCACCCCGCGCAGGCCGCCCGTTCCGCACGGGTCGGGCGGTGGTCGGGCGGCGGGCACCGCACGGCCGACGCCATCCACGCCCCCTGCAGGCGCAGCCCGTCACCGGCGTGCCGCGAGGTGGGGCGGTCCGCGAGCCCCGCGCGGTGCAGCGCGGCGACGAGCGTGTCGGCGGTCGGGTTGCCGGTGAACGCGCGGCCGGTGCGGTTGCCGCCGTGCGGTGCGGTCGCCAGCCCGAGCACGTGGACGCGCGCGCCCGGGTCGCCGAACCCGGGCACCGGACGTGCCCAGTAGGGCCCCGGGCCGGTCTCGGCGGCCGCGTGCCGGGACGCCACCAGCCGCGGGCAGGCCGTGCAGTCGGCGATGCGGGCGGCCAGGGCCTCGAGGTCACTGGTGCCGGCGACCCGCATGCTGCTCCCCCGTCGCCGGACCCGCGAGATTCTCCCTGGCCCGCCGTTCGCCGTCGTAGGGTGCCCCCGGCGAGGGGGGCGGGGCATGGACGAGGACACCGGGCACGCGCTGGACGACCCGCTGCGCACCAAGGGCACGTCGTTCACCCACGAGGAGCGCCGCCGGCTCGGCCTCCTGGGGCTGTTGCCCCACGCGGTGACGACGCTCGACGAGCAGGTCCGGCGCTCCTGGGGCGAGGTCCGCCGCCAGGCCACCGACCTCGACCGCTACATCTACCTGCGCGCCCTGCAGGACCGCAACGAGCGCCTGTTCTACGCCGTGCTCGCCGCCGACGTGCCCACCGCGCTGCCGCTCGTCTACACCCCGACCGTCGCCGAGGGCTGCCGGCGGTTCTCCGAGATCTGGCGGCGCCCGCGGGGGCTGTACCTGTCCTGGCCCGACCGCGACCACCTCGCCGAGGCGCTGCGCAACCGCCGCCAGCGCGAGGTCGACGTCATCGTGGTGACCGACGGCCAGCGCATCCTCGGCATCGGCGACCAGGGCGTGGGCGGCATGGGCATCCCCGTCGGGAAGCTCTCGCTCTACACCCTCATCGGCGGCATCGACCCGGCGCGCACCCTGCCGATCCTGCTCGACGTCGGCACCGACAACCCGACGCTGCTCGACGACCCGTTCTACCTGGGCTGGCGCCACCACCGCATCGACGACGACGCCTACCTCGCGTTCGTCGACGCCTTCGTCGCGGCCGTGCAGGACGAGCTCCCGGACGTGCTGCTGCAGTGGGAGGACTTCGCGACACCGCACGCGCACCCGATCCTGGAGCGCTACCGCGACCGGCTGCTCACGTTCAACGACGACATCCAGGGCACGGCGGCGGTGGCGCTCGGCGCGCTGCGCGGGGCGACCGAGGTGGCGGGCGTGCCGCTGCGCGACCAGCAGGTGGTGATGCTGGGCGCGGGCTCGGCGGGTATCGGGGTCATGGAGATGGTCCGCCAGGAGATGGTCGACCAGGGGCTGTCCCCCGACGAGGCCCGCGCGCGCTGCTGGGTCGTGGACGTCCGCGGCCTGCTGACCGGCGATCGCGACGACCTCTCCGACGCCCAGCGGGCCTTCGCCCGCGACCCGGCCGACGTCGCCGGGTGGGGCGTCGAGGGCCTGCCGGGGCTGGCCGACGTGGTGGCGCACGTGACCGTCGGCGTGCTGCTCGGGCTGTCCACCGCGCAGGGCGCCTTCACCGAGGACATCGTGCGCACGATGGCCGGCCGGGTCGACCGGCCGATCGTCTTCCCGCTGTCCAACCCCACCGAGAACGCCGAGGCCCGCCCAGCCGACCTCGACGCGTGGACCGGCGGGCGGGCGCTGATCGCCACCGGGTCGCCGTTCCCGCCGCTGCACCGGGAGGACGGCCCCGACATCCCGGTGGCCCAGTGCAACAACGTCTACATCTTCCCGGCGGTGGGCCTCGCGGTGACCGCGGCGCGGGCGACGCGCGTGACCGACGGGATGATGCGCGCCGCGGCGGGAGCGCTCGGCGACGCGTCGCCGGCGTTGTCCGACCCGCGCGCGCCGCTCCTGCCGCGCTGGGCCGACGTGCGCGACGTCGCCGACGACATCGCCCTCGCGGTCGCCCGGCGGGCCGTCGCGGACGGCGTCGCCCCGGCCGCGTCGGACGAGGACCTGCGCGCCGCGGTGCGCCGCACCCGCTGGGAGCCCACGTACGGGGCCGACGGCTCGGCGTAGCGATCCCGGTCCGAGAAGCGGCCGACGGCCAGTCCCGCGCAGGTCAGCAGCAGCAGGACCACGAACGTCGCCTGCTCGCCGACGACGACGGCCGCGCCGAGCGCGGCGGTGCCGATCGCGAATCCCGCGGTGACGGTCCTGGTGATCATCGTGCCCCTCCTCCGGGCTCGACGGCGCCTGCTCCTCGTGGGACACGCGCGCCGCCCGATCGGCACGGTGACCGTGATCACGGGTGCCGTGGCGTGAGGATCCGCGATCGGTCGTGTCCAACCGAATGAGCTCGACCGGAGACCGCCGGCGAGCCGTCCGAGAGGAAGGACCCGACGATGAGCACCCCGAGCACCCAGACCCCGTCGCCCGCGCCGCGCAGCACGACGAGCCCCGCGACCAGCCCCGCCACCAGCCCCGCCACCGCGGGCACCTCGCCGCTGGAGAGCACCCAGGGCCGCACCACCATCGCCGACGGCGTCGTCGCCAAGATCGCCGGCCTCGCCGCCCGCGAGATCGACGGCGTCCACGGCTTCGGCACCAGCGCCGCCCGCGCCTTCGGCGCCATCACCGAACGCATCCCCGGCGGCCGCTCCTCCACCACCCAGGGCGTCTCGGTCGAGGTCGGCGAACGCCAGGCCGCGGTCGACCTCACCATCGTCGTCGACTACGGCATCGCCATCGCCGACCTCGCCCGCGCCATCCGCCGCAACGTCATCACCGCCGTCCAGCAGATGACCGGCCTCGAGGTCGTCGAGGTCAACGTCAACGTCGTCGACCTGCACCTGCCCGGCGACGACACCGACAGCGACACCGACACGGCCACCACCGCGCAGGCCCGGGTCCGGTGACCCGCCCCGCCCGACCCGGCCGGCACTCCGACGCGGCCGTGGTGGCCGGCGTCGACGTCGACCGGGTCGCGGCGACGGTGGCCGCGTGCCCGCTGGTCGCCGGGCTCGACGCCGGCGACCACGGCACCGCCGCGACGCTCCTGCCCGGCCGCCGCGTGATCGGGGTCCGGGTGGGCGAGCCGGCCGGCGGGCCCGCCCGGATCACCGTCACCGTCGTCGCCCGCTACGGCGCACCCCTGACCCGCCTGGTCGAGCAGGTGCGCTCCGCCGTGGGCGTCCGCGCCCCCGGCCACCCCGTCGACGTCGTCGTCACCGACGTCTCCTGACCGTCCCCTCCCGGGAGGAACCCCGTGATCACCTCCAACACCGTCCTGGGCCTCGCCGCCGGCGTGGCCCTCGGGTTCGCCGGCGCGTTCGGCGGGCTCGGCGCCTTCCTGCTGGTGCTCGTGCTCGGCGCCGTCGGCCTGCTCGTCGGCCGCTGGGCCGACGGCCGGCTCGACCTCACCGAGCTCGCCGAGCAGCTGCGCGGCGCCGGCTCCGACCGAGAACGGGTCCGGCGATGACCCCCGGATCCGAGGACCCCGGCGCCCGCGGCGGGCTGACCATCGCCGACCGGGTCCTCGAGCAGCTCGTGGCCGCGGCCGCCGGCGAGGTGGACGGCGTCACCGTCCCCGGCGCCGGCGGGCTGGCCGGCGTGGTCGGTGCCCGCCGCGCGACCGCCCGGGTCCGCCGCACGGAGGACCGGCTCGTCGTCGGCCTCGCGCTCGCGATCACCTATCCCACCCCGGTCGCGGCCACGGCCGACGCCGCCCGCCGCCACGTCGGCACGCGGGTCGCCGAGCTCGCCGGGCTCACCGTCGGACGCGTCGACGTCGACGTCACCGCCCTGCCGCACCCCGCGACGGACGCGGCCGGCCGCACCGGGCGGGTGGTCGCGTGATCCGCCGCTCCCGCCGGACGCTCCCGGCGGCCCTCACCGCCCTCGTGCTCCTCGCGGTCGGCGCGCTCGTCGCGACCAGCGCGATCCAGGTCCTGCTCGGGCGCACCCCGCTGCTGGCCGTCGACACCGTCACCGGCGCGCTCGGGCGCACCACCTGGCAGGCCCCGGCCGTCCTGGTCGCCGCCGGCGTCGCCGCGGCGCTCGGCGTGGTCCTGCTCGTCGCGGGCCTGTGGCCCGGGCGCAGCCACGTGCTGCCGCTGGTCGCCGACCCCTCGGTCCCCGAGATCGTCGCCGGCGGGTGGCACCGCCACGACCTCGCCGCCCGGCTGCGCCGTCGCGCGCTGGCCGTGGAGGGCGTCGAGCGCGCCACCGCCCGCGTCCGGCGCCGCCGGATCCGCGTGACGGCCCGGACGTCGCGCAGCAGCACCGCCGACCTGCGCGCGGCGGTGGCCACCGCCGTCGGCACCGACCTCGACACGCTCGGGCTGGCCCGGCGACCCCGCCTGCGCGTGACGGTGACCTCCAGCCGGAAGGAGCGCTGACCCGTGGCCCGCGCGACCAACCCACCCGCCCGCCTCAACCGCTCGCTGCTCACCGTCGCCGGCCTCGTGCTGCTCGCGGTCGCGGCCCTCGTCGCCGGCGTCGCCACCGGGCGCCTGCCCCTCGTCGCGACCGACGCCCCGGTGCTCGGCGGGGCCCTGCCGTCCTGGTGGCCCTGGGCCGCGGCCGGCGCCGGGATCGTCGTCGGCCTCCTGGGGCTGCGCTGGCTGCTCGCGCAGGCGCGCCGCCGCCCGGCCGGCGACACCTGGACCGTCACCGCCGACGGCCCCGTGCCCGGCAGCACGAGTGTGGCCGGCGGCGTCGCCGAGTCGGCCGTGCGCGCCGACCTCACCGGCCACGCCGCGATCGCCGACGCCCGCGTCCGCCTCACCGACGGGGCGCCGCGGCCGACGCTCTACGTCGAGCTCGACCTCGACGCCGGGGCCGACGTCCGCGGCGCGGTCGACCACCTCGAGCAGCACGCCCTGCCCCGGCTGCGCGGCGCTCTCGGCGTCGCCGCCGTTCCCACCCGGATCCTGCTGCGCACCGGGCGCGCGCGCCCCACCGACCGCGTCGCCTGACCGCGGCGACGCCCGTCACCCGTGATCCCCGTGACGGACACGGGTGGGTCACGCGATCCGTGGACAGTAGGAGTGGAGCCCCACCCGAAGGAGTACCGATGTCCGAGCGCCACGTCACGCCCACCGACGACGGCTGGGCCGTCGAGAAGCCCGACGCCCAGCGGCCGAGCGCCAAGACCCCGACGCAGGCCGAGGCGATCAAGCGCGCCGTGGAGATCGTCGTGAACGACGGCGGCGGCGACGTCGTCGTGCACGGCACCGACGGCGCCGTCCGCGAGACGCGCACCGTCGGCGCGGACGCCGACACCGACCGCGTCGCGGCCGCGCTCGCGGCCGGCGCCGCCGGCACCGGGGCCCGCGTCACCGCCGAGGCCGCCGCCGCCGAGGTGTCCGACGCCGCCGAGGACGTCACCGGCGACGCGTCGGTGACCGCGAAGAAGGTCGCCGGCCAGACGCGCACCGGCGCCGAGCGCGCCGGCGCCACCGCCGCGGCGGGCGCCTCCGGCGTCGGCGACGAGGTCGACGCCGCGCGCCGTGGCGACAAGGGCGTCGAGGCCGCCGCGAAGGACGCGGCGAGCATCGCGCGGACCACCGGCGGCCAGGTCGCCGACCAGGTCGACCGCACCGGCCGGCAGGTCGCCGGCGAGGCCCGAGCCGCCGGGCGCCGCGCCGCCGCGCGGGTGGACGCCACCGCCCGCGAGGCCGGTGAGCAGGCGGTCGCGGGTGCCGACCGCGCCGCGACGGTCGGCGCGGGGGTCGGCGAGCAGGCCGAGGACGCCGCCGACCGCGTCGGCCGGCAGATCCACGCCTACACCGAGGCCGCCGCGGCCCCGCTCGACCAGCTCGCCCGGGCGCTCAACCCGGTGCGCATCACCGGCCGCGTGGTCGGGGCGCTGGCCGCCGGCGGCCTGCACCTGTTCGGGGTCGGCGCCGCCCGCGGCACCGCGGCCGCGCAGCAGCGCGTCCGCGAGGTCGCCACGCGCTGACCCGCGCCCGCCGGCCTCACGTCCCGTCGGTGCCCAGGCCCTGCGCGGACGCCGCCGCGACCGCCTCGCTGCGGCTGGCGACGCCGAGCTTGGCGAGCACCGCGGAGACGTGGTGGTCGACGGTGCGCACGGAGAGCACCAGCTCCGCGGCGATCTGGGCGTTGGTGCGGCCGCGGGCGAGCCGACCGAGGATGTCGAGCTGGCGCTCGGTCAGCCCGAACGGGTTCGCCCGGGTCGCCGACACCGGACCGCGCGGCACTGCCTGGACCCCGAGGTCCCGCAGCGCTCGCCGTACCCGGGCGGCGGCGGGCCCGGCACCGAGGTCGTCCAGGACGGCCAGCGCCCGCAGGGTGGTGTCGACCTCGCCGGAGTCCGCGAGCTCGAGGGCCCGCTCGTAGGGGTCCTCGCGGCCCGCGGCCTCGTCCGTCGTCGCCCCCTCGAGCCGGGCCCGCCACCGCCGCACCTCCGCGTGGCGGCCCGGCACGACGTCGCCGGCGGTGCGCTCGTCGAGCCGGTCCAGGGCCCGGCGGGCGCGCTCGGTGTCGCCGCCCAGCCAGGCGCTCTCGACCTCGGCGAGCAGGGCCGGCACCAGCTCGAACGGGCTGTCGGTGCGGACCGCGACGTCGAGCGCCCACGCCAGCACCGCGTCGGCGTCGTCGGCGCCGCGGCGCACCAGCAGGCGGGCGAGCCACGGGAGGGTGTACCGGGTCGCCATGGTCACGTGGCCGTCGCGCTGCCCCACGACACCGCGCAGCCCGGCCTCCGCCGCGGCCCACTCGCCACGCACCACCTGGCAGCGGTGGCGGTGCGCGAGCAGCTGGTCGGCGTAGACCTCGAGCTCGCGGTCGCGGGTGTGGGCCAGCCCCCGCTCGACCGCCTCGAGGACCTCGTCGGTACGCCCGAGCTCCCACTGGATCCGCGCGGCGAGGATGTGGGTGTACATGATCAGCACGTGGTGGCCCGCGCCGACGGCCAGCCGGCGGGCCTCGTCCAGGTCGGCCGCCCCCTCCGGGTCGCCGAGCAGCATCCGCTGGCTCCCGCGCATCATGCGGGGCAGCGCCTCCACCACGCCCACCCCGAGCCGCTGCGCGGTCCCCACGGCGGTGTCGGCGGTCGCGAGGGCCTCCTCCGGCCGGCCCGCCTCGGCCCGCAGCCACGAGAGCCAGGACAGCGCCATCGCCAGCGCCGGGCCGTCCCCCGCGGGGGTCAGCAGGTCGACGGCCCGCTGCGCCTCCCGGGTGGCGTCGTGCGGGCGCAGCAGCGACCACAGGACGGGGGCGAGCGGGACCACGGCCTCCCCGAGCGCGACGGGGTCGCCGAGCTCCTCCCGGATCCGCACGGCGGCCTCGGTCGCCGCCAGCGCGGCCGTCTGCCGGTCCATGCTCTGGTGCGCGGTCGAGCACGCGACCAGCAGCGTCGCGTGCTCGGCGGGCGCGAGCAGGTGTGACCGGGCCAGGACCTGCTCGTAGAGCGCGACCTCCTGGCCGAAGCTGCCCACCCGGCCCGCCGCCCGGGCCGCCGCCGGGCCGTGCGCCACGACCGCCGCGTCGTCACCGGCGCCCACGGCGTGGTGGACGACCCGCGCCGGATCGACGTCCGGGCGAGCCAGCAGCGCCGCGAGCGCGCGGGCGTGCAGCGTCATCCGCCGGCTCGCCGGCAGCGTGCTCTCCAGCGCGTGCCGAGCCAGCTCGTGGCGGAACGCGACCGCGTCCGCGCGCACCTCGACCATGCCGCCCCGCTCCGCGGCCGCGAGCACGTCGAGGCTCCCCAGCAGCGTCCGCGCCAGCGACAGCTCCACCGCACCGGGCACCACCGCCAGCTGGGCCAGCGCGTCCCGGGTGGCGTCGTCGAGCCGGTCGACCCGGGCGAGGACCGCGTCCACCACCGTCGCCGGCACGGCCACCTCCGGCCCGCCGTCCCCCGTGGCCAGTACCTCGGAGACGTAGAACGGGTTGCCGCCGGTGAGGCGGTAGAGCGTCGCCGACGTGAGCGCGGTGCCGCCGGCCCACCCCGCGACCGCGGCGCGCGAGAGCCGGCCGAGCGCGACGCGCTGCACCCACGGCCCGGCGAGCGCCCCGAGCACGCGCCGCAGGGCCTCGCCGACGTCCTCCTCCCGGAACGTCAGCACCAGCACCGACGGCAGGTCCGCGAGACGCCGCCCCAGGTAGCGCAGGACGTCGAGGGTGGCGTCGTCGGCCCAGTGCACGTCCTCGACGACGAGCACCGTGGGGCGCGCCGGGTCGGCGAGCTCGGCCAGCGCCCCGGCGAGGATCGCGTCGCGGTCCCCGTCGCGCAGCGCCTGCCCGAGCGCGGCGGCGCCCGCCCGCGCGACGTCGCGCAGCGGCCCGAGCGCGCGGGGGGTGAGCAGGTCGTCGCAGGCCCCGAGCAGCACCCGCGCGCCGTCGCGGGCGTGCGCGGTGAACGCGCGGACGAGGCTGGTCTTGCCGACCCCGGCCTCGCCGCTGAGCAGGACGACCGAGCCGCCGGCCCCCGTGCGGGCGCGGTCGAGGGAGGCGGCGAGGAGGGCCAGCTCGTCGTCCCGCTCCAGCAGCGCCACCGGCATCGCACCCACCCCCGGCCCGACGCTAGGGGACGACTCCGGTCGTGCACCACCGTCAGCCGGCGGCGCGGCTCACCGGTGCGCGAGCAGGAGGTTGAGCGCCGCGCGGGTGGCCGAGGCGTCGAGGCAGGGGGCGATGTCGGCCATGGCCGTGAACGCCGTGCGCGCGAGGTGCTGCGCGATCGTGCGCACGGCCAGATCGTGGTCGCGGTTCCGGTAGGCCTCGACGAGCGTCTCGTGGTCGGCATCCCAGCGGGCCCACGCCGTCGGCCGGCCGAGCTGCGCGAGCCGCAGGAAGCGCTCCGCCCGGTCGTTGAGGCCCCGGAGGGAGTCGTGGAGCACCGGCGCGTCCTCGACGGTGAGCTGGTGGAACTCGCGGTGCGCCCGCTGCCACTGCTCGATGTCCTCGTCGGCGGCGAGGCGGCGCATCCGCGCCAACGACTGCTCGAGCCGCTCGACCAGGGCCGGCGTCGCCGTGCGCACCGAGAGGCTCACCGCGACCGACTCGACCATCACCCGTGAGGTGTAGATCGCGTCGACCTCACCGGGGTCGATCGCGCGGACCACAGCGCGCTGGTCGGGCTTGTTCTCGATCAGGCCCTCCTCCTGCAACAGGCGGAAGGCCTCCCGCATCGGGGTGCGGCTGACGCGCAGGGAGCGCGCCAGCTCGGCCTGCAGGAGCGGGGCGCCCGGCGGGAGCTCGCCGCTGAGGATCATCGCCCGAACCGCGGCGTGGACGTCGAGCGCCAGCCGTCGCCCCGACTTGACCTCGGGGGGCGCCGCCACGGCCACCGCTTCCTCACTCATGTGCTCAGTGTATCCACACTGACCGGACTCCGGACCGACTGACTGCCGCCCGATCCTGGCGATCTCCGCTGACTCGGCGGCGCAGACGACCCTTGCTTCCCGAGCCAAAGTGGGTACAGTTTGCCGCACCCCGATGTGGCGCACGACATGCGAACACTCGGCTCTTCCCGCAAAAGTCGTGCTCAACGCCGGTTCACGACGCCGGCCAGCCGAGTTATCCGGTCAAGGAGGATGCAGATGACGAGGTCTGCGGTCGCCACTTCCACGCCATGGCCCGCGCCGCCGCTGGCCGCCCCGCCCCCGCGGATGCGCGCCGTGGGGTTCGATCGTTTCGGGGAGCCGGAGGTGCTCCAGATACGAGAAGTGGACACACCCCTACCGGGCCCCGGTGAGGTGGCGGTGCGGGTGGCCGCGGTGAGCGTCGGGCGCCTCCTCGACCTCAGCGCCCGTGCGGGCACCCACCCCTACGCCCGGATCGCGCTGCCCCACGTCCCGGGCGCCGAGCACGCCGGCACGGTCGCCGCGGTCGGGCCGGGGGTGGACGCCGTCGTCATCGGCGACCACGTCGCGGTCCTCCCGGTGCTGACCTGCGGCGACTGCCCCGCCTGCCAGGACGGCGCCACCGAGTCCTGCCCCGCGGCGCGGATCCTGGGGCTGCACACGTGGGGCGCCTACGCCGAGTACACCGTGGTGCCGGCCGACAACGTCGTCGTCGTGCCGGCGGGGGTCGACCCCGCGCAGGCCGCGGCGCTGGCCCTGTCCGGGGCGGTGGCGCAGAACCAGTTCGACGAGGCGGGGCTCGGACCCGGCGAGTGGGTCCTGGTGCACGGCGCGTCGTCGGCCCTGGGCTCGCTCACCGCGGCCCTCGCGGTGCACCGGGGAGCGCGGGTCATCGCGACCTCGCGCTCCGCGGCCAAGCGGGAGCGGCTCCTGGCCCTGCGCGCCGAGGCGGTCGTCGACCCCACCGATCCGGGGTTCGCCGACCGGGTGCGGGCCCTGACCGGCGGTGCGGGCGTCGACCTCGTCGTCGACGACCTCGGCGACCCCGCCATCTGGCAGGCCACGATGGACGTGCTCGCCCTCCGCGGCCGCGTCGTCACGTCGGGGGCGTTCCTGGGCGGCCGGGTCGAGCTGGACCTGTTGCGCCTCTACTCGCGCTCGCAACGGATCGTCGGTGTGCGCAGCGGCAACCTGCGCAGCGCCCGCCGCCTGTGGGCGGCCGTCGCCGACGGCTTCCGGCCGGTGATCGACCGTGCCCTCCCCGTCGCGCAGGCCGCCGAGGCGCACCGCTACCTCGAGGACTCCGCCAACACCGGCCGGGTCGTGCTCACGACCGCCGACGACGACTGGGCTCCCGCCCCGCACTCCTCGAGGAGCTCCTCATGACGTGGTCCCTGGTCACCCACCGCACGGACGGGCCGGACGGCATCGCCGTCGGCCTGCGCGAGCCCGACGGCACCGTGCGGGCCCTCCCCCGCTACGCCGGTCGCACCATGCTCGACCTGCTGGACGACTGGGACACCGTCGTCACGGAGCTGCGCACCATCGAGGTCGGCGCCCTGCCGGTGCTGGGCGACGTGCCGCTCGCGGCCCCCATCCGGTTCCCGCGCAAGGTGGTGTGCGCCGGCGCGAACTACTTCGCGCACCTGGCGGAGATGGGCGTGGAGCGACCCGATCCCGTCGGGGCGCCCTACTTCTTCCTCAAGCCGCCGACCACCACGGTGATCGGGCCGGACGACGCCGTCGTGCTGCCCGACCGCCCGGGTCGCCGGATCGACTGGGAGGCCGAGCTCGGCCTCGTCATCGGCCGCCGCGCCCGCGACCTCGACGAGGCGGAGGTGGCCGGGCACCTCGCCGGCTACACGATCGTCAACGACGTCTCGGCCCGCGACCGGCTCGGTCGGTCCGACGCCGTCGCGCCGCCCTTCGGCTTCGACTGGACCTCGGCCAAGGGCGAGGACACCTTCTGCCCGACCGGCCCGGGCATCACGCCGGCCTTCTTCGTCCGCGATCCCCAGGACCTGCACATCACCCTGACCGTGAACGGCGTGGTGAAACAGGACTCCGGCACCGCGGACATGATGAACGGCGCCTTCGCCGTGGTCGCGGCCGCGAGCCGGATCATGACCCTCGAGCCGGGCGACATCGTCGCGACCGGCAGTCCCGCGGGCGTCGGTGCCCCGCGCGGCGAGTACCTCGCGCACGGCGACGAGATGGTCGTCGACATCTCCGGCCTCGGCCGGCTGCGCAACCCGGTGGTCGACGGCGCGCTCGCCGTCGCGAGCGGAAGGAAGATCGCATGAACCGCGAGTTCGAGGGCCGGGTCGCGTTCGTGACCGGCGCGGCGGGCGGCATCGGCCGGGCCAGCGTGCTGGCGTTCGCCGCCCGTGGCGCGTCGGTGGTGGCCTGCGACCTCGTCGACCCGGCCGAGACCGTTGCCGAGGCCGATCGCCACGGGGTGAAGGCGCTCTCGCTGCAGGTCGACGTCGCCGAGGGGGCCGCGGTGCGCGACGCCGTCGAGGCCGCGGTGTCCACCTTCGGCCGGCTCGACTTCGCCCACAACAACGCCGGGACCTTCGCCGTGGCCCCGCTCGCGGACCTCGGCGAGGACGACTGGTCGCGCGTCGTGACCGTCAACCTCGGCGGCGTCTTCCTCGGGATGAAGTACCAGATCCCGCACCTGCTCGAGACCGGCGGCGCGATCGTCAACACGGCCTCGATCTGGTCCGAGCAGGGCGCGGCCGCGCAGGGCGCCTACGTGGCGAGCAAGCACGGCGTCGCCGGCCTGACCAGGACCGCGGCGATCGACTACGGCCGCCACGGCATCCGCGTCAACGCGGTGGCGCCCGGCCCGATCCGCACCGCGATGACCGCCGCGGTGCCCGACGAGGCGATGGCGCCGGTCATCGGCCGCACCACCGTCGAGCGCTACGGCGAGCCCGCCGAGGTCGCCGAGGCCGTCGTCTGGCTCTGCTCCCCCGCCGCCGCCTATGTCAACGGCGCCGTCCTGCCCGTCGACGGCGGATACCTCGCCGCCTGACCCGCGGCCCGAACACCACGAGGAGCCCCCGTATGGACAACGACACCGCGGCCGCGCGTGTGCGCAAGGTCGGGTACGTCGAGTTCACCACCCCCGACGTCGACCGCCTGGTCGACTACTACACGACCTGTCTCGGCCTCCACCTGGAGGACCGCTCCCCGGAGACGGCCTTCCTGACCACCGGTCTCGACCACCACAGCGTCGTCGTCCGCCGGGGCGACGCCGCGGCGCGCACGAGCATCGGCTACGAGATCGCCGGCTCGGTCGACGACGCGCACAAGCGCCTCGCCGACGCCGGGTACGAGGTGTCCCGCCGCACCGACATCGCCCCCAGCACGCCCGATGTGCTCGTCCTGGCCGAGCCGGGCACCGGCGTCCCGGTGCACCTCTACGAGACCCAGGCGGCGAGCGGCACCGGGCCCGGCCCCGCCCACCGGCCCACCAAGCTCGGCCACGTCGCGGCGTTCACGCCGGGACTGGCCGAGATCCAGGGCTTCTACCAGGACCTGCTGGGGTTCCGGTGGTCGGACACCATCGGCGACTTCTTCGTCTTCCTGCGGTGCAACGCCGACCACCACGCCGCGAACTTCCTGCAGAGCACGACGTACTCCGGCATGCACCACGTCGCCTACGAGATGCGCGACCTCAACCACCTGCAGACGACGCTCGACCACCTCGCGCGCCACGACCACCGCCTGCACTGGGGGCCGGGACGTCACGGCCCGGGCCACAACGTCTTCACCTACCACCGCGACCCCGACGGCAACACCGTCGAGCTGTTCACCCAGCTCGACCAGATGATCGACGAGGCGAACGGCTACTTCGAGCCCCGCCCGTGGCACGAGGACAGCCCCCAGGTCCCGAAGACCTGGGAGGTCGACATCGCCACCGCCAACTCCTGGGGCCCGGTGCTCCCGGAGATCCTGGACCACTGAGGAGCAGAGATGATCTACAGCGAGCTGGAGCTGCCGGCGAACCCCCCGGGCGCCACACCCCTCGACCGGGACCGCATCTGGCAGGGCCTCGAGCAGAAGGCCCTCGACGCCGTGCCCTACGTGGAGGCCATCACCGGCTGCCGGGAGATCGCCCGCCACAGCGACACCGTCTTCGACCGGGAGATCGAGCTCGGCGGCGCGCGGTACGTCGAGCGGGTCTGGCTGGACGCGCCGCACCGCGTGGTGTTCACCCGCCTCGACGGGCCGGTCCTCGGCACGATCACCAACGAGATCACCGAGGACGACGGGGAGCTCGGACTCCGGTTCCGGTTCGCCCTGGCGACCCGGCCGGGCGACGAGCTGCCGATCACCGAGGAGGAGCTGTCGCGGCAGATGGTCGCCGCGTACCGGGCCGCCGTGGAGACGACGCTGGCCGCCGTCCGCGCCCGCACCGCGGAGCCGGTCCGATGACGGGCACGACCACCGCGCGGGCCGTGGACGCCCCGGCGTGGCTCGTCGAGTTCTACGGGCACGTCGACGCGCTGGACACCGAGGCGGTCCTGGCCCGCTTCGCCCCCGACGCCTCCATGCGCTACGGGGCGGGCGACCCGCTGCCCGGCCACGAGGCCATCCGCGCCGGCCTGACCTACCTCTTCACCACCTACCGCCGGATCGGCCACGAGTTCCTCGGCGTGTGGGAGAGCGGGACGACGCTGATGCTCGAGGCCACCGTGACCTACGGCCTGCCCGACGGCCGGGAGGTCGCCGTCCCCGCGCTCACGGTCATCGAGCACCGCGACGGGGCCATCGACGACCTGCGCATCTTCATCGACCCGACGCCCGCCCAGGTCGGCTGAGCCGTGGACGGTCCGGACATCGCGGTGGTGGGCGGCGGCATCGGCGGGCTGACGCTGGGCCTGGCCCTGCGCCGGCTCGGGCTGCGCGCACGGATCTACGAGCAGGCGCCCGCGCTGGTCGAGGTGGGCGCCGCGGTGGCGCTCGCGGCCAACGGGACGCGCATCCTGCGCGAGCTCGGCCTCGGCGACGTGCTCGGCGCGGCGTCGACCGTCCCGTCGGAGCTCGTCTACCGGCACGGGGCCGACGGACGGCGGATCGCCGCCCACCCGGTCGGCGACTGGTACTCCGACCGCTTCGGGGCGCCGTTCTGGGGCGTCCACCGCGCCCGGCTGCAGTGCGCGCTGGCCGACGCGTGGGGCACCGAGGACCTCCACCTCGGGAAGGAGCTGGTGCGCGTCGACCCGCGGGCCGGGCCCACCCGGCTGACGTTCGCCGACGGGTCGACCACGAGCGCGGACGTCGTGGTGGGCGCGGACGGCATCCGCTCCCGGGTCCGTCGCTGGCTCACCGGCGGCGACCCCGGCGCCGAGCCCGTGTACTCGGGGACCAGCGGCTTCCGGGGCCTGGTCCCGCGCGCCGCCGTCCCGGACCTGCCCGACCCCGACGCCGTGCAGTTCTGGATGGGCCCCGACGCCCACCTCCTGCACTACGCGATCGGCGACGTCGTCAACTTTCTCGCGGTCCTCGAGGGCCCGGAGCGCTGGGACGCGCCCGGCGGGATGGCCGCGGCGGCCGACGGGGAGCTCGCGCACGCGTTCCGCGACTGGCACCCCGCGGTGCGCGCCCTGGTGGCGGCCGTCCCGCAGAGCCCGCGATGGGGGCTGTTCGCCCTCCCGCCGCTGACGCGGTGGCGGCACGACCGGGTCGTCCTGCTCGGCGACGCCGCCCACGCGATGCTGCCCCACCACGGACAGGGGGCGAACACGACCGTCGAGGACGCCGCGGTTCTCGCCGACTGCCTCGACCGCGGTCGTGACGACGTCCCCGCCGCGCTCGCCGAGTACGAGCGGCTGCGCCGGTGCCGGACCCGCCAGATCGCGCGCAGCGCCTGGGAGACCTCGTCGCTGCTCCACCTGCCCGACGGCGACGCGGCCGCCCGCCGCGACCGCCGGCTGCTCGACCTCGTCGACGACTTCAGCTGGATCCACGCCTACGACCACCGCGCGCCCGCGCTGCGCACCTGACCCGCGAGAGGCGACAACGATGACCCTCCGAGACGCCGCCGACGCCCGCTTCGAGCTGGCGCACATGGCGCACGCCGAGCTCTACACCCCCGACCTCGAGGGCAGCCTCTGGTTCTTCACCGAGCTGCTCGGCATGCGCGAGACCGCCCGCCGCCAGGGCTCGGTCTACCTGCGCTGCTACGAGGACCCCTACCACCACAGCCTCAAGCTGACCGAGCGCGACCGGCCCGGCCTCGGCAACGTGGGCTGGCGCACGACGTCGGCCGAGGCCCTCGAGCGCCGCGCCGCCGCCCTCGACGCGGCCGGGCTCGGTCTCGGCTGGACGGCGGGCGACCTCGGCGTCGGGCGCACCTTCGCCTTCCAGAGCCCCGACGGCCACCCGATGGAGCTCGTCTGGGAGGTCGAGAAGTACGAGGCGCCGGTCGAGCTGCGGAGCCGGATCCTGACCCGGCGTTCCCGCCGACCGCTCAAGGGCCTGCCGCCGCGGCGCCTCGACCACGTCAACCTCATGGCCTCCGACGTCACGGTGCAGAAGGAGCTGTTCGAGCAGACCCTCGGCTTCGGCACCCGGGAACGCGTGATCGACGGCGCCGGTGGGGGCACCGAGATCGGCGCCTGGATGAGCGTCAACGTCCTCGGCCACGAGATGGCCGTCATGCGCGACCAGACCGGCAGCAAGGGCCGCCTGCACCACCTCGCGTTCTGGTACGGCGTGCCGCAGCACAACACCGACGCCGCCGAGCTCTGCCGCGAGTACGGCATCCAGATCGAGGCGGGCCCCGACGTCCACGGCATCACCCAGGGCGCGTTCCTCTACGTCTTCGAGCCCGGGGGCAACCGCATCGAGCTCTTCGGCAACTCCGGCATCCTCCAGTTCGAGCCCGATCACGAGACGGTGACGTGGGACCTCGCCGACTTCGACACCGGGCTCGCACTCGGCGGGGCGACGCTGCCCGCCGAGACCTACTTCGTCTACGGCACACCGGGCAACGACGGGCAGGACAAGCTCCTCGACGGGTGGAAGGACCGCGCCCTCGTCTGAGGGCCGGGACCACCATGACGGCGACGGACACGCTCCCGCCCGCCACGTCGGTGCTCGGCCGCGGCGTCGCGCTCCTGGCGGCCTTCCGCCCGCACGACGACGCCCTCGGCCTCGCCGAGATCCACCGCCGGACCGGGATCCCGAAGGCCTCGGCCCACCGCCTGCTCCACCAGCTCGTCGACCACCAGCTCGTCGACCGCGACGGCGACCGCTACCGGCTGGGCCTGCGCCTGTTCGAGCTCGGCGCGCTGGTCCCGCGGCAGCAGGGCGTCGCCGACGCGGTGGCCCCCGTCCTGACGCGGCTGCACGCGGCGACCGGGCTGACCGTCCACCTCGCGGTCCTCGACGGCACCGAGGTGGTGTACCTGCACAAGATCGAGGCGCCGGCCGGGCCGGCCGTCGCCTCGCGGACCGGCGGACGCATGCCCGCGCACTGCACGGCGCTCGGCAAGGCCCTGCTCGCCCACACCCCGGACGCCACCGCCGAGGTCCTCGCCGCGGGCCTGCGGCGGCGCACGCCCCGGACCGTCGTCACCCCCGGCCGGTTCCTCGGCCAGCTCGCCGCGGCACGGCATCTCGGCCACGCCCGCGACGACGAGGAGGCGCGCGTCGGCATCAGCTGCCTCGCCGCGCCGGTCCTCGACGCCCGGCGCAGGCCCCTCGCCGCGGTGTCGGTCACCGGCCGGACGCCCCGCATGGCGACGGCCTCCCCCGCCGCGGCGGTGCACGCCGCGGCCGCCGACGCCGCACGGCTGCTCGGCACCCCACCCCCACACCCAGGAGGATGACCATGGCTCGACGGATGGCAGGGAAGATCGCGCTGATCTCGGGGGCCGCGCGGGGCCAGGGACGCCACCACGCCGTGCGCCTCGCCGAGGAGGGCGCCGACATCATCGCCTTCGACGTGGCGGGGCCGGTCGAGGCCCAGGGCGCACCGGCGGCGACGCCGGAGGATCTGGCCGAGACGGTGCGCCTGGTGGAGAAGAGCGACCGCCGCATCGTCGCGGCCCGGGCCGACGTGCGGGACGCGGACGCCGTGGCCGAGGTCGTCGAGCGGGGTGTCGCCGAGCTGGGCGGCCTCGACGTCGTCGTCGCCAACGCCGGGATCCAGGGCATACCCGGCCCGGCGGCGCAGACGACGCCGGCGGACTGGGGCGCGGTCATCGACACGAACCTCACCGGGGTGTTCCACACCGTGCTCCCCGCGATCCCCCATCTCGCGGCGCGGGGCGGCGGGTCGATCGTCATCACCAGCTCGTCGATCGGGCTGCGCTCGGTGCCCAACCTGGCGCCCTACGGGGCGGCCAAGGCCGGGCTCACCGGCCTGATGCGCACCCTCGCGCTCGAGCTGGCGGAGCACTCGATCCGCGTCAACACGGTGAACCCCACGACCGTCGCGACGCCGATGCTGCTCAACCCGGTCAACTTCGGGCTGTTCCGCCCGGACCTGGACGACCCCACCGAGGAGGACGTCAGGCCGGTGTACCGCAGCCTCAACGCGCTGCCGGTGGCCTACCTCGAGCCCGACGACATCAGCAACGCCGTGCTGTTCCTCTCCTCGGACGAGGGCCGCTGGATCACCGGGGTCGCCCTGCCGGTCGACGCCGGCTACGCCCTCAAGTGATCTCGCGGTGAGCGCGTGCCGCCCGGCGATTGTCGGATGGATCGCAGTATGTTCCCGACAATTCCCGTCGATCCACGGGTATTCTCGTCGATCACCGAATTCGCGCTCGCCGTTGAGGCGAAGGCAGGAATGGTGATCTGCCGGGTGGTGCAATGGTGGACAGGATGTGCCTGTTACCGGTGTTCGTAGGACTCACGGTAGCTGAACCCGCGCCGTCCTCGCATTCCTGCGCGGGCCCGCGACGTGCCGCATCGTCGGGGCATGAGATCCGAGCGGCGCTTCGACGACGTGGTGATCGCCGGACTGGCGCACCTCGATGCCCCCCACGTGGTGACCTCCTCGTTCCTCGAGGACCAGCTCGCGGGCACCTTCGAGCGCCTGCGCATCGCGCCCGGCCTGCTCGAGCGACTGTCGGGCATCCGGGAACGGCGCCTCTGGGACGAGGGCACGATGCCCAGCGAGGTCGCCGCCCGCGCCGGTGAGCGCGCGCTGCGCGACAGCGGCGTGTGCCGCGACGAGATCGGCGCACTGATCAACACGTCGGTGAGCAGGGACCACCTCGAGCCCTCCACCGCGAGCATCGTGCACGGCCTGATGGAACTGCCGCCCGAAGCCGTCAACTTCGACCTCGGCAACGCGTGCCTCGGATTCCTCGACGGCATGAACCTGGTGTCGACGATGATCGAGGCCGGGCAGATCGACCACGGTCTGGTGGTGGCCGGCGAGACCAGCCGGTTCGCCATGGAGGGCACCATCGCCCGCCTCGCGGGCGACGCCGCGACCCGGCGGATGTTCCACGAGCAGTTCGCGACGCTGACCGTCGGCTCCGGCGCGGTCGCCATGGTGCTCTCGCGCGCCGACGGCCCCGGCGGGCACCGGTTCCTCGGCGGCCTCGGGCGCGCCAGCACCGCGGGCAACGCCGGCCTGTGCGTCGGGCAGGGCGACGAGATGCGCACCGACAGCAAGGGCCTGCTCGTCGCCGGCATGGAGCTCGCCGGGCGCGTGTGGAAGGAGGCCGTCGCCGCGTTCGACTGGGACGCCACCGGCTACGACACCTACTGCCTGCACCAGGTGAGCAAGGTCCACACCGGCGCCGTCGTCGACCAGCTCGGCCTCGACGCCGATCGCTTCCCGTCGATCTACCCGCAGTTCGGCAACATCGGCCCGGCCGGCGTGCCGACCGTGCTGAGCAAGGCGGTGGAGGACGGCACGGTCACCGACGGCTCGCGGGTGATGCTCATGGGCGTCGGCAGCGGCATCAACGCGGCGGCCGCCGAGGTGCGCTGGTGAGCGCGCCGGCCACCGCGACCGGGCTCGCGGGCTACCCCTTCGTGCCGCACACCGCCGAGGTCGGCGGCCACCGGATGTCCTACGTGGACGAGGGCGACCGCGACGCGCCCCCGGTGCTGCTCGTGCACGGCAACCCGACCTGGTCGTTCTACTGGCGCTCGCTGCTGCGGTCGCTGCCCGCCCGCGGCCGGCGCGTCATCGCGCCGGACCACATCGGGATGGGGCTGTCGGACAAGCCCACGCTGCAGGACCACCCGCACACGCTCGCGCGCCGGGTCGCCGACCTCACCGCGTTCGTCGACGGCCTCGGGCTCACCGAGCCGGTCTCGCTCCTCGTGCACGACTGGGGCGGGCCGATCGGGCTGGCGTGGGCCGCCGAGCACCCCGAGCGGGTCGCCGACGTCGTCGTCATGAACACCGGCCCCTTCCCGCTGCCGGCCGACCACGGGCTGCCGTGGATGCTGCGGGCCGCGCGGCTGCCCGGGGTGAGCGACGTGCTCGTCCGGCGCCTCGGGGCGTTCTCCCTCGGCGCGCTCGTGCTCGGCACCGGGCGCGCCTGGCTGCCCGCCGAGGCCCGCCGCGGGCTGCTCGCGCCCTACGACCGCCCGGAGCACCGGGTCGCCGTGCACGCCTTCGTGCGCGACATCCCGCTCGGGCCCGCCGATCCGGCCCACCCGGTGCTCGTGCGCCTCGAGGAGCGGCTCCCGCTGCTCGACGCCCGCCCGATCCAGGTGCACTGGGGGATGAAGGACCCGGTCTTCGACGCCGACATCCTCGCCCACGTCGAGCGCCGTCTCCCCCGCGCCGAGGTGTTCCGCTACCCCGACGCCGGCCACTACGTCCTGGAGGACGAGCCGGACACGATCGGCGCGCGGGTGGGCGCGTTCCTGGACCGGCGATGACCGGCACGCGGCTCGCCACGCTCGACACGATGCTCGCCGACCGGGCGCGCGAGCAGCCCGACCGGGCCGCCCTGGTGCTGCCGGCGCCGGGACGCGGCCCGCTCGAACCGGTCCTCGGCGAGCGCACGACCCGCACGGTGACGTTCGGCGAGCTCGACGCCCGCGTCGACCGCGTCGCCGCCGGGCTGCACGCCGCCGGTGTGGGACCCGGCGCGCGGGTGGCGCTGCTCGTCCCGCCGGTCGCCGACTTCTTCGTGCTCGCCTACGCGCTCATGCGCGCCCGGGCCGTGCCGGTCGTGGTGGACCCGGGCATCGGGCTGCGCCGCGTCCGGCGC
Organism: Actinomycetospora rhizophila; assembly: GCF_042657905.1. Lineage (NCBI taxonomy): Bacteria > Bacillati > Actinomycetota > Actinomycetes > Pseudonocardiales > Pseudonocardiaceae > Actinomycetospora > Actinomycetospora rhizophila. The sequence goes on along the minus strand of NZ_JBHSKG010000005.1, from coordinate 149,698 downwards.
TGCCTCGCCGAGGCCGCGCCCGACGCGTTCGCCGGCGTCGCCAAGGCCCACCTCGCCCGCCGGGCGCTGGGCTGGGCACCCGAAGCGCGGCTCGCGATCGCCGCCGGCGGCGTCCCCGTCCCGGGCGCGACGTCGGTGCGGGACCTCGAACGGCGCGGCGCCGTCGGCCGCCTCGACGCCGAGCGGCCCGCCGACACCCCCGCCGCGATCGTCTTCACCAGCGGCAGCACCGGCCCGCCCAAGGGCGTCGAGCACCACGACGACGGTCTCGTCGCCCAGGCCGCGCTCGTCCGCGACCTCTACGGGCTGGGGCCCGGCGACGTCAGCCTCGCGACGTTCCCGCCGTTCGCCCTCTTCGGCCCCGCGCTGGGGATGACCACCGTCGTCCCCCGGATGGACCCGACCCGCCCGGGTCGCGTCCGCGCCGCCCGCCTCGTCCGCGCCGCGCGGCGCACCGGCGCGACGACCATGTTCGGCTCGCCCGCGGTGCTCGACCGGCTGGGCCGCGACGCCCCGGGCGGGACGATCCTCCCGGCGCTGCGCACGGTGATCTCCGCCGGCGCGCCGGTGCCCCGCGACGTGCAGCGCCGGGTGCTCGCGCTGCTCGGCGCCGGCGCCCGGGTGCACACCCCCTACGGCGCCACCGAGGCGCTGCCCGTCGCGACGATCGGCAGCGACGAGCTGCTCGACCTGCCCGACGACGGCATCTGCGTCGGCCGCCCGGTGCCCGGGGTCGAGGTGACCCTGATGCGGGTCGCCGACGGGCCGGTCGCCACGCTGACCCCGGAGCTCGCCGTGCCCGACGGCGAGGTCGGCGAGGTGGTGGTCCGCGGCCCGGTCGTGAGCCCGCGCTACGCCGACCGGCCCGAGGCCACCGCGGCGACACGGGTCGACTGGGACGGGGCGCCGGCGCACCGGATGGGCGACCTCGCGTCGCGGGACGCCGAGGGCCGGCTGTGGTTCGCCGGGCGGGTGTCGCACGTCGTCCCCACCGCGGACGGCCCGCTCTACAGCGTGCCGTGCGAGGAGGTCCTCAACCGCGACCCGGCGGTGCGGCGCAGCGCCCTCGTCGGGCTCGGGACCGGGGCGGTGCGCCGCCCCGTCCTCGTCGTCGAGCCCGCCCGGGGCTCGGCGCCCACCGACGTGCTGCGCGATCACCTGCTCGGCGTCGCGCACGCCGACCACCGCACGCGCGCGGTGCAGGACGTCGTGTTCCACCCCGCGCTGCCGGTCGACCCGCGGCACAACTCGAAGATCGACCGCGAGGCACTGGAGCGCTGGGTCGCCGGGCAGCGGGGGCCGGCGTGAAGGCGCTGGTCACCGGGGGCGGCGGCTTCCTCGGCGGCGCGGTCGTGGACGCGCTGCTGGCGCGGGGCGACGAGGTCACGAGCCTCGCCCGTGGCGACTACCCCGACCTCGCGGCCCGGGGCGTGCGCGCGCTGCGCGGCGACCTCGCCGACCCGTCCGCGGCCCGCGACGCCGTCCACGGCCAGGACGTCGTCGTGCACGTGGCGGCCAAGGCCGGCCTGTGGGGGCGCGACGCCGACTTCCACCGCAGCAACGTCGAGGGCACCCGCGTGCTGCTCGACGCCTGCCGCGCCGCGGGGGTGGGGCGCTTCGTGTTCACCAGCACCCCGAGCGTCGTGCACGCGGGCGGCGACATCGACGGCGGGGACGAGTCGCTGCCCTACGCCGACCGGTACGACTCGGCCTACCCGCGGACCAAGGCCGCCGCGGAGCGCCTGGTCCTCGCGGCCGACTCCCCCGACCTCGCGACGACGGCGCTGCGCCCGCACCTCATCTGGGGACCGGGCGACACCCAGCTGGTCCCCCGCATCCTCGCCCGGGCCCGCGCCGGCACCCTGCGCCTCGTCGGCGACGGGTCCGCGCTGATCGACACGACGTACATCTCCGACGCCGCGACCGCGCACCTCGACGCCGTCGACCACCTCCGCCCCGGGGCTCCCTGCGCGGGGCGCGCGTACTTCGTGACGTCCGGCGACCCCCGCCCGGTGCGCGAGCTGGTCGACGGGATCCTCGCGGCCGGCGGGCTGCCGCCGGTGCGCGGCACGGTCCCCCGCCCCGTCGCGGTGGCGGCCGGGGCAGCGGTCGAGGCGGCGTGGTGGGCCCTCGGCCGGGTCACCGACCCCGGCGAGCCCCCGATGACCCGCTTCCTCGCGCGCCAGCTGGCGACGACACACTGGTTCGACATCTCCGCCGCGCGCCGCGACCTGGACTACCGGCCGCGGGTCGACGTCGACGCCGGGCTCGACCGCCTGGCCCGTGCGCTCGCGGCCTGACTGTCGGGTCCGCGACGCGCCGCTGGCGCCCGGGGCGGGAGCCCGCTAGACCCACGGCATGCGCGCACCGCTCGCCCGACTCGCCGTCGTCGTCCTCGTCGTGCTGGTCGCTGCGGGGTGCTCCGGAGGCGGCGGGGGCACCACCGGCTCGGGGAACGTCCAGACCCAGGACCGGCCGGTCGCGCCCTTCACGACGATCGAGTTCTCCACCCCCGGCACCGTGACGATCGAGCAGACCGGTACCGACTCGCTGCGGGTGGAGGCCGACGAGAACATCCAGGGCCTGCTCACGACCGAGGTCCAGGGCAGCACGCTGAAGCTGGGCGCGCAGCCGGGCGCCGAGATCGGCCGCGCGACCATCGACTACCGGATCACCGTGCGGCAGCTGGCCGGCGTGGTGCTCTCCGGGGCCGGCACCGTGACCGCCACCGGCGTCGACGGCCCCGACCTCTCGCTGGCCAACAGCGGCGCGGGCAGCATCACGGCCTCCGGGCGCACCGACCAGCTCAACGTCGACCTCGTCGGCGTGGGCGCGATCGACACCCGCGGCCTCGTCGCGCAGGCCGCGGACGTGTCGGTCGGTGGCGCCGGCACGGCGACCGTCAACGCCGCGCGCACCCTCGACGCCCGGATCACCGGGGTCGGCAGCATCGTCTACCTCGGCGATCCGGCCGTCACCCAGAACGTCTCCGGGTTCGGCACCGTCAGCCGCGGTTGATGCCGCTCCGGCGACCTGACGGCGCGGGGAGCCGCGTCGGCGGCGCCGGTCCGAGCCGGCGTCACGCCCGCGTCCACCCGTGCACGGTCAGCACCGCGTCGGCGAACGCCGTCGGCGCCTCGAAGGGCAGGGCGTGGCCTGCCCCGACGACGCGGTGCTCGTGGCGCCCGGTGAACATGCCGGCCTGATCGGCGGTGCCGCCGGGCTTGAGGGTGTCGTCGGCGCCGTCGAGCGTCACGGCGGGCACCGTGATCGGCGGACGCCGGGCCAGGTGCTCCTCGAGTGTCTCGAGGTCGGGAGCGCCCGCGACGGTGCCGAGCGCGTGGCGGTAGGCGTGCACCACGACGTCCACGAAGTCGGGGTTGTCGAAGGACTCGGCGGTGCGGTCGAAGGTGGCGTCGTCGAACGGCCAGCGTGGTGACCACTGGCGCCAGAGCAGGCGACACAGCTCGCGACGGTGCTCCGCGAGCACGGCCCGGCCGCGCTCGGTCTGGAACAGGTGCTGGTACCAGACGGCGTGCTCGAGGGCTGGGTCGTGCGCCGCCCGCTGCGCCGCGATGTCGATGATGTCGTAGCTCGCCATCGACACCAGCCCACGCACGCGGTGCGCCCACAGCGCCGCGACCACGCACGACGCGAGCCCGCCCCAGTCGTAGCCGGCGATGATCGGCGCCTCGAGGGACAGGGCGTCGAGCAGGGCGAGCAGGTCGGACCCGAGCGCGGCCTGCTGCCCGCTGCGCGGCGTGCTCGCCGACAGGAACCGCGTCGGGCCGTGGCCACGCAGGTAGGGACGCACGACCCGCGCGCCGTGCGCGGTCAGGAGCGGGACGACGTCGTCGTAGGCGTGCACGTCATAGGGGAAACCGTGGGAGAGCACCACCGGCCAGCCCTCGGCGGGACCGTCCTCCACGTAGCCGATCGCGAGGACGCCCGCGGTCACCGTGCGCATGTCGCCGGCCTTCCGCACCGACGCCGTGGACACCCTCCACCGGGACGGCGAGGATCACGGCGCGGGCGGGTACCCCCCGTCCCGACACCGCCCCCTCCCCGAGGAGCACCGTGTACCTCACGATCGCCACCGACGGCGTCGAGCTCAAGCTGCCCGAGCACACGACCGACCTCTACGCGTCCTACTGGGAGCGTCTGGGACCGGACACGATCACCAAGGTGCTCGCGGAGCACGACGCCGGCGAGCTCTCCGAGGACCGCCAGTCGGTCATGATCCCCGTGGCGACCCTGCGTCGTCTCGCCGCGGGACGGGTCCCCGAGGGATGGGACGCCGACTTCGAGGCGATGCTCGCGAAGGCCCGCGAGCGGGGGTGGCTCAACGAGGCGGGCGACGCCGTCCAGGCACACCTCGAACGGGAGCGCTGACGGTGATGGCACCCCGCTCGGTCTGGAGCGGTGCGATCACGTTCGGGCTCGTGACGATCCCGGTCGGCCTCTACAGCGCCACCGAGGACCACACGATCCACTTCCACCAGTACGTGCGCGGCACCTCGGATCGTGTGCGCAACCAGCGCGTCAACGAGCGCACGGGCGACGCGGTGCCGAACGAGGACGTCGTCAAGGGTCGGGAGGTCGAGGGCGAGATCGTCGTCGTCGAGCCCGACGAGCTCCGCGAGATCGCCCCGGGGCGCTCGCAGGCCATCGACGTCATCGAGTTCGTCGACCTCGCCGAGATCGACCCGGTGTACTTCGACCGCACCTACTGGGTGGCGCCGAGCGACCCGCGCTACGAGCACTCCTACGGCCTGCTCTGCCGGGCGCTCGCGCAGAGCGGGCGCGCGGGGATCGCGACGGTCACCATGCACGGGCGCGAGCACCTCACCGCGCTACGCGCCGACGGCGATGTGCTGGCGCTGCAGACGCTGTTCTGGGCCGACGAGGTCCGCGACCCCGCCGACCAGCTCTCCTCGCTGCCCGTCCGGGAGGACCCGAAGAAGCAGGAACTGGACACGGCGGTCCAGCTCGTCGCCGCCATGACGACCACCTGGAAGCCCGACCAGTACGAGGACACCTACACCCGGCGCGTCGAGCAGCTCGTCGCCGACAAGCGCGAGGGCCGCGAGGTCGTGCCCGCGGAGGCGCCGGAGGACGCGACCGAGGTCAGCGACTTGCTCGAGGCCCTGCGGCGCAGCGTGGACGCGGCCGGGGCGGGCAAGCAGAGCAAGGCGAGTGAGGCCGAGGACCTGTCCGGGCTGAGCAAGGCCGACCTCGCGGCGCGGGCGCGCGAGCTGGACATCTCGGGTCGCTCGACGATGACCCGCGACGAGCTCGAGCGCGCCGTCGCCGAGGCGGGCGGGTCGGCCCAGGCGTCCTGACGCCGCCTCGCCGGCGCGTTCCCGGCTCCGCCCTTGATCGGCGCAGGTGCTCCTTCCGCCCGATCTGACGGGGTGCACGGAGCACCCGTGGCGATCTCGGGCCGGGATGCGGGTGGTCGGCGTCGTCGCCGGGTTCAACGTGATCAACGGCCTGCCCGGGGACCGCACCTCGATCGGCGCGGCGCTCGTCGACACCACCTCCGAGGTCACCTCCGGCGTCGGTGTCCCCGTCGTGGGCACCGTCGTCGCGGCCCTGTTCACCGGCGCCGTCGCGGCGACGCCCTGGTCGCCCACTCAGGGCGTGCAGTTCGCGCACGCCGTCACGGTCTCGGGGCTCGTGCTCACCGCCGTGGCCGCGGCGCTCGTCGGCGGGGCGATCCTGCGCACGCGACGGGCGGGCTGACGTCAGGCCTCGGCAGCTGTCGGGACCGGGAACGGCTCCGCCGTCGGCGCGAGCCCACGCCACCACGGCGCGGCGGCCGGGCCCGTGAGCGGCAGCTCGAGGCGGCGGCCGGGCTCGGGGAGGGCGAGCTCGACGCCGTGCTCATCAGCCGCACGCAGGGCGCGCTCCGCGGGCTCGTCCCACGGGTGGAAGCCCAGTACGAAGGTCGCCCAGTGGATCGGCAGCATGACCCGCCCCCGGAGGTCGCGGTGCGCGGCGACCGCCTGCTCGGGGGTCGTGTGGATGTCGGGCCAGAGGTCCGCGTAGGCCCCGACGGGCATCAGGGTCAGGTCGAACGGGCCGTGCGCGGCGCCGGTGCGCGCGTGCACCTCACTCGGCCCGGTGTCCCCGGCGACGTAGACCGCGTGCGCCGGACCGGCCACCTTCCACGCCGCCCACTGCGTCGTGTTCCGGCGGAAGCTCCGACCCGAGAAGTGCCGGCACTCCAGGCACGTCAACCGCAGACCGGCGACCTCGAGCACGTCGTCCCAGTCGGCCTCGACGATGCGCTGCGGCGCGACGCCCCAGGCCCGCAGGTGCGCGCCGACCCCGATCGGGGCGACGAACACCGCCGCGGTCGTGCGGGCCAGCTCGGTGACCGTCGGGCGGTCGAGGTGGTCGTAGTGGTCGTGGCTGAGGAGGACGACGTCGACCTCGCCGAGCGCGCCGAGCGGGGCCGGCAGCGGGTGCAGGCGCCGGGGTCCGGTGCGCGGCACGGGCGAGGTGTACTCCGACCAGACCGGGTCGACGAGCACGCGCCGGCCGTCCACCTCGAGCAGGACCGTGGCGTGCCCGAACCAGGTGGCGGCCAGCTCGGCGCGCCGCCGCCACGGCCCGGACGTCGCGAGCGGGACCGCCCTGGCCGGCCGGCCCCGCGGGGTGCGCCGGAGCAGCATCGTCGCGAGCTGCCGCGTCGTGAGGTCCGGGCGGGGCAGACCCGGCTCCCGGTTGGCGAACGTCCCCCCGGTCGCGTGCGGCGACCGGTCCGCCGCGCGCCGCAGCTCCGCGCGGGACGCGCCCATGGCGCGCCGGACGTGCGCCCCGAACGCGGCACCGGCGAGCGGGGCGGCGGAGAGCAGGGTGAGCAGGGCGCGCGACCCACGGGGCATGATCCCCACGATACGGAGGCGATCTCCGCGCGAGCGTGCCTCAGCGGGACGGGTGGACGAGGTCGCCCAGCGTCGTGTGGCCGGCGGGCCCGCCGGACAGCGGGTGGCCGACCACGGCCTCGATCCCGGTGACGAGCAGCAGCGCCAGCACGAAGACGATCAGCGCGGCACCCAGCCGGCCCGCGACCGCCCGGGCCTGGCTGCGGGCACGGCCGTGGGCGGGCCCCCTCCCCTGCCCGACGCCGGCGAGGTGCATGCCCGGGGGTGTCGCCGCGGGACGCACCCGGGAGGGCGTCCTGGCCCGCGGTCCGGTCCGGTCGGCCCAGTCCATGGGACGTCTGTACCCCGGCGACCGTGGGGTGAGACACACGTCAGGGCGACCGGGGCGCGATACCACCCAGCAGGGCGTCGACGAGCCGCGCCGGCATCCCGGGCTCGATCGGCTCGCGGGTCAGCACCACCCGGAAGTGCACGGGGCTCACCAGCATCTCGATGACCATTCGCGGGTCGACGGTCTCGGGCAGGTCGCCGCGCTCGATCGCGCGGGTGACGATCTGCCGGGAGCGCGAGGCGCGGGCGTCCCAGTAGCGGTCGCGGGCGCGCCGCGCGTCGGGGTCGTCGCCGGCGGCGGCGAGGGCGTGCTCGAGCGCGTGGCCCAGCGGTGTGGCCAGGAACGCCGCGAGGTCGGTGGCGTAGGCGACGAGGTCGTCGCGCAGGACGCCGGTGTCGGGCACCCGGAGCTGCTCGGTGATCTCGAGCAACGCGTCGAGCAGCAGGTTCTCCCGGCTGCCCCACCGGCGGTAGATCGAGGTCTCGTGCACCCCGGCCCGGTCCGCGACCTCGGCGATCCGGAGCCCCTCGAGGCCGCGCGCCCGCAGGAGCTCGAACGTCGCGTCGAGGACCGCGGCGCGGACGCGGGCCGAGCGTCCGCCCGGGCGCCGCTTCACCTCCGGCTCGCTCATGCCGCCCACCTTAACGCCAGTAGTCTTGCTTTTCGTGCCGGCGGGGCCGCACACTCCTAACGCCAGTCGACTGGACTTTGAGGAGCTCCCGATGCAGATCGATCGCGACGTCGCGGTCCCCACCCGCGACGGATCCCCGATCGTCGTGGACGTCTTCCGCCCCGAGGGCGACGGGCCGTTCCCGGTGATCGCCTCGGTGAGCCCGTACGGCAAGGACGTGCACTGGCCCGAGCGCTACCCGCTCTTCGAGGTGGTGCCGCAGCACGAGCACATGGTCTGGGAGACCCCGGACCCCGTGTGGTGGACCGCGCGCGGCTACGCCCTGCTGCGCGCCGACACCCGTGGCACCGGGAAGTCGCCGGGCCGGCTGGACCTCTACGGACCGCGGGACGCCGAGGACTTCCACGACGTCGTCGAGTGGGCCGCCGAGCAGCCGTGGAGCAGCGGCAGGGTCGCCTCCAGCGGCATCTCGTGGCTGGCGATGATGGGCTGGCGCGTCGCGGCGCTGCAGCCCCCGCACCTGGCCGCGGTGATCGCCTGGGAGGGCGCCACCGACTTCTACCGCGAGATGGCCTTCCAGGGCGGCCTGTACGCCGACGGGTTCGTCGACTTCTGGTGGGACCGCCAGATCGAGCCGCAGCGCAACGGCCCCGACGGCGACGACTGGCGCGAGGTGCTCCCGCAGCACCCCCTGCTCGACGACTACCACCGTGAGCGCACCACCGACCTCGACCGCGTCACCGTGCCGGTGCTCTCCGCGGCCAACTGGGGCGCGCTGCACCTGCACCTGCGCGGCAACATCGAGGGCTGGCGCCGGGCCGCGTCGCGCGACAAGTGGCTCGTGGTGCACACCGGCACCCACATCGACCCCTACTACGCCGACTGGGCCCAGGAGCTGCAGCTGCGGTTCCTCGACCGCTTCCTCAAGGACGAGCCGGAGCGCATGGACGGCGTGCCCCCGGTGCAGCTCGCCGTGCGCCACGGCCGCGAGGTCGTCTGGCGCGCGGCCACCGACTTCCCGCTGCCGCAGACGCGGTGGCAGGAGCTGTACCTGGGCGAGAAGGATCTCGCGTGGTCGGCGCCGGAGCCGGGCACCGTCGGCTTCCCCGCCACCGTCGACTCCGCCCCGGCGACGGAGACCCTCGAACTGACCGGGCCGGCCGCCCTGCGGCTGTGGGTGTCGGCCGGCCAGGACGACCTCGACGTGTTCGTGCGCCTCCAGCACCTCGACGTCGACGGGCAGCCGATCCCGGCGATCGGCCCGCAGGGCGGGCCGCTGCCGATGGCGATGGGCTGGCTGCGCGCCTCGCACCGCGAGACCGACCCGGCGCTCTCCGAGCCCCACCGGCCGTGGCACCCCCACGACCGCGAGACGCCGATGGTCCCGGGCGAGCCCACCCTGCTCGAGATCGAGATCTGGCCGACCAGCATCACGCTCGCCCCGGGCGAGCGGCTGCGCCTGGAGCTGCTCGCCGAGGACGGCGACATGGGGATGATGGCCCACACCCACCCCGACCTGCGCCGCCCCGCGCCCGGCACCACCGTCCACGTCGGCGGCGAGCACGCCTCGCACCTGCTCCTGCCCGTCGTCCCGGGCTGAGCCCGGCCCGCGTCAGGCCGGGCGGTCCGGCGGCACCACGACCACCGGGCAGCGGGCGTGCGCGGCGAGGCCGCGGCGGGTGCTGTGGCGCGGGTGCCGCCACCCGTGCTGCCCCACCCCGAGCACGACGAGCCCGGCGTCGCGCGCCTGGTCGGCGAGCACCCGGTCCGCCCGGTCCTCGGCGAGCACGACCTGCAGCGTGGAGGGACGCACCGCGCCCAGGTCCGGGAGGTCCTCGGACAGGAGGCGGGCATCCGGACCGGCCCGCACCACCACCAGCGGCACCCCGCGCGCCACGGCCCGCTGCGCCGCGTAGCGCAGGGCGCCGCGGCAGCCCGCCGTGCCGTCGTCCCCGACCACGACGACGTCCCCGCCGCCCGTGCCGCTGGTGGTCGAGGGCACCACCGCCACCGGCACGTCGACGTGGCCGACGAGACCGCGGGCGACGCCGCCGAGGGTCAGCTCGCCGATCAGCCCGAACCCGTCGGTGCCGACGACGAGCACCGCCGCCCCGCGGGCCTGGGCCCGCAGCACGCCGAGCACGTCGCCCTCCACGACGGACTCCTCCACCACCAGGTCGGGAGCGGTCCCCCGGGCCACCTCGGCCATGTCGGCCAGCTCGCGGCGCGCCAGCCCGAGCAGGCCCTGGTGGACGTCGACGCCGACGACCGACCGGCCCGGGTAGCTCCCGGCCGGGGTCGTCAGCGCGTGCACCAGCCGCAGGACCACGCCCCGGTCGCGCGCCTCGGCCGCCGCCCAGCGCACCGCCGCCGCACCGAGGCCGTGCAGGGGCACCCCGACGACGACCGGCCCCCGCGCCCCGGTCACCTCACGGGCCGCGCCCGCCGACTCTGTCGCCATCCGGCATCCCTCCGTCCCGGGCCCCACGACGGGCCACCGCAGACGCTGCCGTGTGGCGGCGGACGGCGGCAGGGCCGGACGTCCCGGGTGCGGCAGGGGCGGGTCCCGCGGGACGGCGGGACCTCCGGCGCCGCGGCGGGGACCTGCGGACCTCGCCCCGGGCCGCCGGAGGCGCTGGACTCGGACCCCGGACCGTCCGGAGCAGGCAGGGAGGACCCGCGATGAGCACCCCGACCGTCGGCACCGAGCGCGCCGCGCTGCGCGACGCGGTGGCGCGGGCGCTGCGGGCGCCCTCGGAGCACAACGCCCAGCCCTGGCGGTGGGTGCTCGGGCCCGACCACCTCGATCTCCACGTCGACCCGACGCGCCGGCTGCGCTTCACCGACGAGCGGGGCCACGGGGTGCTGCTCGGTTGCGGGGCGGCCCTGCACCACCTGGCGGTGGCGCTCGGCGACCAGGGCTGGCACGCCGACGTCCGCCACCAGCCCGAGGGCCCGTCGGGACGCCCGCTCGCCCGGGTGCGGATCCGGCCGGCGACCGGCGGCGCGGGACCGTGGACGGCCCGGCACGCGGCGGCGATCGACCGGCGCCACACCGACCGCCGCCGGTTCTCCGGACGGTCCGTCCCCACCACCGTGCTCCAGGCGCTCGACGACGCGGCGCGGCCCTTCGGCGGCGTGCTCCACCTCGCCTACGGCGGCCACCGCGCGGTGGTCGCGGACGCCATGCGCAAGGCCGCCGAGCAGCAGCCCCGGCAGGAGGGCTATGCCGCCGAGCTGGAGCAGTGGACCCACCGCTACGCCGGCGGGCACGACGGCATCCCGGCGAGCGCCCGTCTCGACGGGCCGCCGCCCGCGTACCGCGACCTCGTGCTGCGGTGGTTCCCCCGCGGGACGCTGCGCCAGCCACGGGGAGGCGCGGACGACCGGGACGCCTCGGTGCTGGCGGTCCTCACCGCGGTCGACGACAGCCCGGTCTCGGTGCTGCGCGCCGGCGAGGCCCTCAGCGCCGTGCTGCTCGAGGCCACGGCCCAGGGGCTCGGGACGACGCCCATCACCCAGGTCCTCGAGGTGCCCGAGACGCGCGAGCGGGTCCGTCACCTCGTCGTCGGGGCCCACCGCCCGCCGGTGTGCGTGCTGCGCCTCGGCTGGCCGGACCCGCTCAGCGCGCCCCTGGTGCCGACGCCGCGGCGCCCCCTCGCCGAGGTCCTGACCGAGACGGGGTGAGCGTCAGCCGCTCGGCGCCGCGGCGGGACTCCCCGGCACCGCCATCCCCGGGTAGAAGACCGGCAGGATCGCCTTGAGCAGGGCGACCGCCGAGCCCTCCCCGGAGGGGACGGTGGCGAGGTTGGTCGCGATCGTGATGGTCAGCCCCGTGGCGGGGTCCTGCCCGGTGAACGTCATGAACCCCGGGATCTGGCCGTCGTGCCCGACGATCGGCCCGAACCTCGCGATCCCGAGCCCGTAGCCGCCGGTCCCGGGGTGCGCGGCGTCCGCGGGCCGGATGCTGTCCATCCGGACCTGCTGCAGCCCCGGATCGAGCAGGCGGCCGCCGACGAGCGCCTGCGCCCAGGTCACCAGGTCCGGCACGGTGGAGATCGCTCCCCCGGCGGTCCACGCCCAGGAGGGGTTGGCGTCGGTCTCGTCGCGGGGCCGCAGCCGCCCGGCGAGCGCCTCGGCCTGCTGGTCGACGGGCAGGGCGTAGCCGTCGATCGTCGAGACGTTGGTCCCGAACGAGTAGCCGCGCGGGTGCGGGTCCGGGATCGCCGCGTCGGTGCGCGCCGGCAGCGAGGTCCGGCTCATGCCGAGCGGGGTGAAGATGCGTTCCTGGAAGGCCTGCGCGACGGGCGCCCCGGTGAGCTGCTCGATCACCAGCCCCAGCAGCACGATGTTGGTGTTGCTGTACTCGAACTGCGTCCCCGGCTCGGCGTCCACCGGGTGCGCGAAGGCGATGGCCAGGAGTTCGTCCGGCGTCCACGCCTTGCCCGGGTCGGCGTCGAGGGTGGCGTTGAAGGCCGGGTCGAACGTGTAGCTGAACAGGCCGCTGCGCATCTCGGAGAGCTGGGCGATCGTGATGCGGTCGCCGTTCGGGACCCCCGCACGGAACTTCCCGATCGGGTCGTCCAGCGACAGCCGTCCCTCGCCGACGAGCTGGAGGATCACCGTCGACGTCATCGTCTTGGTGATGCTGCCGATCCGCACGTGGTCGTCCACCGTCGGCGGCTCGGCGGCGCCGATCGTCCCCGTGCCGAACGTGCCGGTCCACTCGCCGCGGGTGGGCGAGGAGATCCGGACGACGGCGCCGGGAACGACGTACGCGCTCATCGTCGCGGTGATCCTCTGCGCGACGTCGTCGGCGTAGTCGGGCGCTGCGGGCGGCGGCGCCGGCACGGTGCCGCAGGCGGTCAGGGCGCCGGCGGTGAGCAGGGCGGCCGTCGCGACGGCGAGGCGTCGGGCGCTCATCGCTGCAGGGTGGCGTCGAGCCAGTCGAAGACGCGCTGGCTCCAGAGCGCCGCCGCGCCGGCCTCGTCGTGCTCGCCCGCGCCCTCGGCGTTGGTGAACCGGATGTACTCCTTGGGCACGGTCAGCGCGTCGAACAGGGGCTGCGCGTCGTTGCCGCGCACGTCGTCCTCACCGGTGCACAGCAGCGTCGGGCAGGTGATCCGCGGGGCGAGGCCCTCGAGGGTGTAGGCCGTGGTGAGCCGCAGGTAGTCCAGCGGCGTCGCGAACCCGTGGGTGAGCATGCCGCGGTCCAGCGTGAAGGCGAGCTCCGGGCTCTGGGCCATCTCCTCGCGCAGCACCGCGTTGAGCTGGTCGGGGTTCCCGGTGTCGAACTGGTCGCGGTACTGCTCGGGCAGCAGATACCGCCCGCTCGCACCCGGCGTGTACTGCGGGGCGTCGGCGACCAGCGCGGCGACACGGTGCTCGGCGGTCGCGGCGCGAGGCGCGAGGTAGCCGCCCCAGCTGCGTCCCATGAGCACGATGCGCGCCGGGTCGACCTCGGGCCGGGCGAGCAGCCAGTCGACCTGCGGGGTGACCACGGCCTCCCAGTCCGGCCGGAACACGAGGCCCTGCTCGATGAGCGCGCCACCCTGCCCGGGCCCGTCGATCAGGAGGACGGCATAGCCACGGCGCAGTGCCGCGACCCCACCGGCGAGGAACGACTCCTCCTTGGTGCCGTCGTAGCCGCCGACCATCGCGATCGCGGGGTGCGGTCCCTCGCCGGCGGGACGGATCCACCACGCCGCGAGGCGGGTCGACCCGTAGGGGATCTCGACCGGCTCGATCCGCCACTCCACGAACCGCGCGGCCCGGGCGAAGGCGTCCCGCTGCCGGCGGTAGGCATCGACGAACCGGGGGTCCAGCGGCGGGCGGTAGAGGAAGATCCCCGAGGTCCGGTAGTAGGTCACCGCCCGCAGGTAGCCCTCGTACGCGCTGACCCGACGCCCCGCCGCGGCGCTCGCGTCGGCGGCGGCGTGGACCCGGTCACCGAGGGCCTGCCATTCCCGCAGCCACCCGTCGTGGTCGCCCGGCGTGATCCGCCGGGCGGTCATGAAGGCCTCCCCGACGTCGGCGCCGCCGTAGGGGATCGTGTCGAGCGCCCGGAGGAACTGGCCGTCGAACTCGCCGTCTCCGAAGGCGAGTCCGGTCAGCGTCGTGGGGGTCGGTTCCGGGGCCGGTTCCGGGGTCGGTTCCGGGGCCGGTTCCGGGGTCGGGGCCGGCGGGGCGGCCGCCGCGCCGCTGCCCGAGCAGGCCGCGAGGGTGGCCACCGCGGCCAGCCCCGTCAGCCCGACGGCCGTACCCCGCAGCAGGGCACGGCGGCTGGGCGGGAGGGGGGTGGCGGGCTCCATGGGGGCTCCTCGGACCGGCGTCGGGGGACGGCCGGAGGATCGACGGGCCCGCTCTCACCGGGCTCGCAGGCCGCTCAAAGGGCGTGCGACGACGCGTCGGCCGGCGTCCCGTCGAGGACGAGCCCCGCCACCAGCTCCGTGGGGTCGAGGCGGCCCATCCGGCGGCCGCTGTCCCAGTGACGGGCGAACTCCCGGGGCCCGAGCTCCGCGCGCAGCGCCGCCACGCGCTCGTCGGTCCCGGGGTGCCAGGGCCAGCTGCGACCCAGCCGCGTGCTGAGCTCCGAGGACACCGCGTAGGCCCGCGCCGCCTCGTCGAGCTGCCCGGCGTGGAGGTGGTGGGTGCCCCGCGACTCGAAGGAGTCGGCGAAGTTCCGGGTGCCGAGACGCAGCTGCGTGCGCAGCACCGCGTCGGCGTGGCGCAGGCCCGCGACGCCGTCGCGGGCGAACTGGGTCGCGATCGAGTGCGTGACCTCGGCGAACAGGGCCGCCACCTGGTTGCCGACGGCCGTGTTGTCGGCGAGCACGGCGTCGGCCAGCGCCACGGCCCGCTCGCCCTCGCCGTCGAGCAGGGCCGACGCGGCGAGCACGGCGCGCCCGGCGAGCGCGGTGTGCGCGTCACCGGCCCCGTCGGCCACGGTGACCGCGGCGGTGGCCGCCGTAGTGGCCCACGAAATCGCGTCCCCGCTCCACGCGCAGACCGCGACGACGAGCAGCACCCGCCCCGCCTCCGCGGCGCGCTCGGGGGGCGGTGCGGCGAGGACGGGCACCGCCGCGGACAGGTGGCGCTCGGCGGCGGCGACGTCGTGCCCGAGGGCCTCGGCGCATCCCCGCACGGCCGTGACCACCGCGGCGTCGAGCCCGGTCAGCACCGTCGTGGCAGCCGACGCGGCGTCCGCCCACCGGGCGAGCTCGACGAGGCGTTCGCGGTCGTGCCAGTAGAACACCAGGCGGGCGGCGAGCGCGGCGCCGGCGGGCTCCGGGCGCTCGACGAGCAGCGAGCGCAGGCAGGCCCGGACCGGGGCGAGGTCGTCGTCGAGCCAGTCGTAGTACGCGGGCTGGCCGGCCGCGCCGGGCAGCGGTCCCGCGAGGACGCGGCGGAGCACCCACCGGTCCCGCGCCGCGGCGGCCGCGACCCGTTCCGCGGCGTCGAGGGCCCGGTCGGCGTGGGCACGGATCGGTTCGAGCTGCCGGAACGTGGTCGCGCGTCCCGACGTGCCGGGCCGGACCGCGGTGACCAACGACCGGTGCACCAGGCCGCCGAGGAGGTCGAGTGCCTGCTCGGTGCGCAGCGGCTCGACCGAGCACAGTGCGGCGGCGGCCTCCAGGGTGAACGGTCCGGGCAGGACCGCGAGCCGGCGGTGCAGGGTCTGCTCGTCCGGTCCCGCCAGCCGGTAGCTCCACTCCACGGTCGCCAGCAGGGTGGCGTGGCGGTCGGGTCCCGGGCCGCTGCGGGACAGCTGGGCCGGCGAGCGCTCGAGGCTGTCCGCGATCTCGGACAGCTCGAACGCCCGGGACCGGGCGGCCGCCAGCTCGATGCCCAGCGGCAGGCCCCCGACCGCCGCGCAGATCCGGCGCAGCACCGCCCCGTCCGGCCCGGCCGCGTCGAGGCCGGGGCGGGTGTCGGCGGCTCGCTCGAGGAACAGCCGGACCGCCGCGGAGCCGGCCAGCTCCGCCGGCGGCGCGTCGTAGCCGGGGACGGGCAGGGGCTCCAGGACGTGCCGGTGCTCGCCGGGCACCTCGAGGGGCTCGCGGCCGGTCGCCAGCACGGCCAGGCCGGGACAGGCCTCGAGCAGCCGGTCGACGACCGCCCCGACCGCCGGCAGCAGGTGCTCGCAGTTGTCCAGCACCACGAGGCCCCGCCGACCGCCGAGGCGCGCGAGGACGAGTTCCTCCGGGGACGTGTCGGCGACCGGCGCCAGGGCCAGTGCCTCGGCGAGGGCCGGCGCCACGGCGTCCGCGTGCCGCACCGGGGCCAGGTCGACGAACCACACCCCGTCCGGGAAGCGGTCCCGCGCCACGGCGGCGATCTCGGCGGCCAGCCGCGTCTTGCCGACCCCGCCGGGGCCGACCAGCGTGACGAGGGAGGCCGGGCCGAGGCGCGGCACGACCCGCTCCTGGTCGGCCTCGCGGCCGACGATGCTCCGACGCCGCCCCGGCAGGCGCGGGTCGGCCAGCCGCGCCGGGCCCTCGACGGGCGGTGCGGTGTCCGGGCGGAGCTCCTCGTCGTGGGTGAGGATCCGGTGGTGCAGGCGGGCCAGCTCGGGCCCGGGATCGACCCCGAGCTCGTCGGCGAGCGTCCGGCGGACCTGGTCGAACGCCGCCAGCGCGGCCGCCTGCCGCCCCGAGCGGTACAGCCCGAGGATCCGCAGCTCCCACAGCCGCTCCCGCCAGGGGTGCTCGGCGACGAGGGCGGCGAGCTCGTGGGCCGCGCGCTCGGGCTGGCCCACCGCCATCAGCGCGACGGCACGGTGCTCGGCGAGGTCGAGGCGCAGGTCGCTGTAGCGCTCGCGCACGGGTGCGAGCCAGCCGGTGTCGGCGACGTCGGCGCAGAACGGGCCCCGCCAGCGCGCCAGGGCGGGCTCGCTCGCCGCAACGACCTCGGCGTGGCGCGCCTCCCCCAGCCGGGCGCGGCACGACGCGGCCACCGCGGCCAGCCGGCGCGAGTCGAGATGCTCGGGGTCGACCTCGAGCCGGTAGCCCGTCGCGTCGGTGGTCAGCACCGTGGGGGCCACGCGAGGGCCGCGGTCGGGTTCGAGGACCTTGCGCAGCCGCCAGATGTGCGACTCCAGCACCTTGCCGCTGCGCGCGGGCGGGTCGGCGCCCCAGATCGCCTCGACGAGCGGCGCGGCGCCGACCGGTTCGCCGACCCGGGAGAGCAGGACGGCGAGCACGGTGGAGAGCCGGGCGCCGCTCGGCGGGCGCACGACGTCGTCGTCGTCGAGCAGGAGCGGCCCGAGATCCCGAAACTCCACGACGGGCCACGGTACTGCCGATCATGGTCGTTTCGTCCGGTGCGCTCCGACCGCGTCCTCCGTTCGTGCGTGCGGCCGTGAGACCGCTGTGAGAGCCGTGGCGGGGAGCCTGCCGGCGTCGGTGTCCCACTCCCCGGAGGGCTGGCTGTCGTGGCCGTCGGAGCGTTGCACGAGATCACCCCGGACCTGGTGCTCATCGAGGGCCGCCACCCGCACACGCTGTGGGGCGACCCCGACGTCCCGACGATCGCGGTGTACCGCCGCGGACCGCGCCTCTACCTGCTCGACACGGGGGCCGGGCCCGAGCAGGAGGCGGCCATCCGGGCCGTGGCGGCCCGGTACACCGGCATCGAGGAGGTGCTCCTGCTCAACAGCCACGGCCACCCCGACCACCTCGGCAACAACCACGTCCTCGCGGCGATCCCCGCGGCGCGGCGCCGCCACCACATCGCCCGCGCGGCCCGCCCCGCGCTCGACCACGCGGCCTTCTTCGCGCGGATGTACCGCACGGGCCTGGAGTACTTCGACTACCTCGACGGGCTGGACCTGGCGCCCGACCGCCTCGCCGACCTGCTCCGCGCGCTCGGCGCCCCGCCCACCCTGACGGCCGACGACGTGGCCGACCTCGGGGAGCGGATGGCCCGCCTCGGTCTCGGTCCCGCGCTGCGCGGCTTCGTCCCGTCGCTCGTCGTCGACGTCCTGCTGCGCACCTACCCCGCGATCCACGCGAGCGTCGGGACGATGGTCGACTACGAGGACCTCGGCCCCGCCGAGGAGATCGCGATCGGGTCCACGGGCTGGACGGGCTGGACGTTCGCCGACGAGCGCGGCGAGCCCGAGGTCGAGGTGCTGGAGTCGGCGGGGCACTCGGCCGGCGGCGTGGTCTACCACCTGCCCGGCGCCCGCTTCCTCATGCTGGCCGACGAGACGTCGGCGCTGCCGATCTGGACCGACGCCGACCCGCGGCGGACGGCCGCCACCGCGTCCCGCGCGATGTCCCTGGTCGACGAGGGCCTGCTGGACGGGATCGGCGCCGGGCACTCGCCGATGCTGCCCGTGCACGGCGGCGAGGCCCGGGCGCGGTTGCAGCAGATCCTCGACGCGGGGCAGGAGTTCACCGCCGCGGTCGAGGCGGTCCTGCGCCGGCACCCCGCGGGGCTGTGCATCGACGCGCTCTACTCCGAGCTCCGGGCCGAGGCGGCGCCGCGGTCGGTGATCGCCGTGCAGGCGGGCCTGCAGTTCCCGGTGTTCGGCACCTTCCTCAAGCTGACCCTGCTCAACCACTGCCTGCTGCTCGGGCTCCCCGTCGGCAGTGACGCCGCGGGCCGGCCCACCTTCCGGCTGCCCTGAGGCGGACGTGCACCTGCACCCCGATCCGGCGTTCGACCGGCTGCTGGGCGACCCCGGCGCCGCCGACCCGGCGGCCGTCGCCGCGGCCGCCCGCCGCCTCGCGTGCGGGGACGTCGCCGGGTGGGAACGCTTCTGGCGCGCCGACGGCGACCGGGCCCTGGCGGGCGCCGACGAGCGACTGGCGGCCGACGACGTCCCGGGGGCGCGGCGGGCCCTGCTCGCCGCCGCCGAGGCCTACGGGTTCGCGGCGGACCTCCTCGGGCCGGACGAGGAGGCCCACCGCCGGAACCGGGCGGCCCAGGTGGCGGCGTTCCGCGCGGCGGTGCCGCTGCTCGCGGAGCCGACCGCGGTCCTCGGGGTGGACGCCTGCCTCTTCGGCGACGCGCGGCTGGTGTGCGCGGTGGTCCCGCTGCCCGCGAGCGTGCCGGTCGCCGCGGGCTACGCACGGTTCGCCGTGGCGGCGCTGGCCCGCGGCGTCGACTGCCTGGTCCTCGGCGGGAGCGCGCCACCGGCCGGCACGTGCCCGCACGGTGGGTCCCCGGTGGTGCTCGTCGGCTGGGGGGCGGCGGCCCCGACGGTGACCGCCGCGGTCCGCCGCGACCACGACCTGGCGGGGGTGGTGTGGTGCGCTCCGGTGGGCACCGACGTGCCCGTCCCGGCGACCGGCGTCCCCACGCTGGCCCTCCCGCCCGACGCGCCGGTGGACGCCGCGATGGCGTGGATCGCCGCGCTGGTCAGGTCGCCTCGGGGACGACGATGACCTTGCCGCGCAGCGTGCCCGCGGACGCCTCCGCGTGCACCGTCGCCAGGTCGGCCAGCGCCGCCCGCCGGTCGACGTCGACGCGCAGCTCGCCGCCGTCGACGAGCGCCACCAGCCGCGCCAGCAGGTCGGCGTCGCTGCGGACGAAGACGTCGACGGCGCGGACGCCGCGCGCCTCGTCGGCGGGCGCCGGCGTCGCGGGCACCGTGTTGACGACGACGCCGCCGTCCCGGACCCGCGTGACGAGCGCGCTCAGCTGCTCCGGGGTGACCTTGGCGAGGTTGAGCAGGACGTCGACCGGCTCCGTCACCGCGGCCACCACGTCGGTCGCGGTGTGGTCGACGACCTCGTCGGCACCCGCCGCGAGGAGCCGGTCGCGGCTGCGCGCGCTGCCGGTGGCGATCACGTGGGCCCCGGCGTGCTCCGCGAGCTGCACGGCGTACCCGCCGACCCCGCCGCTCGCGCCGTTGATCAGCACGCGCTGGCCCGCCGTCAGCTTCGCGTCGTCGAGCAGCGCCTGCCACGCGGTCAGGCCCACCATGGGCAGGGCGGCGGCGTCGGCCAGCGGGATGCTGCGCGGGGCCGCGGTCAGGATCGCGGCCGGCGCGATCGCGTACTGCGCGGCGGCGCCGTCGGGCACCATCGGCAGGAAGCCGACGACGGCGTCCCCCACCGCGAACCCGTCCACGCCCTCGCCCAGCGCGTCGACCGTGCCGGCGACGTCGATACCGGGGATGTGCGGCAGCGTCACCGGGAAGGGGCCCTGCAGCCAGCCGCCGCGGATGCCGTCGTCGACCAGGTTGAACGTGGTCGCGGCGACGCGGACCCGCACCTCCCCGGCACCGGGGACGGGCTCCTCCACCTCCTCGTAGCGCAGGACGTCGGCGTCGCCGAACTCGTGGAACCGGACTGCCTTCATCGGGGAGCCTCGCTCTCGCGTCGCAGGTGCTTCCAACTCGAAGCACACCGTCGACGCTAGCCGTGCTTCGATTTCGAAGCAAGTAGACTCCCTGCCGTGACCGAGCCGCCGCACGCCGTCGATCCCGTGCAGCTCGGTGCCTACTTCGCCCTCATCGAGGTGTCCGGACTGCTCCGCCACGCGATCGACCAGCAGCTGCGCGAGGACGGCGACCTCACGTTCGTGCAGTTCCAGGTCTTGATGCGCCTGCGCCAGTCGCCCACCGGCAGCCACCGCATGACCGACCTCGCCGACGCGATCGTCCACAGCCGCAGCGGGCTCACCTACCAGGCCGGCCTGCTCGAGAAGGCGGGCCTGATCAGCCGGGCACCGTCCCCGGACGACGAGCGGGGCGTCACGGTCACCATCACCGACGCCGGGCGCGCGCTGGTCGCCCGGGTGCTCCCCGGCCACGAGGTGGTCGTCGCCCGGATGCTCTTCGACCCGCTCTCGCGCGACGACGCCGACACCCTGGCGCGCCTCCTGACCCCGGTGCGCGACCACATGCGCTCGACGCCGCCCCGGTCCGCGGCGCCGCGGCGCCGGAAGGGCACCTAGCCGATCCAGCGCTGCGCGATCGCGTCGAGCCGGTGCAGCACGTCGCGCTCGGGACCCGGGTCCACCCAGAACGCGACACGGTCGACGCCGACGTCCTCGAGCCCCGTCGGGTCGAAGGCGTCCGGGTCGGCGCCGAAGGCCGTGAACGGGACGTCGGGACGCCCCTCGTCGGCGAGCCAGGTCCGCACGCGACGGAAGGTCTCGAGGTCGAAGCGGTCGCGCAGCCAGGCGTCCCCGTGGTCGCGCAGGCGGCGCAGCGCGGCATCGCTCTCGCCGCCGACGTAGATCGGCGGGTACGGCGTCTGCACCGGCTTGGGCCAGCACCACATGGGGTCGAAGTCGACGTGGTCACCGTGGAACTCGGCCTGCTCCTCGGTCCAGATCCGCACCATCGCGGCCAGCTTCTCGTCGAGGACCTTGCCGCGCCGGCGCGGGTCGACGCCGTGGTCGGCGGCCTCCTCGCGGTTCCAGCCGACACCGACGCCGAACAGCGCCCGCCCACCGGACACGAGGTCCAGGCTCGCGACCTGCTTGGCCGTGTGGATCACGTCGCGCTCGGCGGGCAGCGCGACCCCGGTGCCGAGGCCGAGGCGCGTGGTGGTCGCCGCGACCACCGCGAGCGTCACGAAGACGTCGATCGTGCGGTGGAAGTGCCGTGGCAGGTCACCGCCGCCGGGCGCGGGACTCTCGCGACGTGCGGGGATGTGCGAGTGCTCGGGGACGAACAGCGCGTCGAACCCCCGCTCCTCGAGCGCGGGCCCCAGCACGGCCGGAGCGATGGTCTCGTCGGTGGCGAACAGCACGACCCCGTACTTCACGGGCCGATGATCGCGCGCAACCGAACCCGTCCGCCACCGGGGTGTTGTCCTTCAACACTCCGGTTCAGTACGTTTCTAGGACCGAAGGCGGCGGAAGGACGTCCGATGCAGACCCTCATGGTCGACTTCATCATCTCCCTCGACGGCTACGGCCACGGCGAGGGCTGGCCGGGCTACTGGGGCCTGGAGGGACCGGAGTACCTGGGCTGGCTCGACGAGCAGCCGCAGCACACGGCCCTGCTCGGGGCGAGGACCTACCGCATGATGTCGGAGCTCGCCGCCGAGATGCCCGAGGAGCTCGCGGGCATGACCGCGCAGCCCAAGGTCGTGTTCTCCTCGACCCTGGCGACGCCGCTGACCTGGGCGAACACCGAGCTGGTCGACACCGGCCCCGTGGACGCCGTGCGCGCCATGAAGCGCGACCACCCGCGGCCCCTGCACACCGTCGGGAGCCTCACGCTCACCCGCGCACTGCTGCGCGCTGGCCTCGTGGACCGCTTCCGGGTCGTCGTCTTCCCGGTGATCACCGGCGTCACGGGCCGCGAGCGGGTCTTCGACGGCTACCCCGACCTCGCCCTGGAGCTGGTCGAGACCCGCACGTTCGACGGCCGGCTCCAGCTGCTCGAGTACGTCCCGACGGTCATCGACGGACCGCCCGCCGCCTGATCCGCCTCAGCGGACGTCGAGCACCACCAGGCGGCAGGTGACGTCCTGCGCGGTCCGGTACGGGTGCTCGTCGGCCTCGCGCAGGTCGGCGCGCCCGGCCTCGGCCAGGGCGTCGACCGCCGCCCGGTAGCCCTTGGGCTCCCAGATCGGGTCGAGGATGGTGGCGACGACCAGCCCGCCGGGGCGGGTCACCCGCACGAACTCGGCGAGGGCCTCCGGGCCCACGTGCCCCTCGGTCAGCGTGCCCACGCAGACGACGGCGTCGTAGGTGCCGTCGGCGACGGGGAGGCGCGCGGTCAGGTCGGCCACGTCGACGTGCCGGTAGTGACCGGTCGCCCGGGCCTTCTCCAGCATCGCCGGCGACACGTCGAACCCGTCGACGGTGTAGTCGCCGCGACGGGCGAGCTCGACGCCCACCAGGCCCGTGCCGGCGCCGGCGTCCAGGACCGTCGCGGGCGCGGGCGCCAGCTCGGCGAGCCGGCCCGCGGCCACCGCGGGTCCGACGTACCCCATCGACGCGGCGGTGTCGGCCTCGTAGGTCTCGGCCCACTCGTCGTAGAGGGCCGCGGCGTCCTCGGGCCCCGTGAGGTCGTAGGCCCGTCGCAGGAACGGGCTCGAACCGGTATCGATGTCAGCCACGCGGTGAACCTAGCGCCGAGGACAGGAGTGCCCCTGTGACACGGATCCGGACGACCCACGTGGGCAGCCTCGTCCGCACCCCCGAGCTGGTCGAGGTCATGCGCGCCCGTGAGTACGGCGAGCCCGTGGACCCCGACCGGCACGCCGAGGTCCTCACCGCCGCGGTCGCCGACGTCGTGCGCCGCCAGGTCGAGATCGGTCTCGACGTGGTCAGTGACGGCGAGTACGGCAAGTCCGACAGCTGGTCGCGCTACATCCGCGAGCGCCTGGGCGGCTTCACCGCGACGGCGGCCGCCGGCCCCGCCGGCGGCCGCTCGAACGTGCCGCCGGGCACCGACAAGCACCTCTTCGGCGAGTTCTACGCCGAGTACGAGGCCGGCCAGGGGTTCGTCGGGGGCAGCGGGGAGTGGCGGGCCACGGGTCCGGTGCACTACACCGGCGCGGACGCGGTCGGCCGGGACATCGCGAACCTCACCGCCGCGCTGCGGGGAACCCCGGCCGAGGGGTTCCTGCCCGTCGTGGCCCCGGCCAGCGCAGTGCCCCGCCCCACCCACGACCACTACGCCTCCGACGAGGAGCTGCTGTTCGCCGTCGCGGACGCGCTGAACCAGGAGTACCGCGCCGTCGTCGATGCGGGGCTCGTCGTGCAGATCGACGACGCGCACTTCGCCATCGCCTACGACACGATGCGCGGCGACCTCGCCGCCTACCGGCCGTGGGCGGAGCTGCGCACCGAGGCGCTGGTGCGCGCGCTCGACGGCATCCCCGCCGAGCGCGCCCGCTACCACGTCTGCTGGGGCAGCTGGAACGCGCCGCACGTCGGCGACGTGCCCCTGCGCGACATCGTCGACCTCATCCTGCGGGTGCCGGTGCGCACCTACTCGCTCGAGCAGGCCAACCCCCGCCACGAGCACGAGTGGCGGGTCTGGGAGGACGTCACGCTGCCCGACGACAAGGTGCTGATGCCGGGCATGGTCAGCCACGCCACCAACGTCGTCGAGCACCCGGAGCTGGTCGCCGAGCGCATCCTGCGGCTCGCGCGGCTCGTCGGGCCCGAGCGCGTCGTGGCGAGCAGCGACTGCGGGTTCGCGCAGGGCCCGCTCGTGCGCCGCGTCCACCCCAGCATCCAGTGGGCCAAGCTCGAGGCCCTCGTGGCGGGCGCCCGGCTCGCCGAGGGGCGGCTCTGATCGGGTCGTCGCTCCGCGCCGTCGTTGTCGGGGGTCCGGGATAGATTCGAACACATGAGCGAACAGGGTGTGCGGGACGGCCGTGTGGCCGGTCTGGACGCCCTCGATGCCCTCGCCCCCGGCCCGGAGCTGCTCGCCGCCCTGGACGCGATCTCGCCGGACACGCTGACCGGCGACGACCTGGCCGCCTACGTGCGGGCCTGCGCGCGGCTGACCAGCCACGGCACCGCCCGCCTGCTGGACGGGATGCACCACCTCGGGCGCGCGCAGGACGCGCGCACCGATCGCCGCCCCGGTCTCGACGAGTACTCCGAGGACGAGGTCGCGGTCGCTCTGGGCTGGTCGCGGTCGATGGCGTCGCGCAGGCTCGGCCTCGCCGACGACCTCGCGGTCCGCCTCCCGGCGGTCGGGCGGGCGTTGTGGGAGGGGTGGCTCGACGAGCCGAAGGCCACCCGCTTCTGCGAGTGGACCCGCGACCTGTGTGACGACCACGCCCGCCACGTGGCCCAGGTCCTGCTCCCCGAGGCGCCGGGCATCCCGGTCGGGGAACTGATCCGGCGCATCGAGCAGACCGCGGCGGCGATCGACCCGGACTGGGCGGCGCGCCGCGAGGCGCGGGCGGCGAAGAACGCGCGGGTGGTGCTCTCGGCGAACCCGACCGGCACCGCCACCTTCGCCGTCTGCGACGTGACCGCGCCGCGCGGGCTGGCGATGCGCGACCGCTGCGACGCGCTCGCCGCGGCGGTCCGCGCGCTCGGGGTCCGCCTGCCGGTCCGTGACGTGCGCGCCGAGGTCGCGTCCCGGCTGCTCGACGGCTCGACGGCCGGGATGACCGACCACCAAATCGTGTGCCTGCTCGCCGGGGAGTACCACGCCGCGGGGCAGCCACCCGAGCCCGACAGCCCGGACGACGGCTCGGAGGAGCCGCGCGACGACGGCCCACCCGACGATGACGGACCCGATGACGGACCCGATGACGGACCCGACGACGGACCCGACGACGGACCCGACGACGGACCCGACGACGGACCCGACGACGGACCCGACGACGGTCCGGACGACGGGCCGCATGACAGCGGGCCCCATGACGGCGGGCCGGACGACGGCACCGACGACGCCGATACCGGCGAGGCCGGCGAGGCTCACGCGGGCGGCCAGGGCGTGCTCGACCTGCCCGACCTGCCCGACGGGCGCAGTCCGCTGGACCCGTCCGCGCCGGACCCGCCGACGCTCGCCGGCCCGGACCCCGGCCCTGGCCGGGTCCGCGCCGGTTCCAGCGAACTGCGGCTGCGCCTGACCACCGCGCTCGGGCTCGACCGGCTCCCGGCCGCCGTCCCGGGCTACGGCACCGTCCTGGCCCACCACGCCCGCACCCTGCTCGCTGCCGCCCACCGCGGCGAGTGGCGCGTCGTGCTCACCGACCCCGAGGGCCATCTCCAGCACGTCCTGCTCGCCCGCCGACGACCAGCTCGCCCCCGCGGCCGGCGCGAGCCGCGGGGGTCAGCGCCGCGCCACGCCATCGTCGAGCTCCAGGTCCCGACGACGCTGCTGGCCGCCCTCGACCCTCACGCCCACCCCGCCTGGACGGAAGTGCTGCGCGAGCTCCAGGACCGGCTCGGCGAGCTCGACCACCCCGGCCCGCCCCCCGCGAGCCTCGCCGACCACACCCGACGCACCCCCAGCGCCGAGACGGATCGCTGGACCCGGGTCCGCGACCGGCACTGCATCGTCCCCTGCTGCCGACAACCGGCGCACCGGGCCGAGCTCGACCACACCCGCGACTGGGCGCACGACGGACCGTCCGCGCACGGGAACCTCGGGGTGCTCGACAAGCACCACCACCGCGCCAAGCACCACGCCGGCTGGCGCATCACCCAGCCCGCCCCCGGCCACTTCACGATCCGCACCCGCGCCGGACAGCGCCTCACCACGACGCCGAAGAAGATCCTCGAGCCACTCCCCGAGCCCCGCCCCGCGCACCGGCCACGGCCCCTGCCCGACGACGGCCGGCCCACCCATCCCGCTCCGAGCGACGCGGAGGCCGCCGCCGACGACGCCAGGTGGCGCCACCGGTTCCTCCGCCGCACCGGCATCGTCGGCCACGCCACGCCGCGCCGGCGCCCACCCCACCCGCGGTCCACGAC
The DNA here is from genome assembly GCF_042657905.1 of Actinomycetospora rhizophila. NCBI lineage: Bacteria > Bacillati > Actinomycetota > Actinomycetes > Pseudonocardiales > Pseudonocardiaceae > Actinomycetospora > Actinomycetospora rhizophila. The sequence continues at coordinate 123,480 of NZ_JBHSKG010000005.1, read as the reverse complement.
CCGGACGACCCGCCGCCGTTCTGACGCCGGTTACGACCCCCCGAGAACCCCCACCTCGTGCACCGCGTTGCGCGCGGCGTCGGCGGGCTGGACCCGCCCCTCGACGTCGGTGGCCCGGGCAGCGAGGACGTGCCCGCCGGGCGGCAGCGCGACGTCGAGGGCGAAGCGCTGCCACGTGCGGTGCTCCCCGCGGGGCTCCAGCGCCGCCGACGCCCACCGCCCGTCCACGGCGACCTCGACCGACGCCACCGGGAACGCACCCCACGCCCACCCCGCGACCTCGACGTCGAGACCGGTCCGGGCGCCCTCGACCGGGCTCGTGATCACGCTCGTGACGTCGAGGTCGCGCACCGGCTGCGGTCGCGGGTCGCCGGGCAGCACGCGCTGGTACAGGCGGGTGGTGAACAGGTGCTCGGGGCGCCGGTCGGCGACGGTGAGCTCCCGGAGCCACTTGACGTTGTTGGTGCCGAAGTACCCGGGCACGACGAACCGTGCCGGTCCCCCGTGCTCGTCGGTCAGAGGCGCCCCGTTCATGCTCAGCGCCACGATCGCGCGCTCGCGGGCGACCGCGAGCGGCACGTCCTTGCGGTACTCCGTGCACGCGACGTCGGCGAACACCCCGGCGTCCGACCCGGTCGCCCAGAGCGCCGCGGCCGGCGCCGCGCCGGCCGCCTCCAGCAGCGCCGCCACGGGGACGCCGTGCCACACCACGTTCGCCGCCCGGCGCACGAACTCCCCGGGCACCAAAGGGTTGCCGAAGCACTCCAGGACGGCGGGCACGTCGACCGACGGCATCGCGCGCAGCGCGTCGAGGTCGAGCTCGAGCGGGGTCGCGACGTCCCCGTCGACGCGCAGCCGCCAGGTCCCGGGGTCGACGTGCGCGATCCCGAAGTGCCCGATCACGTAGACGTCGTCGACGTCGGTCACCCGCGCGGTCAGACGCTCCGGACCGGGGATCCGCTTGATCGTCGACGCGGGGTCCATGCGGGCGGCGGTCACGCCCCCGGAGCCTGCCCGAGCACCGCCCTGCAGTACCAGGCCGCGACGGCGCGGTACGGCCGGAACGCCTCGCCCAGCACGTCCAGCTCCGTCGCGGTCGGCACCGGGACCTCCCAGGCGGCGGCGTAGCCCTTCCGGATCGAGAGGTCGCCGGTCGGCCAGACGTCGAGGCGCGAGAGCTGGAACAGCAGGAACATCTCCGCGGTCCACCGGCCGACGCCGCGCACCGCGGTCAGCGCCGCCGTCACCGTCTCGTCGTCCTGCTCCGCCAGCACCGCGCGGTCGAGGACCAGCGTCCCCTCGTGGACCCGCATGGCCAGGTCCCGCAACGAGAGGATCTTCGCCTGGGACATCCCGACCTCGCGCAGGTCACTCTCGGGGAGCGCGAGGAGCGCGCCGGCGGTGATCTCGCCGCCGAGCGCGGCGACCAGGCGACCGCGGATGGCCTCGGCGGACCGGTTGGACAGCTGCTGATGGGTGATCGCGCGGACGAGCGCGGCGAACGCGGTCTCGGCCGGCGGGGGGAACGTCGGCGGCCCGTACGTCGCCGCGAGGCGGGCGATCGTGGCGTCCCGCGCCGCCAGCTCGGTCGCCGCGGCTCCGTAGGCCTCCGGGACCGGCCGCACGGTCAGGACGTCACGGGTGGCAGCGAGCGGAACCAGACCTCGGCGATCGACACGGCGATCGCCTTGACCCGCTCGGGCCGCGGGGCCCGCTCGGGGAGCCCGATGTGGACGTAGGCCATCTGCTCGACCATCGAGCCCAGGCACTCGGCGAGCAGCTCGAAGTCGGTGGCGCCGATCGCGCCCGCGCGGTGGCGCGACTCGAGCCAGCGGCGGGTGCGGTCGATGAACTGGGCGCGCTGGTCGAGCCAGACGCGGGCGAAGTCGCTGTCGGCCGTCATCGCGGCCGCCTCGCGCAGGACCCGCAGCAGCCGGCGGTTCTGCGAGTAGGAGACGAGGTAGGCGTTGGTGCGGTCGACGAGGGCGTCGAACGGGTCCCGCGGCGGCTCCGGGGAGCGACCGGACGCCGAGAGGAGCTCGTCCATACCCGGCTTCAGGGCCTCGAGGAAGATCGCTTCCTTGCTCTCGAAGTGCCGGTAGAAGTTCCCCTGCGAGACCCCGGCGTGGAACACGATGTCGGCGACGCGGGTCTGCGCGTAGCCGTACTCGGAGAAGCAGGCGACCGCCGCGTCGACGAGCTTCTTGCGCGTCCGCAGGCCCCGGACGTTCTTCTTGACGGCTGGCGGGGGCTCGACGGCCGCGGCGCTGGACTCGGGTCGCCCCACAGGTGCTCTCCGCTCGCCGACGTGACCGAGGTTCACAGAATACGCTGGACGCGGGCGAGGAGGTCGGACAACGACGCCGACCCGCCGTCCTCGCCGAGCCGGGCCGCGGCCCAGGCGTGCAGCGCCGTCTCGTGCTCGCTGCGCCCGGTGGCCGGCCGGTCGGCGAGCACGTCGCCCTCGAGCACCACGCCCCGGGCGCCGTCGACCGTGACCCGCCGTCCGGCCAGCGCCGCGAGCGTGCCCTCGCCGCACCCGACCACGCAGGGCAGCCCGGCCTCGCGGGCGACGAGCGCCGCGTGCGAGGTCGTGCCGCCGTGCTCGGTGACCACGGCGACCGACGCGTACATGGCGGGCACGTCGTCGGGCGCGGTGTGGGGGCGCACCAGGACGACCGGCTCGTCCTCGTCGGCGTCGAGCGCGTCGTCGGGATCGGTGACGACCAGCCCCACGGCCACGCCGGGCCCGGCGGCCGTGCCGCGGGCGAGGACGACGCCGTCGACGTCGGCGCCAGCCGCGGCCGTGAGCGCCTCGGCCTGCTCGACACCGACCCGGGCGAGGGCGGTGTCGCGGTCGATGACCCCCTCCTCCGCGAGGCCCACCGCGACCCGGACCGCGGCCGCGGCCGACCGCTTCCCCGGACGGACCTGCAGCACGTGGAGCTGCCCGGACTCCACGGTGAACTCGATGTCGACCATGTCGCGGTACTCGGCCTCGAGCCGGGCCGCGGCGTCGCGCAGCCCGGCGTGCATCGCCGGCATCTCCTGGGCGAGGGCGCTGACCGGAGCGGGGGTGACGACGCCGGACACCACGTCCTCGCCCTGCCCCCGCGCCATCCACTCGCCGTAGAGCCCGGGCTCACCGGTCCTCGGGTCACGGCTGAACACCACGCCCGTCCCGGAGTGCGCGTCCCGGTTGCCGAACACCATGGCCTGCACCGTGACCGCCGTGCCCAGGTCGTGGTCGATGCCGTGACGGTCCCGGTAGACCCGCGCCCGCGGGCTGTCCCAGGAGCGGAAGACCGCGCCGATCGCGGTGCGGAGCTGGCGCCAGGGGTCGGGCGGCGGCTCGGTCGCCCCGTCGTCCAGGCCGACGACCTCGGCGTAGGAGCGACAGAAGCGCTCCCAGGTGTCCCGGGCCCAGGCGGGGTCGCCGGTCTGCGTGGCCAGCGCGTCGGTGAGCTCGCGGGTCAGCCCCAGGTTCAGGACGGTGTCCATCATCCCGGGCATGCTCTGCGCCGCGCCGGAGCGCACGGAGACCAGCAGCGGCGAGGACGGGTCGCCGAAGGCGTGCCCGGTGGCGCGCTCGATGCCGGCGAGGGCGTCGAGGGCGGCCGCCCAGACGTCGTCGGGGAGCTCGCCGCCGCCGTCGCGGAAGCGGGCGCAGACGTCGGTGGTGATGGCGAAGGCCGGCGGCCCGGGCAGGCCGAGCGACCGCATGCGGTCGATGCTCGCGGCCTTGCCGCCCAGGCGGTCGCGGCCCAGCGAGCAGGTGCCGTCGAGGGCGACGACCTGGGTGGTGACGATGCCGGTCATATCGAGCTCCTCACCGGACGGGCGGCGCGGGCGGCACGCACCGCCAGCAGGCCGCCCTCCACGGGCAGGTCGGTGCCGCTGATCCAGGACGCGTCCGGGCCGAGGAGGAAGGCGATCGCCGCGGCGACCTCCTCGGGCCGCCCGTGACGCCCGACCGTGGCGGCGGCGCGGTCGATGTCCGCCTCGCCCATGGAGGCGCGGAAGTCCGCGAGGATCGGCGTCTCGACCGGCCCCGGGCTCACCGAGTTCACCCGGATCCCGCGGGCGACCGCGTCCCCGGCCGCGAGGCGGGTCCAGCGCACGAGGGCCTTCTTCGCGGTGTCGTAGGCCTCGGCACCGGAGTGGGGATGGCGGGCGAGCCACCGCGCGAGCCCGTCGGGGTCGGTGGCGGCCAGCAGCTCGTCGAGCTCGTCGTCCGGCACGGCGGAGCGGTGCGCCGCCACCGACGACACCGTCACCGCCGACCCGCCGGGCGCCATCCGCGCGATCAGCGTCCCGACGAGCAGCACCGGCGCGAGGACGTTGACCGCCAGGACGGACAGCGGCGGCGCGGTGCCGGGGACGCCCGCGACGTGGGCGACGCGGTCGACCCCTCCGTCGACGTCGACCCGCTCCAGCACGGAGGTGATCGCCGCCGGGTCGGCGAGGTCGCAGGTCAGGACCTCGACACCGGGGCGCGGGGCGACGGGGGCGCGGTCGAGGGCGAGCACGCGGTCGCCGCGGGCGAGCAGCCGGTCGACCAGCGCCGCGCCGATGCCGGACGCCGCGCCGGTGACCAGCACGCGCTCAGACACGGGCCGCCTCCGTGATCCGCACGGGCAGGTGCTTGATGCCGCGGAAGAAGTTCGAGCTCAGGCGGTCGACCTCACCGGTCTGCTCGACGACGAGGCCGCGCTCGTGCAGGCGCCGGAAGAACACCTGGGCCTCGAGGCGCGCCAGGTGGGCGCCGAGGCAGGCGTGCGGGCCCCAGCCGAAGCCGAGGTGGTCGGCCTCCGCGCGGTCGGGCCGGAACCGGTCCGGATCGGTGAACACGCGGTCGTCGCGGTTGCCCGAGACGAACCACATGACGATCTTCTCGCCCGGCGCGACCGTGCGCCCGTGCAGCGTGAGGGGCTCGACGGCGGTGCGGCGCATGCACAGCACCGGTGAGACCCAGCGCAGCATCTCCTCGACGCCGGAGCGCCGGTTCTCGGGCGACTCGCCCATCCAGGTGTGGCTGCCGGGCTCGAGGTTGAGCGCGTGGACGCCACCGGAGAGCAGGTTCCGGGTGGTCTCGTTCCCCGCGACCATGAGGATCAGGTAGTACGCGTCGAGCTGGCCACGGGAGAGCGGGCAGCCGTCGACCTCCGCGGTCGCGAGCACGGAGACGAGGTCGCCCTGTGGCGCGGCCCTCCGGTCGGCCTCGAGCGCGCGGAAGTACGCGAACACCTCGTCGCGGGCCCGCGCCGCGGTCTCCGGGCCGTCGGAGTACTCCGGGTCCTGCGAGGCCATCTGGTTGGTCCAGCGCAGGATGTCCGGGCAGTCGGCGGCCGGGACCCCGAGCAGCCGGCCCAGGACGAGCAGCGGGAGCCGCGCCGACACCTCCGCGACGAGGTCGAGCTCCCCGGCGCCGACGAGCGGGTCGAGCAGCTCGTCGACGGTCTGCTCGATCTCGTTCTCGAGCCGCTTGACCACCGTGGGCCGGACGTGGGGCACCACGATGCGGCGCAGCTTGAGGTGCTCGGGGGCGTCGAGGTGGTGGATGCTGCGCGCGCCCTCGCCCTCCGCGCGCCGGCTCGGGATCTGCGTGCCCTCCCGCACCGTCACCGCCGGCTCGGAGGCCACCCGGCGGACGTCCTCGTACCGCGTGATCGACCAGAACCCGGGCCCGCCGTCGGGCTCGTCGTTCCAGTGCAGCGGCTCCTCGTCGCGCAGGAGCCGCAGGACCTCGGCGTCGCGCCCGTCCGTGAACACGGTCAGGTCCGTCAGGTCGATGTTCGCCGCTGAGGTCACCCTCGGCTCCCTTGGTGGGCGTGGTTGCCGACCGGTGACACGCAACACTAGTCTGCCCAAGAATGCAACTAGCGTTCGCAAACTGCGCCGAGGAGGACGACGTGGACGACGGCCGCTTCCGGACACTGCACGCACTGCGGGTGAAGGGGCTGACCTCCCCCGCGGTGGCGGCCGAGATCGTGTCGCTCTCGGAGTCCGACGCGCAGGCGCGGCTCACCGAGCTCGAGGCGGAGGGGCTGGTCCGGCACCGGGGCGCCGGCCGGGTGCAGGGGTGGACGCTGACCAAGGAGGGCAAGGCGGCGCACGCCGAGCTGCTCGCCGACGCCGTGGACGCGGACGCCCGCGCCGCCCTCGACGCCGCCTACGACGGGTTCCTGCCCGTCAACGGCGACTTCAAGGAGGTGTGCACCGCCTGGCAGACCCGGGGTGACGGCACCACCCCGAACGACCACACCGACGCCGCGTACGACGCCGCGGTGATCGAGCGCCTCGCCGAGGTGGACGCGCGGGTCGACGGGGTGCTCCGGGACCTCGGCGGCGCGGTCGACCGGATGGCCGGCTACCGCCCCCGCCTCACCGACGCCCTCGCCCGCGTGCGCGACGGCGACGCCACGGCGTTCACCGCGCCGATGACCGCGTCGTACCACGACGTGTGGATGGAGCTCCACCAGGACCTCATCGTCTCGCTGGGGCTTACGCGGGGCGCCGCCGACGAGTGACGCGGCTCAGGAGAGCGCGCTCTCGACCGGGCCCGGCGCGAGCTGCAGGTGGGCGGTCTCGTTGATGCTCACCAGCTGGCGGTGCCCGCGGCGTGACGCCAGGACCCGGCTCACCGACGTGTACCCCAGCTGGCAGAACATGCCGTGCGGGCGCTCGAGGATCGAGCACAGGTAGGAGTTGATCACTCCGCCGTGGCACACGACGGCCACGACGCCACCGTCGCGCGCGTCGACGATGTCGGTGACGGCCTCGACCACCCGGCGCCGGAAGGCCTCCGGGTCGAAGCGGTGGCTCCCCCACCGCCCCGTCTCCAGCGCGCGCCAGAGCTCGGCGCGGTCCCCCTGGCCGACCTCCTCGATCGGCACGTAGGCCGGCGCGCCGAGGTCGAACTCGGCGAGGCGCTCGTCGATCCGGACCGGGACCCCGGCCGGCCCCGCCACGTGCTCGGCGGTCTCCCGGGCCCGGCGCATCGGGGAGCTCCACACGACCTCGGGGGTCGGGACGTCGGCGGCGACCAGGTGGGCGCCCAGCAGACCGGCCTCCCGGTGGCCCTGCTCGGTCAGGCCGGGGTCGGCGCCCCCCGAGTCCATGCGCACCGGCCGCCCGTGGCGGACCAACAGCAGCTCCATCAGCGGGCGTCCACGGTGAGCAGCTGCTCGCGCACGCGACGGTGGAGGAGCTTCCCGGCGTCGTTGCGCGGGAGCGCCGCGACGACGCGCAGCGCCCGCGGGCACTTCGCGGGGGCGAGGCGCTCGCGGGCCCAGTCGAGGAGCTCGTCGCCGACGTCGACGCCCGGGGCCGCGACGACCACGGCGACGACGCGCTCGCCGAACTCGTCGTCGGGGACCCCGACCACCGCGACGTCGTCCACCGCGGGGTGCTCGAGGAGCAGGTCCTCGACCTCGCGGGGGTGGACGTTGACGCCCCCGGTGATGATCGTCTGCCCGGCGCGGCCGGTCAGGTACAGGTAGCCGTCGGCGTCGAGCTGGCCGAGGTCGGCGACCGACCCCCAGCCCGGGGTGCCGGCGAGGTCGGCGCGCCCGTCGGCGTCGACGGCCGGCTCGGGCGCGTCGGGGCGCGCGAACCAGACCGTGCCGTCCTGCCCCGCCGGCAGGAACCGGCCGTCCTCGTCGGCGACGGCGACCCGGCTGGCGACCGCCCGGCCCACCGAGCCGGGATGCGCGAGCCACTCCTCCGGCCCGATGACCGTCCGGCCGTACCCCTCGCTCGCGCCGTAGTACTCGAACACGATCGGCCCCCACCACGCGAGGACCGCCCGCTTGACCGACGGCGGGCAGGGCGCCGCGGCGTGCACCGCCACGCGGTGGGACGACAGGTCGTACCGCGTCCGCACCGCGTCGGGGAGGCGCAGGAGCCGGACGAACATCGTCGGGACCCACTGGCTGTGGGTGACGCGGTGGCGCGCGATCGCGGCGAGCGCACCCTCGGCGTCGAAGCGGCGCATCAGCACGACGGTGCCCCCGGACTGGTGCACCGACTGCAGGAAGCCGAGGGGCCCGGCGTGGTAGGCGGGCCCCGGCACGAGCAGCACGTCGCCGTCCGCGGGGACCCGGTCGCCGTCGGGCACGGTGAAGCGCAGCATCCGCATGAGCCCGGCCGAGCGGACGCCGACCTCGTCGGGGTGCTGCCCGCTCGGCGGCACGAGGGCGGGCTTCGGGCGCCCGGTGGTGCCGGAGCTGAACAGGAGCCGCCCGCCGGCGCGCTCGGGCAGGGCGAGCCGCTGGGCGTCGTCGGCCAGGACGGCGTCGAGGTCCGTGTCGCCCGTCCCGCCGACCAGCAGCCACACCGGCTCGGGGAGGCCCGCGGCCGCGATCGCCGCTGCGACGACCGGTCGGTGCTCGGGCGTCGTCACGACCGCCCCGGGGGCGGCGTCGGCCAGGACCGGCTCGAGCTCGCGGGCCGTGAGGTGGTGGTCGATCGCGGCGAGCACGAGCCCGCTGCGCCAGCACGCCCAGCAGACGTCGCCCCAGCGGACGTCGTTGCCGAGCAGGATCGCGACCGTGTCGCCGCCGGTCAGCCCGCGGCGCCGCAGCGCCCCCGCCAGGCGGGCGCTGCGCACGTCGAGCTCGCGGTGGGTGACCGTCTCGCCGGTCTCGGCGAGCACGATCGCCGGCCGGTCGGGCACCTGCGCCGCGATGCTCCCGGGGTACACGTGCCCTCCCTCTGTAGACACTGGTTCGCATTGTCTAGCCGGTCGAGGGCCGCCACGACAAGGGCGCCGGATCGCTGCACTGCTCGCAGGGCAGCCCTTGACACCGCGAAGTGGCCGCCATCACGATGCGACTGCGGGTCACAGACTTGGGCGCCGCGCTCGATGCGTCCTCAGCGACGAGGGAGACACCTCCGTGAACGACTGGCCGATCTTCGACGCGACCTCGAAGACGTTCCCGCTGTACTCGCGGGCCAACGTCGGCGAGATCTTCCCCGACCCGATCTCGCCCCTCAACGCGTCGGTCGGCTTCCAGGAGTACCTGGAGCCCGGGTGGCGCGACGCCTTCGTGGCCTGCGGTGTCTGGGACCACGACCTCTACGACCCGGCGGTCGAGCGCAACATCCTCCCGGCCTTCGGCAGCTACCTCTACATCAACATGTCGCTGATGCGCCTCTTCGGCGTCCGCGTCCCCGGCATGGGCGCCGAGGCCGTCGACCTGCAGTACTTCGGCGAGATGCCGGGCATCCCGTCCTACGAGAGCGAGAAGCGCGACTTCGACGACGACCCGGCGGCGAGCGAGAAGGCCGGCGCCTGGCTGATGAACGAGGTCCTGCTCGCCCAGGGCCTGCCCGCCTACGACGCCGACCGCGCCGAGGTGCGCGCGGTCCGCGGCGCCCGCCCCGACGTGGCCGCCCTGTCCGACCGCGAGCTCGTCGAGCGGCTCACCTCGTTCGGCGCGCTGCAGCGCCGGCTGTTCCAGCACCACATCGAGTCGAGCCTGAAGTCCGGCGTCGGCCTCGGGGCCGTCGCGCAGGTCGCGGCCGCGGTCGGCAGGCCCGAGCTGGGCCTGACTCTGGTCAGCGGCATCGGTGACGTCGACTCGGCCGGGCCCTCCAACGGCATGTGGGCGCTGAGCAGGCTCGCGCGCACCGGCCCGGTGGCCGCGCTGTTCGACGACGGCGTCGCCGGGCTGCCCGAGCGGATCGCGGCGTCCTCCGAGCCGGCGGTCGCGGCCTTCCGCGAGCAGCTCGACGCGTTCCTCGCCGAGTGGGACTTCCGCGGCCCCGCCGAGTGGGAGCTGCGCGCCCTGACCTGGGGCCAGAAGCCCGAGCTGGCGCTGCACACCGTCGATCGGATGCGCACCGTCGCCGACGACGAGGCGCCCGCGATCAAGAACGCCGCCCGCGCCGCCGAGCGCGAGGCCGCCACCGCCACCCTGCGCGAGATGCTCGCGGGCGACGCGGAGGCCGCCGGCCAGTTCGAGGCCGCCCTGGGCGCGGCGGCGCTCTGGCTGCGCGGCCGGGAGCGCTCGCGCACCACGTCGGCGATGCTCGTGCACGAGCTGCGCCTGCCCGCCCTCGAGCTGGGGCGCCGCGGTGAGGCCGCCGGTCACCTCGACACCGCCGCGCAGATCTTCATGCTGTTCGCCGACGAGCTCGAGGGCTGGCTCGCCGACCCGGGTGCCTTCACCGAGCGGCTCCGCGAGCGGGAGCGGACCTACCTCGAGCTGTTCGACCTCGAGCCGCCGTTCGTCGTCATCGGCGACGCCCCGCCACTGGCGGAGTGGACGCGGCGGTCGAGCAAGCAGCACACCACCGCGCTGGCCGGCGAGGTCATCCAGGGCGTCTCGGGCTGCACCGGCGTCACCCGCGGGCGGGCCCGCATCTTCACCGACCCCGACGACGACGCCGAGCTCGAGCCCGGCGACATCCTCGTCGCGCCCATCACCGACCCGTCGTGGACGCCGCTGTTCGTCGCCGCCTCGGCGGTCGTCGTCGACGTGGGCGCGCCGTTCTCGCACGCCGCGATCGTCAGCCGCGAGCTGGGGATCCCGTGCGTGGTGTCGGCGGCGGACGCCACGAGCCGCATCCCCGACGGCGCGACCATCGAGGTCGACGGCACCGCCGCCACCGTGACGATCGTCGGCTGACGGTGACCACACCGACGACCGTCGTGCGCCGGTACCTCGACGAGATCTACCACGGCGGCGACGTCGAGCTCGTCCGCGAGATCACCGCCGACGGGGTCGTCCGCCACGACCCCGGCGGCACCCGCACGCTCGACCACGAGGCGCAGATCGCCCGCATCCGCGCCGACCTGCCGACGTGGCAGCCGTGGTTCACCGCCGAGGTCCTCGCGGGCGACGACGAGTACGCCGTCCTCGTCTGGACCGCCCGCGGGCGCACCGCCGACCAGCTGCTGTCCGGGATCGAGGTCTTCCGCGTCCGCGACGGGCGCATCACCGACGTCTGGAACACCCCCTACGCCGACCAGCCCTGGAGCTGACCGCCGCCGAGAGCGAGAACCCCATGAGCCTCACCGCCACGCCCCCGGTCCGACTGCTCGACGACACCGACGAGATCGACGCCGCGTGGGTCACCTCGGTGCTCGCCGACCACTTCCCCGGCGTCGCCGTCCGCGGCGTCACCGCCCGGCCCATCGGCGCCGGCAACGTCAGCGACACCGTCCACCTGGCCCTGGACTACGAGGTCCGGCCGGACGGCGCGCCGGACGCCGTCGTCGCCAAGTTCCGCCCGCGGGCGCCGGAGGTCCACGCGCACGCGCTGGGCAGCGGCGCCTACCACCGCGAGATCGGCGGGTACCGCGCGATCACGAGCCGCAGCGCGTGCCGGATCCCGTCGCTGTTCCACGTCGCCGGGGACGAGACGACGATCAACCTCGTCGTCGAGGACCTCACCGCCGCGCGGCCGGGCGACCAGGTCGCCGGGTGCGGCACCGACGAGGCGGCGGCGGTGCTCGCGCAGCTCGCGCGGCTGCACGCCACCTTCGCCCCGATGGACCCGGCCACCGCGCCGGCCTGGCCGATCCGCATGGCCGAGGCCGCGGACTACTGGACGCCGACGATCGAGCGCGGCGCCGCGATCATCCTCGACCGGTTCGCCGACCGGCTGGAGCGCGGGGACCTCGACACCGTCGCCGCGGCCGGCGAGATCGCCCGCGACTGGCACCTGCTGCCCCAGACCCGCCTCACGCTGACCCACGGCGACCCGCGCGTCGACAACGTCCTGTTCGAGCCGCTCGGCGCCGGGATCGGCGCCGTGCTCATCGACTGGCAGGTCACCGGCCTGCGCAACCCGATGTACGACGTCGGCTACTTCCTCTCGGGCAGCATCGGCATCGCCGACCGCCGCGAACACGAGCGCCGGCTGATCGAGGGCTACCTCGCCGAGTACGCCGCGATCTCCCCCGGCTACGACGCCGACGAGGCGTTCGCCGACTACCGCACGCAGGTGCTCTCCGGCCTGATGATCACCACGGCGGCGATCGCGGTGCTGCCCGACGTCGAGGCGGTGAACCGGCTGATCCTCGCGCTGCTCGAGCGCAACTGCGCCGCGGCGCGCGACTGGGACGGCGTCGCCGCCACCCGCGAGCGGAGCAGCCGGTGACGGCCCCGACGATCGGCGAGCTCCTCGCCCGCTACCGGACCCGCTTCGCGGCCGGCTCGCCCGGCCACGACGAGATCACCACCGCGCTGCGGGGCGACGTCCTCACCCTGTCCGCCCCCTCGCTCGAGCCGTCGTCCCTGGACGCGGTCGACCTCGACGACCTCATCGCCTACAGCGGCTGGAACGTCTGGGACATGCTCGGCAGCCGCGCCACCGAGGGCGAGTCGGGCCTGATCCCGCGCCAGGAGTACGAGACGATCGCCGGAGTCGCGCAGTTCGCGGCCTACCCCGACGTCTTCGCCCGGATCACCGAGGCGGTCGGCGGCGCGGACGGCGTGGTGGAGCTCGGCGCCACGGCCCGCCGCGAGATCGGCACCAAGGTCAACCTGCTCCACGCGTGGTGCTGCTGCATGCCGCTGCTGACCGGGCGCGGCTTCACCACCGGGCTCGGGCTGGCCTCGCCGGCCGACCGGGGCGACGCGCTGGCCACCGCCCTGCAGTTCCCGCGGCGGCTCTACCGCGGCCTGTGGGGCGACGAGGGGCCGATGTTCGCCACCGGCCGCGGTTACCGGGCGCCCCTGCTCGCCGGCTCCGGGTGGCTCGAGCGCTTCCGCGACGACGTGACGTGGTTCGACGACGACCGCGAGCGCGCCGCCACGCGACGCTCCTTCAACGCGATGACCCAGCTCTTCGCGTTCCTGCTCCACCTCGACAACCGGCTGGGTCTCGCCGACTCCGGCCCCTACCCCCAGCCCGACGGCACCGTGCTGGTCGTCCGCGACCACTTCCTGCACGACCCCGCCTACCCGTGGTTCGAGGTGTCCGCCGACCTGCCGCACGCGGTGACCCAGGCGCTGTTCTTCCGGCCGCCCGAGGGCATGCGCTTCACCGTCAACGACCTCTCGACGACGTTCACCGACCCCGGCGACTACCTGCCCCACCTCGCCGGGACCGCGGTCTACGCCCGCGACCGGTGGGACACGCCCGTCGGGGACGTGCGGCTGCTCGGCGAGGACGAGCTCGAGCCGATCGCCACCGCGGCGCGCACGCGCAACGCCGCGCTCTACGCGCGGTACGCGCGGATGTCGCGCGACGAACTGATCATGGCCGGGGTCCAGATGTACACGCTGGACTTCGTCCTGCCCTTCCTGCGCCTCGCCGGCCTCGCCGACGAGCCCACCCTGCGCGAGCTGGGCCTGCGCCTGCCCGACCGCGACGCCCTCGGGCCGCTCGCGCAGGCGTCGTACCCGCTGCTCACCGACGCCGGGACCGCCGGCGAGCTGCTCCCGCGCGTGCTGATCGCCGGCGAGGGGTTCGTCCCGGTCCACGGCGACGACCCGGTGGCCGCACCGTGAGCCGGGACGTGGGCCGGGCGCGCATGCCGGAGATCGGCTTCTACACGCTCGGCGGCCAGCCGGAGTCGCCGCGCGAGATGCTCGACGAGGTGGCGCTGGGCGAGGACCTGGGGTTCGGCACGGCCTTCCTCTCGGAACGCTTCTCGATCAAGGAGGCGGCGTCGCTCACCGGCGCCATGGGGGCGGTCACCTCCGAGCTCGGCGTCGCGACCGCCGCGACCAACCACAACACCCGCCACCCGGCCGTCACCGCCGCGTGGGCGACGACGATGCACCGGCTCACCGGCGGGCGCTTCACCCTGGGCCTGGGCCGGGGACTCGCCCCGCAGCTCGCGGCGTTCGGTCTCCCGCCGATCACGACCGCGCAGATGGAGGACTTCATCGGCCTCATGCGCCGGCTCTGGCGCGGCGAGACCGTCGAGGGCCACGACGGACCCGCCGGGACCTGGCCCCGGCTGCGGCTCGACCCCACGTTCGACGAGGACATCCCCGTCGCCCTCACCGCGTTCGGGGCCAACACCCTCGCGCTCGCGGGACGGGCCGCCGACGCCGTGGTCCTGCACACCTACTTCACCGACGAGACCACGGCGCGCTGCGTGCGCACCGTCCGGGAGGCCGCCGAGCGGGCCGGTCGGGACCCCGCGGCCGTGCGGGTGTGGGCGTGCTTCGCGACCGTGCCCGACCACCTGCCCGACGAGGTCCGGCTCCAGCGCACAGTGGCCCGGCTCGCCACGTACCTGCAGGTCTACGGCGACCTGCTGGTCCGCACCAACGACTGGGACCCCGCGGCGCTCGAACGCTTCCGCGCCGACCCCGTCGTCGCCGGGCTGTCCGGCTGGGCCGACATCGTCGCCACCCGCCCGGAGATCGAGCACATCGCCGACGTGCTCCCCGACGCCTGGCTCGCCCCCGCCGCGACCGGGAGCCCCGAGCAGTGCGCGAAGAGCGTCGCGGCCCAGTTCGACCTCGGCGTCGACGGCGTGATCATGCACTGTTCCTCGCCCGCCGAGCTCGCGCCCGTCGTCGACGCCTACGCCACGAACCACCGGAGGACCGCATGACCGGGACCGCGCACGCCGTCATCGGCCGGGGCACGTCCGCCTACACCTCGGCCGAGGTCGTGGCGGGGCCGGTGCGCTGGCTCGACTCCCCCGACGCCGTGCTCGACCTGGTCGGCTCGGGCCGGATCGGCGAGTACATCGCGATCAGCCGGGGCGGGACGACGACCTTCATGGCGCCGGCCCTGGCCGCCGGAGTGCGGGGGCTGCTGACGCTGCAGGGGATGCCGACCTCGCACCTGGGGATCCTCTCGCGCGAGTTCGGCATCCCGTGCGTCATGAGCGTGGTGTTCACCGACGGGGTGAGCACCGAGCGCGGCGAGACGGTGCCGGCCGACGACACCGTTGTGCGGCTCGACATCAGCGGCACGGAGGGCGCCGTGCTCCTGGGCTGAGCGCCCGGTCAGACGCCGGGGTCGGTCGGCACGGGTCCGATGCGTCCCGCCTCGCCCGCGACGTGCAGGGCGGCGATGGCGGCGACGTCGTCGTCGGTGAGCTCGAGGTCGGCGGCGGCGCGGTTCTCGGCGATGCGCTGCGGGGTGTCCGACTTCGGGATGACGATGTGGCCCTGCTGCAGGTGCCAGCGCAGCACGACCTGCGCCGGGGTCGCGTCGAGGCGCTCGGCGATGCGGCGCAGGGCCTCCTCCTGCAGCACGGCGCCGCGGCCCAGCGGGCTCCACGCCTCGGTGCGGATGCCGTGCGCGGCGTGCAGCGCCCGCATCTCGTGCTGCTGCAGGTGCGGGTGCAGCTCGATCTGGTTGACCGCCGGCACCGTCCCACCGAGCACGAGGATGCGCTGCAGATGGCCGGCCCGGAAGTTCGACACCCCGATCGCCCGGGCCCGCCCGTCGGAGTGGAGCTGCTCCAGGCCCGACCACGTCTGCACGCACTCGGCGAACGCGTCGGTGGGCCAGTGCACGAGGTAGAGGTCGACGTGGTCGAGCCCGAGGCGCTCGAGGCTCGCCGCCGCGCAGTCCAGCGCGTGGTCGCAGCCCTGGTGGCCGTTCCAGACCTTGGTGGTGACGAACAGGTCCTCGCGCGGGATGCCGGACGCGGCGATGGCGCGCCCGACACCCTCCTCGTTGCCGTAGACCGCGGCGGTGTCGATGCTGCGGTAGCCGCGGGCGAGGGCCTCGGTCACCGACGCCTCGGCGTCGCGGGCCTCGGAGACACCGAAGCCGAGCTGCGGCATCCGCACGCCGTTGTTCAGCGTGATCGTGAGGTCGGCACGGTCGATGGTCGGGGGCACGCCGGGTCAACGGGCCCCGGTCGCGGCGAATTCCCCCGACGTGGCTCCGGCCGGCCCCACGGTGTGGTCACCTTCGTGGCGCTGCCGCTGACCGGGAGGACGCCGTGCACATCGTGATCGGGGGCGCCGCCGGGTTCGACGACGTCCCGGAGCTGGCCCGCCTCGCCGACCGCCACGACGTCGCGTTCGCGCCGGACGACGCGGCCCTCGCACGACACCTCCCGGCCGCCGAGGTGTTCGTCAGCTGGACCTTCCGCGGCTCGGGGCTCGCCCGGCACTGGCCGCTGGCCCGCCGCCTGCGGTGGGTGCACTGGTGCGGGGCCGGCGTCCGCCCGGCGCTGTTCCCGGAGCTGGTGGCGAGCGACGTCGTCCTCACCAACGCCCGCGGCGTCTTCGACCGCGCGATGGCCGAGTACGTGCTGGGCACGATGCTCGCCTTCGTGCTCCGGCTGCCCGAGGCGCTGGAGGAGCAGCGCGCCCGCCGGTGGACCTACCGGCACTCCGAGCGCCTCGAGGGCACGACCGCGGTCGTGTTCGGTGTCGGCGGGATCGGCCGGCGGGTCGGCGAGCTGCTCGCCGCCGCGGGCGTGACCGTCCACGGGGTGGGGCGGACCGCGCGCGACACCGACACCGTGTTCGGCCGCGTCCACGGGCGCGACGACCGGCTCGCGCTGCTCGCGCGGGCCGACTGGGTCGTGGCGGTCATGCCCGACACCCCCGACACCGAGGGGTACTTCGGCGCCGAGGAGTTCGCCGCCATGCGCCCCACGGCGCGGTTCGTCAACGTCGGGCGCGGGAGCACGGTCGTCGAGCGGGACCTGGTCGGGGCCCTCGCGGACGGCCGGATCGCCGGCGCGGCGCTGGACGTCTTCGCCGAGGAGCCGCTGCCGGCCGACAGCGCGCTGTGGTCGCTGCCCGGCGTGATCGTCACGCCGCACGTGTCCGGCGACTACCGCGGCTTCGAGGACGACCTGTGCCGCCAGTTCTCGACCTCCTCGCGCGGTACGAGGCCGGTGCCCCGCTGGACAACGTCGTCGACAAGCAGGCGGGCTACGTGTTACCGGACGCCCGATAAGCTGAGGTGGTGCCCAAGCGCCCCGGCCCCAACGCCGGCCCGGCCACCCGCGACGCGGTCCTCTCCACCGCACGCCGGCTGTTCACCGAACGCGGGTACGGCGGCACCTCGATGCGCGACATCGCCGCCGACCTCGGCCTGACCACCGCGGCGCTCTACTACCACTTCCCCGCGAAGGACGCGATCCTCGCGGCCCTGTCGCGGACCCACCGCGACGAGATCGAGGCCCTGGTCGCCTGGGCGCGGGCGGAGCGCAACCGGCCGGGGCTGCTGCGCGAGACCGCATTGCGCCGGGTGGAGACCGCCGGCCAGGAGCGGCTCGACGCGGTGCGGCTGGCCCGGGCCGTCGGACCGGCGGCGGACGGCGACGACGCCGGGCTCACCACGCTGGTGGACCTCTTCGCCGACCCCGACGACCCGCTCGACCGGCTGCAGATCCGCCTGCTGTTCGAGGCCTTCACCGGCGCCGCGCTGGCCGCCGCGCCGGACGACGACCTGGCCACGATCGTCGCGGCGGCACGCTGGACGGTGCTCGCGTGGACGGCCGAGTAGCGCCCTTACCGGACGGTCGGTGAGCCTCATCCCGGCGCCGCCGGCAGCTCGGTCGTGCCCCCGAGCACCTCGGAGAGCCGCGCGGGGACCTCGGCCAGGCCGGCCCCGTCGAGCGCCTGCCGCAACGACGAGGGATCGGTGGCGGGCGGCGGGCCGGCCGCGACGACCTGCAGCACGCCCTGGCCCCAGGTCACGTCCACGATCTGCCACGACCGCTCCCGGGCCCACTGCGCCACCACCGGCTGGGCCGCGGTGAGGATCCGCTGGCCCCGGAACGTCTGGTAGCTGCCGACCCCGAGCGGGACCGCGACGGCCACGAGCAGCGCCCCCACCACGACGACGGTGCTCGCCCGCAGGTGCCCCACCCGCCGACCGGCCGCCGTCGCGGTCGTCCGGACGCGGTAGGCGAGCAGCACCGCCGTGCCGGTGGCGATGATCGCCGTGACGTTGGTGAGGAACAGCAGCAGCGCGCCCGCGGACTGGTCGGGCGCCCCGGACTCCAGGGTCAGCCCGACGACGGCCAGCGGGGGCACCAGCGAGATGGCGATGGCGACGCCGGGCAGCGTGTCCGAGACGTCGGAGCGCACGAGGGCGAAGGCGCCCACCGCGCCGGTGGCCAGCGCCGACACCAGGTCGACGAGCTTGGGCGACACCCGCGAGGCCACCTGCGAGTTGGTCGCGGCCACCTCGGGCACGGGGCTCAGCAGGCCCGACAGGTACCCGACGACCACCACGAGGACCGCGCCGCCGACCACGAACGCGACGCTCTGCAGGAGGGCCCGCCGGTCGGCCAGCACGAGGGCCAGCGCGGTGCCGAGGATCGGCGTCATCAGCGGGGCCACGATCATCGCGCCGATGACGGTGGCGGTCGAGTCGGCCACCACGCCGGTGCTCGCGATGACCGCGGCGAGGGTGAGGAGCACCCAGAACGCCGAGCGGCCGGCCCGGCTGGTGAGGAAGAGCTTGCCGGTGACGCGGTCGAGGTCGTCGGGCGTCACCGGTCCCAGCGGCATGGCCCCGACGCTAGGAACGCCGGGGCCCGCGGGCCTCACCCCCGCCGGGTGAGCAGACGCGCTTGCACGTCGACCGATCCGGGTCGCGCCCCGGTACGAACGATGGTCAGGGGTCGACCCGATCGGCCCCTCACCCATCGACCGCACGGCCCGACCACAGGTGGCCCATGTCCGGATCGTCTCCACCCCCGCCCGGGGAGGACGAGCGCCCGCTCGACGCCCGCGAGACGCAGGAGTTCGACCGCATCATCGCGGACTACCGCCGCACGGCCCGCCGCCGTGACCGTGCCGGGCGCCCGGCGCCGCCGGCCCTTCGGTGGCGCACGGTCGCGCTCGTCCTGCTGGCGAGCTCGGTGGTCGCGGTCCTCAGCACCCTGCTCCCCGCGCCGGCGAACCTGTGGTCGCCGGCCTTCGTGCTCGTCCTCGTGGCGCTCGCGAGCCTCGCCTGGGCGGTGCGCGCCGACCGGCGCCGCTCCCGGCACTGAGCGGCCGGGGCCGCCGGTCAGACCCAGGACTGCTCGCGCGCCAGGGCGACGAAGCTCGTCGCCGCGGGACCGAGGTCGTCGTCGCGCCGGAGCACGAGGTAGAGGCAGCGCTCGATCGGGTCGCCCTCCACGCGGACCTCGCGGACCTCGGCGCGGGCATGGCGCGCGAGGGCCCAGGCGCTGACGACACCGACCCCGTCGCCGGCCGCCACCGCCTCGATCACGCCCTCGTTGGTGTCCCGGATCGTCCACTGCTGAGCGGTGATCAGCGGCGTGCCCCGTTCGGCGAGGGCGTCGGTGAACGAGCGCCGCGTCCCCGACCCCTCCTCGCGCTCGACCAGTGGCGTGGCGGCGAGCTGGGCGACGGTCACGGGCTCCCCGGTGTCCAGGGCGTGCCCGCGGGGCACGGCGAGCACGATCTCGTCGGCGGCGACGACCTCGGCGTCGAGGTCGTCGCCGTCGGGCTCGGCGCCCGCGAACCCCACCTCCGCGCTCCCGTCGCGCAGCGCGGTGAACACGCCGGCCGAGTCGGTGACGACCGTGTCGACGACCGCCTCCGGGTGCTCGGCGGTGAACGTCTCCACGAGGTCGGGGACGAGGAACTCGCCCGGGATGCTGCTCGCGGCGACGGCCACGGCGGTGGCGTCGGCGTAGGGGTCGTCCTGCTCGTCGGGGACGCTCATGCGGTGCTCCTCCTCCGGTGGTGGTCGTCGTGCCGCACGACGCGTACCCACCTGTGCGTGGCGCACGCCTCAGCAGGTCCATCGTGGGCGATTGAATGGTGAACCATCGGCCGGGGTAGAAGATCGGTGTCGCGGCACCGTCGCCGGACACCCGCAGCGAGGAGCCACCGCCGTGTTGTCGACTCCCCCTCCGGCCGCCGCCGACGTCACGCTCGTCCCCACCGACCGCTTCCTGGTCGACCGCGCCCGCGACGGGGACCGCGAGGCCCACGCTGCCCTCGTCCGCCGGCACCGTCAGCGCATCTACCGGGTCGCCCTGCAGGTCCTGGGCTGCCCCGCCGACGCCGACGACGTCACGCAGGACGTCGTCATCCACCTCGCGACCGCCCTGGCGCGGTTCGACGGCACCGCCTCCTTCACCACCTGGCTGCACCGCGTGGTCGTCAACCGGAGCCTGAACCACCGTCGCGCCCACCCGTCGACCAGCGAGATCACCGAGCACACCCACCCGCACAGCCGCGGCCCCGAGCACGCCGTGGTGACCGCCGCGGAGGTCACGGCCGGCCTGCGGGCGATCGCCGCGCTCCCCGACGAGCTGCGCGCGCCCCTCGTGCTGATCCAGCTCGAGGGGATGTCCTACCGGGAGGCGGCCGCCGTCACCGGGGTCTCGGAGGCGACGGTGCGCGGACGGCTCGCCCGCGCCCGGTGCCGGCTCGCCGCCGCCATGGCCGACTGGACACCCGTCCCGGCGGTGCCGAGGCCCGCCCGCCACGCTGGCTAGCCTGGCCGGGTGCCGATGACCGCGAAGTACGCCACCACGTGCGGGGTCTGCGCCTCCCCCGTCTCCCCCGGCGAGGAGATCGCGCGCTCCGGCGAGCGCTGGGCGCACGCGGCGTGCGCCGGATCGGACGCGGCGCCGACGACGACGGGGGCCAGGGCGAAGGCGACGAAGCCGGCGCGCCCGGACATGCCGGCCGCCGAGGGTGCGCTCGAGGTCTGGACCGACGGCGCCTGCTCGGGCAACCCCGGGCCCGGCGGCTGGGCCTGGGCCACCCGCGACGGGCGGCAGGACAGCGGCGGCGAGGCCGGCACCACGAACCAGCGCATGGAAATCCGCGCCGCCCTCGAGGCCGTGCGCGCCCTCGACGGCCCGCTGGTCGTCGTCAGCGACTCGACCTACGTCGTGAACTGCTTCCGCGACGGGTGGTGGAAGGGCTGGATCGCCCGCGGCTGGATGACCAGCGCGAAGAAGCCCGTGGTCAGCCGCGACCTGTGGGAGCCGCTGATCACGCTGGTCAACGAGCGCGGCGACGTGTCCTTCCGCTGGACCAAGGGCCACTCGGGCGACGAGATGAACGACCTCGTCGACCGGCTCGCCGTCGAGCAGTCCAAGGCCGTGTCGGCGTCCTAGCCGAGGACTCCCAGCGGTGCCGCGACCCGGGGGTTGACCCCCGCCACGCGGGGGCGCGCACCCTGCCCGCCGCCGGCGCGCCGGGGGACTCTCGTGTCCTCACCCGAGAGCCCCCGAAGGAGGCGAGCACCATGACCGCCGACACCACCGCCATCGTCATCGCACCGCAGCAGGCCGTGCGGGTGGACTGCGACCGCTGCGGGGTGCGCGCCCTGTCGCTCGCGATCCTGCCCGGCGGCGGCGAGCTGGCGTTCTGCGGCCACCACGGCCGCGCCCACCGCGACCGCCTCCGCGACGCCGGCGCCCAGCTGATCGCCCTGCCGTGAGGTGACGTCCACCCTCCCGGTGTTTGTCGTGGGCGAACTATCCTGGTCGCCGTGATGCTGCGCGCCGGGACGGTCTGAGCCGGTGCTGCGCCTCCGCGCCCGCACCGGGGCCGCGTCCCCCACCACGTTCACGACGGCGTCGGTCGCCTTCGTCGCCGCGTGCGCCGCGGCGGGCGTCCCCGCCCCCCTCTACGTCGTCTACCAGCAGACCTACGGCCTCTCGACGGTCGTGCTCACCGGCGCGTTCGCCATCTACATCCTCCCGCTGCTCGCCGCCCTGCTCTGCTGCGGCGGCCTCTCCGACCACCTCGGCCGCAAGCGGGTGGCCGTCCCGGCGCTGCTCGCGGGCACGGCGGGGAGCCTGGTGCTCGCGACCGTCGACTCCGCGGCGCCCCTCCTGGTCGGGCGGGCGGTGCAGGGGCTCTCGGTGGGGCTCGCGCTCAGCGCGCTGGGGGCGTTCGTCGTCGACCTGGTGCCGCCCGCGCGCCCGGGGCTCGCCGGCGCGGTGACCAGCGGGGCGCCGCCGGGGGGTATCGCGCTGGGGGCGCTGACCTCGGGGATCGCGGTCCAGGTCGCCCCGGCGCACGCGCCCGTCCTGGCGTTCGTCGTGACCGCGTCGGTGCTGACCGCCGCCGCGCTGGCGGTGCTGTTCCTGCCCGAGACCGTCACCCGGCGCCCCGGCGCGGTGCGGTCGTTGCGGCCGGTGGTCCGGGTCCCGCCGACGGCGCGCCGGGTGTTCCCCGCGGTCTGCCTGCTCGTCGCCGGGACCTACGTCCTGGGCGGCTTCACCCAGGCGCTGGCCCCGTCGCTGGCGGTGTCGGTCCTCGACGGCACCGGCCTGTTCAGCGGAGCGCTCGCGGTCGCCGTCTACCACCTCGTCGGGCCGGTGGCCGGGCTCGCCGCGAACCGGCTGACCGCCACGAGGGCGCTGGTCGTCGGGGCGGTCGGGCTGGTCGCCGGGATCGGCGGCTACATCGCGGCGATCGGGGTGGGGAGCTTCGCGGCGTACCTCGTCGCCGCGGTGGTGGCCGGCGCCGGGTTCGGGGTCGCGTTCGCGGGGGCCATGCGGATCCTGCTCGAGCGCAGCCCGGAGGGCACGCACGCCGGCACCCTCGCGGCGATCTACCTGTACTGCTACCTGGCGGCCGCCGTCGCCAACCTCCTCGCGGGCGTCGCGGTGGAGGTCTGGGGGCTGGCGCCGGTCGCGGTCGGGCTGTGCGGGGTCGTCGTGGTGATGGTCGCGGTGGGCGCGCTCGGGTCGGTGCTGCGGATGCGCCGCTGATCGCCCCTGGACGGTGTCCGGCGACCCGGGCAGCCTCTCGACCATGACCGAGGAGCAGGACCCCGCGAGCATCACCGCGAGCACCGGCACGCAGGACAGCGTGGCCGTCGCCGCCAGCGTCGACACCTCCCGCAGCGTCGCGGTCGCCGGCAGCGTGGCGACCGTCGGCAGCGTCGGCGTGGCCCGCAGCGCGGGGACGGCGGGCAGCATCGCCGTCGCCGGGAGCGCCGCGACCGCGGGGAGCGTCGCGGTCGCGGGCAGCGTGGCCACCACCGGCAGCGTCGCGGTGGCCGGGAGCGCCGGCACGGCCGGCAGCATCGCCGTCGTGGGCAGCGTGCTCACGGTGCTCGGCGCGCGGCTGCGGATGTGCCTGGCCACGCTCGCCTGCGTCGACTGCACGCGGTGCGTGGCCTGCGTCGGGTGCGTGGACTGCGTCGACTGCGTGGGGTGCGTCGGCTGCGTCGGGCTCCGCGGCGCGGTCGGGCTCCGGGGCGTCGCCGCCTAGTCAGTCCTCCCGCAGCGCCCGGCGGAGGATCTTGCCCGTCGTGGTGCGGGGCAGCTCGTCGAGGAACTCGATGCCCGCGGGCACCTCGTGGGCGGCCAGCCGCGCCCGGACGTGCGCGCGCAGCTCGTCGGCCAGCTCGGCCGACGCGGTGACCCCGGGCCGCAGCACCACGAACGCCTTGGGCACCTGGCCGCGCCGCTCGTCGGGCACCCCGATCACCGCCGCCATCGCGACGGCCTCGTGGCCCCCGAGGCTCTGCTCGATCTCGCCGGGCCCGATGCGGTAGCCCGCGGAGTTGATGACGTCGTCCTTGCGCGACTCGAACCAGACGTAGCCGTCGGCGTCCTGGCGGGCGAGGTCGCCGGTGAGCAGCCAGTTCCCCCGGTACTTCGCGGCGGTCGCCTCCGGGTTGCGCCAGTACTCGAGCATCGTCGAGGGCGTGCGGCGGTCGAGGGCGAGCTCGCCGACGGTGTCGATCACCGGCTCGCCGTCCTCGTCGAGCACCACCGGCGTGAAGCCGGGCAGGCCCTTGCCCAGCGAGCCCGGACGGACCGGGTACACCGAGGCGCAGTTGCCGATGCAGGCGTTGAGCTCGGTCTGCCCGTAGCCCTCGTTCACCGTCGCGCCGAAGAACTCCTCGCTCCACTTCAGCAGGTCGGCGCCCAGGGCCTCGCCGCCGGAGCAGATCGCCCGGAACCGGAACCCGCCGCCCTCGATGCCCGACGCGCGGATCATCCGCAGCGCGGTGGCCGGCAGCAGCGTCAGCGTCAGTCCGAACTCGCGCATCAGCCAGACCGCGCGCTCCGCGGTGAACGCGGGCTCGCGGTCGACCACGACGGGCAGGCCGTGGAACCAGGCCGGCACGAGGATGTCCATGATCCCGGCGATCCACGCCCAGTCGGCCGGCGACCAGATGACGTCGTGGGCCTGCGGGAAGAACTCGTAGACCGCCTCGAAGGCCGGCAGGTGCCCGAAGACGATCCGGTGGGCGTGCAGCGCGCCCTTCGGGTCGCCGGTCGTGCCCGAGGTGTAGATGAGGAACGCCGGGTCCTCGGCCGCGGTGTCCACCGGGGTGAACTCCGGCGACGCGGCGGCCAGCGCCTCCTCGTACGAGTCGTCCCCCGAGCCGCCGATGACCAGCAGCGGGACCTGCTCGCCGCCGTCGTCGAGCGCCTCGCGCACCCGCTCGGCGTTCGCCGCCGCCGTCACCACCGCCTTCGCCCCGGCGTCGCGCAGCCGGTAGCGCAGCGCGTCCGGCCCGAACAGCGACGACAGCGGGAGCGCGATCGCGCCCATCCGGAACATCGCCACGAAGCCGACGCCGGTCTCGAACGAGGCCGGGCTGACCAGCCCGACGACGTCGCCGGGCCCGACGCCCAGCGCCGTCAGCGCGTTCGCGAGCCGGTTGGACGACGCGGTGACCTCGCCGAACGTGTGGTCGTGCGCGCTGCGGTCCGCCTCGACGATCGTGAGCGCGCGCGCCTGCGGGTCCTGCCGGTCCGCGCACGCCACCCCGAGGTTGAAGCGCTCCGGGATCGCCAGCGTGGTGAAGTCGACCTGGCGCCAGAGCTCGTCGTAGCTCGCGGCCGGACGCAACATCGGTGGCTCCACGACGCCTCCCCGCGCTTCCACGGTCGTGTGACCGTCCTCACGCTAGGGCGAGGGAACCCGTCTCTCAATCGTCCAAGTCGCGCACGTCCTGGCGACATCGCGAAGCGCTCCGTATGGTACCCGTCACACACGGCGACCGATTCCGCCTCGCGGAAGTCAGGGGTTCACCGATGCCTCCCGCTCCGAGTGCACCGCAGGTCCCGACGGCGAAGGAGACCCGCCGCGTCGCGGGCGCGACGTTGATCGGGACGTCGATCGAGTGGTTCGACTTCTTCGTCTACGGCGCCGCGGCCGCGCTGGTCTTCGGGAAGCTCTTCTTCCCGACCGCCAACCCGCTCACGGGCACGCTGCTCGCCCTCTCGACGTTCGGCGTCGGCTTCGTCGCCCGGCCGTTCGGCGGCGTGATCTTCGCGCACTTCGGCGACCGGATCGGCCGCAAGTCGATGCTGGTCCTGTCGGTGGTGCTGATGGGCGGCGGCACCTTCCTCGTCGGGCTGATGCCGACGTACGCGACGATCGGGATCGCCGCCCCGATCCTGCTCGTGCTGCTGCGGATCGTGCAGGGCATCGGGCTCGGCGGCGAGTGGGGCGCCGCCGCGGTGATGGCGGTCGAGTACGCGCCACCGAAGCGCCGCGGGTTCTTCGGCAGCTTCCCCCAGACCGGGGTGCCGGCCGGCATGCTCACCGCCAACCTGTCCCTGCTGATCATGTCGGCGCTGATGTCCGACGAGGCGTTCCTGTCCTGGGGCTGGCGGGTGCCGTTCCTGGCCTCGATCGTGCTGGTCGCGGTGGGCATCGTCATCCGGCTGCGGGTGGCCGAGTCGCCGGTGTTCGAGCAGGCCAAGTCGGCCGGGAAGATCGAGCGGCAGCCGGTGCTCGCGGTGCTGCGCCGCCAGCCGCTGAACGTGCTGCGGGCCGCGGGCCTGCGGTTCGCCGAGAACAGCACCTTCTACATCCACACCACGTTCGTCCTGACCTACGGCACCGTCGTGCTCGGGATGGCCCGCAGCGACCTCCTGCTCGCGGTGATCGTCTCGTCGGCCCTCGGCCTGCTCAGCATCCCGTTCTACGGCTGGGCCGCCGACCGCTTCGGGCGCCGCCCGGTCGTGCTCTGGGGCTCGCTGGTGCTGCTGCTCATGAGCTGGCCGTACTTCTGGGCGCTGGACACGCGCGAGCTGCCCTGGATCATCCTCGCCACCGTCATCGCGGTGAACATCGGCAACTCGGCGGTCTACGCGCCGCAGCCCGCCTGGTTCTCCGAGCTCTTCGAGCCCGAGGTGCGCTACAGCGGGGCCTCGATCGGCGCGCAGGGCGCCAGCGTGTTCGCCGGCGGGCTCGCGCCGGTGATCGCCACCGCGCTGCTCGACGCGACCGGCGGCTGGGGCTGGATCGCGGTCTACATGTCGGCGATGGTGCTGATCACGATCGTCGCGGCGCTGTTCTCCCCCGACCCGTACCGGACGTCGACGCAGCGGACCGCGGAGGCGGTCGCGGCCTGAGCTACGCGCCGACCGGGAGGCGGCGGTACTCGCTGGGGCTGACGCCGCGGGTGCGCTTGAAGGCGGCGCTGAAGGAGAACGCGTCGGCGTAGCCCACGGTGCGCGCGACCTCGGCGATCGTCGTCGTCTCGTCGTCGGTCAGCAGGTCCGCGGCGAGCGTCATGCGCCACCCGGTGAGGTAGGTCAGCGGGGGCTCGCCGACGAGGTCGGCGAAGCGCTTCGCGAGCGTCGCGCGGGACACGCCGGCGCGGCGCGCCAGCGCCGACACCGTCCACGCCGCCGCCGGCTCCGCGTGCAGCAGGCGCAGCGCGTCGCCGACGACCGGGTCGCGCTGGGCCGAGTACCACGCCGGCGGGTGGCCGCCGGGCCGGTCGAACCACTCGCGGATCGAGCACACCAGCAGCCAGTCCAGCAGCCGGTCGAGGACCACCTGCTGGCCGGGCCGGTCGGTGGCGACCTCGGCCGCGAGGTGCTCGAGCACGGGGTCGCCGGAGCCGCCGGAGCCCGTGCGCAGCACCGGCGGCAGCGCGTCCAGCAGCCGGCGGCTGATCTCGCCGCGCACCGGGTAGGCGCCGGTGATCAGGGTCGTCGCGCCCACGCCGCCGGGGTCGTCGTGCCAGCCGCGACGGTGCCGCGTCCCGCCCTGCTCGGGCGTCGCGCAGAACGCGCCGCACGCCAGCGGCTCGGCGTCGGTGCCGGGCTCGTCGACGAAGGTGAACGTCCCGGGCCCCTTGACGATGAGCGTCTCGCCGACGCGCAGGAGCTCGGGCGGGCGGCCGTCCGGGACGATCCACCCGGAGCCGCCGAGCACCGTGCACAGGGTGAGCGGGGCGCCGTCGACGAAGTGCAGCGCCCAGGGCGCCGTCAGGGTCGAGCTGCCGAACAGCGAGCCCTGCGCGCGCACCCCGCGGAACATGTCGCCGAACGCGTCCACGCCACCGAGGTTAGACGATCGGACAGGGGTCCGGGCGTCTCACCGATGGCATCGTCCGGCGTCGCCGCGTTCCCTCGGGGACATGAGCAACGACGACCTGGTCCTCGTCCTCGGCGCGACCGGCAAGACCGGACGCCGGGTCGCCGCCCGGCTGCGGCTGCGGGGCGCCCGGGTCCGCGCCGCGTCCCGCTCGAGCGCGACCCGCTTCGACTGGTCCGAGCCCGACGGCTGGGACGCGGCCCTCGCGGGCGTCACCGCGGTCTACCTGGTCGCCCCCTACGAGCCCGGCCCCGTCCCCGCGTTCGTCGCCCGCGCGCAGGCCGCCGGCGTCCGGCGGATGGTCCTGCTCTCGGGGCGCGGCGCCGACTCCTGGGGTGACTCGGGGTTCGGGCAGGACATGCTCTCGGCCGAGGCGGCCGTGCGCGGCTCCTCGCTGGAGTGGACGGTGCTGCGGCCGTGCAACTTCGCGCAGAACTTCGACGAGGAGCTCCTGCACGCCCCCGTCCTCGCCGGTGACGTGGCCCTCCCCGCCGGCACGCTCGTCGAACCGCTGATCGATATCGAGGACGTCGCCGACGTCGCGGCCACCGTGCTGCTCGAGCCCGGCCGCCACGCCGGGCGGACCCACGAACTGACCGGGCCCCGGGCGCTCACCTACGCCGAGGCCGTGGCGCTCATCGCCCGCGCGACCGACCGGCCGATCACCTACCGGCAGGTCGGCCCGGCCGCGCACACCGCCGCGCTGGTCGGTCAGGGCCTGGACGAGGAGTCCGCCCGCACCATCACCGCGATGTACCTGCTCATCGGGCGCGGGGTGCTCGCCGAGCCCACCGACGGCGTCGCCGCCGTCACCGGACGAGCGCCGCGCCCCTTCGAGGACTACGTGCTGCGGACCGCGGTCACGGGCGCCTGGACGCGCTGATCACCCTTCCGGGCGACACCCCGGAGGCCTTGTCTCGTTGGAACCGGAGACCGCCGCTCGTCACCGCGGGTGACCGAGGCACCCTCGGTCACCGGAGGGGCGGACCGCCCCGGGGAGGACACCCATGGTCTCGGCGATCGACGCGCCACGGCAGCAGGGACCGGACTCGCTGGTCCGGGTGCTGCTGCCCCTGGTCGCCGTCGTGGCGACCGTGCCGCCGGCCCTGGCCGGACCGCTCACCCCGGCCACGTCCTCGCCCGAGCTCCTGCTGGCCGGCGGCGCCGTGGTGCTCGCCGGGGTCGGGCTGGCGGCCGCCGGGACCTGGCGGCTGCTCGGCGCCGGTGCCCGGGCGATCCCGGCGGCCGGCGTCCTCGGCGCGGCGGTGATGCTCGGTGAGGGCATCGCGATCGGCGGCGAGCTCGCGCCGCCCGGCACGCCGGGGATGCTCTACGGAGCCGCGGGCGGTGCGCTGGCCGGGGCCGGGCTCGTCGCCGTGCTCGTGCGCTGGTGGCACCGGTCGCGGCGCGGCGGGCCGGTCCCCGGCAGCCTGCGCGGCCCGCTGCTCGTCGCCGCCGCGATGCTCGTCGTGCTCGTCGTGACGCGGGAGTCGGTCCCGGCGTGGCTCGTCGCGGTCGGCGTCGTCGCGCTCGTCCTCGGCGGGCTGCCGCTGCTGCTCGCGCACGTCCGCGCGGGGACCCCGCGGGCCGCGCTGGCCGTCGACCCCGTCGTGGCCCCGATCGCCGAGCCCGGGCCGCGCGCCGCGGACGACCCGTACGCGACGGTCGAGGTGGACCCGCCCGGCCCCGGCCCGGCCGTGCCCCGGGGCCCGACGCTGCGGGTCCTGCACCTCGCGGGTGCGGAGCCCGACGGCGCCGCCGAGCTCCACCGCCGCCTCGCCGCCGCCGGGCACGAGATCACCGTGCTGAGCCCGCGGTCCCCGGACGCCCACGACCGCATCGAGCAGCACGGCCCGGGGATGGTGCGCTGGACCCACCCCGTGCGGCGCAGCTGCACGCGGTCCGGGCGGATGCTGTCCTACCTCGCCGCGGCGGTCGTCGCGGCCCGCCACACCCGCGCCGACGTGGTCGTCGAGGAGCTCGCCGCCTCCCCGGGGCCGCTGGCGGTACCGCGGTGGACGACGCGCCCGGTGGTGGCGCTCGCGTCGTGGCTGCCCGACCCGGTGCCGGCGGACCGATCGGCCCACCTGCTGCGCCTGCGGTGGTGGGCGATCCGCGGGCACCGTTCGGTCGTCGTGCGCTCTCCCGCCGCGGCCGATCTGCTCGCCGCGGCGCGCTGCCGCCCCGACGTCGCCGTCGTCGGCGACGGGATCGACCCGGCCGCCCTGCGGACGACGCCCCGCCACCGCGAGGACGAGGTCGTCGTGCGCGTCGGGCGCCTCGGCGCCGGCCCTGACATCGTCCGCCCGCTGCTCCACGCCTGGGCCCGGGCGGTGCCGTCGGCGACCGGCCGGCTCGTGCTGCTGGGCTGCGGCGCCCACGAGGCCGACCTGCGCGCGTGCGCGGCGCAGCTGGGCCTGGGCGAGCACGTCGTGTTCGCTGAGGAGCGCGACGGCGAGGCCCGGCACGCGTGGGTGGCGTCGGCGCGGATCGCGGTGGTGCCGCCGGGCGCGCCCGAGAAGGCGGCGCGGGCGGTGGCGCTGGAGGCGCTCGCGGTCGGCACGCCGGTGCTGGGCCCGGACACCGCGGCGCTGCGCGAGGTCGTGCCGTCCCCGGTGGGCGTGCTCGTGCCCGCGACCGCGGACGCCCCGCTGCTCGCCGACGCGCTGGGCGCGCTGCACGCCGACCGCGCGCGGCGGACCGCGGCGCTCACGCAGGGCCCGGGGCTCGCGCGCGCCCACGACCTCGACGTCCTCGCGGGCCAGGTCGCCGACGTCTACCTGGCCGCGGTGCGGCGGGGGTCGATGGCGACCCCGCACCTCGTGCGGCGCTGACGCCTCACAGCTCGAGCGCCAACAGCCGCGAGCTCAGCGACTTGCCGTGGGTGTCGAGGGCCGTCGACACCGTGACGCCACCGCCGCGCACCCCGGTGCACACGAACTGCAGCGCGGCGACGAGCGGCAGCTCGTGGCGGACGACCTCGCCGCCGATCCACGGGTCGAGGTGGGCCCGGACGCGGTCGGCGGTGAGGGCGCGGACCAGCTCCGGGTAGGCGGCGTCGTCGTGCGGGACGACGGTGAGCGTGGCGACGGTGCCCTTGTCGCCGGCGCGGCAGTGGGCGAGCTCATGCAGCAGCACCACGGGCCTCCAGGAGAGCGGTGCGCGGCCGGACCGCGCCGCGCGGGACGAGGGTGGAGAGCACGCCGAGCACGGGTGTGTGGTGCACGCGCACGCCCCCGCCCCCGGCCGGGCCGTTGGTGTAGAGCGCCTCGACCTCGTGCCCGACCGCGTCGAGCACGTCGAGGTCGTCGCCACGCGCCGCGACCCGCAGCCGGGCGTCGTCGGGGCCGCCGAGCACCTCGATGCGCGGCGTGACCGGCAGGCCCGCGAGCCGGGTGGCGACGACGTCGGCGGCCAGGCGCCCGCGGGCTCCGGCGCCGGGACCGAGGTAGGAGATCTCGGCCTCGACCCGGGTGCCGGCGCGGTGCCCGACGGTGACCTTGAGCCGGTCGGGACGGGGTCGCCCGCGGGCGCCGTGGACGCGGACCCGGTCGGGGCCGGCGTCGTCCACCCGGACGCCGCGCAGGTCGAGCAGCACGTCGGGGGTGACGTAGCCCGCGGGGTCGGTGACCTCGTAGAGGAGCTGCTCGCGCACGGTGTGCCGGTCGAGGCGCCCGCCCGTGCCGGCGAGCTTCCCGTAGGACGCGGTGCCGTCGGCGGCGACGTCGGCGAAGGGGAAGCCGAGGTGGGCGAGGTCGGGGACCTCGAGGTGGCCGGGGTCGGCGGCGTACCCGCCGGTGAGCTGCCCGGCGCACTCGAGCAGGTGGCCGACGAGGGTGCCCGCGGCCGTGCGCCCGACGTCGTCGGGCGCCCAGCCGAGGCGCTGCGCGAGCGGGGCGAGGAAGAGCGACGGGTCGGCGACCCGCCCGGTGACGACCACCTGCGCGCCGGCCTCCAGCGCCGGCGTGATCGCGTCGGCGCCCAGGTAGGCGTTCGCGGAGACGATCTCGCCGTGCTCGCGCAGCGGGCGGCCGTCCTCGAGGGCGGGGGCGTCGAGGTCCAGCGCGGCGAGCACGTCGTCGCCGGTGACGACGCCGACCGTGGCGGCGGACCCGAGCTCGTCGAGCATCCGGCGCACGACCAGCCCGGCCGCCGGCGGGTTCGCCGCGCCCATGTTGGTCAGCACCCGCGTCCCGCGCGCGAGGACGACCGGCAGCAGCGGCGCGAGGCGCGCGGTCAGGCGGGGGTCGTGGCCGGCGTCGGGGTCGGCGAGGCGGCGCTGCTGGTCGAGCGCGATGGTGCGCTCCGCGAGGCACTCGAGGACGAGGTCGTCGAGCCCGCCGTCCCGGGCGAGGTCGACGGCCGGATCGATGCGGTCGCCGGCGAACCCGGCGCCGCTGCCGATCCTCGTGGTCACGGTCGCTCCCTCCTCAGATCGCGCCGGTCAGCAGCGCGACGGCGGTCATGACGAGCGTGGTCCCGAACGCCCAGCCGAAGACGAAGCGCTGGTGCGCCCCGAAGTCGACCCGGGTGAGGCCCACGAGGATGAAGGTGGAGGCGGTCAGCGGGCTCAGCGGGAAGCCGGTGGTCATCTGCCCGAGGATGGCCGCGCGGGCGACCTCGGCGGGGGCACCGCCCAGGGCCGCCGTGGTCTCGGCGAGCACCGGCAGCACGCCGAAGTAGTAGGCGTCCGGGGTGAAGACCAGCGACAGCGGCATGCCGGTGACCGCCACGATCGCGGGCAGCAGGCCGCCGGCCCCGGCGGGGATCACCGACACCAGCGCCCGCGCCATCGCCTCGATCATCCCGGTGCCGCCGAGGATGCCGGTGAAGACGCCGGCCGCGAAGATCATGGTGACCACGAGGACGACGCTCCTGCCGTGACGCTCGAGGAGCTCCTGCTGCTGCGGCCAGCGCGGCGCGTTGATCAGCAGGGCGACCACGAACGCGCCGATGAACACGACGGGCAGCTCGGCGAGCTGGAGGAGCAGCACGACGAGCAGGGCGAGGGTGACCACCGCGTTCAGCCAGAACCGCACGCGGTCGGCGCGGGTCCGCACCGGCGTGCGGGTGAGGGTGGCGACGGTGCCGTCCTCGTCGTCCGGCTCCTGCTGCTCCGGCGTGGCACCGGGGGTCCCGGGGTCCTCCAGCGTGACCACCCCGAGGCGCTTGCGCTCGGCGCGACCCAGGATCCAGGCGACGAGCACCACCCACGCGATGCCGGCCGCCATGGCCGGGATGACCGGCACGAACACCTCGCCGCCCGAGAGGTCCAGTGCCGCCATCGCCCGGGCGGTCGGGCCGCCCCACGGCACCATGTTCATCACGCCGGCGCCGAGGCAGATCACGGCGGCCAGCACGATCCGGCGCATCCCCAGGCGCTCGTAGATCGGCAGCATCGCCGTCACCATGATCAGGAAGGTCGAGGCGCCGTCCCCGTCGAGGGCCACCAGGACGGTGAGCACGGCGGTCCCGACGCAGATCTTCATCGGGTCGCCGCCCGCCCACCGCACGACCCGCCGGATCGCCGGGTCGAAGAGGCCCGCGTCGATCATCAGGCAGAAGTAGAGGACCGCGAACGTGATCATGATGGCGACGGGGGCGACCTGTTCCAGGCCGTCGAGCACGAGGTCGCTGAGGTCACCGCCGGCGCCCACGGCCACCGCGGCGACCGCGGGGATCACCGTGAGCGCGAGGAGGACCGACACCCGCCCCGAGAGCACGGCGACGAGGAAGACGGCGATGGTGATGAATCCGGCCGCGGCGAGCATCGTCGACCTCCGGGAACGGGGTGGGACGAGAGGTGACGATGGCCACGCTCACCTATGCTCGTCAAAGACCTGTTCCTCATCGATTGATGTCCGAAGCACATGGACGTGACGCTGCCGCAGCTCCGCGCGGTCGTGGCCGTGCACGAGGCCGGTGGTTTCACCGCGGCCGCCTCGTCCCTCCACGTCGCGCAGCCGTCGCTGAGCCGCACGGTCGCCGAGGTCGAACGACGTGTCGGCACGGCGCTGTTCACCCGCACCACCCGGCGGCTCGAGACGACACCGGCCGGGCTCGAGCTCGTCGCCGCGGCCCGGCGGGTGCTCGACGGGCTCGACGAGGAGATGCGCCGGTTCTCCGACTACCTGGCCGGCACGCGCGGCCGGGTCCGGATCGCCACCCTGCCCTCGCTCGCGGCACTGCTGCTGCCCGGCGTGGTCGCGGTGTTCCGCGCGGCGCGGCCCGACGTCGACGTCACGCTCTCCGACGCGCTGGCCGACGAGGTCGTCGAGCACGTCCGCGCCGGGCGGGCGGACCTCGCCGTGACGGTCGTGTCCGTCTCGACGAACCCCCTCGACGACCTCGCCGTGCGCCCGGTCGCCGAGGACCGGTTCTGCGCCCTGGTCCCGCGGTCGCACCGGTTCGCCGGCCGGGCCCGGCTCGCGTGGCGCGACCTCGCCGGCGAGCCCTTCATCGACTTCGACCCCACCACGAGCATCCGCCACCACGTCGACCACGCCTTCGTGACCACCGACGTCCGGCCCCACCGCGTCGTCGCCGCGCGCAACATCGCCGCGGTGGCGGGGCTCGTCGCCGCCGGGCTCGGGATCACCGCGGTCCCCGGGCTCGTCGTGCCGCTCACCGGGTTCGCCGACCTCGTCGCGGTCCCGCTCGACGACCCCGTCGTGGTGCGGCGCATGGCGCTGGTGCACGGCGAGGTCGCCGCACCGGCGGCCGCCGCCTTCGCCGACCTGCTCATCGCCGGGCGCGACCGGCCGACGTTGCCGGGGTTCGCGGACTGGCTCTAGTCCGCCAGCCACGACAGCAGCCGGCCCCGCGACCAGCAGCGGCCGACGGCCTCGGCGCGCATCCGCCGGTGCTCGAGGATCGCCAGGCCGAGGACGCTGTGTCCCGAGGCGGGGCGGTCGCCCAGGGTCGGGACCGCCGGGGCGACCCCGACCCCCTCCGCCGACACCCAGGCCACGGGCCGGTCGGTCGCCGCCGCGTCGAGGCGCTGCAGGAAGCGCAGGCGGTCCGCGCGCGGGAGCGCCGCCAGCGTCCAGGTCGTGGTGACGATGGGCAGGGCCTCCGCCGGCACCGCGGCGAGCGCGTCGGGGAGCAGCTCGAGGGGGTCGCCGCGGCGCAGCATCCGCGGGCTCGCGGCCGCCAGCGTGACGAGGGTGTCGAGCTCGGCCGCCCGCTCGTGGTGGTCCGGGGGCACGCAGGCGCGCAGCCAGCGGGCGTCGTCGGGTTCGGTGACGTCGACCGGGTCGGGATCGAGGCCCACACGCGCGACGACCTCGGGGACCGCCCGCGCCGGGACGGGACGGTCCCCCACGACCGACGCCGGCTGCGGCACCGGCGACGCCGCATCGCCCAGGGTTGGTCCGCCGTCGTAGGTGGCGCCGATCCGGTCGACGACGAGGTCGAACCCCGCCCCGCACCCGACGTCGACGAGCGCGACGGCGCTTGCGCCGCCGCGGTGGGCGGCCTCGGCGATCACGGGGAGGAGGACGGGGGCGTGGGCGGCCCCGTCCCGCGTGGTCCGGCGGCGCGCGACCAGGTCCGCGACGGCCCCGGGCATGTCCCGGAGGGTGGCGACGGCGGCCTGCGCGGCGGCGTCGGGGTCGCCGGCGGCATGGGCCGCGGCGAGCGCCGGGGCGCGCCCGGCCAGGGCGAGGTCGTGCAGCGCGGCGAGGACCAGGGCGGGCGCTCGCCGGCGTGCCGGCGCGGTCCCGATCGCGCGCAGCGCGGCGTCGTCGGCGCCGATGGCGGCCGCGACGCGGGCGGACAGCGGCGACGCGGTCTCCCCGTGCTCCCGGTACCGCTGCGCGAGCGTCCTCCCCACGGCGTCAGTCGTACCGGAGCGCGGCGCCCCTCAGTGCATCGCCTGCGCACCGATCACCGACAGCAGTTGCAGCTTCTCGTAGCTCTCGCTCCCCGGGACGGCGGTGTAGACGAGCAGCGACTGCGACTGCTGCGGGTCGAGCAGCGACTGGCAGTTGAGGTCCAGCCGCCCGAGCTCGGGGTGCACGAAGTGCTTGACGTCGTGCGGGCGGATGCCGACCTCGTGCTCGTTCCACACGGCGCGGAACTCCTCGTTGTCGGCGAGGAGGAGCTCGGCGAGGTACGCCGCGCGCGACTCCCGGCCCCGCCGCCCCATCACCTCGCGCAGGCCCGACGCCCACATGCGGGAGAGGAAGTCGTGGTCCTCGGGTGCGTAGATCGCGCGGGTGGCGGGGTCGGTGAACCAGCGGTACCCGATGCTGCGGGCCGGCCCGGTGTAGCTCGTGAGGTCGCCGACGAGCGCGACACCGAGCCGGGTCTGCCGCAGCGTCTCGCCGAGCTCGGTGACGATCTCCGCGGGCGTGTCGTCGAGACGGTCGAGCACGCGCAGCATGCCGGGGCTGATGTGCTCGGCGACGCCGCCGCGGGCGCGCGGGTGGTGCCCGGCGAGGCGGAACAGGTGGTCGCGCTCGTCGAGCGAGAGGTGCAGGCCCTGCGCGATCGAGGCGATCATCTGCTCCGAGGGCTGCGGCCCGCGCTCCCGTTCGAGGCGCGCGTAGTAGTCGGTCGACATGTGGCAGAGGGCGGCCACCTCCTCGCGGCGCAGCCCGCTGGTCCGGCGACGCTGCCCGCGCGGGAGGCCGACGTCCTCCGGCTGCAGCGACTCCCGGCGACGCCGGAGGAACTCCGCCAGCCCGGCCCGATCGATCACGGTGCGGTCCTCTCTCGGTGGTGCCCCCGTTCGTACCGCCTGCGCGCCACGGCATCCACGACCCGCCGATCCCCCCTTCCGTGATCGCGGAGAGGGGGATCGGGAGGCCGTGGCTGTCCTCGCCGCGACGCCGGAGTCTCGACGGCAGACCCACCCAGGGCCCCGTCCACGGAAGGACCCCGAGATGCCCCGCACCCGTCCCGACATCACCCTCCCCGGTCTCGCCCCGCAGCGCGCCGTCGTCACCGGCGCGAGCGACGGCATCGGCCTCGGCATCGCCGCGAGGCTCGCCGCGGCCGGCGCCGAGGTCGTCCTGCCCGTGCGGAACCCGCGCAAGGGCCAGGCCGCGCTCGAGTGGATCCGCGAGCGGGCCCCGAAGGCCACGGTCTCGCTGCGCACTCTCGACCTGTCCTCGCTCGCGTCCGTCGCCGCGCTGGGCGAGACGCTGCGGGAGGAGGGCCGGCCGATCCACATCCTGATCAACAACGCCGGCGTCATGACCCCGCCCGAGCGCCAGACCACCGCCGAGGGGCACGAGCTGCAGTTCGGCACCAACCATCTGGGCCACGTCGCCCTCGTGGCGCACCTGATGCCGCTGCTGCGCGCCGGGCGCGCCCGCGTGACCTCGCAGGTCAGCATCGCCGCCCGCCGCGGCACGATCAACTGGGACGACCTGGACTGGGAGCGCTCCTACGACGGCATGCGCGCCTACTCCCAGTCGAAGATCGCGTTCGGGCTGTTCGGGCTCGAGCTCGACCGGCGCAGCAAGGCCGGCGGCTGGGGCATCACCAGCAACCTCTCGCACCCAGGGGTCGCACCGACGAGCCTGCTCGCCGCCCGCGAGGAGGTCGGACGGTCCTCGCCGGCCCGGGGCCGGCGGCTCATCGGCGCCCTGTCGGCCCGCGGCATCCTCGTCGGCACCCCCGAGTCGGCGGGGCTCCCCGCCCTCTACGCCGCGGCCTGGCCGGGCGCCGAGGGCGGCCGGTTCTACGGGCCGAGCGGCCTGGGGAACGTGGGCGGCCCGCCCGCGGAGCAGAAGCTGTACGCCCCGCTGCGCAGCGAGGAGGAGGCCCGGCGCGTGTGGGAGGTCTCCGCGGAGCTCACCGGGCTCTCCCTGGAGGCGGGCGTCGCGCCGGGGCGCTGAGCCCCGGGAGGCTTGTCCGGAACGTCCCGCCTGTCCGACCATGGGCGCGCCGCCGCCCACGCCCGGGGAGAGTCGATGGACACCGCGCTGACGACCGTCGGCCTGCCGCTCGCGCTGGCCGTGGTGATGTTCGGGCTGGGGCTCTCGCTGACCGTCGGCGACTTCGGGCGGATCGCCAAGGAGCCGCGGGCCGTCGGGGTGGCGCTCGCGACCCAGATCCTCCTGCTGCCCGCGGTGTGCTTCGCCCTGGTCGTGGGCCTCGGGCTCGACCCGGTGCTCGCGGTGGGCATGATGCTGCTGGCCGCCTCCCCGGGCGGGACGACGGCGAACCTGTTCAGCCACCTGTTCCGCGGCGACGTCGCGCTGAACATCACCCTCACCGCCGTCAACTCGGTGATCGCCGTGGTGACCCTGCCGCTGGTGGTCAACCTCGCCGTCGGGTGGTTCGCGCCGCCGCTCGGCGGGTCGGTCGGGCTCCAGTTCGACAAGGTTCTCCAGGTCTTCGCGATCGTCCTGGTGCCGGTGGTCCTCGGCATGCTGGTGCGCCGCCTGTCGCCGTCCGCGGCCCGGCGCGCCGAGCGCCCGGTGCGCATCCTGTCGGCGGTGGTCCTCGTCCTGGTGATCGCGGGCGCGCTGCTCGCCGAGCGCGAGAGCCTGGGCACCTACCTCGCCGACGTCGGCCTGGTCACCACGCTGTTCTGCCTGATCAGCCTGGGCGCGGGGTTCCTGGTGCCGCGGCTCTTCCGGGTCGGGTACCGGCAGGCGGTGGCGTCGGCGTTCGAGATCGGCATCCACAACAGCACGCTCGCGATCGCGGTGGCGCTCACGGTGCTCGGCGACGAGCGGCTCGCCGTGCCGGCGGCGGTGTACGGCGTGCTGATGTTCCCGCTCGCGGCGGGCGCGGGCTACCTGCTCTCCCGCCGGGCGCCGGCGCGGGAGCCGACCGTCGCCGCCTGAGGCCCTAGAACAGCCCCGGGTTCAGCGGCGACGCCGCGGTCAGGCCGCCGTCGATCGTGAAGAACTGCCCGGTGACGTAGCGCGCCTCGTCGGAGGCCAGCCACGCCACCAGGTTCGCGACGTCCTCGGGCTCCCCGAACCGCCCCACCGGCAGGCGGGCGAGGGCGTCGCGACGGGCCGCGCCGGGGTCGTCGGCCAGGGCGAAGGCGTCCTGCGACATCGCCGTCATGACCCACCCCGGCGCCACCGCGTTGCAGCGCACCGCGGGTCCGTGGTCGACCGCGATCGAGCGGGTCAGGCCGTGCACGAACGCCTTCGACGCGTTGTACAGCGCGAGCGACGGGTCGGCCACCTCCGCCGAGGTCGAGCCGAAGTTGACGATCACGCCCCCGTGCGCGGTCATCGAGGGCAGCACCGCCCGGCACAGGGCGAACACCCCGCGGCAGTTCGCCCCGACGACGAGGTCCCAGTCGTCGTCGGTCGAGTCCGCCACGGTCTTCTCGAGCTGCACCCCGGCGTTGTTCACCAGCAGCGACACCGGACCGAAGGCGGCCTCGGCCTCGGCCACGAGACGCTCCGCCTCGCCGGGACCCGCGACGTCGGCCCGTGCCCACCGCACACCGGGCGGCAGGTCGCCGGGGTCCGCGGATCGCCCGCAGGTCAGGACCTGCGCGCCGTCGCGGTGCAGGCGCTCGACGACGGCGCGCCCGATGCCCCGGCCGCCGCCGGTGACGATCGCGGTCCGGGTGCTCATCGACTCAGCGTGCCGTGTGCGCCGGCCCACCCGTGCGGTTGGGACGCCGAACGAGACGGGTACTCGTCCGGCGCAACGGTCGACCCCTCCGGCCGCGCAAGCGCCCTCGCCCGACCGGGACCGCGTCGGGGTGGAGGGCGTGGACCCGTCGGAGGTGGCATGACCAGCAACGACCATCTCGCCGTGGCCCTGCGCACGGCCGCCAGGGACCTGCTGTCGCAACGCAGCATCAACGACCTCCAGCAGACCCTCGCGCAGATCGTGCGCGCCGCCGTCGACACCGTCCCGGGCGCCGAGGCCGGCGGCATCTCGATGACCGAGGGCGGCGAGGTCCTGTCACGGAACCCGACGACCGAGAGCATCACCAAGCTGGACACGCTGCAGGGCGAGCTGCGTGAGGGCCCGTGCATCACCGCCATCGAGGACCCGCCGCGCACCGGGGTGGTGCTGGCCGACGACCTCGACGGCGCCGACGCCGACCGCTGGCCCCAGTTCGCCGCCGCCGCGGTCGAGGCGGGCTACCGCTCGGTGCTCTCGACCGACATCCACACGTCCGCGCGCACCCGCGCGGCGCTGAACCTCTACGCCCCCGAGCCCTCCGTGTTCGACGCGGAGGCCCAGCTCGTCGCGGCGCTGTTCGGCAACCAGGCCGCGCTGCTGCTCTACGGCAGCGAGCAGGCGGTGAACCTCAACCACGCCCTCGACTCGCGCGACGGGATCGGGCAGGCCAAGGGCATCCTCATGGAGCGCTTCGACGTCAGCGACGACGAGGCGTTCCAGATGCTCGTCCGCTCCTCGCAGGACACGAACATCAAGCTCGTGGACGTGGCCCGGTGGCTGCAGAACGAGCTGCGCGCCCGCCGCGCCCGGCGCACCGAGCCGCCGGCCCCGACCACCTGAGCACGGCGGTGTCCCGCTGCACCGGACACCGCTCTGGACCCCCACCCCACCGGCGCGCTGCCATCGATACGGGACGGGGGCGTCCGGTGCACCGGTGGAGGCCGTCATGGACTACTCGATCCGCCCGCTGTGCTTCTCCCACGTCGACCTGCCGCGCGAGTTCTTCGGCGGGGTCCCCCTCCACAGCGGGGAGGGCGTCTCGGCGTCCCCGATGATCTACGTGCTCGTCAGCGGGCGGGACGACGACGGCACCACCCACCACTACCTCGTCGACGCCGGGTTCCACGCCGAGAAGTGGATCCACCGGTTCGGGTTCTACGACTGGGAGCCCCCGGAGACGGTGCTGGACAAGGTCGGGGTGCGCCCGGCGCAGATCGAGAAGATCTTCCTGACCCACATGCACTTCGACCACGCCAACAACGTCGGCGCGTTCCCGAACGCCGAGGTCTTCGTGCAGTGGGACGAGTACCAGGGCTGGCTCAAGGCGCTGGCGCTGCCCGACCTCTACACGCCGCTCGGCGAGGCCAGCTGGATCACCTCGTCGTTCGACCGCGACGACGCCCGCGTCTTCGGCGAGCTCGCCCGGGACCACCGCCTGCTGTTCGTCGGCGACGGCGACGAACTCGCCCCCGGCATCCGCGGGCACCTCTCCAAGGACGGCCACACCTTCGGCACCCACTGGATCGCGATCGAGACCTCCGGCGGGCGCTACGTCGTCGCCGGGGACGCGGTCATGTGGTACTCGAACGTCGAGGAGATGTGGCCCAGCGGCTACACCAACGGCAACACGTACTCGATGCTCATGACCTACGGCGACATCCACCGCCACCTCGGCGGCGACCTCGACCGGATCGTCCCGGGCCACGACACGCTGCTGTTCGACCGGCACCCCAGCTGGAAGGTCGGGCCGAACGAGGTCGCCGAGGTGCACGTGGCGGCGTGGGACACCTCCCGGCGCCCGGCGTCCTGAGCACGTCCGGACGGAGTCATTCCGCC
Source organism: Actinomycetospora rhizophila (assembly GCF_042657905.1). Lineage (NCBI taxonomy): Bacteria > Bacillati > Actinomycetota > Actinomycetes > Pseudonocardiales > Pseudonocardiaceae > Actinomycetospora > Actinomycetospora rhizophila. Next base: position 82,837 of record NZ_JBHSKG010000005.1, on the reverse strand, counting down.
GCGCAACCGGCCCCTTTACCGATCGCGCGCGACTGGTCGTGCACGACCGGGGCATTTGGATCACATGAGTGTCGACAAGACCGCCAAGAACCGCACGCAGCAGGTGAAGGGGAAGGCCAAGGAGGTCACCGGTCAGGCCACGGGCAACAAGAAGCTCGAGTACAGCGGCAAGAAGGACATGGCCACCGGCGAGGTCAAGCAGCGCACCGGGAAGTGATCACGGCGACGCGTCACGCCCGCCGGCGGCGATAGACGTTGCCGCCGGCGTGGCTCGCGATGTCGGCGAACAGCGCCAGCGCGAGCCACAGGAAGTCGACCCCGACGATCCCGCCGGGCACCACCAGCACGTACATCAACGTCGTCCACGGCAGGATCAGGAAGCCGAGGATCGGCAGCAGCAGCGTCCCGCCGAACGCGACGCTCCACGTCAGCGGGGCGAGCAACCACCAGACGACGATCACGGCGCGGGGCCCGAGGATCAGCAGCAGGATGAACAGGCACACGCATCGGTTCTAGCGAGCGGGCGGCGTCGGGGCCCCACCCGCGGAGGATGACCTCGCCCGTTGACGTGATCTGGGTCACCTCCTAGCGTCGACGGCGGCTCCCCGGTCTCGACGACGAACCGGAGCACGGCCATGACCACCTACGACCCGCGCACCGCCACCGGCATCCCCACCGAACCGGTCGGGTCGATGCCGCGGCCCGAGAAGCTCCAGCAGGCCTACGCCGCGTACGACGAGGGCAGGATCGACAAGGCGGCGCTCGAGGCCGAGCAGGAAGCCGCGGTCGACGACGTCCTCGCCCGCTACGAGGCGACGGACGCCCCGATCATCTCCGACGGCGAGCAGCGGTGGTCGTCGTTCGCGACCTACCCGATCACCGACACCCTCGCCGGCACCGGCCTCGCGCCGTCGCTCGGACCCGGCGGCCAGTTCTTCGCGATCTTCGCCGACGGCCACGGCCGCCAGCTGCCGAAGCTCGTGAGGGGCCCGTTCGAGTACGTCAACTACGCCGCCAACTCGCTGCGGAAGTCGATCGGCAAGGCGACCCGGCCGATGAAGCAGGCCGTCATCGCACCGTCCATGCTCGCCCTGCTCTACCCGCTGCGCGATCCGGTGGAGGGCTACAGCCGCGAGGACTTCGAGGCGAAGCTGATCGACGAGTGCGAGAAGGACATCCGCCTCGCGTTCGACGCCGGCGCCGCGCGCGTGTCGATCGACTTCACCGAGGGCCGCCTGGCCACCCGCGAGGACCCGCGCAACCCCTGGACCGGCGCCGGGCTGCTCCCCCACTTCATCGAGCTGATCAACGGGGTGATGGCCCGGTTCACGGCCGAGGAGCGCGCGTCGATCGGGATCCACACCTGCCCCGGCGGTGACCGCGACTCGGTGCACTCCGCCGACGTGCCGTACAACAACCTGCTGCCCGAGATGTTCAAGATCAACGCCGGCTACTTCCTCATCCAGCTCGCCAGCGAGCGGGACAAGGACCCGGTCTACGAGTCCATCGGCCGGCACCTGCGCACCGACGCGGACGGCGTCACGCAGATGGCCTACCTCGGCGTGATCAACCCGGGCAACCCGCGCGTCGAGAGCGCCGCGGAGGTCGCCGACCGGCTGGTGCGCGCCGCCGACTTCATCGACCGGCAGCAGATCGGCTCGACCGACGACTGCGGCTTCTCGCCCTTCTCGATCGACGAGAAGCCCAACCACGGCTCGCCGGACTTCGCCCGCGAGGTCGCGTTCCAGAAGATCACGAACCGCGTCGCGGGGACCCGGATGGCGGCGGAACGACTGGGGGTGTCCTGACCCTCTTCTTCCGGGCCGAACGCGCCGACGCCTCGCCCGGCCGGAGCTGCTCGCCGACCTCAACGCGCTGCTCGACGCCCAGTACCCCGGGCGCTCGGCACGTCCCGGGTCGGTGACGACGCCCGACGAACTGGCGCCGCCGCGAGGCCGGTTCCTCGTGGGGTACGACGACGGGGAGCCGGTCGCGATCGGCGGGGTGCGCGCCCTCGACGACGGGGTGTGCGAGATCAAGCGGATGTACGTCGCCCCGGCGGCGCGGTCCCGGGGCGTGGGCCGGGCCCTGCTCGCCGCGCTGGAGGACGCCGCCCGCGAGCTGGGCCACGCCCGCGTCCGGCTCGACGCCGGCGCCGCGCAGCGCCACAGCCGGGCGCTGTTCGCCGACACCGGCTACCGGCCCATCCCGCCGTACAACGGCAACCACATCGCCGTGTACTTCGGCGAGAAGGAGCTGTGATCCCGTCGCGCACGACCGTTCGGCCTGCCGGATCGCCCCGGCCCCCGTACCGTGGCGTGGGTCACGGGCGGGGGTGGTCGGTGTGGAGTCGACGTCGAGCGCACCGGTCCGTCCCGACCGCCTGTTCGACCTGGTCACCGGCTTCCCGCCGGACGACGCCATCGACCTCGTGGTGCCGGTGCCGCTGACGCTGTCGCTCTACATGACGATGCTCGAGTCGACCGGCCACGCCGCGCCCGTCGCGGCGCTCCGCAAGATCCACGACCACGAGGCGTCGACCACCGCCCGCGCCGTGCAGGAGACGGTCGGTGTCGTCGACGGGCCCGACGGCCCCGAGCCGGCCCGGCTGGCCCTCGCGCACGTCGTGGAGGACCGCGTCCCGCGCGTCAACGGGGTGCGCCCGCACCTGCACGTCTACGTCGGCGGCACCGCCGTCGCCCTGTCCGACGGGCGCCGCGCCCCGATCGACATCGACCTCCTGGCGGCCCGCGCGGACTCGCACCTCTTCCCCGACCACCGCGACCGGCTGGCCGCGGCGTCGACCGCACACCTCGGACTGGTGTGGGGCGAGGCGGCCACGGGGTCGCTGGAGCTCCTGGAGCCCGCGTGGCTCGTGGAGCGCGCGGCCCAGCTGCTGCGCGACGACGAGCCGTTCTGCCCCGGCCCGTTCGCGCGGCGCCGGGTCGTGGCCGGCGAGCACCACCTGCGCCGCGTCGGGGAGGAGCTGCGGGCCGAGCTCGGGACCTGAGGGCACTTCACCCGCACGGGATGATGTACGCGTGGGCCCCGAGCTGCCAGGGTCCACCCCGTGTCCGCCGTCGATGACCTCGCCGAGCTCGTCGAGCGCGCCGGCGCCGCCGAGCGCGAGGCGCTCGCCTCGAAGTGGAAGGACCGCGCGGACGTCGAGGCCCTCCGGCGGCACGTCCGGCGCGTCCTCGACGAGCAGCGGGCCGCGGAGCGCCGCGAGCCCCTCGGGTCCGGGAGCGACGAGCGGCGGCTGCGGGTGCGCTCGGCGCTGATCGAGGAGACCCCCGACGAGACCCCCGCCACGGACTCGCCGGCCGGCCACGCCGACGCCGCCCGCGCCGAGGCGGACGCGGCGGCCGCCGTCACCGTCGCCCGGCTGGCCCTCGTCGAGGCCCACCTGGCCGTGCTCGACGCCCGCCTCGCGCGCCTCGACGCCGGCGAGACCGAGCCCGGGGCGGCGTCGGTCGACGGCCACACCGTGCTCGCCGGGCGCACCGCGGTCGGGCGGCACGGGCCGGCGCTCGCCCACGGGCTGCGCGGCGAGATCGGCTACATGCTCACGCGCCGGCCGCGCACGCTGCTGAAGAGCCTCGCGGTCAGCCTCGCGCTCGGGCTGCTCTACCTCGGCGTGATCCGCCTGTTCCAGTGGGACACCAAGGCGCAGTACCTGCCCTACCTCGGGCTGTGGGCCGTCTCGGTCGTCATGGGCGGCGCGGTGTGCCTCAACGCGATGAGCTTCGACGGCATGCGCGTGCGGGCGGCCCTCGAGAGCGGGGCCCGGTTCTGGCACCTGCTGATCACCAAGAACCTGGCGCTGATCTGCCTGGTCGCGCCGATCGGGTTCCTCATCAGCGCGCTGCTCTCGTGGCGCGCCGGCAGCTGGGAGGCGTTCCTCCGGGCGTGCGCGCTGATGATCTCGTTCATCGTGCTCTGGCTCGGCGTCGGCAACATCGCCTCGGTGATCGTTCCGATCCGTGACGAACCGATCTGGCACCGGCGCAAGGACGGCACGCTCAAGCAGTTCGCGGTGGTCTTCGCGGTGTCCTACGTGCTCGGCTACGTCGTGAACCTCATGCTGATCGTGCGCGTGTTCGCCGCGCAGCAGTGGGCGGAACGCTCCGGGGTCACCGTCCTGCCCGCGATCTTCGTCGTCCTCAGCAGCATCACGATGTGGGTGCTGCTCACGATCGTCGCGGTGGCGCTGTCGCAGCAGCCGAAGGTCCGGCGGGGGCTGATGAAGGAGCTGGCCGACTCCCCGGAGCCCGTCGCCCCGCCCCTTCAGAAGACGACGTAGCAGAACTCCGTGCCGGAGCGCTCCACGACCGGCCGGCCCCCGGGCTCGCACTCCCATGGGCGGGTGGCTGTCGTCCGGCCGATCTTCCTGGCACGGTGCCACCGTGCGCCGCGTGCTGTGCCGCGAGTTCGGCCCCACCGATCAGCTCGAGGTCGTCGACGAGCCCGACCCCGTCCCCGGACCGGGCCGGGTCGTCGTGGCCGTCGAGGCCGCCGGCGCGAGCTTCGTCGACGCCCTCATCGTGCGCGGGGGCTACCAGCTGCGCCCCGAGCTGCCCTTCACCCCGGGGACCGCGGTGGCCGGGCGGGTCGCCGCCGCCGGCGAGGGGGTCGACGGGCGCGTGCGGGGATGCCGCGTGGCCGCGCTGATGATGGGCTTCGGCGCGTACGCGTCCCACGTCGTGGTGCCCGCCGAGGAGATCGCGCCGCTGTCCGAGGACGTCGACGCCGCGGTCGCCGCGACCGCGCTCGAGAGCTACAGCACCCTGCTGTTCGCGACCACCCACCGCGTGCCGATCACGGCGGGCGAGCGCGTCGTCGTGCTCGGGGCGGGCGGCGGGATCGGGCTGGCGGCGGTCGACGTCGCCCGCGGTCTCGGCGCGCGGGTCCTCGCGGTGGCCTCCAGCGACGACAAGCGCCGCGCGGCCCGCGCGGCCGGCGCGCAGGACGCCATCGGCTACGAGCAGCTCCGGGACACGATCCGCGCGCACACCGACGGCGGCGCGGACATCGTCATCGACCCGGTCGGGGGCGACGCCGCCGAGCAGGCCCTGCGCGCCCTGCGGCCCTACGGGCGCCACGCGGTGCTCGGCTTCACCGCCGGGGAGATCCCCCGCCTGCCCGCCAACCGGGTGCTGATCGGCAACCGCACCGTGGTCGGCGTCGACTGGGGCGACTGGGCGCGCACCTCGCCGGCCGCGGCGACCGCGCTGGTGGGGGACCTGCTCGCCCGGGTCGACCGGGGCGAGCTGCACCCGCCGGAGCCCGCCCGCCGCCCGCTCGACGAGGCAGGCGCGGTGCTCGGGCTGTTCGCCGAGCGCGCGGTCACGGGGAAGATCGCGCTCATCCCCTGAGGATCCGCCAGCCGTGCGGCGGGAGCAGGAGGGGCTCGTCGGTGCCCGTGGACTCCGCGAGCGTCTCGCCGTGCGGCAGGTCGGGGAACCGCTGCGGGGCGTCGTCGGTGGAGAGCAGGACGAGGATCGCCTCGTCCGGCCCGGTGCTGCGCAGCGCGAGGGTCGTGTTGGCGAGGTGCTCGACGCCCGTGCGGGCGTGGGTGAGCCACGGGTGGCGGCGTCGCAGCCCGACGAGGCGCTGGTGCAGCTCGCGCACGGGGGCGCCGAACGGGGCGAGGCCGGTGGGGTCGTCCGGGAACGGGGGCCGCACCGCGTCGTCGCCGAACTCGTGCTCCTCCTTGACGCCGGTGAACGCCTGCTCGTCGCCGGCGTAGATCGTCGGGACGCCGCCGACCCCCAGCAGCACCGCGAGCGCGTGCCCGAGGTGGTCGGGGTGCTCGAGGCGGCTGGCGATGCGCGTGACGTCGTGGTTGCCGAGGAAGGTGAGCGGGGCGAAGGTGTCGAGCATCGCCGAGTGCCGCTCGACGGCGTGGGCGAGCTCGTAGAAGTTGCGGTCGTTGAGCGCGCTCCAGATCGCCTTCCACAGCTCGTACTGGGTCACCGAGTCGAGGCCGGCGTCGGTGACGAACGCGGCGTAGTCGCCGTGGATGACCTCGCCGACGAACCACGCGTCGGGGTGCTCGGCCCGCACGCCCGGCAGGACGGCGCGCCAGAACGCGTACGGCACCTGGTAGGCCGCGTCCAGCCGCCACCCGTCGGCGCCGCGGGCCAGCCAGTGCCGCATCACGGCACCGACGTGCTCCTGGACGGCCGGCTCGTCGTGGTCGAGCGCGACGAGGAGGTCGTGGCCCTCGAAGGACACTGGCCCGTCGTCGCCCCAGCGGAACCAGCGGCGTGCCTCCGGGTCGCCCTGCTCGGCGCGTCGGAAGACCGGGAAGTCGCGGCCCACGTGGTTGAACACGCCGTCGAGCAGCACACGGATGCCCCGGCTCCGGCAGGCGGCGACGAGGGCGTCGAAGTCCTGGTCGTCACCGAGGCGCGGGTCGATGCGGAAGGGGTCGGTGGTGTCGTAGCCGTGGCTGCCCGAGGCGAACACCGGACCCAGCGCGAGCCCGGAGCAGCCGAGCTCGAGCAGGTAGTCGAGCCAGTGCTCCAGCTGCCCGAGCCGGTGGCGCGCGGGCTCACCGGGTGGCAGGGCCTCGCGCTCGGCGCCGACGAAGCCCAGGGGGTAGACCTGCCAGAAGATCGCGTGGTCCGCCCACGTCGCACTCATGAGGGAGCAGCATGCAGGTTCGTCGCGACATGATCGACCCGGAGCTGCGCCGGCGTGGCGCGCTGATGGGCCGCCTGCTCGCCGCCCGCTCCGAGGAGCAGCTGCGCCGCGGGATGTCGATCCCCGGGGCCGTGGACACCTGGCTGCGCCGTCGCGTCCCCCGGGGTCTGACGCGCAGCGAGGAGCACGTCACCCGGCCGGACGGGTCGACGCTGCGCCTGCTCGTCTACCGGTCGTCCCGTCGCAGCGGACCCGATGCTCCCGGCCTGCTGTGGATCCACGGTGGCGGCTACGCGACCGGCGCGGCCGAGTACGAGGCGGCCGGCCTGCGCCCGTTGATCAGCGGCAGCGGGGCGGTCGTCGTCACCCCGGACTACCGACTCAGCACCGAGGCGCCCTACCCCGCCGCGCTCGACGACTGCTACACCGCGCTGCTCTGGCTCCGCGACCACGCCGCGCGCCTGGGCGTGCGCAGCGACCAGCTCGCCGTGGGCGGCGCGAGCGCGGGCGGCGGGCTCACCGCGGCCACGACGCTGGCGGCCCGCGACCGTGGCGAGGTCAAGGTCGCCTTCCAGATGCCGATCTACCCGATGATCGACGACCGCGGCGACAACGACTCCACCCGCGACAACGACGCCCCCATCTGGGACGCCGTCACCAACCGCTCGGCCTGGCGGCTCTACCTCGGCGACCTCTTCGGCACCGACGACGTCCCCGCCTACGCCGCCCCGGCCCGCGCGACCGACCTCGCCGGCCTGCCGCCCACCATGACCTACGTCGGCGACATCGAGGCGTTCCGCGACGAGACCGTCCGGTACGTGGAGGAGCTGCGGGCCGCCGGCGTGCCGGTGGAGTTCCGCGAGTTCCCGGGCGCCTACCACGGGTTCGACGCCATCGTCCCGAAGGCGGCGGTCAGCGTCGCGGCGCGGGCCTTCCGTGACCAGTGGTTCGGGTACGCGGTTCGGACGTACTTCGCGCCGCAGCCCTGAGCGCCGTCTCGGAGATCACGAGCACGTGGTCCACGCGGCCGCGGCGCGCGGGGTGCTTGACGTGCTCATGATCTCCGCAGGCCCCCGTCACCTCGACTCCCCCGGCGTGTCGCCGCATCGAGGTGGTGGCGATCCTGACGTTCAACGTCAGCGTGGCCGCCACGCTGACAACACCCCGGGCCTCGCGCGCGAGCTCAGGCCGCGTCGTCGACCGGGCCCAGGCCCTGGGCCGTCGCGGCGCGGGTCAAGGCGTCGATCACGGCGCGGACGGTGGGGCGGTCGTCGGCGTGCGGGAGGTGGGCGACGACGATCGTGCGGCGCAGCGGCTGCTCGAACGGCACGATCCGCACGCCGTCGGGCGGGGCAAAGACGCGGCCGAGGTCGCTGGCGAGCGTGACCCCCAGGCCCGCGGCGACCATGGACAGGGCGGTGGCGAGGCCGTCGACGTGGTGGCGGACCAGCGGGTCGAAGCCGGCCCGGCGGCAGGCGGTGCGCACCGCGCGGCCGTAGTAGGTGCGCGGCCCCGAGATGATCCAGTTCTCGTGGGCGAGCTCGCCGAGGTCGACGCCGGGCCGGTAGGAGCTGTCGGCCGGGGCGGCGAGGTGGATGCGGTCGAGGCCGAGCGGCACGACCGCGAGGTCGCCGGCCCAGGGCTCGGGGGCGTCGGGGTAGTCGAGCAGGAGCGCGAGGTCGAGCTGGCCGTGGCGCAGGTCGGTGACCGCGTCGTCGGTGTCGATCTCGACGCTGTCGAGGGTGATGCCCGGGTGGTGGGCGTCGAGGTCGGCGATGACGGCCGGGAGGAGCGAGGCGGCCGCCGCCGCGAACACCCCGAGCTCGAGGCGCGCCGTGAGGGTGTGACGTGCCTCCTCGACCGCGGCGCACGCCCGCTGCTCGGCGGCGAGCAGGATGTCGGCGTGCTCGGTGAGCACACGGCCCACCGGTGTGAGCCGGACGCCGCGCCCGCGCCGCTCGAGCACCGGCCCGCCGACCTCGGCGCTGAGGGCCTCGAGCTGCTGCGACACCGCCGACGGCGAGTAGTGCAGGGACGCCGCGGCCGCGTTGACCCCGCCGCGCCGGGCGACCTCGCGCAGGGTCCGGAGGCGGCGCAGCGACAGCTCCATGCGCCCCAGCTGAACACCTCCGTGCACGAACGTCCAGTGGACACGAATGATCGGAGGACGGAAGGTGGTGTCGTGAGCATGCCGAACGACCGTCGCGTCCTGCCCGAGCCCCCCGTCCGGCAGCACGTGGTGACCGCACTCGGCGTCGACGAGCAGCAGGACGCGTTCGAGCCGGTGCGCCCGACCGCCGCCCCGGCCGGTGCCCCGAACGTCGTGCTCGTGGTGCTCGACGACCTCGGGTTCGGCAGCTCCAGCGCCTTCGGCGGCCCCTGCCGGATGCCGACCGCCGACCGCCTCGCCGCCGACGGCCTGCGCTACACGCGCTTCCACGTCACCGCGCTGTGCTCCCCGACGCGCCAGTCGCTGATGACCGGGCGCAACCACCACTCGGTCGGCATGGGCGCCACCACGGAGATGGCGACCTCGGCGCCCGGCTACACCGGCTTCCGCCCGCGCAGCGCGGCGACGCTGGCCCGCACGCTGCAGGGCAACGGGTACAGCACCGCCGCGTTCGGCAAGTGGCACCAGACCCCGCCGGTCGAGATCAGCCCCGTCGGCCCGTTCGACCGCTGGCCCACCGGCGAGGGGTTCGACCACTTCTACGGCTTCATGGCCTGCGAGATGAACCACTGGTACCCGCTGCTCTACCAGGGCACGACGCCCGTCGAGCCGACCCGGCGGCCCGAGGACGGCTACCACCTCTCCGAGGACCTGGTGGACCGCGCCGTCGACTGGGTGCACACCCAGCGCACCATGACCCCCGACCGGCCGTTCTTCACCTACCTCGCCTTCGGGGCCTCGCACGCCCCGCTGCACGTGACGCCGGAGTGGCGGGAGCGCTACCGCGGCGAGTTCGACGACGGCTGGGACCGGCTGCGCGAGAAGACGCTGGCCCGGCAGAAGGCGCTGGGGGTGGTGCCCGGCTTCACCGAGCTCTCGCCGTGGCCCGACGGCGTGCCGCACTGGGACGACCTCGACGACGACCGGCGCCGCCTCGGCGCCCGGTTCATGGAGACGTTCGCCGGGTTCACCGAGCACGCCGACGCCCAGCTCGGGCGGTTCGTCGCCGAGCTCGAGGAGCTCGGCGAGCTGGACAACACGCTGTTCCTCTACCTGCTCGGCGACAACGGCGCGTCGGGCGAGGGCGGGATCGAGGGCACGCACGTCGAGCACCGCCTCGGGCACGGCCTCGTCGACGACCCGGCCGACATGATCGGCCACCTCGAGGAGATCGGCGGGCCGGCGAGCTACCCCATCGCCCCGGTCGGCTGGGCGCTGGCCATGAACACGCCCTACCAGTGGACCAAGCAGGTCGCCTCGCACCTCGGCGGCACCCGCGACGGGCTCGTCGTGCACTGGCCGCGCGGCATCGCCGACGGCGGCGGGCTGCGCCACCAGTTCCACCACGTCATCGACGTCCTGCCCACGATCCTCGACTGCGCCGGCATCGCGGCCCCCACCAGCGTCGACGGCGTCGCGCAGCAGCCGATCGAGGGCACCAGCATGCGCTACACGTTCGCCGACCCCCAGGCCCCCGACCGCCGGCGCACCCAGTACTTCGAGATGTGCGGCAACCGCGGCATCTACCACGAGGGCTGGACGGCGGTGACCCGGCACGGGACCCCGTGGGAGATGGTGCCGACGCGGCGGGGCGCCTTCCGCGAGGACGTCTGGGAGCTCTACGACACCACCGTCGACCCCAGCCAGGCCCGCGACGTCGCCGCCGAGCACCCGGAGATGCTCGAGCGGCTGCGCGACCTCTTCCTCGTCGAGGCCGCGACGTACCAGGTGCTCCCCCTCGACGACCGGGTCACCGAGCGGGAGAACCCGCAGCTCGCGGGCCGGCTCGACCTCGTCGGCGACCGCACCTCGGTGACCTACCGCGGGGCGACGCGCCGGCTCATCGAGGAGACGACCCCGAACGTCAAGAACCGCTCGCACGCCGTGGTCGCGGACATCGAGGCCCCCGGCTCCGGCGGCCAGGGCGTGCTCGTCGCCCAGGGCGGGCGGTTCGGGGGCTGGGCGCTCTACGTGCTCGGCGGGCGTGCCTGCTACGTCTACAACTACTTCGGGATGCGCCGGTACACGGTCCGCGCCGAGCACCCGCTGGGCCCCGGTCGCCACGAGGTGCGGATGGACTTCGCCTACGCGTACGACGAGGCCGGCGGGGGCGTCGGCCGGGGCGGCGTCGCGACGCTGCGGGTCGACGGGCGCGAGGTCGGGGCGGTGCGGATCGACGCGACGATCCCGTACTACTTCTCCTTCGACGAGACCTTCGACGTCGGCGTCGACCTCGGCACCGCGGTCTGCGACGACTACCCGGCGGGCGACAACGCGTTCACCGGGCGGGTCCACACCGTGCGCGTCGACCTCACGGCGGCGACCCCGGAGCACGACGAGGAGGGCCTGCGGCGCCGGGTGCTGGCGTGTCACTGACACCCGCGCACCGGAACCCCAGGTTCCCCGAGCTCGACTCCGGGGTGTTCGCGGTGCGCGCCGCGACCCGGTAGCGGTTGCAGTACGAGTCGTGGCACAGGTAGGAGCCGCCGCGCATGACGCGCGCGGCGCCCTCCGCCGGGCCGACCGGGTCCCGCTCGGGCGACCGCGCGTACCAGTCGGCGGCGTACCGGTCGGCGCACCACTCCCAGACGTTGCCGACGGTCTGCCACAGCCCGTAGCCGTTGGGCCGGTAGCTCTTCACCGGCGCCGTGGTGAGGTAGCCGTCCTCGCGGGTGTTGTCGGTCGGGAAGCGGCCCTGCCAGATGTTCAGGGGCCACCGGCCACCGATCTCGTCGCCCCACGGGAAGCGTGCGCCCTCGAGCCCGCCCCGCGCGGCGTACTCCCACTCGGCCTCGGTCGGGAGCCGCTTGCCGGCCCAGTCGCAGTACGCGACGGCGTCCTGCCACGACACGTGCACGACGGGGTGGTTGGCCCGGTCGCCGATCGACGACCCGGGTCCCTCGGGCCGCCGCCAGCACGCGTGGCGGACCGCGAGCCACCAGGGTGCGCCGTCGACGCTGGTCAGGACGTCGGAGCGGTCGCCGGTGAAGGCCAGGTGGAAGACGGCCGACGAGCCCCAGCGCTCGGCGTCGGTGACGAAGCCGGTGTCCTTGACGAAGCGCGCGAACGCGGCGTTGGTGACGGTGGTGGCGTCCATCGCGAACGCCGAGACGGCGACCCGGTGCACCGGGCGCTCGCCGTCGCCGGGGTCGCCGTCGCCGAGGTGGTCGCCCATGGCGAAGGTGCCGCCGGGGATCAGCACCTGACCCCGCCCCGGCGTCATCGTGTGGGCGTCCGCGCGGGCGCGGGGACGACCGTCCAGGCGGGGTGCTTGCCGTCGCGGCCGTCGCCCGACGAGTGACCGCGCAGCCGCCGGCCCACCCACGGGATCACGTGCTCGCGGTAGTAGCGCAGCTCGGCGCGGGGGGTGCGCGCCGGGTCACCGGCCTCCGCGAGCTCCGGCGCCGGCCCCTCCCCCAGCGCGGCGAGGATCAGCCCGGCGGCGCGGCGGTGCCCGGCCGGGCCGAGGTGCAGCCGGTCGGGCGACCAGTACCCGGGGCGGCGGATCTCCGCGTCGTGGAAGACGTCGACGAAGTCGGTGCCGTACCGGGTGGCGAGCTCGGCGATGCCCGCGGTGAGCACCTCGCCGCGGCGGCGCACCACGCCGCCCAGCGGGAGCCGCGCGGACGGGTCGGCCCCCGAGATCAGCACGATCCGCACGCCGGCGTCGACGCAGCGCCGCACGGCCCGCTCGGTGAGCGCGACCAGGTCGGCGGCCTCGATGTGACGGCGCAGCATGTCGTTGCCGCCGCCGTTGAGGGTCAGCAGCGTCGGGAGCGGGTCGAGGGAGAGCGCGGCGTCGAGCTGCTCGGTGACGATCGGGGCGAGCAGGCGCCCGCGCACGGCCAGGTTGGCGTAGCCGATCGGCTCGCCGCGGTTCCGGGCCAGGCCGGCCGCGACGAGGTCGGCCCAGCCGCGGGTGGACCCGTCGGGGAGCTCGTCGCCCACGCCCTCGGTGAAGCTGTCGCCGATCGCCGCGTAGTGCACGGGATCGTTTCTACGTGTCCGGCCGTCGGCGGGCCAACGCGACGATCTCCCGCACCGCCATCAGCAGCGCGAAGGTGCCGAAGACCAGGCCGAGCACCTCGGTGTCCAGGGCGAGCCCGAGCAGGGCGCCGACGACGACGCCCGGCACCGAGGCCAGCCCGAGCAGCCAGCCCCAGCGCGCGGACGCGGTGCCCTGGCGGACGTGCACCCAGGAGCCGACCACCGAGTTGGGGATGAACATCAGCAGCGACGTCCCGGCCGCGACGTGCAGCTCCACCCCGAACAGCAGCACCATCGCGGGCACGGCGAGCAGCCCGCCGCCGAGCCCCATCGCCCCCGACCACGCCCCGATCACCACGCCGACGAGCACGGCCGTGGGCAGGAAGAACCACGGGTCGGCGAGCAGGCCGGGCGACACCACGGCCCGGGTGAACAGCGGCGGGCCGAAGGCGTCGATGCCGAACTTGAGCGCGGTGAGCACCAGGATCGCGATGAGGAGCACCCGCAGCACGGTCTCGCGGGTGCGGGCGAGCACCCACGGCCCGAGGAACCCGCCGAGCGTCCCGCCGATCATCATCGGGATGCCGACCCTGAGGTCGATCGCCCCGCCCCCGACGGCGTAGGCGGCGACCCCGGCCACGCAGAGGCCGATCTGGGCGATGGTGGAGGTGCCGTGCACCCGTGCCCGGCTCATCGCCGTGAACCGGTCCAGCGCCGGGACGTACAGCACCCCGGCACCCCCGCCGATCAGGCCGCCGACGACACCGCCGACCGCGCCGATGGTCGCGATCCCCGCCGTCGAGCCCCGCTCCCGTGACGCCACGGGGAGGGAGGTTGCCCTACCCCGCGCCGTGCAGCTGGTCGGCGTCGACGAACCCCGGCATCTCCGGCTCCCGCTCGACGACCACCGGCGTCGGCGCGCGGTTGATCAGCAGGCGCAGGACGTCCGGGCGCGAGTAGTGCCCCACCGGGTCGGCGGCCGACTTCGCGATCGCGATCATCGAGAAGTCCAGGTCGGCGACCACCATGCCCTCCTCGGTCTCGGCGAGGTCCTCCCCCAGCGGGCTGCCCTCCGGGCCGAAGATGCGGGCGAACCCGCCGCCCTGCAGCAGCAGCTGGCGCTTGAGGTCGGTGTCGCAGAACGTGTCGTGCCCCGCCTGCCCGACCACCGCGCAGGGCGCGACGACGAAGGTCTGACCCTCGACGGCGTAGACGAGGCTGGCGGCGTTGTTGACCTCCGGCCCCAGCGCCCGCGCGGCGCCGCGGTACACCGAGAAGCTGGGCCAGGCGCCGACGTGGATCTGCTCGCCGAGCGAGTACATCGCGTACTTCGTCAGCGGCTGGAAGTGCTCCCAGCAGTTCAGGGCGCCGACGCGGCCCAGGGCGGTGTCGTGCACCTGGATGTCGCTGCCGTCGCCCTCGCCGAACACCGAGCGCTCGACGTGGGTCGGCTTGAGCTTGCGGCGCACGCTGATCACCGCCCCGGCGTCCGAGATCAGCGCCTGCGACATGTAGAGGCTGCCGCCGGCGCGCTCGCTGAACCCGAACACGACGTGGATGCGGTGCTCGGCGGCCGCCGCCGCGATCCGGCGCATCTCGTGGGAGTCGCGAGTCATCGAGTTCTCGGCGTACCGGGGCACGAACGCCATGCCCGCCGCCGGCGAGTCGAGCCAGATCCACCACGGGTAGCCGGGGATGAACGTCTCCGGGAAGGTGACGAGCTGGGCGCCCCGCGCCGCCGCGTCGGCGATGTAGCCGATCATGTGCTCGACGCCGGCGTCGAGGTCCAGCCACCGCGGTTCGGCCTGCACCGCCGCCGCGCGCACCACCTGGGCCATGGGGTCCTCCCTGTCCTGTCCTGTGCGAGCAGCGTGGCCGAGGAACGGCGGGCGCGACTGACGCCGCGTGCCACACCGACTCGCGCCGCGTGCCGGATAACGCTGTTTGACGCGGGGTGTGGATCGGGCATCGCGGCCCGGTGAACGACGACGGCTCCACCACCGCGGCCGCCGCCCCTGTCCCCGTCGCGGGCTGCCCCAAGCGCATGGTCTTCGGACCGTGCGGCGGGGTCCGTCCCGACGGCGGGTGCGAGCTCGACACGACGATCCCCTGCCCGTGGGCCGCCGGCCACGACCCGGCGCGGGTGCTCCCCTGGCCCGGTCCGGCCGTCGGGGTCCGCGCGGCGACGGCGCCCGACGGCCTGCTCACCCGCTCCCGCGAGGCGCCGGTGGTGCTCACCGACCTCAGCGTGCCGTCGTTCGACCTCGCGGCGCTGCGCACCGCCGCGCAGATCGTCGGCCCGGTGTCGGACGCCGTGCTCTCGGGCGACATCCACCACCAGCCCACCTTCCCGCCGACGCTCGTCGCGGCCGAGCTGCGCTCGGTCGGCGCGCACCCGTGGATGACCCTGACCTGCCGCGACCGCAACCGCGTGGTGCTCGAGCAGGAGCTCGCCGGGCTGGCCGCCCTCGGCGTCGAGGGCGTCCTGTGCGTCACCGGCGACATCCGGGGTCCCGACGTGCGTCCCGGCGTCACGCAGGTCTTCGACCTCGATGCGACCCGGCTGACCCACCTCGCCGCGACCTCCGGGCTCGCGGCGACGATCGCGATCACCCCGTCGGCGCCGCCGCGGGAGGGGCGCACGCGGGTGCTCGTCGAGAAGCAGCGCGCGGGCGCCTCGCTGGCGGTGTCCAACCACGTCGCCGCGCCCGGCGAGCTCGACGACTTCCTGCGCGACGCCCGCCGCCACGGGGCCGACCTGCCCGTCCTCGGCGCGGTGGCGGTGTTCACCGACGAGCCCGCCGCCGAGTCGCTGCTCGCGTTCCCGGGACTGGCGATGGACCCCGTGCGGGTCGCCGCCGTCCTCGACTCCCCCGACCCGGTCGCGGCCGGCATCGACGCCGCCGTCGAGGAGGCCGAGGCGCTGCTCGCGGTGCCCGGCGTCGTCGGGGTCAACCTGTCCGGGCGGGCCTCCTCGGCCGGTCACGTCGAGGCCGCCGAGGTGCAGGCCGAGATCGCCCGGCGCATCCGGAAGGTGACACGGTGAGCGAAGCCGACACCACGCCCATGGAGGCCGAGTTCGACACGGTCGCCGCGTGGACCGAAGAGGCGATCGGTGAGCTGGGGCAGGCGCACGCGATCCCCGCGGCGTGCCGCGGCAGCGGGTCGCCGCCGGAGCTGGCCTGGCTCGCCGAGGGTCTCGGGCTGCAGGGCGACGACCCGTTCCTCGACGCCGGTGCCGGCCTCGGCGGGCCCGCGGCCTGGCTGACCGGCTACCTCCACGACCGCTGGCGCGGCCCCGTGCTGCTCGCCGAGCCGATGACCCACGCCGCCGCGGCGGCCCGGCGGATCTTCGATCTGCCGAGCGTGGCCGCCTGGTCGCAGGACCTGCCCCTGCCCGACGACTCCGTCGCGGCCGCCTGGCTGCTCGGGGTGCTGTGCACGACCTCGGACAAGCGCGACGTGCTCGCCGAGCTGCACCGCGTCCTGCGGCCCGGCGGGCGGCTCGGCCTGCTGGTGCTGGTGGCCGAGCGCGAGCTCAGCGAGAGCCCGGAGGGCAACGACTTCCCGACCCGCTCCTCGCTGCGCGCCGACCTGGAGGCCACCGGCTTCCGGATCGACGACCAGGTCGACGGCGCAGCGCTGCCCGGGGCACCCGAGGACTGGACCGCGCGCGCGGACGCCGTCGACGCGGTGGTGCGCCGCGACCACGGCGACCACCCGCAGTGGCAGCTCGCCCACGACCAGGAGGAGGTCCTGGGCCGGGTGATGGAGCGCGGCGACGTCGTCACGGTGCTCCTGCACGCCACCGCGCAGTAGGGGCTTTCTGCACGTCGCGACCCGATCTTGACCCGGGGTCGCGGACCTCACGACGATGGCGGCGCCGACGTCGAAGGAGCCGCAGATGATCCTCATCAACATCGTGATGCCCATCCGCCCCGAGAAGATGGACGACTGGCTGGCGCTCGCCGACTCGTACGCGAAGGACGTCAACAGCGAGGAGGGCTGCCTGTTCTTCAAGTTCTCGCGCAGCCTCACCGACGAGAACGAGTTCGTCTGCATCGAGGGCTTCCGGGACGCCGACGCCGGGGCGGCCCACGTGGCCCAGCCCTACGTCAAGAACTTCTTCGACCGCGCGCCCGACCTCGTCTCGGCGCAGCCGCAGATCCTCTACATCGACACCCCGCACGACGGCTTCGGCCCGATGGGTGAGATCCAGCCGCGCTGACGCAGGTTCGGGGCCACCCCGGGCGCGGGTACGGCCCGTGCCATGGCCTCCCCACGCCCCCTCGCCCTGGTCACCGGCGGCTCGTCCGGCATCGGCTTCGAGCTGGCCCGCGAGCTCGCCGGGCGCGGCCACGACGTCGCGATCTCGGGGTCGAGCGAGCGCGTCCACGACGCGGCGCGACAGCTCGAGCAGGAGCACGACGTCGAGGCGCACGCCCACCGGGGCGACGCCGCGACGTACGACGGCGTCGAGGGGTTCTGGCGCTTCGTCGCCGGCCTCGACCGGCCGCTCGACGTGGCCTGCCTGAACGTCGGGATCGGCATCGGCGGCGCGTTCGCCGACACCGACCTCGACGACGAGCTGCGCATGATCGCGATCAACTGCACCGGCCTGGTGCACCTGGCCAAGCGCGTCACCCGCGCCATGCTCGACCAGGGCCCCGACCACGGCGAGCGGCGCATCCTCGTCGTCTCGTCGGTGTCGGCGACCACCCCCACGCCCTACGAGACGGTCTACGGACCCACGAAGGCCTTCGGGTACTCCTTCGCCGAGTCCCTGCGCGAGGAGCTGCGCGAGCACGGCGTCACCGTCACCGCCCTGCTGCCCGGCGCGACCGACTCCGCGTTCCACCACAACGCCGGCATGGGCGACACCGTCTACGGCGACAACAGCTGGAAGAACGACCGGACGCTCGTGGCCCGGCAGGGCGTCGAGGCACTGTTCGCGGGCGACGACCACGTGGTCGGCGGCGACGACGCCACGAAGCAGCAGGCCGTCGACAACCGCTCGACACCGGAGCCGGAGAAGGCGGCCCGACACGCCGAGGGGACCCGCCCGCCGCGTTGAGACGGTCCGCGAACGCGTTATACGCTGACGTCGGGTCAAACAGACGCCCTCCTGTCGGCCGCCGTGGCCGACCCGTCGGCGTCGGATCCCTCGAAGGACGTTGCCCATGACCTCGAGCGGCCTGGGGGCCCCGGAGAACGACCTCCTGGTGGTGCTGCGTGCGGCCTCGCACGACATCATCACGAAGCGCAGCATCCGTGACCGCGAGACGCTGCTCGCCCAGCTCGTGGCCGCGGCCGTCGACCTCGTCCCGGCCGCCGTCGGGGGCGGCATCTCCCGGACGTCGGCCCGCGACGTGCGCACGAGCCACGCGACGACCGCCGCCATCGGCGAGCTCGACGTGCTCCAGACCCGCCTGGACGAGGGCCCGTGCATCGAGGCCGCGGAGCGCCCGCCGGACAACGGCGTCATGCTCGCCCGCGACCTCGCCGGGGCCGACGGTCGGCGCTGGCCGCAGTTCGCCCCGCGGGCCGTCGAGGCCGGTTTCCGGTCGATGCTGTCGGCGTCCCTCACGGGCTCGCCGGGCGGGACCCGGGCGGCGCTGAACCTGTACTCCGCCACCGCCGACGCGTTCGACGCCACGGCGATCGTCACGGCGGGCCTGTTCGCCGGACAGGCCGCCGCCCTGCTCTACGGCGCCGACCACGCCCACGACCTCGGCGTCGCCCTCGCGAGCCGCGACGTCATCGGCCAGGCCAAGGGCATCCTCATGGAGCGCTTCACGGTCACCGGGGACCAGGCCTTCGCGATGCTCGTCAAGTCGTCGCAGGACACCAACATGAAGCTGAACGACGTGGCGCGCTGGCTCGTCGACGAGACCGAGGGTCATCGCCCCTGTGGCGACGCTCGACCCGGGCCGTAACTCTGGGTAGACAACCGGCGCGCAGCTTGTACCGTCGGCGAGGGGTCGACACCGCGACCCGGCGCGGGGCGCGGGTCCCGAGGACCCGCCGACGCCGAGCCGAGGGGCTGGTCATGGACGACCCCGATCACGAGCAGCTGGTGAAGTCGCTGCGCTCCGCCGCCGAGCAGCTCACCGAGAACCGCAGTATCCGCGATCTCGAGGCGACGGTCGGCAAGCTGGTGCACGCCGCGGTGGCGACGATCCCCGGCGCCGACGGCGGCGGCATCTCGCGGACCGAGCAGGGCACGGTGCGCTCCAGCCACGCCACGGACAACGCGATCCTCGGGCTCGACCAGCTGCAGTCGGAGCTCGGCCAGGGCCCCTGCATCACCGCCGCCGACGACCCGCCGCCGGCGGGCATCGTCGTCGCGCAGGACCTGGCCGGGCCGGACGGGGAGCGCTGGCCCGCCTACGCGCCCCGGTGCGTGCACGCGGGCTTCCGGGCGATGATGTCGGTGCAGCTGTCGCTGCACGGCAGGCGGCGCTCGGCGCTGAACCTCTACGCCCGCGCGCCCGGCGTCTTCGACGCCTCCGCCGAGCTGACCGCCGGCCTGTTCGGCGTGCAGGCGGCGACCCTGCTCCACGGCGCCGACCACGCCGCCGACCTCGGGCACGCCCTCGCGAGCCGCGACGTCATCGGGCAGGCCAAGGGCATCCTCATGGAGCGCTTCACCGTCGACGACGACGAGGCGTTCCAGATGCTGGTCGAGTCGTCGCAGGAGACGAACGTCAAGCTCGTCGACGTGGCCACGTGGCTGACCAGCGAGGCCCGCACGCGCCGCGCCGACGCGGGACCGCGCCGGCACCGCGGCTGACCCGGACCCCGACCCTCAGGGCTTGCGCCCGACGGCCCCGGCGATGCAGCGCTGCACGGGCGCGAGGGGCTTGAGCAGCGGGCCGTCCGGCCACCAGCTGGCGCAGATCACGAGGCCCGGCTCGACCAGCTCGAGGCCCGGCAGCATCCCCCGGATCTCCTCGTGGGTCCGGAACACGCCGCTCCCCATGGGGCTGTGCACGAACACGTCCTCCATGCGGCGGGCGAGCTCGCTGTCGTCGTCCTCGGGGTCGTAGAAGTGCGCGAGCACCACGAACGAGCCCGAGGGCAGGGCGTCGACGTACTCGCCCATGACGCTCTGCGGTGAGCGCGCGGGGTCGTCGTAGTGGTGCAGCGTGCCGTTCTGGATCAGCGCGATCGGCTGCTCGAAGTCCAGGAAGCTGCGGATCGCCGGGTCGTCGAGGACGCTGCGCGGGTCGAAGATGTCCGCCGGGCTGAACATCGTGAACTCGTTGTCCTCGAGCAGCGCCCGCCCGTGCGCGACGACCGAGGGGTCGTTGTCGACGTACACGACGCGCGACTCCGGCCGCAGCCGCTGCACCACCTGGTGGGTGTTCTCCGCGGTCGGCAGCCCGGACCCGAGGTCGAGGTACTGGGTGACGTCGGTCTGCGTCGCGAGGAAGCGCAGGGCGCGGATGAGGAAGGCCCGGTTGTCCACCGCCAGCAGCGGGACCTCGGGCGCGACCTTGCGGACCGCCTCGATGGTCCGGCGGTCGGCCTCGTAGTGGTCCTTGCCGCCCAGCGCGTAGTCGTAGACACGGGCGATGCTCGCCACGCTCGTGTCGACGTTCGCGGGCGCGCGACCGTCACCGGTCCTCGAGACGGTCATCGCTTCGATCCCTCATCGTGCGTCGGGGTCATTCGGCACCCACGATAGCGGGCCCGAGATCGATTCCCCGGGTGCCCGACCCGCCCCTTGCCCTCGACCGGACCGGCGGCGACGCTGGTCGCCGGGCGGGGGGAGGCCACGATGGATGCGCTCGCGGCTGCGCAGGTGCCGGGGGGCGGCGAGGTCCCCGACGTCGCCGGCGTGATCGTCGGGTGGCGGGCCTGGCGGGTCGTACAGCGCTCCGGCGGGCCCGAGCTCGTCGCCCCGGTCCGGGGGACGCGCTGGTCGCCGGGCCGCGCGACCCACGCCCGGTGCACGAGCGGTCACCACGACGCCGCCGCGATCCCGGCGGCGGACTGCCGCTGCGGGCTGTACGCCGTCGCCGACCCGCGGGGCGTGGTCGGTCAGGACGGGCCGGGCGCGGTGCTGGGCTGCGCGGCCCTGTACGGGGACGTCCTGGAGGGCAGCCGGGGGTGGCGTGCCTCCCGCGGCGTGGTGCGGGTGCTGGTGGCCGGCCCCGACGTCGACGACGCGACCTGCCGCGGTCTCGCGGCCCGCTACGGCGTGCCGGTGCGCCGGGCGGCGACCTCGCTGACGACGCTGGCCACCGGGCTCGCGGCGCACCGGGCCGACGCGGACGCGCTGCGCCGTGCCGTCGGGCGGGCGGTGGACGGGACGGCGGACGGGACGGCGGCGGGTCCGGGCGCCCGGCTCGACGCGTGCCTGCGCGCGGTGGCCCCGCGGCCGGAGCCGCCCGCGCCGTCGGTCCGCGCGCTCGCGCTCGTCCTGCTCACCACGCTCGCGGTGCTCCTCGTCGTGGCGGTCTGACCGGCGACGGGACGTCGCGATCAGGGGTCGACACCCGTCGACCGGTGCTACCGTCCCGACGTGGCCCCGAAGGAGGAACTCGCGTTCGACGCCCTGTCCGACGGGGTGCGCCGGCGGATCCTGTCGGTGCTCGGCGAGGAGGGTGAGCTCTCGGTCAACCGGCTCGCCGAGCGCGTGGGCACGGTCGGGCGCACCACGGTGTCGAGCCACCTGCGCCTGCTGCGCACCTCGGGGATCGTGCGGGAGCGCCGCGAGGGCCGGAACCGCTTCTACTCGCTCGACACCGAGGGCGCCGTGCGCGACGCCTTCGTCTACCTTCAGTCGATCATGCGGCAGGCCGTCGACGCCATCGACGACGCGCCGGCCTCCGCCCCGGACCGCGGGCGCGACACCGGCTAGGCCGCGGAGCCCCGATGCACACGACGGTCGCGGCCGAACGGACGGTGGCGCTCGCCCCGCGCGAGGTCTTCGCCCTGTTCGGGGCGGCCGGCGGGGAGGGGTGGCTCTTCGGCGCGCGCTGCGACGCCGTCACCCCGGGGGCGAGCGTCTCGTTGCGACTGCCGCTGGACGGGCACGGCGGCGCGAGCGGTGTCGACGTCCTCGGGCGCATCACCCGCGTCGCCCCGGCGGCGGCCGTCGAGATCGAGCACACCCAGCCCTGGCGCGGGCGCCTGAGCCTGCGGTTCACGCCGGCCGGTGCGTACGGCACCCGCGTGCGGGTGCGCGCGAGCGTGCCCCCCGAGGGCGTGCAGTGGCTGCTGCACCGCCGCGGCCTCCCGCTGCCCGAGCCCGCGGACGACGGCGGGGTGCGCCTCGGGGCGATCACGACCGCCTCGGGCCCGGGCGCGGTCTACTCGATGTCGGCGGAGCTCATGGCCCGCCTCGCCGTCGACGAGATCAACGCCGACGGCGGCGTGGGCGGGCGGCGGCTGCAGCTGCTCACCGCCGACGACGCCACCGACGCCGAGCAGGCCGCCCTCGAGGCCGAGCGCATGGCCCGGCTCGGGTGCCGGGCGGTGTTCGTCAACGCGACCTCGGCGAGCTTCGACGCCGTGCGCCGGGCGCTCGACGGGCGCGGCGTGCTGGTGGTGCACACCGTCATCAACGAGGGCGGCGGCGACGCCCCCACCGCCGTGCGCCTCGGGGAGCGGCCGCACGCCCAGCTCGACGCCCTGGTCGCGCCCACGATGCGCGACGCCGGCGCCCGCTGCTGGTTCCTCGTCGGGCAGAGCTACGTCTGGTCCCACGGCGCCCACGCGGCGGCGTACCGGGCGGTGGCCCGCGCGGGCGGCCGGGTGGCCGGGGAGGTGCTGGCACCGCTGGGCACCACCGACTTCTCCGACACCATCGAGCACATCCGGCGCTCCGGCGCCGACCTCGTGCTCAGCACGCTCGTCGGGGCCGACGAGGTCGCGTTCGAGCGCCAGAGCGAGGCCGCGGGGCTGCGGGGGTCGGTGCGGACCGTGTCGCTCGTCCTCGAGGAGTCCACCCTCGCCCACATCGGCCCGCGCGCCGGCGCGGGGCTGCGGACCGCTCTCGGGTACTTCCAGGACAACCCGCTGCCGGGCAACGACGGCCTCCTCGCCCGCTACCGCGGTGCCTACGGCGCGTGGGCGCCGTCGATCACCGCCCTGTCGGAGACGGTCTACGAGGCGATCCACCGCTACGCCCGCGTGCTGCACGCCGACCCCGACGGCGGCGCGGCCGACCACGGGATCGCGCTGTCCCGCCGGCGCCCCGCCCCGCGCGACGACGCGATCGGCGCCCGGGACCTCGTCGCCCCGCGCCTCTACGTCGCCGAGGTCGGGCCGGCCGGGCTGGAGATCGTCGACGCCGTCGCCGGCGGGCGGTGAGCGGGCCCACCACCACGAGCCGGCCGTTCCGGAGCCGCACGGCCCATGGCCCTCGCGGCGCCGGGACGGTAAGCAGACCATCGAACCGCCGCGTCGAGGGCCTCCGGGGGGCGTCCGTGTCGATCCGCCGCGCCGTCGCCGTCGTCCTGTTCCTCGGCCTGGCGATCGAGGCGACCCACCAGCTCCGGACGGGCGGCCCGCACCCGTCCGACCTGCCGATCGTCGACGACTGGCTGCACTCCGCGCTGATCCTCGCCTCCGCCGGGGTCTGCTTCTGGGGCGCTCGCCTGCGGCCGGCCGGGGGGCCCGCGCGGCGTGCCTGGTACTGCTTCACCGCCGCCCTGCTCGTGTTCGGTGCCGCCGAGATCACGTGGAGCGTGCTCTACTCCGGCGGCGGGGACGTCCCGACCCCGAACCCGACCGACCCGCTCTACCTCGCGACCTATCCCCTGTTCATGGCCGGGCTCGTGTTCATGGTGCGGGCGCGGGTGATCGACGTGCCGTGGCACCGCTGGCTCGACGGCTTCGTCCTGGTGCTGCTCGTGGCGACGCCGGGCGTCCTGCTGGTGATCGTGCCGGTGCTGGCCACCGCCCCGATCGATCCCCTCGGCCAGTTCATGACCGTCGCCTACCCCCTGGGGGACGTGCTGCTCTTCGGCGGACTGCTCGGCACCCTGCCGCTCATCTCCTGGCGGCTCGTGGGCAGCTGGCCCTGGGTCGGCCTCGGGCTGCTCTGCCTGACCGCCGCCGACTCCGCCTACAGCCTCACCGCGGCCGACGTCGTGTCCCACGACGGGCCCTACGACTTCCTCTGGAGCGCGGGGGCGCTCGCGTTCGCGGTCGGCGCCAGCAAGCCCCCGGCGGGGGCGCGCCCGTCCCGGGAGATCACCGGCTGGCCCGCGATCGCGCTGCCGCTGGTCGCCCAGCTGGTCGCCCTCGCCACGCAGGTCTACGGCTGGTACCGCCCGCTCCCGCCGGCCGAGCGGCTGCTGACCATCGGGGTCCTCGCGGTCGGCATCGCCCAGATCATCGTGTCGCGGCCGCGCCCCACCCGGACGGTGACGGTGTCCGACACCGAGACCGCGACGGCGTCCGGGACCGAGACCGAGACCGTGTCGGTCTCGGAGACGGAGACCGCGGCACGGCCCCCGTGACCACCACGCCGGGTCCGGGACGTGTCCCCGGCCCCCGATGGCTGGCAGGCTGACCGGGTGCTCCCCGGGGTCGGTGACGAGGCGCCCGTCGAGGGCGGCGCCCCGGAGGATCCCGACCTCGTGGCGTGGGCGCGCGGCCTCGGTGCGCTGCAGGAGGCCGAGCGCCTCGGTTCGGCGCGCGTGGGCACCGAGCACCTGCTGCTGGCGAGCCTGCTCGACCCGGTCGCGCGGCGGCTGGCGTACGACGCGGGCATCGACTCACGGACTGTGCAGCACCGGATCGGGCCGCCCGTGCGCGCGGGCATCGCCGCCCCGCCGGGCCAGCTTCCGGGGGCCGGGGAGATGCGCCTGAGCGACGGCGCGGGCCGGGTGCTCGCGGCGCTGCGCGACGGCGCGGAGGGCGAGCCCGCGTTCGCCGGCTGGGTCCGCCCCGACCGCAGCACCGACCCCCGGTCGCGCAGCCTCCTGCGGCGCCGCCTGCTCGCCCTGCTGGTGGCGGGCGACCTCGAGGGTGGGGAGGCCGGCGGCGCCCGGTCGCTGCTCGCCCGCCTCGAGGTCGAGCCGCACCTCGACCGGCTCCTCGCGCGGCTGGCCGACCCGGACGACGCGCCCTCCCGCTGACGGTGCGCCCACCCCTGCGCGACGATGCGCGCGTGCGGCGGGGGCTCCGGCGGTGGGCGCGGCGGGTCGGGCTGACCCTCCTCGTGCTCGTCGCCCTCGTGTTCACGGTGTCGGCGGCCTACCTGGGCTGGGACCGGCTCGCCCCGGTGCGCCTCGCGGTCCCCGCCCCCGGCGTCGACGTGGACGCCGCCGGGGTGCGCACCCACGTCGAGCACTGGCCCGCCGGGCGGCCGTCCGGGCGGGCGCCGCTGGTGCTGGTCCACGGGTTCGCCGAGTCGACGTACGTGTGGTCGCGGGTCGCGCCGCTGCTCGCCGCCGACCGCGACGTCTACGCCTACGACGTGCGCGGGTTCGGGTTCACCGACCGGGTGCCGCCCTACGACCTCGCGGCCGACACCGACCAGCTCGGCGGGGTCCTCGCGGCCCTGCGCCTCGAGCGCCCGATCGTCGTCGGGCACTCGTCGGGCGTCGCGATCGCCCTGTCCCTCGCCCTGCGCGCCCCGGCCTCGGTCCGCGGGGTGGTCGCGGCCAACGGGGACGGCACCCCGTACTTCGGCGCCGACCGCACCGATGCCGGCGGCGGCGTCCGCCGGGTGCTCGTCGACCCGATCGCGCCCGCGGCGGTCACCGCCGTGCTGCGCCACCGCGCCCCGATCCGCGCGATCGTCGCCGCGCAGTGCGGCCCCGGGTGCCCCACCGACGACGCGGCGATCGACCGGTGGCGGGCGCCGTTCCTCGGGCCCGGCGCCGTGGACGCCCTGGTCACGGTGCTGCGCAGCCCGCTCATCGGCCTCACCGACGCGCAGCAGACCGCGATCACCGTCCCCACCGCGATCCTCTTCGCCAGCGAGGACGGGAGCTTCGGGCGCCCCGAGGCCCTGGCCACCGCCGCACGCCTGCGCACCGACCGGGTCGTCGAGCTGCCCGGCACCCGCCACCTCGCCCTGCTCGGCGAGCCCGGGCGCTTCGCGGCCGCCCTGGTGCCCGAGATCGACGCACTCGATGGCCGGTGAGCGTCGGCCGGGTCCTCTCCCGCCGGTCGCGCGGCTACCGTGACGGCGCCGCCAGCGGAAAGGCCCGGTGATGACCACCTGTCGGGAGGCCGTCCTGCGTCACCGGGTGCACACCACCGACCCGGACGAGGCCGTCGGGTACCAGCAGGCCTACGCGCGCTTCCGGGCCGGGCCGATCGAGCGCGAGGGCTTCACGTTCACCCTCGCCGGGACCTCGTCCGAGGGGCTGGACATCAGCCACATGCGGCACGCGGCCCGGATGGAGGCGCGCGCCGAGCCCACGCCGGCCCTCACGGCCGTCGAGCTCGTCGGCGGGAGGCTCGCGGTCGACGACGGGCGGGGCGAGCAGGACGCCACCCTGGTGCTGGCGCCGCACTGGGCGGGCTACGCGTCGCGGTGGGCGGGCTACCTGCGCATGACGTCCCTCGACCTCGGGGACGTGGCCCGGATCGGGGCCGAGCTGTCCGGGCTCGAGCCGGGCGAGGTCCGCTTCGCCACGATGACCCCGCTCTCGGCGGAGCACGCGCGCTACTGGTCGCGGCTCGTCTCGTCTGTCGACCGCGACCTCCTCGCCCACGACGAGCTGATGGCGATCCCGCTGCTGCGCCGGGAGGCCCTGCACCGTCTGGTCGTCGGCGCGCTGGCCGTGTTCCCCAACAGCACGCAGGGCGACGAGCCGCGCCGCCGCGACCTCGGCGGCGAGCCGGCCACCGTGCGGCGCGCGATGGCGTACATCGACGCGCACGCCGACGAGGACGTCACCGTCAGCGAGGTCGCGCAGGCCGCCCGCATGGGTCCCCGCGGTCTGCAGGCGGCCTTCCGCCGGCACCGCGGCCAGACCCCGCTGGAGTACCTGCGCGAGGTCCGCATGGAGCGCGCGCACCGCGACCTGCGGGCCGCCGACCCCGCCGACGGGACCACCGTCCGGGCCGTCGCGGCGCGGTGGGGCTTCTCGAACGCCGGCCGGTTCTCGGCGTCCTACCGCCGGGCCTACGGCTGCTCGCCGGCGGAGACGCTGGCCCGGTAGGGACTCACCGGCGCAGGTGCTCCCCCAGGAACGCGAGGGTCTGCGCCCACGCCTCCTGCGCCGCCGCGGGGTCGTACATGGACGGCGCGTCCCAGTTGGAGAAGGCGTGCCCGGCGTCGTGGTGGGCCACCGTGACGTGCGGCAGCCCCGCGACCGCGGCCTCGACCGCGGCGATCTGCTCGCCGGGGATGAACGGGTCGCGGTCGCCGTAGTGGAACAGCGTCGGGCACCGCAGCTCGCCGGCGCGGTCGAGCATGTCGTGGATGCCCGAGCCGTAGTACGGGACGGCCGCGTCGATCCCCGCGCCGTCCACCCGCGCGCCGGTGGCGCACAGGTAGGTCAGCGTCCCGCCGAGGCAGAAGCCGATGGCCCCCACCGTGCCGGTGCACTCCGGCATCGCGCGCAGGTGCGCGAACGTCGCGGTGATGTCGCCGACGGCGGCCCCGAAGTCGAGGCGCTGCACCATCGCCATGCAGGCCTCGAGGTCCGACTCGTCCTTGCGCTCGAACCGGCGCTCCAGCCGCCAGAACATGTCCGGCGCGAGGGCCGTGTAGCCCTCGCCGGCCAGCCGGTCGCAGATGCCCCGGATGTTGTCGTTGATCCCGAAGATCTCCTGGAAGACGAGGACCCCGGGACCGCTCCCCGCGGCGGGCAGCGCCAGGTAGGCGTCGAACTCGCCGCCGTCGGGGGCGGACACGGACTCGTAGCGGGTCACGGGCGTCTCCGGTTCACAGGTCGATGAGCACCTTCATCCGCTCGCCGCGGCGCAGCTGGTCGTACACGGTGAGCAGATCGTCGAGCGGGGCGTGGTCGACCCAGCCCTCGCCGGTGATCTCACCGCGGGACATGCTGTCGATGACGTGACGGTAGTCGTCGTCGGTGTAGACCAGTGAGGCGACGATCTGGGCCTCGCCGAGCAGCAGCGCGGTCGGGTTGAGCTCCATCGCCTGCTCGTGGATGCCCACCACGAGGACCTTGCCCTGGGGCGCGAGCGCCCCGATGCCGGTGAGGATCGCCGCACCGACGCCGGCGGCGTCGAACACGACCCGGGCGCCGAGCCCGTCGGTGGCCTCCTGGGCGGCCGTCGCCACCTCGGTGACGGTCGGGTCGATGACGTGGCGCGCACCCAGGCCGGTCAGGATGTCGCGGCGCTGCGCGGAGGGGTCGCTCGCGATGATGTCGGTGACGCCCGCGGCGCGCAGGGCGAAGAACAGCCCGACGCCGATCGGGCCGAGGCCCGCGATGACGGCGAGCTCGCCCGGCCGGATCCCCGAGATCTTCACCGCGTGGTACGCGACCGCCATCGGCTCGACCAGGGCGCCCATCTCGAGCGAGACGTTCTCGGGCAGCGCGAAGACCATGCTCTCGGGCAGCACGGTGTACTCGGAGAGCCCGCCGCCGGGCCCGGACAGGCCGTGGAAGGCGAGCACCCGGCAGGTGTTGGGCGCGCCGGCGCGGCAGGCCGGGCACCGGCCGCAGGTGTAGGTGGGCCGGACCGCGACGCGGTCGCCCGCCCGCACCGACGACACCCCGTCGCCGACGGCCACGACCGTCCCGGAGAACTCGTGGCCGAGCGCGACCGGCGCCTGGATGCCGGTCTGCGGGTGCGGCGCGACCGGCACGAACGTCTCGGTGGAGAAGTACTCGTGCAGGTCCGAGCCGCAGACGCCGTTGTGGGCGACGCGCAGCTTGACCTCGCCGGCGCCCGGCTCGGGCTCGGCGACGTCCTCGATGCGGACGTCGTGCGGGTGGTGGTAGATCGCGGAGCGCATCAGCCGCTCATCCCTCCGTCGATGGCGAACGTGGTGCTCGAGACCATCGCCGAGGCGTCCGAGGCCAGGTAGAGCGCGGCCTGCGCGATCTCGTCGACGGTCGTGTGCCGGCCGAGCGGGATCAGCCCGTCGAAGACCGACGCCGCGTCGGCCTGCGTCTTGCCGGTCGCCCGCATCTCGATGTCGTCCTGGAACGGCGTCGACGTCGGCCCCGGGTGCAGGGTGTTGACGCGGATGCGGCGGTGGGCGACCTCCTTGGCCGCCGAGCGCATCAGCCCGACCTGGCCGTGCTCGGCCGCGACGTAGGCCGACAGGTCCCCGAAGCCGACCAGCCCGACCACGCTGGAGGTGATGATGACGCTGCCGGCGACCTTGTCCTGGAGCTGAGCCATCGCGCCACCATGGCCGGGATCGGCCGTGCACAACTGGATGTGCGGGCACGGTTCCCCCGCACGCCCGCGCGACGACGGCCGGAGGGTCGACGGTGTCCGCGTCCCCCCGCCAGGCCACGTGCTGATCGGGGCGGACGAGGAGCAGGTCGTCGGGCCCGCCGCCGGGCCGGTCGAGCACGCGGAGGTCGACGCCCCGGGCCCGCGCCGCCGCGGCGAACGCGGCGGCGGCCCCCGTGTCCCGGTGCACCACCAGCGTCAGCTCCGGGCCGAGGTCGTCGTAGAGCGAGTGCCCGGGCGCGACCCAGGCGTGCGGCATGCGGTCGCCGGCGCCCTCCGCGACCACCGGCGAGCGGTCGTGCACGACGTCCAGGACGAGGTCGAGCGCGTGGAACTCGGCCGCCTTCGTCTCCTGGATGCGCCGGTGCACGGCATCCCGGGCGGCCTCGCCGGCGGCGTCGTCGCGGTCGAGGTCGGGGTCGAGCAGGTCGGTGGACAGCGTCCGCATGTTCTCCTCGGCCGCGCGGATCACCCGCTCCTGCACGGGCCGGCGCTCGGCGGCGTAGCTCGCGAGCAGCTCCGGGCCGCCCCAGCCCCGCAGCACCGCGGCGAGCTTCCAGCCGAGGTCGACGGCGTCGCCGATGCCGGTGTTGAGCCCGTGCCCGCCGAAGGGCGGGTTGAGGTGCGCGGCGTCGCCGGCGAGGAACACCCGCCCGCGCCGCGCGGTGTCGACGAGCTGCATCCGCGCGGTCCACGGGTCGGTCGAGAGCACCTGCGCGTCGACCGGGACGCCGGCGACCGCGTCGACGATCTCGCGGGCCCGCGCGTGCCCGGCCTCGCGCTCGACGCCGAACGCGATGATCCACCAGGTGCCCTCGCGGTCGAGGGGGCCCATCAGCGTCGGGGCGACCGGGTTGACCGTCCAGTACTGCACCGCGGGACCGTGGCGCACGTGGCGCCACAGCTCCGGGGCGCGTACGACCATCCCGAAGTTCGGGCGCAGCGCGTGCTCGCCGAGGTAGTCGGCGCCGATCTGCGCGCGCACCACGCTGCGCGGCCCGTCGCACCCGACGACGTGGTCGGCGATGACCGTCCGGGCCACCCCGGCGTCGTCGACGACCTCGACCCGCACCTCCTCGTCGTCCTGCGCCAGCGCCACCACCCGGTGCCCGGTTGCGAGGGTGCACGGCGCGAGCTCCTCGACGACCTCGCGCAGGAGCTCCTCGAGCACGTACTGCGGCGCCTGCTGCCCGGGCTCCGCGCAGCGCCCCGCCTCCGGCGCCAGCCCGAGCACGCCGTGGAAGCGGGAGAGCTCGTGCCCCGCCAGCGTCGTGCAGAAGACGACGTCCTGCGACCAGGCCACCGGCAGCGGGGCCCGCTCCCGCAGCCGGTCGGCGATCCCCCAGCGCCGCAGGTGCTCCATCGTGCGGACGTTGACGGTCTTGCAGCGCGGGCGGCTGTGCGACACCGAGGTCCGCGGCTCGACGACGACGCACGAGACGCCGCGCCGGCCGAGCTCGACGGCGGTCGCGAGCCCGACCGGGCCGCCGCCCGCGACCAGGACCTCGCAGCGATCCGGGAGCACGGGGTCAGTAGACCTCGGGCAGCAGGAGATCGGCGGGCGGGTTCTCCGGGCGGTACTTCCCGGCCCGGGCGCCCTCGTGGATCTCCTCGGGCGAGACGCCCTGCGCGCGGGCCTCGACGAGCTGGTCGGGGTCGAACCACTCCCCGATCGGGTTCTCGGCGAACTCGCGCGACGCCCAGATCCACTCCTTCGACACGGCCCAGTCGCCGAACGCGTCGAACTGGATCTCCACGCCGTTGCCCTCGGGGTCGGCGTAGTACATCGACATCGTGATGCCGTGGTCGAGGCACATGAACGGCGTGATGCCGTGGTCGCGCAGCCGCTCGTAGTTGTCGAGCCACTGGCCGAACGAGTCGTACTCGAACGCCGTGTGGTGCAGGCCGGCGCTGGTCGGCTTGTCGACCGGCCGCTTGATCGCGGGGTGGTTGATGAGCGCGATGCGGTGGTTGGCGGCGTCGTTGGTGAGCCAGGCCGCGGTCTCGGCGTAGTGCACCGGGTGGAGCCCGCACACGAGCCCGTACCAGCGGACCATCTCGTCGAGCTTGAGCGTCAGGAACGTCGCGTGGTGCAGCTTCGGCGGGATGATCGGCGCCTGCTTGTGCTCGTTCATCGGGACTCCTCGTTCTCGAGCGTCGCGACCCAGTCCAGGAGGGTCTCGACGTACTGCTTCGGGGCGTGCTCGTGCATCGAGTGCGGCATGTCCGGGAAGGAGCGGTAGTCGACCCGCTGCCCGGCCTCGGTGACCAGCTCGCAGGCGCGGCGGGCCTGCTGGTCGGTGGACGCGCCGACGAGGCGTCCGGTCTGCTCGTCGACGGTGCGGAAGTGGTGGGTGAACAGCACCGGGACGCGGACGTGGCGCAGCATCGTCTCGTGATCGCACGACGCCGTCGCGGCGCCGCTGACGAAGGCGCGGCCCCACTCCGGGTCGTACTCGCGCAGGTTCTGGCCGGGCGGCGGGGCGGCGTCCGGCGCGGGCGGCGGGATCATGGACGCCAACGCGCGCAGGATCTCCGGGGGCAGCGCGGTCGGCATCGCGCGCATCAGCCCGTCGAGGTCGCCGACCTTCCACTGGTCGCCGAGCCAGGTGTTCCACGCGGTGAACACCGGCCCGATGGCCTGCCGGATGCCGGGGCCGACGGCCGGGGTGGTCTGACTGGCGAACACCGGCGGGTCCTCCCACACCGCCCCGCGGATCGCCCCCGGCTTGGCGAACGCCGACAACCAGGCCGACAGCACCCCGCCCGAGGACATCCCGCTCACGAGCGTCGGCCGCCCGATGACGAGGTCGATGAACCGCTCGAGGTCGGCACCGAAGACGTCGATCGTGTACCGGCCCGGGGTCCACGTGGAGCGGCCCTGCCCGCGCAGGTCGACGGCGTGCACGTGGAAGTGCTCGGCGAGCAGCGGCATCGCGGGCTCGTAGCCCCACCAGGACTCCGACTGCCCCGGGATCAGCAGCAGCGCGGGCGCGGCGGGGTCGCCGGCGGTCGCGTAGTTCATGCGGATCTCGCCGAGGTCGACGAGGTGCTCGTCGAACGCGTGGGAGACGAAGGTGCCGGGCCGGTCGTCGGCCTCGAGGTAGGCGGTCACGAGGCCTCTCCCGTCACGAAGCGGTGCTGCATCTGACCGATCCCGGCGCACCAGGTGACGAGCTCGTCGCCGTCGTCGAGGAAGCGGGGCGGGCTCATCCCCGCGCCGATGCCGGCCGGGGTGCCGGTGAAGACCACGTCGCCGGGCAGCAGCGTCACGATCGCCGAGAGCTCGGCGACCAGGTCCGGGACCGAGAAGATCATCGCCCCGGTGCGGCCCTTCTGGACGCTCTCGCCGTTGACGAGGCACCCCAGCTCGAGGTCGTCGGGGTCGAGACCGGCCGCTCGCAGCTCGTCGACGCTGACCAGGGCCGGGCCCGTCGGCGAGAACCCGGGGTAGGACTTGCCCATGCCGAACTGCGGGGGCGGCGCGGCGAACTGGGTGGTGCGGTCGGAGATGTCCTGGCCGACGGTGAGGCCGGCGACGTGGTCCCACCCCTGCGCCGCCGGGATGCGGCGGCCCCCCGTGCCGATGACGGCGACCAGCTCGACCTCCCAGTCCACGTTGCCCGGGGAGAGCCGGATGTCGCCCTGCGGGCCGGTGAAGCTCGACGCGTACTTGGTGAACACCAGCGGCGTCACCGGCAGCTCCATGCCCGACTCGGCGGCGTGGTCGCGGTAGTTCAGGCCCACCGCGAAGACCTGCGGCGGCCGGGGGGCGACGGGGCCGAGGGCGGCCGTGCCGAGAGGGACGGCCGCGGCGAGGTCCGCCGAGGCGGCCCACGCGCGGAACTCGTCCCAGCGGTCGTAGACGGCCTGCGGGTCGGCGCCGAAGCGGCCGTCGCTGGCGCGCTCCACGTCGAGCCCGCGCAGGCCGCCGGCGGACTCCGCGTCGGGCTCGACCAGGGCGAGCCGTCCCGCATGGTTGGCGATGCGCAAGGGATGTCCTCTCTAGACCAGGGCCGTGACGCCGTCGGTCAGGCCGAGCAGGGCCCGGCCGTAGACCTCGGTGGAGATCGCCGGGCTGATGACCGCGTGGCGCGAGGCGACCTCGGAGTCGCGCCAGATCCGCTGCAGGGGGCTGGTCTCGGCGAACGCGCCGGCACCGTGGGCCGAGACGAGCGTGCGGATGGCCTCCCGCGCGTTCTCGATCGCCGCGCCGGTGTCCATGCGCACCCGGGCGCGCGCCGCGTAGTCGGGGTACACGCCGTCGGCGGCCGCCTGGTCGATGTCGGCGGCGGCGCGGTAGGCGAACAGGTGCGCCGCGTCGACCAGCGAGGCGGCCTTGGCCACCGCGAGCTGGAAGGTCGGCGCCTCGGTCTGGACGTCGTAGAAGGTGTAGGAGACCGAGCGCTTGGGCGCCTTCTCGATGACGAGGTCGAGCGCGGCCTGGGCGAGCCCCAGCTGCGGGCCGGCCAGGACGAGCGCGGCGACCGGGACGAACGCGGAGCGGTAGAGCGCCTCGCCGGTGTGCTCGGTGGCGTAGCGCCCGCCGATGGCCGCGGGGATCGACAGGACCCGGTGCTCGGGGACCAGGACGTCGCGCGCGACCAGGGTGTTCGAGCCGGTGCCGCGCATGCCGGCGACGAACCACGTGTCCTCGACGGTCAGGTCGTCCATCGGCACCAGCGCGAGGCCCTGGTCGACGATCTCCCCGTGCTCGTCGGGCACGGGGAAGCCGACCACGGCCCACTGCGCGTGCAGGCAGCCCGAGGCCCAGCCCCAGGACCCGGTCACGCGGTAGCCGCCGTCGACCCTGGTCGCCTCCGCCGAGGGGGCGAGCACCCCGGCGATGCGGGCGCCGGGCGCGTCCTCCCACAGGTCGCGCTGGGCCCGGTCGGGGAAGAGGCCGGCGAAGAACGAGCAGACGTTCATCAGCGTCGTCACCCACGCCGTCGACCCGCAGCCGCGGGCGAGCTCGCGGGACACCTCGAGCTTGGTGCGCATGTCGGTCTCGAGCCCGCCGAGACGGCGCGGCTTCATGATCGAGAAGAGGCCGGCCTCGTCGATCAGCGCGATGTTCTCCTCGACGACGCGACGGTCCTCCTCGGTGCGCGCCGCGTGCCGGGCCAGCACCGGGACGATCTCGCGCGCCCGCCCGACCAGATCGGCCCGCAGGGCGCGGGCGGCGTCGGACGTGCCGGGGCGGTCCAGGGAGTAGGTCATGAGCACCTCCGGGTCGCGGTCACCTCGACGTGACCTGGGCCACGACGCCGGACGCTACGGTGCTAAGTTATAAGATGTCAACGCGCGCTACGATGCCGTGCGTGCCGGAGCAGCAGGGGGTGGCGGTGGACGGGAGCGTGCGCTCGGTCGCGGCGCGCAAGGCGTCGGCCGTGGACCTCGTGCTGCACGAGATCCGCCGCTCGATCCTGTCCGGCGAGCTGCCGCCGGGGCGCCCGTTCACGGTCCCGGCGCTCACCGAGCAGCTCGGCGTCAGCCACGTCCCGGTGCGCGAGGCACTGCGCCAGCTCGAGGCCCAGGGCCTGATCACCCTGAGCCCGTCGCGCAGCGCGATCGTCACACCGCTCGACCCCGACGACCTGCGCGCCATCTACCGGCTGCGGATCACCGTCGAGCCCGAGCTGGCCGCGCTCTCGGCGCCCGACCGCACCGACGAGGAGATCGCGGCGCTCGACGCCCTGGTCCGCGAGACGTTCGGCGAGGTGCTCCAGGAGGCGTTCTGGGCGCCGCACCGCGCCTTCCACGCCGCCATGATCGAGCCGGCCGCGAGCGACTGGGACCGGCGCGTGCTCGCCCCGCTCTGGGACGCCTCCGAGCGCTACACCCGCCTCGTCTTCGACCCCGTCGAGGCGCCCGAGTCGTTCGCGGAGCACCGCGCGCACGTGCACGACGCGCTCGTCGACGCGGCCCGCACCCGCGACCCGCAGCGCGTGCGCGACGCCGTGCGCGAGCACCTCGAGGACAACCTCGCCACCATGCTGCACGAGATGCGCACGCTCGACGCCGCGCGCCGGCAGCGCTGGAGCGGCACCGGCGCCTGATCAGGGCAGGCTCGCCACCTCGTGGCGCCAGGCGGTGTCGTGGGTGAAGCCGCCGCCGAGGTCGGGGAGCTCGGCGAGGTCCGCGGGCGGCAGGTCGCGCGGGATGCCGCCGGCGCGGGCCACGGCGAGCGTCATCGCGGCGAGGGTGTCGACGCTGCGGGCGCGCAGCACGGCCTCCTCGACCGAGCGCCCGGTCGCGGTGAGGCCGTGGCCGCGCAGGATGACGACGGGCCGGTCGCCCAGCGCCGCGACCATCTCGCCGGCCAGCACCCGGTCCCGCACCAGCACCGCGCGCGGGTAGACCGGCACCCCGCCGGCCGCCAGGTGCGCGCCGGGGATGTCGTAGGCGCCGACGATCGGGCGCACCGCGAGCCCCGCGAGGTCGGCGGCCACGGTGTCGGGCGGGTGCGCGTGGACGACGGCGGCGACGTCGGGCCGCGCGCGCAGCACCTCGGTGTGCAGGGGCAGCTCGGTGGGCACGGCATACCCGGTCGCCTCCTCCAGGAGCTCCCCGTCCAGGCTCACGAGCCGCACGTCCGAGGGCTCGCTGAAGGCGAGCCCGCGCTCCTGCGGGCCCCGGCACCGGACCAGGCAGCGGTCGGTGCCGACGCGCAGGCTGACGTGCCCGAGCACACCGGGCGCGAGCCCGCGGTGGGCGAGCACGCGGCAGGCGGTGGCGATGAGCGCGCGCTGCGCGTCGAGGCCGCTCATCCCTTGATCCCGATCCCGCCGTCGGGGTGCACGACGTCGCCGGTGATGCCCCGCGAGCGCTCGGAGGCCAGGGCCACGTAGCTCCACGCGTGGTCCTGCGCGGTCAGCGCCACCTGCAGCGGCACGCGCGCGGCGAGCTCGGCGGCGCGGTCCGGGGTGTCGGCCAGGCGCCGGTCGCCCTGGCCCAGGCTCGTCGCCCCGCGCAGGTCGGTGTGCACGGTGCCGCCCGGCGCGACGGCGTTCACCCGCACCTCGGGGGCGAGCTCGTGGGCCAGCGCGGTGACCAGCCCGCGCACCGCGAACTTCGAGCCGACGTAGAGCACCCCGCCGCGGCCCGGGTAGTACGACGACGTGGACGCGGTGAGCACGACGGCGCCGCGGTGGGCGCGCAGCTGGTCCAGGGCCGCGCGCACCCCGTGCAGGTGGCTCTTGACGTTGACGGCGAACACCTCGTCGAAGGCGGCGTCGAGCACGTCGGGGTCGATGTCGGCGAGCCCGCGGTAGAAGTCGAAGATCCCGACGCAGCTGACGAACAGGTCCAGCCCGCCGAAGGCCTCGACGGTGGCGGCGACGGCGCGCTCGTTGTCCGCGCGGGTGGTGGCGTCGCCGGTGACGACGGGCAGGCCCTCGTCGCGCAGCGCCGCCGCCTTGCCGGCGTCCTTCTCCAGCACCGCGACCCGGGCGCCCTCGGCACGGAACGCGTCGACCACGGCCCGCCCGATGCCCGACCCCGCGCCGACGACGAGCGCGCGGCGCCCGGCGAGCCAGTCAGTCATCGGCGTCGGTGAACAACGGCCCGTACGGGTTGCCGATCATCGCCGAGAACACCTCGTCGGACTGCCAGGTCAGCGCCTCGAGCTCGAGCGGGCACAGCGCCACCCACTGCCCCGAGCGCGGTGACTCGATCATGAGCCGCGCGCCGTTGCGCGTCTCGACCTTGCGCACGCGGATCTCGGCGAACTCGTTGCCCAGCGTGATCGGCTCGCCGACCGCGCCGGCCTCGAGCGCCTCCTTCTCGCCGCTCACAGGAAGATCGCCAGGTTCTGGGTGCGCAGCACCGACTCGTCGACGCTGACCGTGCGGCGCGCGAGCATCCAGTGCCCCGCCGACGGCGCGGTGCGCGTGGGGTCGCGGCGCAGCACGTCCTCGCGGCCCGCCGAGATCAGCGAGGGCTCGCGGACGTCGCCGCGGCTGCGGAAGAGCAGCACCGCGGACTCGACGACCACCTCCTCGACAGCGCCGTCCTCGGTCCCGTCGACGGGGAACGTCCGCACGTTGCCGACGTGGTGGCGCAGGCGCGAGGGCGGGTCCTCGGTCCACGCGTGCTCGGTGGCGAAGCGGGCCACGCGCCGCGAGAGCGAGTAGTGGTCCTCGTCGAAGTGCGCCATGCCCGGCGCGGTGTCGAAGCCCGCGCCGCGCGCCGTCGAGACACGCACCGGCATGACGTAGCGGACGTCGGCGGTGAGCAGCGACATCCAGGTGTCGTAGTCCTGGGTGTCGAGCAGCGCGGCCTCGTCGACGAGGAACTGGTGCGCCTCGAGGTGGCGGGGATCGCCGAACGGCAGGCAGCGGGCGATGGTGCGGGGCGCCGGCGCGGTCATGACGGGGTGCCCCCGAGGTCCACGGTGCCGGGGTCCGGCGGCGGCGCCTCGAGCGCGTCGGCCCAGGCCCGGAGCATGGCGCGCTGGTTGTACTCGCCGAACCCGACGTACGCGACGCCCGGCCCGGAGAAGTGCGCGAGCGGCGGCGAGACGGGCTTGTCGTCGGCGAGCAGGCCCATCCGGCTGTTGAGGCGCAGGCGCCGCGCCATCGAGCCCGCGGCCGTCGAGGTGATCGACACCCAGTTCTCGACGTCGTCCTGCTCGAACATCCCCGTCGAGCCGAAGCACATCAGGTAGGCCTTGTACGAGAGCTCCTTGAAGCGCTGCGGGGCGTTGCGGTCCACCGCGAACCACGACAGCACCTCGGTCTCGTCGGCCGAGACCGGCTGCCACTGGCGCAGCGAGATGAACGGGACGACGTCGTCGGACGCTCCGTCCCCGGAGTCCTCGACCTTGGGCCAGTTGTGCACCAGCGAGAGGTTCGGGAACGCCGACGCGGCCGACACCATGAACCCGTCGTCGCCGACCATCGCCAGGTGCGCGTCGCTCCACGTCGCGCGCATCCGCGCGATCATCTCGTCGGGGTAGCCGACGTAGCGCAGCCGCTCGTCGAGGGTGCCCGGCGGCAGCTTGTAGGTCGTCCCGCCGCCCCGGCCGGCCCAGTAGAGCGCGCCCTCCTTGCGCTTCGAGGCCTTCGGTTCGCGGAAGAGCCCGATCTCCACGACGCTCGAGTGCGTGTGCGGCGTGTGGTAGCTGTCGCCGGCGAAGTTCTCCGCGCCGATCTTCCAGTTCGCCTTCACCCGCCAGCGCTGCGGCCCGACGAGCTCGATGCCCTCGGGGCTCTGCTGCGTGTAGAAGTCCAGGTAGAACGCGAAGTCGCCGAGGTACTCGCGCAGGGGCGGCGCCGCCGGGTCGAGGCTGACGAAGATCAGACCGTTGTAGGTGTCGAGCGCCGGCGCGGGCAGCAGGGTCTGCCCCTTCTTCCGGAACCCCTCCTCGCCGCCGTACGCCTCGCCGTGGAAGGGCAGCCCCACGAGCCGGCCGTCGTTCTTGTACGACCACCCGTGGTACGGGCAGCGGAAGTGCGACGCGTTGCCCATCTCGGCGCGGCAGACCTGCATCCCGCGGTGCAGGCACATGTTGAACATCGCGCGCACCGCGCCGGACTCGTCCCGGCTGACGATGAACGAGTCGTCGACGACCCGGCGCACGACGTAGTCGCCCGCGCGCGGGATCTCCGACTCGTGCGCGAGGAACATCCACGAGCGCCCGAAGACCCGCTCCTTCTCAAGGGCGAAGATCTCGTCGTCGTTGTAGATGTGCGCGGGGATCATCCCCTGCCGCACGTCCTCGAGGACGGCTCCCTGGTCCCGCATCCGGAGCTCCGTTTCTGCTCAGCAGATAGCTTTTCCTCTGTGTAGAGGTTGCGGGACGGCGCACCGGCGCGTCAAGACGCCGGGGAGTCAGAGCAGGAGCGCGTCGATCTCGCGGGCGGCCTCCCGCACCGCGTCGAGCATCGCCGACCAGCGCGGCTCGCCGAGCCGGCTGACCGGCCCCGACGCGTTGACGGCGTGCCGGGGTGTGCGGGCCGCGGAGAGCGCGACGGCGATCGAGCCGACCCCCTCCTCGCTCTCCTCCGCACTGGTGGCGTAGCCGGCCCGGCGGATCGCCTCGAGGTGCTCGAGCAGCTCGGTGCGCGTGCCGATCGAGTGCGGCGTCATCTGCGCGAGCGCCTCGTCGGGGTAGAGCGCGCACACCTCGTCGTCGGTCAGGGTGGCCAGCATCGCCTTGCCGTTGGACGTGCAGTGCGCCGGCACCGACCGGCCCAGACGCCCCCCGACGCGCAGCGCCCGGCTGCTCTCCAGCGAGTCGATGAAGTGCACGTGGTCGCCCTCGAGGCGCCCGAGGTGCACGGTCTCCTCGAGCGTCGCGTTGAGCTTCTCCAGCACCGGGCGCGCCTGGGTGCGCACGTCGAGGCGGCGCAGGATGCCGAGCGCGACGTCGTCGAGCGACGGGCCGGGCACGTAGCTGCGGGTGGCGGCGTCCTGCCGCACGAACCCGCGGTACTGCAGCATCGCGAGCAGCCGGTGGGCGGTCGAGGTGGCGACCCCGAGGTACTGGCTGACGTCGGTCAGCCGCAACCGCGGCGTGCTGCCCAGGAGCAGCAGCACCTTGAGCGCGTTGTCCACCGAGTCGATCGGGTACTGCGGCGTCGAGCCGAACTCGGGTGCCGGCGCGGCGCGGTCCATGGCCCGACCCTACGGACTGTCTGCTCTGCAGAAGACACTCACGCCGCCGGCAGGATGAACGCCACCCAGCAGAGCACCGGCGCCACGAGGATGAGCGTGAGCCCCCAGGCCAGGAGCGTCCGGAACACCTGCGGGCGCCCCTCCTCCGGGGCGTTGGCGAGCGTCAGCGCGCCGACCGAGGAGAACGGCGTCGAGTCGACGACGGTGGCCGAGATCGCCAGCGCGACGATCACCCCGGCCGCCCCGATCTGCCCGCTGACCAGGAACGGCGCCGCGAGCGGGATGAGCACGCCGAGCAGCCCCGCGCTGGAGGCGAACGCCGAGGTGGCGGCGCCCACCAGGCACAGCAGGAACGCGACGAGCAGCGGCACGCCGAGCCCGGAGATGCCCCGGCCGACGGCGTCGATGGTGCCGTAGCGCTCGAGCGCCTCGACGTAGGTGACGACACCGCAGATCAGCAGGACGACCGACCACACGATGCGCTTGTCGGCACCCTTGACCCGCTCCGGGAACGCGAGGTGCAGCAGCGCGGCGCCGAGCAGCGCGAGGAACCCGATCTCGGCGCCGAACACCAGCGCGCCGACCGCGACGGCGACCACCACGGCCAGCGAGATCCACTGGTCGACCCGCAGGGCGGTGCGGGGCGCCGTGGTGGTGTCCGTGGCCGCCGCGGTCGCCACGGCGCCGTCGGGACGCGGCGAGGCCGGGGTCGGCGCCGGCGCGGCGCCCGGCCCGGAGCCCGCGGCGGCGACGGTGTCCTCGACCGAGCCCTCCGGCAGCACCGTGCGCCGCTCGCGCCACAGGCGCAGCCCGCCGAACAGGGCGTACGCGACGGCGCCGAGCACCAGGTTGGCGGCCAGGTTGCCGAAGAACAGCTGCGCCGGCGCGACGTCCAGCCCGGCCGCGCCCGCCGCCCGGTTGACGATCACCGCGAGCCCGTTGAGCGGCGAGAAGTTCCCCGCCGACGAGCCGTGGATGACCATCAGCGCAGACAGCCGGCGGTCGATGCCGTAGCGCTCGCCCAGGCCCATGCACAGCGGGGCGAGCATGGCGACGCCGGCCGGGCCGAGCGCGCCGGCCATGGTCGGGATGGCCGCGAACAGGAAGATCAGCCAGGGCACGAGCGCCGGCCGGTCGCCCAGCAGGCCGCAGGCCCGGTCGAGCAGCCAGGCGAGCGTCCCGTTCACCGTGACCAGCCCGAAGAGGTAGGTCACGCCGACGAGGAGCACGAACAGGTCGGGCGGGAAGCCGGACAGGAGGTCGTCGACGCTCTCGCCCGCCACCAGCGTCCCCACCAGGAACGTGGCGATGAGGGCGACGACGCCGATGTTGACCGGGCGCAGCGTGCCGATCACGAAGACCAGCACGAGCCCGAGGATCCCGATGGCGTGGACGGACACGGCGATCACTCCCGTTGAGCAGAAGTCTTCTCTGCGGTGAAGAAGAGTGTCTGGCAGGCTCGCGCCGTGTCAACCGTCACAGGACGCACCGGTGCCGACGTGGTCGTCGCCTGCCTGGCCGCCGAGGGCGTGGACGTCGTGGCCGGCGTCCCCGGGACGACGGTCATG
Source organism: Actinomycetospora rhizophila (assembly GCF_042657905.1). Taxonomy (NCBI): domain Bacteria; kingdom Bacillati; phylum Actinomycetota; class Actinomycetes; order Pseudonocardiales; family Pseudonocardiaceae; genus Actinomycetospora; species Actinomycetospora rhizophila. The sequence goes on along the minus strand of NZ_JBHSKG010000005.1, from coordinate 41,485 downwards.
GAGGTGATCGACGCGATCGCCCGTCACGACCGGGTCCGCTACCTGGCCACGCGCCACGAGCAGGTGGCGGGCTTCCTCGCCGACGGCCTCTCCCGCGGGGGCGGGCTCGGCGCGTGCCTCGTCTCGCGCGGGCCCGGCGCGGCGAACGCGGCGATCGCCGTGCAGAACGCCTACGACGAGTCGGTGCCGATGCTGCTGCTCGTCGGCCAGGTCGCCGACCGCGTCGTCGAGCGCCGCGCCTTCGAGGAGGCCGACGTCGTCGCCACCTTCCGGCCGATGAGCAAGTGGGCGGTCGAGGTCCGGCGCGCCGACCGGATCCCCGAGCTGCTTCAGCGCGCGGTGCGCACGGCCGTGACCGGGCGGCCCGGGCCGGTGGTGGTGTCGCTGCCCCTCGACGTCCTGCAGGACTCCGTCGACGACGTCGTGGCGCCGGCCCGGCGGTGGCGCGCCCACCCGCCCGCGCCCGACCCGGACGGCGTCGCGGCGGCGGCCGCGGTGATCGCCGACGCCGCCCGCCCCGTGGTGATCGTGGGCGGCGGGGCGACCGGTGCTTCCGGGGCGATGACCGCGCTGGCCGACCGCGCCGGCGCCCCGCTCGTGACCACGTGGCTGCGCCAGGGCGCCGTGTCCCACGACCACCCCGCGTACCTCGGCTCGCTGGGCTACGGCGTCCACGACGTCACCTGGCGCGCCGCCGCCGAGGCCGACGTCGTGGTGGCGCTGGGCTGCCGGTTCTCCGAGTTCAGCACCCGGCGCTGGACGCTGCTCGCCGACGACGTCCGGCTCGTGCATGTCGACGTCGACCCCGTCGAGCTGGGCCGCGTGTACGTCCCCGAGGTCGGCCTCGTCGCCGACGCCGCCGCCGGCGCGCGGGCGCTGACCGCCGCGCTGCCCGATCCCGCGCCCGAGCGCCTGGACCGGCGCAAGCGCCTGCGGGTGGAGTACGAGCAGGCGTCGTCCCCGGACTCCGCCCTGCTCGACGCCGACGACCCCCGCGGCGGGGTGAGCAGCCGCGCGGCCGTCGCCGCCCTCGCGCCCCTCGCCGAGCGCGACGACGTGCGGATCGTGCAGGACGCGCCCAGCTTCGGGCCGTGGACCCACCGCTACCTGCGCCTGCCCGAGCCCGGGCGGTTCTCGGGCTCCGCGGGCGGCGCGATGGCGTGGGGGCTGCCCGCGGCCATGGGCCTGACGCTGGCCGACCCCGCCCGGCGCGCGGTGTGCGTCAGCGGCGACGGCAGCTTCTGGATGGTGGCCCAGGACCTGGAGACGTGCGTGCGCGAGGGCCTGCCCGTGGTCAACGTCGTCATGAACAACAACGCCTACGGCAACACCCGCGACCGCCAGCGGCTCGCCCACGGGGAGCGCTACCTCGGCGTCTTCTACGGCAACGCCGACCTCGCGGCGTTCGCGCGGTCGCTGGGCGGGTTCGGGGTGCGCGTCGAGCGCGACGAGGAGCTCGCCCCCGCGCTGCAGGCCGCCCTCGACCAGGACCTGCCCGCGGTCGTCGACGTCATCCAGGACCCGATGTACGGGCTGCCGCCCGGCCTGGTCCCGCCGGCCTCGCGATGAGTCGCATCCCGGTCACGCTCGCCTGCTGGGACTACGACCGCACCCGCGCGCTCGAGGACGGCACGGTCGCCGTCGACGGCGTCGACCTCACCTACCTGCGCCTCCCGGTCGAGGAGACCTTCTTCCGGATGCTGCGCCACGGCGAGTTCGACGCCGCGGAGATGTCGCTGGCGTCGTTCGTGACGCGGTTCGCCGCGGGGGACGCCCCCTTCGTCGCGATCCCGGTCTTCCCGTCCCGCGCGTTCCGCCACCACGGCATCTACGTCCACACCGGCGCCGGGATCCGCGCGCCCGCCGACCTGGCCGGACGCGTCGTGGGCGTGCCCGAGTACCAGCTGACGGCGTGTGTCTGGATCCGCGGCATCCTCGCCGACCACCACGACGTGCCCGTGGCGTCGGTGCGCTACCGCACCGGCGGCATGCACGCCCCGGGCCGCGTCGAGAAGCAGGCGCTCGCCCTCCCGCCCGAGATCGACGTCGCGCCGATCCCGCCGGACCGCACGCTCGCCGACATGCTCGTCACCGGGGAGATCGACGCGCTCTACGCGCCGCGTACCCCGCGGCCGCTGCGCGAGGGGAACCCCGCGGTGGCCCGCCTGTTCGCCGACCCCCGCGCCGCCGAGGAGCGCTACGCCGCGGCCACCGGGATCTTCCCGATCATGCACGTGATCGTGCTGCGCGCCGGGGTGCACGAGCGCTTCCCGTGGATCGCGCGCTCGCTCATGGACGCGTTCACCCGCGCGAAGGCCGTCACCGAGGACCGGCTCGACGAGGTCGCGGCGAACCCGACGATGCTGCCCTGGCTCTACGACGAGATCGCCCGCGTGCGCGGCCTGCTCGGGCACGACTTCTGGCCCTACGGCCTCGAGGCCAACCGGCACGTGCTGGCCACGTTCCTGCGCCACGCCCACGAGCAGGGGCTGACCTCGCGGCTCCTGACGCCCGACGAGCTGTTCGTGCCCTCGACGCGCGAGGACCACGTGGTCTAGCGCTGGGCGCGGATCGTGCCCGGGGTGGCGCCGCCGCCGTTCTGGCGAAGGGCGCCCCTCGCCCATCTATCCGAGCGAAGGTGCCCTTCGCTCAGAATTTCACGGGCGCCGGAGCCGGCAGGAGGTTCAGGCGCCCCGCGCGGCGTCGACGCGCGCGAGGACCGCGTCGGTGACGGCCGCCCACGTCTCGACCTGCTCCTCGTCGAGGCCGTCGAACACCAGCGACTGCACCGCCTCGACGTGCGCCGGCGCCGCCTGCTCGATGGCGCTGCGGCCCGCGCCCCCCAGCACGACGAGGGCACCGCGGGCGTCGTCCGGGCAGTCCTGGCGCTCGACGAGGCCGCGGCGCTCCATCCGCGAGAGCTGGTGGGACAGGCGGCTCTTCTCCCACTGCAGCTGGTCGGCGAGCTCCTGGACGCGCAGGGGGCCGTCCCGCTCGCTCAGGGCGACGAGCACGTCGAAGTCGGACAGCGAGAGCCCCGAGTCGGCCTGGAGCCGCCGGTTGAGCTGGGCGTGCAGCCGCGCCTGCATCGCGAGGTACCCGCGCCATGCGCGCTGCTGGCGGTCGTCGAGCCACCGGGGATCAGCCACGCCACCATCCTAGTTGACGCGTCACCGATATGCGAGCAAGATAGGTGACATGTCAACCATCAGCGAGACCCGCGACCGCATCCGCGACACCTACCTCAAGCCCCTCGGCGGGCGTCCGGCGTCCACGGCGCGCGGGCTGCACCACACCGCGCTGGTGTCGGGCGACGTCGAGCGGACCGTGCGCTTCTACCAGGACGTCCTCGGGTTCCCGCTCACCGAGCTGATCGAGAACCGCGACTACCCGGGCTCGTCGCACTTCTTCTTCGACATCGGCCACGGCAACCTGATCGCCTTCTTCGACTTCCCGGGCCTCGACGTCGGCCCGTACGCCGAGGTCCTCGGCGGGCTGCACCACCTGGCGATCAGCGTCGAGCCCGCGCGCTGGCAGGAGCTCGTCGAGCGCCTGGCGGCCGCCGGGGTCGAGCACGAGGTGCACAGCGGGGTGTCGGTGTACTTCCGCGACCCCGACGGCGCGCGCATCGAGCTCATCGCCGACCCGCTCGGCGAGATGTACGGCCACCAGGTGCTCTGAGCCCCTACCGCTCGAGCGCCGCGCGGTCCCAGTCGCCGCGGTCGGCGGCCGCCTCGTAGGTGTCCTGGAGGAAGTCGAGCAGGGTGCCCTCGGGATCGGCGCTGGTGCGCACCGCCTCGTAGGGCAGCAGGAACTGCCCGCCCGCCTCGTAGTAGTACGCCTCGGACGGCCGCACGCCGTGCGTCGCGAAGCCCGGCGGCTCCGGGTAGGCGTAGGCGTAGAACGCGCCCTCCTCGCCGCCGCCCGGCCAGAAGCCGGCGCTGGACAGCTCGTGGGAGTAGCCCTCGACCATCACCCAGTCCCCGCAGTTCGGGGCGCCGCCGGGGTGCTCCGGGGCCGTGCGCCCCGAGAAGCGGGTGACGGCCATGTCGAAGCTGCCCCAGAAGAAGTGCACGGGGCTGACCTTGCCGACGAAGCGCGAGCGGAACGTCGACAGCACGCGGTCGGTCGCCACGAGCTGGCCCCAGAACCGGTGGGCGGCGTCGGCGTCGTAGCTCGCGTGCTCGGTGTCGTCCTCGAACGGGATCGCGCGCACGACCTCGACGGGGCGCGTACTGATCGGGATGTCGAGGCCCAGGCCGTCGAGCGCACGCCGGGTCTCCTCCCAGAACGCGGCCACCGGCTTCGGCTCGAGCGCCACCGTGCGCTCCTCGCCGCTGCTCACCCGGATCCGCAGCAGGTGGGCGACGAAGTCGAACTCGGCGTCGAACACGCGCCGCCCCCACGGCACCGACGAGGTCGTCAGCCCGCGCGGCGAGACGTAGAGCGGCACCTGCCACCAGTGGTTCACCATCGGGGCCGCGGCCAGACGGATCTTGCCGATCACCTGGGTCCACATGTGGAGGGTGTCCCGGGTGTCCTCCCAGTCGGCCACGCGCAGCGCCGGCCAGCCGTCCTCGGTGCTCATGGTCGAGAAGGTACGCGTCACGACGAGGTCGCCTCCGTGACGAACCGGGCGATCGCCGCGGTGAACTCCCGGCGGCTCTCGGTCCAGGCGTAGAACATGTGCCCGCCCTCGAAGTGGTGCACGGTCAGGCGCTCGGCCGTGCCGGGGTCGAGGCGCATGAGGTTGCAGAGGCGGTCGGTCGCGAAGTACGGCGTCTGCAGGTCATGGCGGCCGTGGGTGATGAACGCGCGCGTGTGCGGGTTCAGCGCCATCCCGTAGCGGAAGTCGTCGGTCGCGCCCGGGATCGGCTGGAGGTACACGCCGGCCGCGTCGTTCTTCCAGGCCGTGACCACCTCGACGTTGAGCAGCTTGTACTCGCGGTCGGTGTCGACGCCGATCTCCGAGCGCAGCACCCGGTTCACCCCCGCGGTGAACACCGGGCCGATGCCGGTCAGGGTGGGGTCGCCGCCGGTGAAGACGTCGCGGTCCGGGAACGGGTCGGTGGTCGTCACGGTCGCGTCGTAGCGGCCGACGACCTTGCCCTCGTCGCGCAGCAGCTCGCGGGTGAACTGCGCGACGCGCACCCGCCCGGCGACACGGGTGACGAACGCCGGCGTCAGCCCGAGCAGGTCGGCGAGGCGCTGCATCACGCGCTCGCGCTCCTCGGCGGGCATCGAGGCGCCGCGGGTGAGGAAGACGGCGTACTCGCCGGTGGCGAACTCCTCGGCCTCCCGGCGGACCTCGGCCGGCGGGGTCCCGGGACCGAACGCCCGCGACCGTCCGTGGTGGTGCGCGGCGAGGACCATCGTCGGGAGCACGTCGACCCACGGCACCACGTCGTAGTCGCCGCCCCCGAGCGCCCCGACGGCCAGGCTCGCGAACTCGAGCGCCGGCGAGATGAGGATGGACCCGGCGATCCCGATCTCGGCGCTCTCCTGCAGCACGCGGGTCAGCCGGCCGACGCGGTAGCCGCCGTAGCTCTCGCCGGCGAGGAGGACCGGCGAGCTCCACCGGCCGTTCTCGCTGAGCCAGCGCCCGATGAACTCGGCCATGGCCGCGAGGTCGCGGTCGGTGCCGAAGTAGGCGTTCGGGTCGGGGTCCGACTCGCCGCCCTTGTCACCGCCCTCCTTCTCGATCATCCGGCTGAACCCGGTGCCGACGGGGTCGACGAAGACGAGGTCGGTGAACGCGAGCCACGAGTCCTCGTTGGGCACGAGCCGGGGCGGCGGGGCCGGCATCGTGCCGTCGCCGGGGACGTCGACGCGCTGCGGGCCGAGCGCGCCGACGTGCAGGTACGCCGACGACGCGCCGGGGCCGCCGTTGAAGACGAAGGTGACCGGCCGTTCCTCGCCGGCGCTCGCGACGTAGGCGACGGAGAAGATCTCCGCGGTGGGCTTCTCGTCCTTGCGGAGCACGAGCCAGCGCGCGGTGGCCGCGTACTCGGCGCCGTTCCAGGTGACGGTCGTCGAGGCGCCCTCCGGCGGCTCGTGGGTGCTCGGTGCTGCCGACGCGGCCTCGCCGCCGTTCATGCGTCCTCCGGATGTCGGGGTCTCACGACTCCTGCCATCGAAGGGCATGCCGTCGCGGCACGGTCAAGCGGTCACAGCAACCGCTCCTCCACCGGCGCGTGGGAGATCAGTTCGGGGGCGCCGTCGGTGACGATGATCTGCTCCTCGAACTTGGCGCCGACCGACCCGCCGGGCCGGCCCGTGTAGCCCTCGACGCTGATCACCATGCCGGGCAGCAGCTCCCCGTCGTGGTGCCCGTCGACGACGATCGCGGGGTACTCGTCGGCGGCGCCGCAGCCGTGGGCGATGAAGGGGTAGCGCAGCTGCCGGTACGGCGCGGGCAGCCGCGGGCCGAGCAGCTCGCCGAGCTCGCGGAAGCTGCGGCCGGCGTGGAACTCGGGGATCGCCTCGTGCACGAAGTCGTGCGCGGCGCGGTAGACGTCGCGCATCTCGCGGGTGGGGGCCGCGTCGCCGCAGACGTAGCTGCGCGAGATGTCGGTGAGGTAGCCGTGGGGGCCGACGAGGTCGGTGTCGAAGGCGACCATCTCGCCGTCGCCGACCACCCGGTGGGTCGCCTCCTGCATCCACGGGTTGGTCCGCGGCCCGGAGCTGAGCAGGCGCGACTCGGCGTGCAGCGCGCCGTGGGACACGGTCTCCTGCGCGAGGACCGCCCACAGCTCGAGCTCGGTCAGGCCCGGCTTCATGCGCTCGAGGAACCCCGTGACGGCGACATCGGTGAGCCGGGCGTTCTCCCGGTGGATCGCGAGCTCGGTCGCCGACTTGACCGCCCGCGCGGACTCGATGGCGGGCACCGCGTCGACCACCCGGCGCCCCAGCGCCGCCAGGGCGAGGAACACGACGGTCTCGGCCCGGTCGACGCCCAGGGGCGCGTCGCCGAGACCGCGCGAGCGCAGCTCGTCGTCCACCGCGGCCATGGCGGCTGCGGCGTCGGCGGCGCTGTTCGGGCCGGAGCCGAAGAACGTGAAGGCGTGTGCGGGCCGGATGTCGCCGTCGGGCCAGCGCTCGCGGGCGACGTGCATCGCCTCCGCGGACTCCCAGAGCACCGGCGGCGACTCGGCGAACACCAGCGCCCAGCGGTACGAGCAGTGCAGGTTCGCCACGAGGAACGGGCCGTCGCAGGTCACGTAGCGGACGTTGCCCGGGTCGAACAGCACCGCCGCGGCGATCCCGGCGGCGGCGAGCGAGGCCTGCGCGCGGGCGAGCCGCTCGGCGTTCAGCGCGGGGACGTCGACCGTGAACGCCGTCATGCCGCGCATCGTGCGGCCGGGAACCCGTCACGTCCATCGACGTCGGAGACACCTCACCGTGTACGTCGCGTACACGGTCAGCCCTGGATGTGGGCGACCACCTTCGCGAGCTCCGCCGACGGCGAGAAGTCGACGTACTCGCAGTCGGTGACGGCCTCGGGGGCGTGGCCGGGTGTCCAGTAGAACGCCTGGCCCGCGGTGTAGTCGTGCGTGCCGTCGGCCGTGTGCATGCGCAGGTGACCCTTGATCATGTAGCCCCAGTGCTCGCACGGACAGAGGTCGTCGGGCAGGCCGGCGAGCGCGGGCCGCAGGTCGGTGCCCGCGGCGAACGTGAACCAGCCGGCCGTCAGCTCCCCGGTCTCCACGGCGCGCACCTCCACCCCCTCGCCCTCCAGCGCGACCGGCAGTGCCGAGTGCTCGATGGCCTGCATCTCCGTCTCCTTCCGCCGATGCGGCCAGTGGAGGCGCACCGGAGCCCGAGGGGTAGAGGCGGGAAGTACGTACGCCGCACGCTGGGCCCATGAGCGAAGCGAGCATCGAGCGCGCCGGCGAGGGCGGTTACCCCTACCTCCTCCACGAGGGCGAGGCGCCCGTGGAGATGCAGTGGTACTTCCGCGAGCAGACGCGGCTCCCGGTCGCGGTGCACCGCTGGGTGTTCCCGCCCGGCGCCACCGAGGGCAACCACGTCCACCCGCACGACCACCCGCTCGACGAGCTCTACCTGCTCGTCACGGGCCGGGCGACGATGACGCTCGGCGAGGAGCGCGTCGAGATGGTCGCCGGGGACGCGCTGCTGGCCCCGGCGGGCGTCGAGCACGGCGTGCGCAACGACGGCCCGGAGCCCGCCGAGTTCGTCGTGGTGTGGGGCGAGCCCGGCGCCGGCTTCGACTGGAGCCCCTACGGCACGGGCCGGGCCGCCGAGGAGGCCGCGGCGGGGTCGTGACCCCGAGGGTGACTTCCGGCAGATGGCGGCACGGCGGCCGGCGGCGACGCTCGGCGGCATGCGCCTCCGCACCGTCCTCGCCCGCCTCGCCGTCGCCCTGCTGATCCTCGCCGTGCCCGCGGTCGGCGCGGCGATCGCCGCCCCGGCGACGTTCGCCGCGATCTACGCACCCGGTCCGCCCCGGGCGGTGCCCCCACCCGCACCGCTCCCCCACGACCCGACGAGACCGACGGCGGTCGTGGTGCTCGGGCTCGAGGGCACCGAGGTGTCCGACGTGCTCGCGCCCTACGAGGTGCTCGCCGCCACGGGCCGCCTCAACGTCTACACGGTGGCCGCCGAGCGCCGCCCGGTGACGCTGACCGGCGGCCTCGACCTCGTCCCCGACCTGTCGTTCGACGCCCTCGCCGCGCTGGTCGGCGTCCCGGACCTCGTCGTGGTCCCCGCGATGGCCGACGTCGGCGAGCCGACCGACGCCCCGGTCGCCGCCTGGCTCCGTGCGCAGCGGGGCGCGCAGTACCTCGCGATCTGCAACGGCAGCGGCGTGCTCGCCGCGTCCGGGGTGCTCGACGGGCGCACCGCCACCGCGCACCGGCTGGGCCTCGCCGGGTTCGAGGCGCAGTACCCGGCGGTGCGCTGGGTGCGCGGCGAGCGCGTGGTCGACGGCGGCGACGTCGTCTCCACCGCCGGCGTGCTGTCCGGGATCGCCGGCACCCTGCGGTTGGTCGAGCACCGGTTCGGGCCGGAGGTGGCGGCGGGCGCCGCGGCGGCGATCGGCTGGGACCCGGCGCGCGGCGACCTGCCGCTCGCGAGCGGCCCGGCCGTGCCGGGCCCCGCCGCGGTCGTCAACGCGGGCTTCCGCTGGCGGCCCGCGTCGCTCGGGGTGCTGCTCACCGACGGCGTCGGGGAGGTCGAGCTGGCGTCGGTGTTCGACGTCCACGGCGGCCAGTCGCTGGCGGCGCGCACGACGGCGCTGTCGCCGGACGGCGGTCCGGTGCGCTCGCGCCACGGCCTGGTGTTCCTGCCGCGCGGCGACGTCGGGGCCGCCGCGGGCCTCGACCGGCTGCTCGTGTCGGGTCACGGGCCGGCCGTCGCCGTCCCGGGCGGCGTGACCCCGGTGGCCGTCCACGCCGGATCCGGCTTCGCCTACGACCAGACGATCACCGACCTCGCCCGCACCACCGACGTCGCCACCGCCCGGTGGACCGCGACGACCCTCGAGCTGCCCCTGCAGGGGTCGGCGCTCGAGGGCCCGGCGTGGCCGTGGGCGCCGACCGCCGTGCCGGTGGTGCTGATCGCCGCCGGCGGGCTGCTGTGGGCGCTGGTCGCGCGTCATCGCGCTCGCGGCCGTACCGGCGCCACGAATGCGGCGGAGCGATCGGCGGGGACGCTGCGGCCGCAGTCCTCGATCACGGACCGGTGCGGTCGTGGGCGACGGCGGCGACTGGCCGCGCTGCGAGAGGGGCCCGAGCAGGGAAATCGGGTCGCGCCGGGCCCGTAATCTGGCAGCCATGTGTCCCGCCCTGTGGTCCGCGAGGCTCCGCACCGCCCGCTGACGGCGGCGCCCTCCCGACCCGACCCGCGCCCGCCGTCCCGGTGTCCTTCCCGGGCGGCGCTCCTCGTGCTGCCCGGCTCGATCCCGAGCTGCGGAGCCCGTGTGCACTCCTCCGAGATCTTCTCCCCCGCCGTCCTCGATCTGGGGGACGGCGCCCACATCCGCGCCGAGCACGTCGGCGTCACCCGTGGCGGCCGCCGCGTCCTGCACGACGTCACGGTCACCCTGTCGCCGCGGTCGCGGCGGGCGATCGTCGGCGAGAACGGGCGCGGCAAGACCACGCTGCTCCACGTCCTCGCCGGCCTGCTGACGCCCGACGAGGGCCGGGTGACGCGCGTCGGCACGATCGGCGTGGCCCGCCAGGAGCTCGCCGCCGCGGCCGGCACCACGGTCGGGACGCTGACGACGGCCGCCCTGCACGCCTCCGTCACGGCCCTGGCCGCCCTCGACACGGCGACCGCCGAGCTCGTGGACGGCGTGGACGGCGCCGGCGACCGGTACGCGGCCGCGCTCGACGCCGCGACCCGGCTCGACGCGTGGGACGCCGAGCGGCGGGTCGACGTCGCGCTCGAGGCCCTGGGTGCGTGTACCGACCGCGAGCGCGCGCTCGCCACCCTGTCGGTGGGCCAGCGCTACCGCGTGCGGCTGGCGTGCCTGCTCGGCGCCCGCCACGACCTGCTGCTGCTCGACGAGCCCACGAACCACCTCGACGCCGGAGGGCTCGCGTTCCTCACCCACCGGCTGCGGGAGCACAGCGGCGGGCTCGCCCTGGTCAGCCACGACCGCGCGCTGCTCGACGACGTCGCCGACCGGTACCTCGACCTCGACCCCAGCCGCGACGGCCGACCCACGTCCTCCGCCGGCGGGTACGCGGCCTGGCAGCGGGCCCGGCGCCGCTCCCGCGAGCGGTGGGCGCAGGACCACGCCGACCAGCAGGACGAACGGCGCCGGCTCACCGAGGCGGTCGGGCAGGCCCGCGACCGGCTCTCCACCGGCTGGCGCCCGGACAAGGGCACCGGTCGCCACCAGCGCCAGTCCCGCGCACCGGGCGTGGTCCAGGCGCTGCACCGCCAACAGGCGGCGCTCGAGGCGCACGAGATCACCGTCCCGCCGCCGCCGTCGACGTTGCGCTGGCCCGAGCTGGGCGCCCGCCCGGGGACGACGCTGCTGCGCGCCGAGGACGTCACCGTCGCGGGCCGCCTCGACGAGCCGGTGTCGCTGGTGGTCGGCGCCGGGGACCGCCTCGTGGTCACCGGCGGGAACGGGGCGGGCAAGTCGACGCTGCTCGCGGTGCTCGCCGGGCAGCTGGCGCCGACCACGGGGCGCGTCACGACCGGGGCGCGGCTGGCGCTGCTCACGCAGGAGGTCCCGCCGTGGGAGGACGCGGACCGCACCCCGCACGAGCTCACCGAGGGGCTCGACACCGTCGGGCTCCTCGACCGCGACGCGATGCGCACGCCGGTGGGGCGGATGTCCGAGGGTCAGCGCCGGCGCCTGCATCTCGCGCTCGCGCTGGGCCGGCGCCCCGAGGTGGTCCTGCTCGACGAGCCGACGAACCACCTCTCGGCGACCCTCGTCGACGAGCTCACCGCCGCGCTGCGCGACACCGGCGCCGCCGTGGTCGTCGCGACCCACGACCGGCAGATGCTGCGCGACCTGGCCGATTGGCCGCGCCGGCACCTCGGGAGGGGGTGACGAGCCGTCCCGTTCAGGTCGTCGCGGGCACCGGCCCCAGCATCTCGATGCCGTGCCGCTCGGCGACCTCGAGGACGTCCTCCATCCGCGGCTCGCCCCCGGCGGCGAGCGCGTGGGCCTCGCGGGTGAACTCCTCCATCGGCCCCGCCGGGGCGTGGACCCCGAACGCGATCGCCTCGACGTCGGACTCGTTGCGGATGGTGTGCGGCGTCCCGCCGGCGAGCGGGACCACGTCTCCGGGCCCGGCCACGAGGCGCTCGACCGGATCGGCGCCCACGTAGAACGTGAGCTCACCCGAGATCACCGAGTAGATCTCGCTCGGGTCGTGCCGGTGCATCACCGGCGGGCCGCCGCCCGGGGGCATGCGCAGCTGCACGGCGAACAGCGCGCCGCCGTTCTGCTCCCCGCTCGCGATGACGACGATCTCGTCGGTGCCGAGCCGCAGGCACTCGCACGCGGCAATGTCGACAGGTAGCTTGTCCATGTCACTAATTCAGACAGGAGGCTTGTCGAATGTCAAGACCCCGGCCCGTGACCGACGGGCGCGAACGCCCGGTCAACCTCGCTGTACTGATGCGCGACGGGTTCGCCGCCCTCAACGGTCGCGTCCTCGCGCGCCTCGCCGAGGAGGGCCACGGCGCGGTGCGGCCGGCACACAGCGCGGTGTTCGAGTTCCTCGACGAGACGGGGACGACGGTGAGCGCGCTCGCCGAGCGCGCCCAGATGACCAAGCAGGGGATGGCCGAGCTGGTGCGGCACCTCGAGGACCACGGCTACGTCACCCGGGAGCCCGACCCGGACGACCGGCGCGCCAAGCTCGTGATGCTCACGCCGGTGGGCCGCGAGGTCGTCGGGATCGCGCAGCGCCTGGTGCCCGAGCTCGAGGCCCGGGTCGCCGACCTCGTGGGCGCCGAGCGCGCGCAGGCCCTCCGCGAGGATCTGACGGTGATCGCCCGGCTCGGCGCGACCGGACCGTGACGTTCTACAGTCTTGCCACGTATCGTGCAGGTTTTGTAGATTCTGGGACCATGCCGTTCGTCATCGCCGACCCCTGCATCGACGTCACCGACAAGTCGTGCATGGAGGAGTGCCCGTCGACTGCATCTACGAGGGCGCCCGGAAGCTCTACATCAACCCCTTCGAGTGCATCGACTGCGGCGCCTGCGAGCCCGCCTGCCCGGTCGAGGCGATCACCGAGGACCGCCACGTCGCCGAGGGCAGCGAGGCCTTCGTCGACGACAGCGCCGCGTTCTTCACGATCGTGCTGCCGGGCCGCGAGGAGGCGCTCGGCGAGTACCCGGCGGCGCCCGGGGCGTCGGCGCGGTCCCGGCCGACACCGAGCTGGTCACCCGCTTCCCGAGCCGGGGATAGGGAACGGCGCGAGCCGGTGCCGGGGCGGCTCGGTGCCGTGCAGGTGGCGGACGAAGAAGTCCCAGGTCCGGCGGGTCGCGTAGTGCCGGCGGCCGAGCAGTGAGTGCTCGACACCCGGGATGATCAGCATGTCGACGTCCTTCTCCGCCGCGATCAGCGCGTCGACCAGCCGCAGCGCGTGGAACGGGAGCACGTTGTCGTCGAGCTCGCCCTGGATCAGCAGCAGCCTGCCCCGCAGGTTCGCCGCCAGCGCCGGGGTCGACAGGGCCTTCCGCGCCTCGTCGTCGACCGCGCCGTGGTACCACTCGATCCACATCGGCACGTACCAGCCGACGTCGTGGTTGCCGGCCGACGCGACGCCGACCGTGTAGAAGTCCGGGTGGGCGAGCATCGCCCGCGCGGTCGCGAACCCGCCGCCGGAGTGCCCGGTGATCCCGACCCGCTCGGTGTCGATCCACGGGTGGCGCAGGGCGAGCTCGCGGATCGCGGCGACGTGGTCGACCAGCGAGCCGGCGTCGTCGAGCGCGCCCCACGACGCGTCGTGGAAGGCCTTGCTGCGCCCCGGCGTGCCCCGCCCGTCGACGGTGACGACGGCGAACCCCAGCGCGGCGAGCGCCTCGGCCTCGCCGGGGACGACGGTGTCGAAGCCCGGCGCGGACCGGTGGACCTGCGGGCCGGGGTAGATGCAGTCGATGACCGGGTAGCGGCGGTCGGGGTCGAACCCGTGCGGCCGGTGGAGCAGCCCGAAGATCGGGGTCGTCCCGTCGGCGGCCGTGACGCGGAACCGCTCGGGCGGCTCCCAGCCCAGGGCCTCCAGCGCGCTGGTGTCGGGGGCCTCGAGCTCGACGACGACCTGGCCGTCGCCGCCGCGCACCACCGACCGCGGCGGGGTGGCGACGTCGGAGGCGCGGTCGAGCACGTAGCCGCCCCCGGGCGGGCCGACCGCGTCGTGGTCGAGCGCGTCGTCGGTGAGGCGGGTGAACCCGGTGCCGTCGAGGCCGACCCGGCAGATCTGGCGCACGTAGGGGTCGTCGTCGACGAGACCGCCCGCGAGGAACACCACCTGCCGGCGCTCCTCGTCGACCCACAGCACCCGGCGCACCAGCCACTGGCCACGGGTGACCTGCTCGACGGCGCCGTCCGGGCCGTAGAGGTACAGGTGCCCCCACCCGTCGCGCTGGGACCACCACAGGACCTCGCGGGTCGCGAGCACGTGGACCATCGGCGTCTCGCCGAGCACGGGGGTCGGGTCGACGCGGGTCGCGCCGCGCTCGCTGATCAGCGTCGTGAGCTCCCCGGTCGACGGGTCGAGGCGGCGCAGCTCGAGGGTCAGCACGTCGCGCGAGCGGTGCACGAGGTGCACGGCGTCGCCCTTGTCCCCGGTCCACCACGCGGTCACCAGGGCGCCGGGGTGCAGGAGCGGCTCGGGGTCGGACTGCTGGACCACCGCGGTGCGCGCGGACACGTCGAGCACCACCCACGCCAGCGTCGCCTGGGCCTCGTCGCCGGGCATCGGGTAGCGGACGCGGTGCGCGACCGGACGGCCGCCGCCGGCGGGCGACGACTCCACGAGCACCTGCTCGGGCAGGTCGCGCTGGTCGATGCGCGGGACGAGCAGCCGGGTCGAGTCCGGCGACCAGTGCACGATCAGCGGGTCCAGGCCGAACCGGCGCATGAGCATCCCCGAGTTCAGCGGCTCGGGCAGGAAGCCGTAGCCGTGGTCGGGCTCGGCGTCGTCGGTCAGCGCGACCTCCTGCTCCCCGTCGCGCGAGCGGACCAGGATGTCGCCGTCGCGGCGGAACGCGACCCACGCCCCGTCCGGCGACGGGACCTCGCTGGGGCCGACCTCGGGCTCGTCCACGCGGACGCAGGTCCCGGCCCGGTCCGACCACTCCCACAGGGCGTCGAACGCCGAGAACCGCACGGCGTCGGGCTCGGCGCCCTCCCGCCGGACCTCGAGGTCGATCGCCGGGAACGGCAGGTCGTCGGCGGCCACGGCCCGGCCCGCGGCCACGGAGAGCGCCGCGGCGAGCCGGTCGTGGTCGAAGGCGTCGCGGCGGGTGCCCTCGCCCGGGTCGACCACCAGGAAGCGTGACCCCGCGCGGTACCAGAAGCGCGTGCCGCCCGCGCACCACTGCGGGTCCACGGCGGCGCCGGGCACCCGGCGCGCTCGGTACGGGGCCAGCATCTGCTCCGCGCGGGCGTAGTCGGTGTCGTGCAGCCGGGTCACGGTGCCTCCCTGGTCTCGGGGTCGTCGGCACCGACGGGACACCCGGCCGTCGCGGCACACTCAAGCCCGCCGCCGCGGTGATCCGGGCCACGCTTGACCCTGCCGCGGCGGCAGGGTGTCGGCTGACGTCCGTGCTGCCCCAGCAGATGCTCCTGCTCGCCCACGACGCCCGCCGGGATCGCCTCGACGTGGCCAGCACGCTGGTGCGCGGCCCGTTGCTGCGCGCCGCGGCGGTCGCCGAGCTGGCGCTGCGCGGGTCCCTGCGCGCGGCCGGCGGGTGGGTCGAGCGCGTCGCCGGAGCGCGGCCCGGCGACCCCTTCCTCGCCGCCGTCCTCGACGCCGTCCCGCACGACCGGCCCCGGCGCTGGCTCGACGTCGTCGACGAGGACTGGCACCGCGCCGAGGACGCCGTGCTCGACCAGCTGGCGGCGGCCGGGACGCTGCGCACCCGACGGTCGCGGACCTGGAACCTCTTCCCCGTCCGGCACGCGGTCCTCGCCGAGCCGGCGCGCGCGCAGGCGCTGCGGGACCGGGTGCGCGACACCGTCCTCGGCGGGCACGACCCGGCCGGGCTCCCGATCGGCGACGCGGTGCTCGCCCTGCTCGCGGCCGACGGCGGCGTCGCGAGCACGTTCGACGTCCGCGAGCAGCACCGCCACCGCGACGCGTTCCGGGCCGTCGCCCACCGCGTCGAGTCGCGGCTGCCCGGGCTGCGCGAGGGGACGCTGTACGCCCTCGCCGCACGCCGGGCCGCGGCCTCGTGACGTGCCCTCCCGCCGTGACCAACGTATAGCGGCGCGGGGGACTTGCCGCAAGACCCGGGTCGTTCCGCACACTGCTGCACCTCGCGACCGAGGAGGCCCGTGACGGACCAGGAACTGCAGGACGAACGGCGCTACGTGTCCGGGCTCTACACCCGGCTCGACGCGGCGCGCACGCAGGCACGCGACGACCACCGGAGGGCGCTGCGGGGCGACGGCGAGTCGCCGATGGAGCGCGACGTCAGGGTCCGGGCCACTGCCGCGCAGGTCAGGCGGCTCGATGTCGCCGACGACGGGCTGTGCTTCGGCCGGCTCGACGCCGTGGACGGCGAACGCACGTACGTCGGGCGGATCGGGATCCTCGACGAGGAGGACGAGTTCGCGCCGTTGCTGACCGACTGGCGAGCGCCGGCGGCGCGACCGTTCTACACCGCCACCGGCGCCCATCCGGAGAACATGCGCCGGCGCCGCCGGTTCCACACCCGCGGGCGCCGGATCACGGCGTTCACCGACGAGGTCCTGGGCCGGCCGGGGAGCGACGACGCGCGCGACACCGACGCGGCGCTCCTGGCTGCCGTGAACGCGCCGCGCGGCGCGGGCATGCGCGACATCGTCGCCACGATCCAGGCCGAGCAGGACGAGATCATCCGCCTCGACCACCCGGGCGTGACCGTCATCGAGGGCGGCCCGGGCACCGGCAAGACCGTCGTCGCGCTGCACCGCGTGGCCTACCTGCTCTACACCCAGCGCGAGCGGATCGAGCGCCACGGCGTCCTCGTGGTCGGTCCCAACCCGGCGTTCCTCGACCACATCGGCCAGGTGCTGCCGTCCCTGGGCGAGTCGGACGTGGTGTTCTCCACCCCCGGCGACCTCGTCCCGGGCCGGCACGTCACCGCCGAGGACGGGCCGGTGGCGGCGCGCGCCAAGGGGTCGCTCGCGATCCTCGACGTGCTCGCCGCCGCGATCGCCGACCGCCAGGAGCTGCCGCCCGAGCCGGTGGAGATCGAGCTGTCGGACGTCACCGTGCGCATCGACGCCCCGACCGCCGAGTGGGCCCGCGAGGAGGCGCGCGCGACCGGGCTGCCCCACAACGAGGCGCGCGTGACGTTCCGCGAGATCGTCGTCTACGTGCTCACCGAGCGCGCGATCGGCCGGATCGGCCGGGGCTGGCTGACCCGCGACGACGCGGCGGCCCGCGAGGCGATCCGCACCGACGTGCTCGACGAGCTCGCCGAGCACGAGGGGTTCGCCGCCGCCCTCGACGCGCTGTGGCCGGTCCTCACGCCCGAGGACCTGCTCGGCCGTCTGTACGCGTCGCCCGAGCGGCTGCGCGCGGCGGGCGCCGACCCCGCGCTGTGGCGCGCGGACGGCACCGCCTGGACGGTGTCGGACGTCCCGCTGCTCGACGAGCTCGTCGATCTGCTCGGCCACGACCCGACGGTCGTCCGGGCGCAGGAGCGGGCGGCCGCGGCCGAGCAGGCGGCCGCCACCGAGTACGCCGCGGGCGTCATGGAGGTCCTGACGCTCGACCGCGAGGAGCTCGACGAGGACCTCGGCTTCTCGATCGACGACCTCACGCACGCCGGGGTGCTCGCCGACCGGTTCGTCGCGGAGGACACCCGCCCGCTCGCCGAGCGCGCCGCCGCCGACCGGGACTGGACCTACCGGCACGTGGTCGTCGACGAGGCCCAGGAGCTCTCGGCGATGGACTGGCGGGTGCTCATGCGCCGCTGCCCGGCGCGCGCGTTCACCGTCGTCGGCGACCTCGCCCAGCGGCGCTCCCCCGCGGGCGCGATGTCGTGGGGCGCGATGCTCGACCGCCACGTCGCCGGCCGCTGGATGTACCGGTCGCTGACCCTCAACTACCGCACGCCGGCGGAGATCATGGCCGTCGCCGCCGCGCTGCTCGCCGAGTTCGCGCCGGACCTCGCCCCGCCGGAGTCGGTGCGGGCGAGCGGCGTCGCGCCGTGGTCCCGGCAGGTCGACGGCGACGAGCTGACCGCGGCGATCGAGGAGTTCGTGGCGGCCGAGGCGCCGCGCGAGGGCACGAGCGTCGTGATCGGGCCGGCCGGGGTCCCGGGGGCCGTGGCGCCGGCGGGGACCAAGGGCCTGGAGTTCGACGCGGTGCTGGTGGTGGAGCCCGGGCGCATCCTCGCCGAGGGCCCGCAGGGCGCCGCCGACCTCTACGTCGCCCTCACCCGCGCCACCCAGCGCCTGGGCGTCCTGCACCGGGAGCCCCTACCGGCCGTGCTCCGTGGCCTGACCGAGGTGACCGCTGCCAGGGTGGGCCGGTGAGCACCCGAGCGAGCACCCTCGACTGGTACGGCTGCGCCACGTTCCGCCTGCGGACCGCCGAAGGCCTCACGGTGTGGCTCGACGCGTACCTGGACCGGGTCCCGGACGCCGAGCAGAGCGGGGTCACGGTCGACGACGTCACGGCCGCCGACTGGATCCTCGTCGGGCACAGCCACTTCGACCACCTGTGGGGCGCCGAGCGCATCGCGGCCCGGACCGGCGCGACGGTCGTCGGCTCCTACGAGTCCGTGCGCGTCCTCGCCGCCGCCGGCGTGCCCGAGGAGCAGCTGATCGCGGTGGGTGGCGGCGAGCGGGTCGCCCTGGACCCGAGCACGTCGGTGCGGGTGCTGCCGGGCCTGCACTCGTGCGTGTGGTCGTCGCAGCCGATGCCGCCCGCCGACGAGGTCTGCCTCGGCGAGACCGGGCTGACACTGCAGGAGCGCAGCGAGCGGATGCGGGCGCTCTGGGCGGGCTTCGGCGCCATGGGCGACGACGTGCGGGCCCACATGCAGGCCGCCGACCAGGGCGAACGCGGCGACGGCGGCGCGCTGGTGTTCGTCGTCGAGACCTCCGGGGGCAGCCTGCTGTTCCAGGACACCATCGGCTGCTGGAGCGGCGTGCTCGCCCGCGAGTCGCCGGACGTCGCGATCCTCGCGGTCGCGGGCCGCGGCAACCGCGACGGCGAGCCCGTCCAGGGCACCACCGCCGACTTCGTCGCCGAGCAGGCCGCCGCGCTCGGCGCGCGCACGGTCGTGCCCTGCCACCACGACGACTGGCTGCCCGGGTTCTCGCGCCCGATCGACACGGCACCGGTCCGCGCCGCGATCGAGCGCGCGGCCCCGGGCACGTCGCTCGTCGACCTGGGCTACGCGTCGGGGTACGAGCTGTTCCGGTAGTCCGGCCACGGGCGCCACGGGCCCGTCCGTCGATCCGCACGTGTGGGGAGCGCGCGGGCGGGAGACGCTGGGGGCATGGCCGAAGACGGTCCTGTCGAGCAGCCGGCGGGCACCCCCAGCGACGTCGTCGCCGCGTTCGAGGACATCCCCGCCGTCCTGTGGGCCTTCGAGGGGCCCGAGCACCGTGTCGTCGCCGCCAACCGCGCGGCGCGGGCGAGCATGGGCTTCCGGCCCGGCATCGTCGGGCGCCCGATCCGGGAGGTCGCGCCCGAGCTCGAGGGCCAGCAGGTGTTCGAGACCCTCGACGAGGTGTGGGCCCGCGGCGAGCCGGTGCTCGGCGACGAGCGGCGCATCCTCGTCGACCGCGACGGCGACGGCCGCCTCGAGGAGGACTTCTACTCCTACACCTTCGTCCCCACCCACCACGCGGACGGCTCGATGCGGGGCATGACGGTGCACATCGGCCGGGTCACCGACGAGGTGCTGCGCCGGCGCGACGCCGAGACCTCGGCGGCCGAGTCGGAACGGCGCCTGCACGCCGCGCAGGACGTCGTGCTCACCCTGCAGCGCTCGCTGCTGCCCGCCGCCCTGCCCGTGCTGCCGCGGGCCCGCCTCGCCGCGCGCTACGTCGTCGCCGGGCAGGAGCTCGCGGCCGGCGGCGACTGGTTCGACGCGGTGCCGCTCGCCGACGGGCGGCTGGCGGTGGCGGTCGGCGACGTCGTGGGCCACGGCGCGGCGGCCTCCGCGGCGATGGGCCGGTTGCGCGCGGTCGGCGCCAACGCGCTCGCGGCCGACCGCGGCGTGGCGGGGACCCTCGCCGAGCTGGACCGATTCGCGGCCCGCGAGCGCACGACCCGCGCGGCCACCGTGTGCGTCGCGGTGCTCGACCCGCGCACCGGCGAGCTCGAGCTCGCGGCGGCGGCGCACCCGCCGCCGTTCGTGGTCACCGCCGGGGGCGCCGCCCGCTGGATCGACGTCGCCCCCGGCGCCCCGCTGGGCACCGGGGCGCCCGTCCCGACGCCGACCGTCGCCCGGCTCGACCCGGGGGACGTGCTCGTCCTCTACACCGACGGCCTCGTCGAACGCCCCGGCCACCCCCTCGACGAGGGCCTCGAGGCGCTGGCCCGCACCGCCGTCGCCGCCGGCCACGAGCCCGTCGAGGACGACACGACGGTGCCCACCGCGCAGGTCGACCGCATCGCCGCGCTCACCGTCGAGCGGATGGGCTGGACCGGCGGCGGCGGCACCGACGACGCGACCCTGCTCGCCGTCCAGCGCACCGCCGAGGCGACGGCGCCGCTCGCCCTCGACATCCCCGCCGACCCCCGGGGGCTGCGCACCCTGCGGCGGGGGCTCGACGCGTGGCTGGACGCGGCCGGGATCGGCGAGGACGACGCGGTGGCGCTGGTCCACGCGGCCGGCGAGGCCGCGACGAACGCGATCGAGCACGCCTACCCCGAGCCGCCCGCGGACGGCGTCGGCGTCCGCCTCACCGCCGCACTCGACGACGACGGGTGCGTGACGGTCACCTCGCCGACGGCGGGAGCTGGCGGCCGCCGGCGGACGACCCGGGCGGTCGCGGGCGAGGTCTGATGATGATGCGCGGGCTCGTCGATCGGGTCGACGTCGCGCCCGGGCCCGAGGGCACCACGGTGACGCTGGCGACGCCCGCCCGGCGCGACGTCCTCGTGGGCACCTACGGCGACGACACCGCCGCCCTCGCCCGCGCCACCGGCGAGGACCTCACCACCGAGACGCGGGGCGACGTGCTCGCGGTCGCCGGGCCCATCGACACCGGCACCGTCGAGCGCTTCCGCCACCGCGTGCTGGAGGACGCGCGGGGAGGGGCCCGCAAGGTGACCGTCGACCTCGACGGCGCCTCGGTGTTCTCGAGCGCCGCGGTGCAGGCGGTCCACGAACTGCGCCGCGACCTGCCGGGCCTGCGCCTGCACGCCGCGGACGGCAGCGTCGCCGGGCGGGTCCTCGCCCTCACCGGCCTCGACGACCTGCTCGACCCGCCCGGCGCGCCCTGACGGTCAGCCGTTCCCGGCCGTCTTCCCCAGCTGCCGCTCGACGGTCGTGCGGTCGCGGTGGTCCCGCTCGTGCTCGAGGGCCCGCTGCGCGGTGTCCGGGTCCATCCGCCGGGCCTTCTTCACCGCCTCGTCGGCGGTCATCTCGTCGAGGTGGGCGCCCTGGCGCTCCTTCTTCGCCGCGTCGGTGTTCGGGACGTCGCCCTGCCCCTGCGCCGAGCCCTTCCGCTTGCGCTCGCGCGTCTCCTCCTTCTCCTCGTCCGACATCTGCTCCCACGCCTGCTTCGGCAGGTAGCGGTCGGTCCCGCCGTCCCCGCGCGCGTCGGTGGAGCCGTCGGCGGTCTGCCACTCCTCGTCGGTCCACTGCTCGAGGCTGCGCTGGGCGTCCGTGGGCCGGTCGGGGTGCCGGTAGCCACCGCCCTGCTTCTCGTACTCCTGGGTGAGCATCTGGCTCTTGCGCGCCGACCACGTGCCCGGCGCCCCGCCCTTGTCCGACGCCTTGAGCTCCTCCTTGAGCCGCTCCCGCAGCTCAGGATGGGTGTAGTCCTGCGCGTAGTCCTGTGCGCCCTTGGCCATGGCCGCGGTTACCCACGACGCGGCGTGCTGCCCCGGGGACGACGATCAGGTCGTCCGGGGACGGCTCCCGCCCCGAGGACGCAGGGTGACGCCCGCGTCGAGCAGCAGCCGGCGGACGTGGCCGAAGCTGCGCCCGGTGTCCTCGGCCAGGCGCATGAGGCTCGCGCCCGCCGCGTAGCGCTCCACGACGTACCGCGCGAGCGCTGCCCGATCTCCCGACACCGTCGTCGACACTGGCATCTCCCTTCGTCGGTCGCGCCGACACTAGGCACGAGCGGACGCCGGTTCGGTGAACCGTCCAGGATTGAGACATGACCTCCCTCTGGCCGGAGCAGCCGGCGCCCACCGAGGACGAGATCGCCGCCCGCGTGCGGACCGAGCGCCGGGGACACGTCCTCGCGGTGTCGATGACGCGCACCGACAAGCGCAACGCCGTCGACCCGGCGATGACGGCCGCGCTCGACCGCGCCCTGGACACCCTCGACGACAACCCCGACCTGCGCTGCGGGGTCCTCACCGGCGGGCCGTCGGTGTTCTGCGCGGGCACCGACATCGCGGTGGGGCCCGGCGCGCCCACCCCGCGGGGCGGCAACTACGGGGTCGTCGCGCGGCAGCGCACGACGCCGCTGGTCGCCGCGGTCGAGGGCATCGCGTTCGGCGGCGGCTTCGAGATCGTGCTGGCCTGCGACGTCGTCGTCGCCTCGCGCACCGCGCGGTTCGGGCTCCCGGAGGTCGGGCTCGGGCTGGTCGCCAACTGCGGGGCGCTCTTCCGCGGGCCGCGCGCGCTGCCGCCGATGGTGGCGCGCGCGATACTGCTCACCGGCGACCCGCTCTCCGCCGAGCGGGCGTACGAGCTGGGGCTGGTCACCGAGCTGGTCGAGCCCGGCGCGGCGCCGGAGCGCGCCCTCGAGCTCGCCGGGCGGGTCGCCGCGCGCTCCCCCGTCGCCGTGCGGGCGACGCTCGCCGCCCTCGACGCCGCCCTGGGCGACGCCGATGCGCAGGGCTGGGCGGACACCGACACCGCGGTCGCCCGAGTGATCGACAGCGAGGACCGCGTCGAGGGCGTGACCGCGTTCTTCGCCAAGCGCCCGCCGGTGTTCCCCGGGCGTTAGAGCCCTTCGCGGTGCTCCGGCGCGGCGATCGCCCGCAGCCGCCGGGCGCGGTCGCTCTCGGGGCATCCGCGCAGGTGGGCGACGCCGTGCTCGGTGACGACGGCGTCGACGTCACCCCGCGCGGTGGTGACCGGCCCGGACAGGGACGCGACGATCGTCGAGCGCCCGCCGGCGGTGGCGCGCAGGGCGATGATCGAGCGCGCCCCGGTGCGCGCGGCCGCCCCGGAGAAGTCGGCCTGGCCCCCGACGGCCCCGAGGCGGCGACCGCGGACGGACTCGGCGCCGACCTGCCCGCCCAGGTCGACCTCGAGCGCGGAGTTGATCGCGACCAGGCGCCGCAGCCGCGCGAGGACGCCCGGGTCGTGGGTGTGGCTCGGCGGCCGGAACACCACGGGCAGGTCGGGCACGCGCGCGTAGAGCTCCGCGCTGCCGATCGCCGTGCCGGTGACGAGCAGCCCGCGGTCGACCTCCTGGCGCGCGCCGGTGATCACGCCCCGGTCGACGAGGCGGAGCACGCCGTCGGTGAGCATGCCGCCGTGGAAGCCGAGGTCCCGGTGGCCGGCGAGGCCGGCGAGGATCGCGGTGGGCAGCGCGCCGACGCCGATCTGCACTGTGTCGCCGTCCTCGACGAGCCCCGCGACGTGCCCGGCGATCGCCGCGTCGACCGCGTCCGGCGCGCGCTCGGGCACCGGGGCCGGCGGCCGGTCGGTCTCCACGGTCGCCGCGAACCGCGTGGGCGGGATGCCCGGGGTGCCGGCGGTGCGCGGCATCCGGTGGTTGATCTCGGCGAGCAGCACGCGGGTGTGGGGCACGGCGTCGGCGGCGTAGTCGGCGCCGATCCCGAGCGAGCACGTGCCGTCGGGCCCGGGCGGCGACACCTGGACCAGCCCGACGTCGGTGGGCAGCAGGCCCTCGGCGAACAGGCGCGGCAGGGCCGAGTAGTGCGCGGGCACGACGTCGAGCCCCGGCGCCGCGCGCAGCTCCCCCAGCGCGCCGTACGAGGTGAGCGCCAGGCCCGCGGGCGGCGTGCGCAGCCGCGCGTTGACGGTGAGCCCGCAGAACGCGCGCACCGGCACACGGGAGTCCAGCAGCGCGTCCACCAGCGGCGTCGCCTCCGCGCCGGCCTGGCCCCACCAGACGCCGTCGCCCGCGCGGACGTGGTCGGAGATCCTCAATACGACCGCTCGAGGCCCAGCACCGACTGTGCCAGGTAGTTCAGGGCCATCGCCTGCGGCAGCGGGGCGAGGCGCTGCAGCCGGGCCTCGCGGAAGTAGCGCTCGACGTGGAACTCCTCGGCGTAGCCGAAGCCGCCGTGGGTCTGCACCGCGGTGTCGGCGGCGAAGAACCCGGCTTCGGCGGCCACGAACTTGGCGGTGTTCGCGGCCTCCCCGGCCGGGTCGCCCCGGTCGATCCGCCAGGCCGCCTCGGCGACGACGAGCGCCGCCGCGTGCAGGCGCGCGTGCGCCTCGGCGAGGGGGTGGGCGACGGCCTGGTTGGCGCCGATGCTGCGCCCGAACACCCGGCGTTCCTTCGCGTACGCGACCGCGCGGCGCAGCGCGGCCCGTCCGGTGCCCAGGGCCTCCGCGGCGATGAGGACGCGCTCGGCGTTGAGGCCGTCGAGCAGGTAGCGGAACCCGCGCCCCTCCTCGCCGACGAGGTCGTCGCCCGACACGGCGAGCCCGTCGTAGGACACCTCGCACGACGCGACGGCGTTGCGGCCCATCTTGGGGATCGGGGTGATCGTCACCGCCGGGTCGCGCAGGTCGGCCAGGAGCAGGCTCAGGCCCTCGGTGCGGCGCGCGACGTCGGCGGCCGGCGTGGTGCGCACCAGCAGGAGCACCTTCTCCGACTCGAGCGCCTTCGACGTCCACACCTTGCGGCCGTGCACCCGGTAGCCGTCACCGTCGCGCACGGCGCGCGTGGTGATCGCCGTGGTGTCGAGGCCCGCGTCCGGCTCGGTGACGCCGAACGCGACGTGCAGGTCGCCGGTCGCGACGCGGGGCAGGTAGCGGGCGCGCATCTCCTCGCTGCCGTGCAGCACGACGGGATGCATCCCGAAGATCGACATGTGGATCGCGCTCGCGCCGTTCATGCACGCGCCCGACGCGGCGACCTCCTCGAGCACGATCGCGGCCACGGCGATGCCCTGCCCGCCGCCCCCGTACTGCTCGGGGATCGCGATGCCCACCCAGCCGCCGGCGGCCATGGCGTCGTAGAACGCCCGGGGGAACGTGCGGGTGCGCTCGCACGCGGCCCAGTAGTCGTCGTCGAAGGCAGCGCAGAGGTCGCGGACGGCCTCCCGGACCAGACGGTGGTCCTCGGGTTCGCGGAAGTCCACCCCGGTCACGCTACGGGCTGCGGCGTCGCGGGAACGCTGCGCGCGGCCTCCCTACCCGGCCAGGCGCCGTTCCCGCTCGCGCGCCGCGACGTCCTCGGCGGAGCAGAACCCGCGGCGGCTGCGCTTGAGGCAGAGCAGGCCGAGGAGCACGCCCTGCGGGTTGACCACGGCGAGGCGCCGCCCGGTCATCGCGTCCCACGTCGCGTGCAGGTCGGCGTCCGGGCCGACGACGCGGCCGGTGAGCAGGCCCCGCTCGACCGCCGGCGCGTCGGGGGGCGCGCCCTCGATGTCCGGGCGCTCGACCACGGCGAGCAGCACCCCGGCGTCGACGACGAGCAGGGCGTGCACGTGGTCGTCGTCGAACATCGCCCGCGCCTGCCCGACCGTGGTGGACGGCGCGCAGATCTTCGGCCGGGCGAGCATGGCCTCGGCGACGGTCGTCCCCGGCGGCCACGAGCCCCCGCGACAGGGCACGACGGACGGGACGGTCATGGCCGGACCTCCCTGCTGCTCGTGCCCTACCCCCCGACTGTCTCATCCCCGCGGGGCCGCGGGCTTGTCGGAGACCGACGGATTCCGCCGCCGGCGCGGTCGCTCACCGCGCGGGCGCCCCGGTGTGGCTGAACGAGGCGTCGGTGCGGGCGTCGCGCAGCGGGTGGCCCTGCCGCCCGAGGCGCTCGAGCACGGTGCGGAGGTCGGCGAGGAGCTGCTCGGCGAGGCTGTGGGTCATGCCGTTGCGCACGACGAAGCGCAGCGCCGCGAGGTCGGTGCGGTCGGGCGGGAACGTGTAGGCCGGTACCTGCCAGCCGTGCTCGCGCAGGCCGGCGGAGACGTCGAACACCGAGTAGGCCGTGACGTCGGGCGCCAGCGTGGCGGCGAACACGGGCAGCTCGTCGCCGCGGGTGAGCAGGCGGAACGGTCCGAGCCGCTCGACGCCCAGCGCGAGCTTCGTCGCCACCTCCCGGCAGTGCCGCTGCACGCGGGTGTAGCCGTCCCGGCCCAGGCGCAGGAACTGGTAGTACTGCGCGGCCACCGGCGCGCCCGAGCGCGAGAAGTTGAGCGTGAAGGTCGCCATCTCCGAGCCCAGGTAGTTGACCCGGTAGACGAGCTCCTCGGGCAGCGCCGCCGCGTCGCGCCAGGCGACCCAGCCCAGGCCCGGGTAGACGAGGCCGTACTTGTGGCCGCTCGTGTTGATCGAGGCGACCCGCGGCAGCCGGAAGTCCCAGACGAGGTCGGGGTCGAGGAACGGCGCGACCATCGCGCCGGACGCGCCGTCGACGTGCACGGGCACGTCCGGCCCGCCGCGCGCGGTGAGGTCGTCGAGGGCGGCGCAGATCCCGGCGACGGGCTCGTAGCTGCCGTCGAAGGTCGAGCCGAGCACCGCGACCACGCCGATCGTGTTCTCGTCGACCCGGGAGAGAGCGTGCTCCGCGTCGAGGTGGAACTGCTCGCCGCTCATCGGGACGAGGCGGGGCTCGACCTCGAAGTAGTTCGCGAACTTCTCCCAGCAGATCTGCACGTTGCCGCCCATGACGATGTTCGGGCGGCCGGTGCGGCCCTGCGCCAGCCAGCGCCGCTTGAGCGCGAGACCGGCCAGCATGCACGCCTCGCTGGACCCCGCCGTCGAGGTGCCCGGCGCCGTGCGCGGGTGGGGCGCGTGCCAGAGGTCCGCGAGCATCCGCACGCACCGCTGCTCGAGCTCGGCGGTTCGCGGGTACTCGTCCTTGTCGATCATGTTCTTGTCGGCGCACTCGGCGAGCAGCGCCGCCGCGTGCGGCTCCATCCACGTCGTGACGAACGTGGCGAGGTTGAGCCGCGCGTTGCCGTCGAGCATCAGCTCGTCGCGCACGAGCTGGTGCGCGATCTCGGGCGCCAGCTCGTGCTCGGGCAGCCGGTGGTCCGGCATCACCCCCGGTTCGGCGGTGAACGTGGGGACGACGGCGGCGTCGAGACCGCTACCGGCGTAGGGGGCATGACCGTGCTCGGGCGGCATGGCGATGATCGTGGTGCATCGGGGCCGCGATCAGCTCGACCGCCGCGCCCGCCGTCCGGGCGGCAGGACCATCGCCTCCGGCGCGTCGGGCAGCGCCGCGGTGGGGCGGGCGGTCGCGCGGTGGCCCAGGAACGCGGCGCGGTTGGCGTGTCCGAGCAGCAGCGGCAGCAGCTCGCGCGCGGTCAGCGCGCCGTACCAGCCGGCGGCCGCCGGGCCCTCGCCGAAGGCCTCGACCGCGTCCCGGCGCACCGTCGGGCCCGCGACCACCAGCGGCGTCGGGTCGCCGGTGTGCAGGACGCCGCCGGTCGAGGGCGTCGCGTGGTCGCCGGTGACGGCGACGATCGCGCGCCCGGCCAGCTCGTGCAGCGCGGACAGGCCGGGGTCGGCGGCCTCGAGCACCTCGAGCTTGGCGCGCGGCTCCTTGGTGTGCCCGGCGTCGTCGGTGGCCTTGGTGTGCACGTGGACGAACGCGGCGCCCTCGTCGAGGAGCGCCTGCGCGGCGGTCAGGCGGTCCGCGAGCTCGGTGCCGAGGTCCCGGCGCGGGTCCAGGTGGGGCGGGAGGTGCCGGCTGCGCATCCCGAGCAGTGCGGCGAGACCGCGGTAGAGCCGGGTGCTCGTCACCGCCGCGCCGGGGACGCCGACGTGGTCGGCGAACCGCGGGACCGCCCCGCGCGACCCCGACCACTTCGTGGTCAGCACGTCCAGCGGCGGGCGCTCACCGCCGCGGCGCGCGACGTTGACGGGGTGCTCGACGAGCACCGCGCGCGCCTCGAGGAGCAGGGCCGTGAGCGACACGGCGGTGCCGGCCGCCGTGTCCTCGCACGGCAGCACCCGCAGCCACGGGTGCCGGTCCTCGAAGAACGGGTCGGAGTCGGTGACGCGCCCGTCGGCGTGGTCGCCGAGCACCAGCAGCGCCTCGCCCCGCCCGCCGAGCGCCTCCAGCCGCGCGCCGTGCGCCGCCGCGACGGGCGCGAGCGCCTCGAGCAGCGCGGCCGCGTCGTCGCCGTCCCACCCCGCCGTGCGGCCGGTGATCCACACGCGGCCGTCGGGGCCGACCGACGACGGGCGCAGCGCCGCGTGGGTGACGGCGACGTCCGGCGGCACCTCGATCCCGGCGCCGAGGGCCTCGAGCACCGCCCGCCCCGGGAAGGGCACGTCGTCGTAGCCGAACATCGCCCAGTGCGCGAGCTCCGAGGACGGCGCCCGGCCCCAGCCGAACGGCAGGTGCCAGCCCGACGACCCGCGCGCGGCGAGGGCGTCGAGCACGGGCGTGCGCGCGGCCTCCGACGGGGTGCGGCCGCCGAGCTCGGGCACGGGGCGGTCGCCGAGGCCGTCGAGGACGACGAGCACCACCGGCAGCCGGTCGTCGTCGAGGCGCGGCTGGCCCTCGCCGTACCCGGGTGGTCTCACCGCGCGACCCGCTCGTCGAGCAGCGCGCGCAGCACCGGCACGGTGGCCGGCGGCACGAGGGACGCCCAGCCCCCGTCCCGGAACGCGGCGCGGATCGTCGCGGCGTCGAGCTTCGTCGCGGGGTCGCCGTCCACGACCACGACCTCGTAGCCGCCGTCGGCGAGCCGCCCGGCCTTGTCGGCCTCCCACGCCGAGAACGCGCGCACGTACTGCACGGCGCCCCGCGGGACGTACTCCGGCCACCGCTCGGGGCGGGTGAGGTCGAACGGGACGACGGTCGCGCGCTCGGCCATCCCCGCGCCGGCCAGCGCCGCCGCGAGCAGCCGGCACCGCTCGAAATAGGTGAACGGGTTGGCGTCGTCGGTGTGGCGGTGCGCCGAGGTGGCGGCGACGTGGCGGGCGCCGGAGTCGGGATTGGTGACCGCGACGACGAGGTGCTCGTGCTCGGCGAGCGCGCGGGCGAACAGCTCGAGGTGCTGGTCGTGCACGGGCTGGAAGCGCCCGGTCACCGCGGCGAGCGTCACCGGCCCACCCCGCGCCGCAGCAGGCCCCGGGCGATCGCGTTGCGCTGGATCTCCACCGTGCCGGCCGGGATCTTGAGGTTGCGGGCGAGCCGGAAGAGCTTCTCCTCGGGCGAGCCGAGCCGCAGGCCGGTGCCGCCGTGAACCTGCACGGCGCGGTCGGCGACCCGGAAGAACGCCTCGTCGTTGATCACCTTCACCAGGCTCGTCAGGCGCGGCGCGTCGGGGTGCAGCGGCATGCCGTAGGGCCCGCCGGGCAGCGCGTCGAGCTCGACCTGGGCCTGCAGGGACGCCGCGCGCGCCGCGTACACGTCGGCATCCATGTCGGCGAGCATGTGCTGCACCGCCTGCAGCTCGGCGATCGGCGCGCCGCCCGAGGTGCGGTGCTGCGCGCGGTCGAGGGCGCGCTCGAGCAGCCACGTGCCCCAGCCCGCGCACATCCCGCCGCGGCACAGGCGGCGCCAGTTGATCCACGCCATGGCCAGCGCGAACCCGTCGCCGACCTCGCCCACCACGTTCTCGGGCGGCACCCGCACGCCCTCGAGGTGGAGCTCGCCGGTGAGCCCGTCGTCGAGCATGGTCGGGATGTCGCGGCCGCGGGTGAACCCGGGGCTGGTCGCGTCGACGAGGAACATCGACAGCGACCGGGACCCGGCCCCGGGCTCGGTGACGGCGACGACCTGGACGACGTCGGCGAAGTGCGCGTTGGTGATCCAGGCCTTGGTGCCGTCGAGGATCCAGTCGGCGCCGTCGCGGCGGGCGGTGGTCTCCATGGCGAGCACGTCGGTGCCGACGTGGATCTCGGTGTTGGCGAAGGCCGCGGTGATCTCGCCCGCCATCAGCGGCTCGAGCCACTCCTTGCGCGCGGTGTCCGAGCAGTGCTCGATCGCCGGGTTCGCGCCCTCGGTCCAGCCCAGCGCGGCGAGCCCCAGCCCGAGCCCGGAGCGCCGGTAGACGAACTCCTCGACGTGCTGCATCTCGGCGCGCGTGAAGCCCCCGCCGCCGACCGCGGCGCCCACGTGCGGGTTGTAGAGCCCGGCGGCCGCGGAGCGCCGCTGCACCTCGCGGCGCGCCTCCCACACCGCGGGGTGCATGCGGCCGGCCTCGTCGAGGCGCGGGTTGTACGCGGTGCCGACGTCCTGCGCGGCGAGCTCGGCCTCCAGCGGCGCCACCTCCGCCTCCAGGAAGGCGGCGAAGCGCGCGGTGTGGTCGGCGACGCGGTCGGTGTGTCCGGGGGTCACATCCGCATGGCCTACGGCGCCGGGCGAGGTCCCGTCAACCGGTCCCGGCGCCTACCGTGCCTCCCGTGGCCCTGATCCCCGCGCAGGACTCGACCCTGCTCGTCGTCGACCTCCAGGAACGCCTGATGCCCGCCATCGCCGACGCGGCGGAGGTGGTCGAGAACGCGGGCCGGCTGGTCCGGGCGGCGACGCGCCTGGGCGTCGGCGTCGCGGCCACGGAGCAGAACCCCGACGGCCTCGGCCCGACCGTCGGCGCGATCGCGGACCTGCTGCCCGCGCCCGCGATCGCCAAGACGAGCTTCGCGGCCGGGATCGACCCCGGTCCGGGCACGGTCGTCGCGCTGGGCTGCGAGGCGCACGTCTGCGTGCTGCAGACCGTGCTCGCGCTGCGCGCGGAGGGCCGCGAGGTGGCCGTCGTCGCCGACGCCGTCGGCAGCCGCCGCCCGGCGAACCGCGACCGGGCCCTGGAGCGGATGCGCGCCCACGGCGTCGACGTGCTCACCACCGAGATGGTGGTGTTCGAGTGGCTGGGCTCGAGCGGGAACGAGGCGTTCCGCGAGGTCCTGAAGCTGATCAAGTGAGCCCCTGGCCGTCGGCGTGCCGGTCCGCTAACGTTCGTCATGACTGACGGAAGGAGGCGCGCGTGACCGAGGACGACCGGGAGACCGTGACACTGCGCGCCCTCGTCGAGCCGCGACGGCGCTCCATCCTGCGCCTGGTGGCCCACGACGAGCTCTCCGCCGGCGAGATCGCGTCGGCGTTCGACGTCACACGCCCCGCGGTGAGCCAGCACCTCACCGTGCTCAAGGACGCGGGCCTGCTCACCGAGCGGCGCGAGGGCACGCGCCGGCTCTACCGCGCCCGCCCCGAGGGCCTCGACGGCCTGCGGGAGTTCCTCGAGGACATGTGGGCGTCGTCGCTGGACACCGCACGCCGCCTCGTGGAGGCCGACAGGGGGTTATCGGATGACGAGCACGCCACCGGCTGACACCGTCACCACGCTGCGCCGCCCGCCCATCCGGCAGTCGACGACGGTGCGCAGCGGCCGCGAGCACACGTTCGACGTGTTCGTCTCGACGATCGGGCAGTGGTGGCCGCTGCAGCCGTACTCCGCGGGCAAGGAGCGGGTGCGCACCGTGCACGTCGAGCCGCGCGTCGGAGGCCGCGTCCACGAGCGGTGGGACGACGGCACCGAGTGCGACTGGGGACACCTGCTGGCCTGGGAGCCGCCCGCGCGCCTGGTGATGACGTGGAACATGACGCCCGCGCCGACCGAGGTGGAGCTGACGTTCACCGTGCTCGGCCCGGCGCTGACCCGCGTGGCGGTGGAGCACCGCGGCTGGGAGGCGCTGTCGGACGCCCAGCTCGGCGAGGACTGCGCCCGCCCCGGCGGCTACGCCGGCGGGGCCTTCGTCCGCGGCTGGGAGGAGATCCTCGGCCGCCTCACCGCGGCCGCGGAGGCGGGCGCACCGGACACGGACTGATCGCCGCAGGTCCCCGGGTGCCGACGGCACCACGACGATGAGGCACCGTGCGGGGGGACACGGCACCCCACCCGGCCCCGTCACGGGCGCCGTCGAGAGGACTGACGATGGCCGACCCCGGCCGCAGCGAGACCCTGACCGACGAGCGCGCGGACGACGCCGGCACCGATGCCGACGCCGACACCGCGATCGGGAAGGCCGAGGCCACCGAGTCGACCGACGAGACGACCGCCGAGGAGACGACCGGCGAGCGCGAGCCCGCGTCCGAGCCCGAGGCCGCGACCGGGACCGACGACACGCTCGACACCGACGACGACGACTTCCTCGACGAGGACGACGAGGACGACGCCCCGGCCCGCCCCTGGGCCCTGATCGCCGCCACGACCGTCGCCGTCCTCGCGGTGGTCGCGCTCGCGGTGACGGCGTTCCTGGCGCCCGGGTGGGCGATCCGGCCCGGGTCCCCGGACGGCGTGGCCACGCAGGCGACGTCGGCGCTGGCCGCGAAGGACCCGGCGCAGCTCGACGCCGTGTCGTGCCGCGACCAGCAGGGCGCGCCGACCAACCCGTTCCCGCCGGAGGCGCTGTCGCTGGTGCAGCAGGCCACGCCGGCCGGCCCGCCGATCCTCGAGCTCGACACCCAGGCCCGCGCGCCCGTCGACCTCGTGCTCAGCGCGCAGGGTCAGGTGCAGCAGCTGCCCGCCGACATCGTGCTCGGGGTGACCGACGGCCGGTGGTGCATGACGGGCATCTCGCAGCGCGGCTGACGCCCGGCGCCCCGCGGCCGGATACGGTCGCGGGGTACGGGGGCGGCGCTCGACCAGGGACGGCAGATGCAGATCACCGCGCTGTGGCGGTACCCGGTGAAGTCCATGCTCGGTGAGCCCCTGGAGGGCTCGCGGGTGGACCACGGCGGCCTCGAGGGCGACCGCGGGCTCGCGCTCGTCGACGAGACGACCGGGAAGGTCGCCACGGCCAAGCACCCGCGGCTGTGGCGCGACCTGCTGCGCTACTCGGCCGTCGCGGCGGACGGCCGGGTCACCATCACCTCACCGGCGGGCTGGACCCGCGACGCGCTCGACCCCTGGGTCACGCGGACGCTGGCCGACGAGCTCGGGCGCGCGGTGCGGGTGTCCGCGCAGCGCCCGGAGGCGGCCGAGGTCGAGCGCCCGGACCCCGAGGACGTGCTGGAGCACGGCGTGGAGGCCGAGGTCGACGCCCCGGGCCTCGAGATCGCCCAGGGCACCACCGGCACGTCGTTCGTCGACCACTCGCCGGTGCACCTGATCACCTCGGCGACGCTCGACGAGATCGGCGTCGAGTACCTGCGCTACCGCCCGAACATCGTCATCGAGACGCCGGAGGGCACGCCGCCGTACGTGGAGAACACCTGGCTCGGGCGCGAGCTGCACCTCACGGCGGCGGACGGGTCGACGGTGACGCTGGAGGTGTCGCTGCCGACGCCGCGGTGCTCGGTGCCGACGCTCGAGCACGGCACGCTGCCGCGGGCCCCGCACGCGGTCCGCGAGCCGATGCGCGCCAACCGCGTCGAGGTCCCCGGCTTCGGCGTGCTGCCCTGCGCCGGGGCGTACGCGCAGGTGACGCAGGGCGGCGCGCTGCGGGTCGGCGACACGGTGACGCTGCACTGACGACGACGGTCCTCGTCGAGCGGCGCGGGGCGCACAGCTCGTCCGGGTGGGGATCTCCGCTGGTCGGCGGTGGCATGCTCACGACCATGAGCGAGCCGGTCCCCCCGCAGCCCGGACGGCCGTCCGACCCGCCGTCGCCCCGCATCGGCACCGCCGACCGGGAGGCGGCGATGGCGGCCCTCGACGCGCACCTCGAGGCCGGGCGCCTCGACGCCGAGGAGTACGGCGAGCGCAGCGCCCGCGCCGCCGAGGCGCGGACGGCCGACGACCTCGTGCCGCTGTTCGCCGACCTGCCCCAGCCCCATCCCCCGCTGCCCGGGGAGACGCCCGCCGTCGCCACCCCCGGGCGCGCGCCGGCGACCCGGCGCGAGCCCGGCGTGCTCGCCCGCTACGGGCCGGCGATCAGCGGGGCGTTGCCGATCATCGCGCTGGTGCTGTTCTTCACCGTGCCGATCCCCAACGCCTGGGTGTTCTTCCTGCTCATCCCCCTCGGGGGCGCGCTGTTCGCGAGTTCGCGCCGCAACGGGAGCGACGAGCGGGACGAGAGGTGAGGAAGTAGCTGATCGCCGGATTCGCCCCTCGACCCGGCGGCGGCGCGGGAGGACCATCCGTGCTGCGTACCGAGCGCAGGGACGGGGTGGCGGTCATGGCACACGCGGCGGGCGGTCCGCTCGGTCAGGGTGAGACGCCCACGGTCCGGATCGCGCGCGGCGGCGAGCGCCGGCGCTCGACCATGGTCTGGCAGGTGCTCAGCGCCGTCGCGCTGCTGGCCATGGGCGGCATCCACCTCTACCTCGTGGTGTGGGGCGGCACCGGCGGGGTGCTCGGCAACCTGTTCCTCCTCAACGCCCTCGGCGGGCTGGTGCTGGCGATCGCCGTGGTGGTCACCCGCGGGCAGCTGCTCGCGATCTCGACGGTGCTCGGACTGCTGTTCCTGGCCGGCACGCTGGCCGCGCTCGTCCTCGCCCTCACCGTCGGCCTGTTCGGCATCGAGTCGAGCCTCGAGTACGAGCTGGCGACGACGACGCTCGTCGTCGAGTCGGTCGGCACCGTCGTCCTGCTGATCACGACGGCGCTGGTGCTGCGGAGGCGCTGACCGCGGCGGTGCCCGATCCGGGCCGGGTGGGTAGCCCGGGGCCATGACAGGACCGCAGACGCCCGGCACCGGCCGGCTCGAGGACGAGGACGACGTCGAGGAGGCCGCCGGGGTCGTCGGCGAGGCCGTCGCCCGGAAGAACGAGAGCCCCCCGCCCGGCGACCCCCAGCCCTACGACGAGGAGGAGGCCTCCCCGACCTGATGGGCGAGCGGGCCTGGATGAGCTGGTCGGGCGGCAAGGACGGGGCGTTCGCGCTGGCCGTCGCCCGGGAGACGACGGCCGTCGCCGGCCTGCACACCACGGTCGGCGCGGACGGTCTGGTCGTGGCGAGCCACGTCCCGCTCGCGTGCGTGCGCGCCCAGGCGGCGGCGCTCGGCCTGCCGCTCGAGAACGTGGCGCTGCCCGCGCCGTGCCCGAACGACGTCTACGAGCAGCGCACCCGCGCGTCGTGGGCCCGCCTCCGCGGGGACGGGGCGACCCGGGTGCTCTACGGCGACCTCTTCCTCGCCGACGTCCGCGCCTACCGCGAGCAGGCCCTCGCGGGCACCGGTCTCGCCGCCGGCTTCCCGCTGTGGGGGCGCCCGACCGGCGCCCTGGCCCGCACGATGATCGACCGCGGTCTCCGCGCGGTCGTCGTCTGCGTCGACCCGACGCGGGTGCCCGCGGCCTTCGCGGGGCGGGCGTGGGACGCCGACCTGCTGGCCGAGCTCCCCGACGGCGTCGACCCGTGCGGGGAGAACGGCGAGTTCCACACCCTCGTCACCGACGGGCCCGGGTTCGCGCACCCGGTCGCCGCGACGGTGACCGGCACGGCGGAGCGGGACGGCTTCGTCGTCGCGACGCTCGCGAGCTGACAGGCTGCCCGGCATGCCCGCGCACCTGCAGGAGGTCGCCGACGGCGTGCACCTCGGCGCCCTCACGCCCGCCGCCCTCCTCAACACCGTGCTGATCGAGGGGCCCGACGGCGACGTCGTCGTCGACGCCGGGTTCCCGTGGTCGGCACGGCGTCTCGCGGCCCTGCTGCGCGGGCGCCACGTCGCCGAGCACGCCGTGACCCACGCGCACGGCGACCACGTCGGCGCGTCCGCCTGGCTGTGCCGCCAGACCGGCGCGCCGCTGGCGATGGGCGAGGCCGACGCGGGCCGGTTCGAGGGCGGGCGGCTCGACACGCACTCCGGCGTGCTCGGGCGTGCCGTGCTGGCGCCGCTGGCCCGCGAGCGCCGCCGAGTGGACCGGCGCCTCGTCGAGGGCGACGCCGTCGCCGGGTTCGCGGTGCTCGCCGTGCCCGGGCACAGCCCCGGCACCCTGGCGCTGTGGCGCGCCGCGGACCGGGTGCTGATCGTCGGCGACGGCCCGGTGAACGTGTCGGGCGACCCGCGCTCGCCGCGGTGGCTGCCGCTGCCCCGGGGGCTCCACGACGACCCCGACGTGGCGATGGCGTCCCGGCGCCGCCTGGCCGCGCTGCGCCCGGCCCTCGTCGTCGCCCTGCACGGCCGGCCGGTGGCCTCCCCGGACCGCTGGGCCCGGGCGGTGGGGGCGTGAGGCCGCTCCCGCACCGCCGCCGGGCGGCGTAGCGTCGATCGATGGCGAAGGACCAGAAGGACAAGAAGCCCCGGGAGGACCCGGTCGCGACCGCGCTGACGGCCCCGGACGCCCCCGTCAACGGCGCCGTGCCCCCGGCCGGGCCGCCGGAGCGCGTCGTCGCGCCCGCCGCCCCCACCGCGCCCCCGCGCGGGGTCACCGACTCGGTCGTCGAGGTCGCGGCGGACGCCGCGCAGGTGGTGCGCCGCGTGCTTCCCCACCGCACCCCGGTCTACCTCGGCGGCGCGGCGCTGCTCGTCCTCGGCGTGGTCGACCTCCCGGTCGTCGCCGGCGGCGCCCTGGTGTACGAGGCGGTCCGGCGCTGGCACCCGGGCCCGCGCTGAGCCCTCGGAGGTCGACGCTCAGTCGTTACGGGGGAACCCGAGGTCGAGCTCGCCCGCCCCGCCGCGGCGGGCGGGGTCGACCCAGCGCGAGGTGACGACCTTGCCGCGGGTGAAGAAGTGCACGCCCTCGGTGCCGTGGGCGTGGGTGTCGCCGAACAGCGAGCTCCCCCAGCCGCCGAAGCTGTAGTAGGCCGTCGGCACGGGCACCGGCACGTTGATGCCGATCATCCCGACCTCCACCTCGTGCTGGAAGCGCCGCGCGGCGCCGCCGTCATTGGTGAAGATCGCCGTCCCGTTGCCGTAGGGGTTGGCGTTGATCAGTGCGACGGCCTCGTCGTAGGTCTCGACGCGGAGCACGGAGAGCACCGGACCGAAGATCTCGTCGGTGTAGATCGACATGTCGGTGGTGACCCGGTCGAACAGCGTCGGCCCGACGAAGAAGCCGTCCCCGTCCGCATCGGGCGTCACGCCGCGGCCGTCGACGACCAGCCGCGCGCCGGCCGCCTCGCCAGCATCCACGTAGCCCGACACCCGCTCCTGCGCCGCGCGGGTGACCAGCGGGCCCATGTCGGTGCCGCGGCGACCGTCGCCCGTGCGCAGCCCGCGCGCCCGTTCGGCGATCTTCTCCACCAGCGGGTCGGCGGCGGTCCCGACC
Organism: Actinomycetospora rhizophila; assembly: GCF_042657905.1. NCBI lineage: Bacteria > Bacillati > Actinomycetota > Actinomycetes > Pseudonocardiales > Pseudonocardiaceae > Actinomycetospora > Actinomycetospora rhizophila. The sequence goes on along the minus strand of NZ_JBHSKG010000005.1, from coordinate 4,371 downwards.
GCCACGACGGCGGAGACGGCCATGCACCGCTCCCCGGCCGACCCGAAGCCGGCGTTGACCGCCTGGTCGGCGGCCGTGTCGAGGTCGGCGTCGGGCAGCACCACCGCGTGGTTCTTCGCCCCGCCGAGGGCCTGCACCCGCTTGCCCGCCGCGGTGCCGGTCTCGTAGACGTGACGCGCGATCGGCGTCGAGCCGACGAAGCTGATCGACTTCACGTCGGGGTGGGTCAGCAGCCCGTCCACGGCGGTCGCGTCGCCGTGCAGCACGTTGAACACCCCGTCGGGCAGCCCCGCCTCGCGCCACAGCTCGGCGAGCCACTGTGCGGCCGAGGGGACCTTCTCCGACGGCTTGAGCACCACCGTGTTCCCCGCGGCGATCGCGATCGGGAAGAACCACATCGGCACCATGGCCGGGAAGTTGAAGGGGCTGATGATCCCGGCGACCCCGAGCGGCTGGCGGATCGAGTGCACGTCGACACTTGTCGAGGCGTTCTCGGTGGCCGAGCCCTTGAGCAGGTGCGCGATGCCGCACGCGAACTCCACGACCTCCTGGCCGCGGGCCACCTCGCCCGCGGCGTCGGAGAGCACCTTGCCGTGCTCGGCGGTGATGATCTCCGCGAGCTCGCCGGCCCGGGCGTTGAGCAGCTCCCGGAACGCGAACAGGATCTGCGTGCGCCGGGCGAGCGAGGTGTCCCGCCAGCCGGGGAACGCCTCGCGGGCCGCCCCGACGACGGCCTCGACGTCCGCCTCGGTCGCGAGCACCACCTGGCGGGTGACCTGCCCGGTCGCCGGGTCGGTGACGTCGCCGAAGCGCTCGGTCGTCGACTTGAGGGCCGCGCCGCCGGCCCAGTGCTGCAGAACGGTGGTCACGCCCAGGAGGCTAGGCGTCCCACGGCGGATCGGCCCACCGCGACCGGGCCGTGCGCAGCTGCTCGGTCCACATCGTGGTCTTGGTGCGGTGGGGCGGCGCCGGCGCCAGCCCGTGGGTAGCGAGGAAGACCGCCACGGCCTCGGCGGTGCGGCGGGCGTCGGCGGGCGCGCAGCGCGCGGAGAACTCCTCGAGCACGCGGCCGTCGGGGAACCGGAAGCGCTCGTGGCGGGCGTGGGCCAGCCCGCAGCGCGGGCGCGGCACGGGGGCGCGCTCGATCACCAGCGGCCCGAAGACCTCGAGCTCCGCGCCGCCGAGCTCGCCCGCCGCCCCCAGCAGCAGCTCCTCCTGGTCGGCGGTGAGGACCTTCTGCACGGGGACCCGGGCGTCGCGGACGTCGAGCGCGCGCTCGCGGTCCAGGGGCTCGCGCACCTCGGTGCTGCGGTGGACGAGGCCGGGCAGCATGTCGAGCTCGATCCGCGACCCGGCCGGAGGTGCGCCGCCCGGCACGGGGTCCTCGCCACGGACGCGCACCGTGAGGTCCCAGCGGTCGCGGCCCCGGTCGCGCAGGCGCACGTGCACGCCGAGGTGGGCGAGCCCGAGGTCGGGGGTGTCGAGCAGGTGCAGGCGGCGGGTCCGGACACGCCCGTGGCGCCCGACGAGGTGCACGGTCGACCCCGGCTCGGGCGTGAGCAGGACCTTCAGCTCGACGCTCTCGGCACCGCCGTCGGCCACCCGGGCCCACGCGGCGTCGTCGGGGGGCGGGAACCCGAGGGCGGCGGCGAGGTCGGTGCCCGACAGCGTGTCGGACCACTCGAGCATGCGCGCTCCTGCCACGAACCTGGTCGTCGGCGGTCAAGGGCGTCGCGGCGCGCTGCTCGACCGCGGTCGTGCCGACCGTAGGAGATCCAGCCCACACCCGCCACACCATCAGGTGATCGGGCGCGGCGCGCTCAGACGGCCGACTTCTTGCCCTCCCACAGCTCGCCACCGGTGAGCACGTAGACGAACGGCACGACCGGGACGAGGGCGAGCACCGCCCAGACGATCTTCGCGGTGCCGCTGAGCTCCGGGCGCACCACGAGGTTGAGCCACACGAGCACCACGGCCACGGGGTGCAGGAAACAGACCAGGAGCTCGGCGAGCTTCTTCATCGGCGCGTCCGCGGTGCTCGGGGTCGCCCGGACGGGCCACCGGTGACCACCGACCGTAGCGGGCGTCCCCGGGAGCGCACCAGACCCGGAGATCTTCAGCGGGGCACGAGGGCGCGCAGGACCTCCTCGACGTCCGCGGCGCTCCACGGCGCGGGGTCGCACCAGCAGCGCAGGAACAGACCGTCGACGGCGGCGGCGACCGCGGCACGGCGCCGCGGGTCGGGCACAACCGCGACGAGCACCGCGTCGAGCGCGCGGGTCCAGCGGACCCACTCGCCGCGCAGCGCGGGACGCCGGCCCGCCTGCAGGAACAGCTCGTACTCGGCGTCGACGGTCCGGCTCGGGTCGACGGCGCCGGCGGCCACGAGCCCGGCGAGGGCGGGCAGGGGGTCGTCGTGCGCCGCGCACCGCGCCAGCGCCGCGACCCAGTCGTCGTTGACCGCGGCGAGCGTCGCCGACAGCAGCCCGTCGACGGTCGGGTAGTGGTAGCTCACGAGGCTCGGCGTCATACCCGCCTCGGCGGCGACGGCCCGCTGGGTCACCGCGGCCACGCCCCCGCGGCCGATGACGCGCATCGTCGCCTCGCGCAGCAGCCGCCGGCGCTCCTCGCCCTTGCGGCGGCGCCCGTCCGTCTCGTCGACCACGGCCGCCCCCTACGCCGGCCGGGCCCCGAGCTCGAGCGCGAGCACCCCGCCGATGACCAGCGCGATGCCCCCGACCTGCACCCACGTCAGCGACTCGCCGAGGAACGCCGCCCCGGCCATCGCGACGAGCGCGACCCCGGCGGCCGCCCAGATGCCGTAGGCGACGCTGACGCCCAGCCCCCGGGCCAGCGCCTGCGAGAGCAGGCCGAACGCCACGAGGTAGCCGACGACCACCACGATCGACGGCACGAGACGGGTGAAGCCCTCGGAGAGCTTCAGCGACACCGTCGCGACGACCTCGCTCGCGATCGCCAGCGCGAGGAGCACGTAGGCCATGGCCGTCCCTCCGGAAAACAGGTCATCTGCTCAGGATCCTACGCGGCGTAACCCGTGTCCGACGTTCGTCACCTCCCGGTCTGACGCGACACCGCGGTGGGGATGTCGTGGGAAACCCGACGGTCACCGCGCCGTCGCCCGGACGAGATCGGTCGGACATAATCGATCGCGCACGATCGGCTAGGGAGCGTGAGGATGGCGGGCGGCAGCCGACCCGAGGCGGTCACGCGGTACGAGTGGGCCAGCACCGACCCCGAGGCCGCGAACCAGTACCTGTGCGAGACCTACACCGACTTCCGGCCCGAGAAGGTCGATCCGGCGGGGTTCACGTTCTGGACCGAGGTCGCGGGCACCGACCTGTTCGGGATCGGGCGGCTGCGCCACTCCGGTCCGGTGCGGGCGCGCTGCGACCCCCCGGGCGCGTTCGTGGTCGTGCAGGACCTGGCGGGCGGTCCCCACCACGTCGACGACGGCTCGGGCGCCGTCGCCGGGACGCTCAAGCTCACCCCGACCTGGTCGGACTACGGCACGGGCTGGCAGGACGTCACCGTCCAGACCACCGTGCTCGACCACGCCCAGGTCCTCCGCGTCGCCGCCGAGCTCTCGGGACTCGAGCCCGAGGCCGTCGCCTTCACCTCCGCGGCGCCGGTGTCGCTCGCGCTGGCCGACTACTGGCGCCGGCTGAGCACCCACGTGCACGACGACGTCCTGAGCTCCGACGCCCTCATGGCGGCGCCGCTGGTCCGGGCGAACACCCTGCGCCACCTGGCGACGACGCTGGTCACCACGTTCCCCAACACCGCCCTCGACGTGCTGATGGACCCCACGACGAGCGACGGGGGCCCGGCGGAGCCCGCGACCGTGCGGCGCGCGGTGGACTTCATGGACGCGCACGCCCACGAGGAGATCGGGCTCACCGAGATCGCGGACGCCGCCCGGATCGGCGCGCGCTCGCTGCAGCTGGCGTTCCGGCGCCACCGCGACACCACGCCGCTCGAGTACCTGCGCCGCGTGCGCCTCGAGAGCGCCCACCGCGACCTGATCGCCGGCGACCCCACCCGCGGCGACCGCGTCGAGGCGATCGCCGCGCGGTGGGGCTTCGGCCATCCGGGCCGCTTCTCGGTCATCTACCGCGAGCACTACGGGCGCTCGCCGAGCGCGACGCTGCGACTCTGACGCTGCGTAGCCGGCCCCTCGCGCAACGATTTTCCCGGTCGGCGGGGAACATCCCGGCCCGCCCGCACCGTCACAGTGCCGAACGCCCACCACGAGGGCACCGAGCACGGACAGAGAGCGAGCACCGATCATGAGCGCCGACACCACCGCCAGCGACCGCCACTTCGCCGCCGACGGCAACATCTACGAGGCCG